>DGUI01000005.1 GCA_002394605.1 Mageeibacillus sp. UBA4314 | reverse complement strand
CGATCTGCTGCGTGTTCAGTAAAGTACTCAATGTAGTGCACATTACCTTGAGCGATCTGCTGCGTGTTCAGTAAAGTACTCAATGTAGTGCACATTACCTTGAGCGATCTGCTGAACGAGAAATCCCTTTGTTTAATTACCCACCCGCGCCTGTTATAATAATAAGAGTGAGATCTTCGCTTTGGAGGCAGGTTATGAAGGATAGTTCAACAGGATTCCGTTATGTCAAACCGGTCGGGTTAGTACTGGCTTTGGCCGTGTTGTTAGCTCTGTTCGGGCTTGGTCATGAAGTCCATGCAAAGGATGAGCTGAATCCGTCGGAAGTGACACTGTATTTCCTGTATGATAAGCATAGGGAAATAATTGGAGACATACCTGATGGTTACAACACTAGTTATAAGATCAATGTGGATGGTCTGAGCGGTACGCCAAAGTATGAAATTTTATCTGCCTACAATATAGTTGTTTCAGAGGATGGTATCATTACCCCTGATTATGCGACGGCTTCTCAATATAACCCTTCCACACAACAAGTTGACACATGGAAAGAATACTATCCCGGAGTCTCAAAGGTAAGAGTAACATGCGGCGACTATTCTCAAGATATTAAGGTTACCGTAAAGGATTATGTAGAAGAGTATGCCAGCAATGCAATAGACAATGCTTTGTCGGAAATCATTACTGATGGAATGTCTGATCTTGACAAACTTACTGCCATAACCAAATGGATTGCTACAAATACTGACTACGGGTCATATTCTTCTTATGTCGAATTGATGGTCTATGGAAATGGTACTTGTTGGGCCAGTTCATCGGCAATTCTGGAGATGTGTAAGAGAGCTGGGGTTAATGCTGGATCAAGAGTCGGTTATAATGATCCTGGAGCAGGCAGTGCTCATGTGAACACCATAGCACTATGTGATGGAAAGTATTATGTTGCTGACGCGGGGTTTTCCGGAACAAAACCCAGATATTATTATGTACGTGAAGAACCTCTCGGGTTCTCAAGATCTACGGCATCTGTAATCACTCAATATGACGGGTTTGATACTGATGTTGTTATTCCTTCTGAGATAAGCGGACATACGATCACCACGCTTGGAATAGATGGTATTCCTGCATTTAGTTCTGCGGTGAAATCGTTGTACTTGCCAGATACTATCCAATCGATCGGTAGTGGGTCGCTCAGCGGGCAATACTTACAGATCATTACGGTAGATCCTAATAATCAATACTTTACTGTCTGCGATGGAGTGTTGTATTCAAAGGATAAAACAAAACTCTACCTTGCACCATCAATAATCAAATCGTTGACGATTGATAATAATACAACTGAGATCATGCAAAATGGTCTTGCCTATCTTGAGATCGATAAACTGGTATTTCCTAATGGAGTCAAGATTCTCAATAATGGTTCCTTACAAGGATCTAAGATCAATGAACTTGTACTTAATGAAGGTATTGAAACAATCGGGGATAAAGTCTTTTACGAAGCGGTTATACCAAGAATAGTGCTGCCCTCAACTGTAAAGACATTGGGTAAATCCGTTTTTGCACGTTGTAAGACAGATGAAGTAGTATTGTCTTCCGGCATTGAAGAAATCCCTGAAGGAGCTTTTAGCAGTTCTACAATTACAAGTGTAGTTATTCCAGAAGGAGTTAGCAGGATAGGCAAAGAAGCATTCTATAACTGCAGTTCTCTGAAGTCTGTATCTATTCCTTCCTCGGTTACAGAAATTGGATCAAAGGCATTTGACGGAATATCTAAGATCAATATCTATTACGCAGGAACGCAAGAGGAATGGAATAGGATTAGTTTTGATACTGCTATTCCTGAGGGTGCTACTGTGTATTTTGAGAGTGTGAGAGTAACAGGTATCGATATTGGTGATGGCAATATAACTTTTGATCGTCCAGGAGAATCTGTTTCACTTGGGGCGAATGTTGTTCCTGCAAACGCGAGTAATAAAGAGATAACCTATACATCGGATAATCCTTCTGTTGCACGGGTAATCGGTGATAAAATCACTCCTGTATCGGAAGGTGAGTGCAAGGTTACAGCTACTACTGAAGATGGTGGCTATCAGGCTGTTTACAACATTAGAGTCAAATACACCAGATACAAACTGACGATCGATGGTGGAGAAGTGTATAGTATCAGCGAACTTCGCGGACAGACTGAGATTGAGTTTGTAGAAGGAACGATCCTCGAAATTAGACCAACTAAGACCTCATCGGATTGCCTGTTATTCAGCAAATGGGTTTGTGACGATGGCATAACCTTATGGAACTGTGATCTGACAGACAATTATCTTACTATTGTTCTGCCTGGGAAAAACGTAACTGTCAAAGCAGAATACTTACCGATTCTTGTCAGTAGTATTAATCTGTATGCGCCCAAGACATATATATGCACAGATGAGGAAATAGATATAAGTGCATCTGTATATCCGAATAATGCATATGATAAGAACGTAACTTGGGCTTCAAGTGACAATTCGATATTAACAGTTGATAATCAGGGTCATGTAGTGGGCATTGCTCCAGGTCAGGTTGCAGTAACAGCGACTGCAGTTGATGGCAGCGGTGTTTACGGACGTTGGTTGATTACCGTCAGAGACCACAACTGGAAAGAAACAGGTCATATTGAACCAACAGAAGATTTTGAAGGTGATATTGAATATACATGTCAATACTGTGGTAGAATTAAACATGAACCTGCAAACACAGGTGAATATACACGCTATAAACTTACGATCGAAGGCGGCGAGATATATGAACTCGGCACTAATAACGTGAAGACTGAGATGGTATTTATAAAAGGTCAGCATGTATTGATCAGGACAACAAAGAACTCGCTGGATGGTGTTACTTTCGTTAAGTGGCTCATTGATGATGACATCGAGATAGTCAACAATAAAACGGTAAAGGACAGCAATATCCATATTATTCTTCCTGCCAGAGACGTAACGATCAAAGCGATCTATGAACCCATTCCGATGGATTCGATCTGCATCAATTACTCCAAGCTCGTAATGTGCGAGGGTGAGGAGATGGACCTTAAGGCATCGATCTATCCTTCAACAGCCTATGATAAGAGCATCGTATGGTCTTCGAGCAACGAGTCTGCCATTACCATCGATCAGGAAGGTCACGTTACTGCAGTAGGCCAAGGCAAATCCAATATCGTTGCGGCTTCTGTTGACGGATCTGTCAGTTCATCGAAGATCACAATCAAGGTAGGTGATCATTACTGGGAAGAGACGAAGAGGACTTCCGCAACCTATGACAAGGAAGGCAAGATCACTTATAAGTGTTCCAATTGCGGGAAGAAGAAAACGGAAATTATTCCCAAACTCGATCCTGGTAAGTTCTCTGAAGATAAGGGTCACTGGTTCTCCTGGAAAAAGGTTAACGGAAAGTGGTATTACAAGACCAACTTCGGCACAAAGGCCGTCGGATTGTGGAAGATAAGCGGGAACGTTTATTACTTCTCATCGAAGGGCGTAATGCAGACCGGTTGGCAGACGATCGGAGGCAACAAATATTACTTCACTTCGAAAGGTATCATGAAGACCGGCTGGCAGACGATCAGCAAGAAGAGATACTATTTCTCCAAGAAGGGAGTAATGGCTACAGGATTCAAGACGATCAGCAGCAAGATCTATTACTTCAGCAAGGAAGGCGTATTTAAGACCGGCTGGAAAAAAGTATCCGGCAAGTATTACTACTTCACATCGAAGGGTGCCAAGACAGGCTGGCAGACGATCAGCAAGAAGAAATACCATTTCGATTCGAAAGGCGTGATGGCAACAGGTTCAGTCAAGGTGAGCGGAAAGTACTATCTGTTCGGAACAGATGGTGTCCTTGCGAAATCCGGTTGGCGGAAGGACGCTTCAGGCAAGCGTTACTATGTAAAGAAGACGGGTGAAGTAACGACCGGCTGGAAGACGATAAGCGGCGAGAAGTATTACTTCTCCAAGAAGGGCGTCATGTCTACAGGCCTTAAGACCATCGGAGATGATCTGTATTATTTCGATGAGTCGGGACATATGGTCACTGGCAAGGTAACTATCGACGGGCAGGAGTATGAGTTCGCTTCGACGGGCGAGGCTGTGGTGATCCCGGAGACCGCCCCTGAAGATTGAGCATTTTACAAACGCCCCGTCTTAGTTTATACTCTTATGCGCACATTATTATTTATTGGAGATGCATATGAGAGTATCTAAAATGTTTTTGGCAACACAGCGTGAGATTCCCGCTGACGCAGAGATCCCTTCACATCAGCTGATGCTGAGGGCAGGCCTGATCCGTAAGGTCGCTTCAGGTGTTTATTCGTTCATGCCGATGGGTTACCGCGTGTACCGCAAGGTTGAGAATGTCGTCAGGGAGGAGATGGACAAGGCAGGAGCCCAGGAGCTCATCATGCCTGCGATCCTTCCTGCTGAAGTATATATGGCTTCCGGAAGATGGGAGAGATTCGGTCCTGAGATGTTCAGGCTGAAGGACCGCGGAGGACGTCAGTTCTGTCTGGGTCCCACGCATGAGGAACCTTTCACGGAGGCGGTAAGGGATACGATCAGATCCTATAAGCAGCTGCCGGTTACTCTCTATCAGATCCAGCACAAGTACAGAGATGAGAAGAGACCGAGATTCGGCATCATGAGATGCAGAGAGTTCGTCATGAAGGATGCGTATTCTTTCGATGTGGACGAGGCAGGTCTCGATGAGTCATACAAGACGATGTATGAGGCATATAACAAGATCTTCACAAGGCTTGGCTTAGACTACACGATCGTTGATGCCGACTCAGGCGCGATGGGCGGTTCCGGTTCACAGGAGTTCATGGTGAAGAGCGAAGTCGGTGAAGATGGCATCTGCTACTGTGACGGCTGCGGATATGCAGCTAATGAGGAGAAGGCAGTCTGCGTTGCTCCCGAACAGGATCAGGCGGAGATGCTTCCCGTTGAGAAGATCCACACACCTGACGTTAAGACGATCGAGGAACTCATGTCTTACATGAATGCTGAACCTTCAGCATTTGTAAAGACGATCCTCTACAATATCGACGGACAGATTGTTGCCGCCATGGTAAGAGGCGACAGGGACATCAATGAGACGAAGCTCGGCAACCTCTACGATGCAACTGAGATGGATCTCGCATCGTTTGCAGATGTTGAGGAGATCACGGGTGCTAAGGTCGGATTCGCTGGTCCTGTCGGACTGAAGAAGAAGATCGACGTTATCGTCGACCTCGAAGTTGCTTCGATGAAGAACTTCATCGTCGGTGCATGCGAGACAGATTACCATCTCAAGAATGTTAATATCGGCAGGGATTTTGAAGCTACGAAGATCGTTGATATCAGGAACCTCATCGAGGGTGACAAGTGCCCTAAGTGCGGCGCTCCCATCAAGATGGCAAGAGGCGTTGAGGTCGGTCATATCTTCAAGCTCGGAACCAAGTATTCCAAGGCTTTGAACTGCGTCTATCTCGACAAGGACGGTAAGGAGAATACGATGGTAATGGGATGCTACGGTATCGGCGTAGGCAGGACCCTTGCAGCGATCATCGAACAGTACAACGACGAAGACGGCATCAAGTGGCCGGCTGAGGTTGCACCTTATAAGGCGATCGTCGTTCCCACAAAGGTCAACGACGAAGAGAATATGGCTCTTGCCGAGAAGATCTACAAGGATCTTCAGGACAAGGGAGTAGAGGTCATGATCGACGACCGTAACGAGCGTCCCGGCGTTAAGTTCAAGGATGCGGATCTTATCGGTATCCCCATGAGGATAACGGTCGGAAGAAGAGCTTCCGAGGGCATCGTTGAGGTCAAGTACAGGATGACCGGTGAAGTGGCAGAGATGACAGCTGATGAGGCTGTGAACAAGGCTTTGGAACTGTAAAGTGTTTAATGGTATCACTGCGGCTGTTCTTATCGGCGCATCCTGTCTGAACATGGCAGGAGCGGGGATGGGGACGGTCCTGGGACGTACCGTTTCTTTCGACGAAGCCGGCTTCGATTCCATAGAATTTACAAGCAGAACAGGCAGCAAGACGATCCTTTCCGTACGCGGGAAGGATCTTGTCATGGAGTCCGGGTGCGCGTCCGATGTCGGGCTCAAGATAAAGGAATACGGATCCTACAAGCAGATAGCATCGAAGACTTCCGATGACGGCAATTTCGAGATCGATCTTGCTGATAAGCTCAAGGAAGGCAGGCTCTATTACATCCCGTTCTACTACACGGCCGACGACATCGAATATGAGTTTCAGGACATCTACCTCACCAGGAACGGCGACGGCGGTCTGAGCTTTGTCCAGTCGCCTGTCTATGATCACAATGTGTCCAGGTGTTCCGAACTGTGGACTGACGCCAAGTCGCTTGACGAGTGCCTTCAGGCTCAAAACGACGTTGACTGCAACGATCCGCTCGTGATCGACGTGAGCAACAACCTCTGCGCAGGACTGTCAAGCGACTGGGATAAGGTGTTCGCGATATACACATACATCATCTCCGAATTCGCATATGACGACATTCAGCTCAAGGACGGGCACTATGTTTACCAGGATGACTGCGCGTCGCTCATCAGGAGGAAGATCGGGATCTGTGAGGGGTTCGGCAACCTTTTCGCGGCGCTGTGCAGGGTGCAGAAGATCCCTGCGGTGGTTGAGTTCGGGTATACCGAGACCTTCGAAAACTTCCTTACCGATTCCACGAAGCGCGCCAGCGAGCTCGCCAACCACGCATGGGCCGCCGTCTATCTTGGCGACAAGTGGTATTTTGTAGACCCCACTTTCGACGGGGGCAAGCACTTCGTCGGCAATTCGCGCGTCTCCGGCGTCATCAAGGACGAGCCTTACACATACAACAACTATCTCATGTCGCTCGAGGCTTTCTCCATGAAGCACAAGATCCTCGACGCCGACACCATCCACAGCATCGAAAGCACCGGCTCCTGCGGCCCCTCGGCCACCTACAGGATCTCCCGCGACGGCACCCTCACCATCTCCGGCTCCGGCGAGGTCAAGATGCCGGCCGGTGTCAACGGGTTCAGCAAAGTCGTGTTCGCTCCGGATTCCAACATCACTTCGATCGGCTATCAGTGCTTCATCGACTGCGACCTCATTACGGAGATCATCCTGCCTGATTCGGTGACCACGATCAGGGATCAGGCGTTCAACACATGTGAAGACCTGAAGTATATCTACCTGCCCGAAAGCCTTGAGACCATAGGGCAGGAGGCATTCGACTACTGCGATGAACTCGCATATGTTTACGTGCCGGATTCGGTCAGGAGCATCGGGAAATATGCGTTCGATGACTGCCCGCGACTGATCATCAGCGTGCCGGCGCATCTGAGAGGTTTTGCAGCGAACAATTATGTTGATCCTTGCAGGGTAGTAGTGAGGTGAAAGGGGCGCTCGACTCCAAAGAATTCCTGAAATTGTCCTTCGCGCTGGCGGGGAGCGTGACAGTGGGGACAGGGAAGAGTTTATGATTGGAAATCTTACTCACCGCAAAAACGGGTTTTACTCATCAAAAAAAGTAGAGTAAATGCTTATTTGTGATGAGTCACCGCAAAAACGGGTTTTACTCGTCAAAAAAAGTAGAGTAAATCAAAAATAACGGTGAGTTAGTCGCGGCTAATAATAATAAAAGCCGCTACATACCAGGCGTGTCACTAAAAACGCATAGTCGTGTCATTTTAAATGACAAAAAACTCAGAAAAAGTGACAATGTCATCAAAATGGGCATCTTTCGGCAAAAATAAACCCGGAATGGCTGTTTTGCCCAAGTTGGGTTTACTTTTAATAAAAAATATAAACCCAAAATGTCCAAAGACGGCATCTTGGGTTTACAGGCATTAAGATCAGCTATCAACTTCTCAATAAAAACGCACGGCGTGCCGTGCGTTCGATCTGCTGTTATGTGTCTCCCTCCATCCAGGACTGGTGGTAGTGGAGCTTCCTGTACTCCTCCGGCGGAATGCCAATGCATTTCTTGAAGACCTGGATAAAGTGGCTCTGCGACGAGAACCCGAGGTAATTCGAGATCGCGAGGCTGGAGTCGTCTAAGTGGCGGAGCATGTTGCACGCGATCGCGATCTTCTGATCCCTGATGTACTGGCTGATCGTGATGCCCATCTCTTTCTTGAAGAGCTTGCTCAAGTAGCTGGGGTTGAGGTTCATGGCATCAGCTACGTCCTCGACTGTCAGCTTGCCGCTGATATGAGTTCTGATGTAGTCGATGGAAGCTACAACGTTGCGCGACATGGCGGAGGACTTAAGGCTGTTCTGCATCCTCTTGCAGTAGTCTAGTGCCATCTTCTTGCTGATGGCGGTGATCTCTTCGCCGGTCGTGAGCTTGTCGATGATCTCGATGTAGATGTCACTTAAGTTGTATGAAGTCGCGATGTCCATGCCGGCTTCGATGCAGAATCTGCTGAACATGCTGGCGAGGATGATCGCATGATATTTACGGTTGCGGAGGGCGTCGTCGCTGAGCAGGCCCATCTTCTGATCCTTGCCGAAATTCTTCATTCTCTCTTCAAGGAGCTCCGTATTGCCGCTGGCAACAAGTTCATAGAATTCTATCTCTTTGTTGTATGCAACAAGGCGGTGGCCTTTGTCTTCTTCGGCCATCATTCTCTGAGTTAGCTCTTTGTCAATGTTGATCATGGGATAACGACCTCCGAAAACAAATTTGTGATAATTATATATTAAATCGTGATACCATTCAATTGCATTTGACAAATAACTGCAATAATTTACACATTTTTCTGTTAATTTCGGGGTGGATTTGCTTTATATTATTAATATACCCCAAATTAACGGAGGACCAAGTCATGGCTTACCACGCTAAAACTTCATCTGACATCACGGCCAAAGAGATCAAACATATGGAACTTGTGAGGAAACTGGCGGGCGAATGCATCGTCATCCTCAAGAACGATGATGTTCTTCCGGTAAGTGCCGGCAAGATAGCCGTCTACGGAAACGGAGCACGTCATTACGTCAAGGGCGGAACAGGTTCAGGTGATGTTAACAGCAGGTTTAACGTGCCGGTCGAGGAGGGCCTTATCAGGGCCGGATTCGAGGTCACGAATAAGAGTTGGCTCGACAGGTTCGATGCTGATCTTGAAGTGTATACAAGAGATTATCTGAAGATGATCGACGAGTACACCAAGGCGAGGAAGATCGCGCCGGAGATGGGGCTTTTTGACAACCCTTTCGGGGTTATGGAGCAGCCTGAAGTTACTGACGCGGATATCGACAGTGAGACGGAGCTTGCGCTGTTCGTGATAACAAGAGATGCGGGCGAGGGCAAGGACCGTGAGTATAAGAGGGGTGATTATCTCCTGACTGAGACTGAGGAGTCAAACCTGAAGAAGATCGCTTCATCGTATAAGAAGACGGCGGTGATCATCAATGCGGGCGGCATCATTGATACTTCGGTCATCAATTCGATCGAAGGCGTAGGCGCCATATTGACGGTAAGCCAGCTCGGAAACCTCGGCGGCGACATCATTGCTGATGCGGTGTCCGGCAAGATCACGCCTTCCGGCAAGCTAACAGATACATGGGCAAAGAGATATGAGGATTATCCTAATCATGCGACGTTCAGCAAGGATGACAGTGATGAAGTCTATGGCGAGGGTATCTATGTCGGGTACAGGTATTTCGATTCGTTCGGGATCGAACCGATGTATCCGTTCGGATTTGGTCTGTCGTATACGACTTTTGATACCGAAACGGTTGCGACAAAGCTTGACGGCAGCAGGATAACTATCACTTGCAAGGTCACGAATACGGGTTCGAAGTTCTCAGGCAAGGAAGTCGTGCAGGCTTACTGTTCTGCGCCTGAGGGGAATATCGACAAGCCTTTCAAGGTGCTCGTGGGATATGCCAAGACAAGCTGTCTCGCGCCCGGAGGATCGGAAGAAGTCGATATCGTCTTTGATATCAGGGAAGCAGTGTCATACGATGCGGCTTCTGCACAGAAGGTGCTCGAAGAGGGCGACTATCTGATCCGCGTCGGTACGTCTTCGGCTGACAATAAGGTCGTCATGGTAGTCAATGTTCCCGGTAGGATCGTTACGGCAAACCTGAAGAATCTCTTCGCTCCCGATATGGAGATCTCGGAACTGACTAACCCCGGCAAGGGCAGGGCGCTCCATGAAGCTTCTGACAGGGAGCAGACCGCAGGCCTTGAGAAGTTTGTCCTCGACATCGATCAGATGCCTGAAGAGGATATTACTTACACGGATGAGAGAGATGAGTTTACTGCTCCGGAAGGTGCGGGCAGGATCACACTTAACGACGTCATGAACGGTGAGGCGGACCTTAAGGAACTGATCGCGCAGCTGACACCTGAGGAGATGGCGTATCTCTGCGTCGGCGCTTTCGAGGGGAACAGGAAGGATGACAGTGCGGTAGGTGCACAGTCAACGCAGGTTCCCGGCGCTGCAGCTGAGACCACGGCGTATTACCTGGAGTCGAGGGGGATCCCGTCGCTCGTTCTGGCTGACGGTCCCGCGGGATTGAGGCTCCAGCCGCACTTTAAGTCCTATCCCGACGGATCGCTCGTTCCCGGCGGATATGTTTTCGGATTCTTCAAGCAGGATTTTCCTTCGGATCTTCCTGACGGATGCACTGACTATTACCAGTACTGCACGGCGATCCCGATCGCGACTGCACTGGCTCAGTCCTGGAATCCCGGTCTTATCGCGGAGATGGGTTATATCGTCGGAGAGGAGATGATCGACTATAATGTCCATCTCTGGCTCGCACCCGGCATGAACATCCACAGGAATCCTTTGTGCGGACGTAATTTCGAGTATTATTCGGAGGATCCGCTGATCTCAGGAAAGTGTGCTGCGGCTATGACTATTGGCGTTCAGAAGAACAAGGGAAGAGGAACGACGATCAAGCATTTCTCCGGCAACAATCAGGAGGACAACAGACTGTTCTCGAATTCACATGTCACGGAGAAGACCATGAGGGAGATCTATCTGAGAGGATTCGAGATCGCCGTCAAGGCGTCGCAGCCCCTTGCCGTCATGACATCATATAACCTGCTGAACGGTACGCATACGGCAAATAATTATGATCTTATCCAGAATGTCTTAAGGGACGAGTGGGGCTATAAGGGCGTTGTCATGACCGACTGGTTCACGACTTCTGACGCCGTGGCTGCAAAAGGATTCGGACACCCTGAGAAGTATGGGCCTTCATCTTCCGCACTCTGCATGCATGCCGGTAATGACTGGATCATGCCCGGCGAGCAGGCTGACATTACGGACATCCTTGATTCGATAGAGGACGGCAGTCTCGCATTGGCCGATCTGCAGTCATGTGTTTACAATATCCTCAAAACGTGTATTATCTGTACCGGAGATTGATACACTGAAATGAGTTCTATTGACCTTGAGAAGATGACAAAGGAAGAAGCCCTGGAGTACATGGGGCTTCCTTCTGATGCAAACGATTTTATCATCGACGAGAAGTTCTGGAAGATGAGCAAGAACCTCCGCGGCAAGAACGGGGAGGAGAATGAGGAAGCCCTTAATGAGCTGTCCGCTGTCTATAACATCGCGTGCGGAAGAAGGGACGAAGCTCTCGCGAAGCAGGAAGCCTACGCGAAAGAGAAGAAGATCGCAGGCAAGACAAAAGGCGAGTGGAAGAACTTCTTTTCTTATGAGTGGTTCAAGATACTTGTTATCGCCATTATCGCGGTCTGCTTTGTGAGCATCATCTACAGCGTGTTTACGAACAGGTACGATGTGTCTATCGTCGTGTTCGGCCATATGGATGTAGAGACGGAGCTTCTCGGCGATTCAGTAAAGTCGGATGAGTTCAAGAAGCCGTATGTCACTTATGTCGATCTCGTGGTTCCAAACGATCAGCAGATCACACAGAACATATATGCAGACCAGAGCTTTGCATCGGCGATGAATTCGTATCCTAACGTGCTCATAACCGATACGATGACATATAAGTACTATTTCGGTTATTATCACGATCTTGAAGGTGTTTATGACAGCATATGGAGTTCGCTGTCATCGCAGGAGAAGTCTGTTGCGGAGCCTGTCTATCTGAGCGAGCGTGAGGCTTTCGAGTTTACGGAAGCATACTATAAGGAGATAGGGATGGCTGACGGAACGAAGGCGGAGGAATGTGATCCTACGCCAATCCTTATCGGATTCAGACTGAAGGATAAGGAGTCTGCGATAAACCTTGGCATCGAAGAGAAATGGCCTGACACCGAAGAAGGCCTGATCGTCTGCATCAACAGGGATACTACCGATATAGAAGCGTCGCAGAAGATGGTGACGAGCATTATTCAGAGGGCGGCAGTAAGGTAAGATAACTCCTCTTTAGTCAGGGGACGCAAAAGTCCCGGTTCTTCCAAGTCCAGTCTGAGACCGGCAATTGAGATCCTTCTTAAGGATACGACAGATCTTCCGTAATGTGCGATTATGCGCCTGACCTCGTGTGTCTTGCCTTCAGTTAAGGTGATGAGGCAGGTCTTGTTACCCTTAAGTTCGAGCATGGCCGGTGCAAGTTTTGTGTGCTCTTCCATGTCGGTAAGAGTGATGCCTTGCTTAAGCTCAGCGGCGATATCTCCGGTCAGGTCGTCGCCTTCGTAGGTGACGAGGTATGACTTCTCAACCTTGTATCTTGGTGATGTGAGCTTGTGGTTGAGAGTGCCGTCATTTGTTATGATCAGCAGACCTGTCGTGTGGTAATCGAGGCGCCCCACGGGACTTAGGTGCTTGCCTTTGAGGCTGTCAGGGATATAGTTGCCGACGCAGTCGAGCCGCGGGTCCTCCATCGCAGTAAGCACTCCGTCGGGCTTGTCGAACAAAAGATAGATATATTCATTGCTGTCTATCTGTTGACCGTTCACAGCGATGTCATCCTCAGTGTTTACGTCAAAGCCGGGATCTCGCACAAGTGCGCCGTTCACCGTGACACGGCCCTTGAGGATCATGCCCTTGACTTCGCTTCTCGTACCGACGCCGGTATTTGCCAACAATTTATCTAAACGCATAAGGCGATTATACAATACTTGCGGTATAATTTTTATCATGAAAACGATCAATCTCGAGACGGGGCTTCCCTCGGCAAGGCAGGCGATGGACCGCCTGACCAACGAACTGTACAGGATCAGAGCGCAGGGCTTACCCTACGCGAAAGTGATCCACGGCTATGGAAGCACCGGCAGCGGCGGCGCGATCAAGAGCGAACTTAAGCGCCACGTAACTGTCCTCCGGCAGCGGAGGCTCATAACCGGGTTTATCCCGGGCGAGGATTTCGGGCCGTTCTCAGCATCAGGCAGGGATGCGGTCGCCAGGTTCCGCGAGCTTAGGACCGACATCGACTGGGGCAGGAGCAACGACGGGATATCCATACTTATCTTGAAATGAGGAACAGATCATGGCTGATATCGAAGCTAAATGGGCAGAATTTGAGAACATGTGCAGGAACTGCAGGGAATGCGGCCTGAGAGACGGCGCGGCTAACGTCGTCATCTACAGAGGGGCGAAGGAAGCTCCGCTCATGATCGTCGGCGAGGCGCCCGGCGCAGAAGAGGATGCGGCAGGCAAGCCGTTTGTTGGCCGCTCCGGAAGACTTCTCCAGAGCCTGATCGACGCATACGGATTTGACGGATCCGATTACCACATCTGCAACATCTGCAAGTGCCGTCCTCCCGAGAACAGGCGCCCTGAACCGTCAGAGATCGCAGCATGCAAGCGCAACCTCGCCATGCAGTTCATGCTGGTGCGCCCAAAGGTGATCCTCCTCTGCGGATCGACCGCATATGAGGGATTCTTTGGAACAAAGCCCGTCATGAAAGATGTTCGCGGCAAGTTCATCGAGAAGAACGGATATCTGATCATGACGACGTATCATCCCGCGTTCGCGCTTAGAAATCCGGCGAACAAGATGCCGATCTACGAAGATATGGGCAAGGTGCGTGCCAAACTCGAGGAACTCGGTCTGATAGAGAAAAACAAGGGAATTAATGCTTGATTTATATTTTTTGCTTTGCTATAATACCGTGCGTTGAATAACACATTGCCGAATTGTGTAATGGTAGCACTCCGGTTTCTGGTACCGTCTGTCTGGGTTCGAATCCTAGTTCGGCAGCCAATGATGTTAGACCGTCTCATTGTTGTGAGACGGTCTTTTTTTTGTGTTGTCGGAGTGGATGGAGTGTTTGGGGTGTTTGGGGTGGTGAACGGGTTGTTGTGATCGTTTTTTGAGATCGTTTTTTGATATCCATTCTATAAAGTGCTCTATGTAATGCAAATACATAGAGAGGTTTATAGAATATTCTATGTAGCGTTCTATGTAATGAATTTACATAGAGTGTTTTATAGAATGAGCTGATCCCATGACCTTGATCAACGTTGTCCCCGGTGTCACTTGTGCGTCATCCCAAGCACCCCAAGCACAAGCACCCCCTTAATCTTCGGCAATTCTCAGGCAACCGCAATAGTGCCTCACATTTTTAAGGTTTGTTTAAAGTCAGATACATAAAATAAGCCTAAGACAACTAAGAGAGGAGCTAATAAAAATGTCTGACAATAATAACTATCCATACAACACATTAACCCCGTACGATCCGAACGATCTTAACAGGATCCGGCCGCGAATACCCAAGGCAACCCGCACACCGAGGAAGAAAAACCATGCGGCAGCTTTCGTTGCGGTTGCGTTGGGTTGTTCGATACTCGGTGGCGTTACCGGTGCAGGAGGCGTTGTCCTGTATAACAAACTGACGGAGGGGACAAGGACATCTACGGTGAGTGAGGATGATGACCTGTCACGCGGAGATGCTTCATCTTCAGGTATCGTGAGAGGTCAGCGCAGCGATGACGGCACTAAGAACATGTCTTATGTCAACACCGGGAGCCTCATGACGGCATCAGAGATCTATGCGGCAAACGTCAATTCGACGGTCGGGATACAGACGCAGGTAATGACGAACTATTTCGGGTATCAGACGATGGCGGCAGCTTCCGGTTCGGGATTCATCCTGACAGATGACGGTTACATAGTAACGAACTACCATGTTGTTGAGGGTTCCTCAAAGATCAAGGTTACGACATACGATGACACATCATACGATGCAAAGCTCATCGGCTATGACGAGAACAACGACATTGCGGTTCTCAAGATCGATGCCCAGGGCCTGACGCCGGTCATCATAGGTGACTCGGATAAGATGAAAGTCGGCGATGATGTCATCGCGATCGGCAACCCGCTCGGCGAACTCACTTTCTCGCTGACGGAGGGTGTGGTAAGTGCCATGAACCGCCAGATCACGATCGACCGCAAGGCGATGAACCTGATCCAGACTGACTGTGCGATCAATTCAGGCAACTCAGGCGGAGCACTCTTCAACAGCTACGGCGAAGTGATCGGCATCACCAACGCGAAATACTCGAGTAACCTCATATCCGGTGAAGCGTCGGTCGATAATGTCGGCTTTGCCATTCCGGTCAACAAGGTCATCGACATCATCAGTTCCATCATAGATGACGGATACATCGAGAAGTCTTACATAGGCGTTACGGCATATGAAGCAGACACCGGCAGATCCCGGTCAAATGCTTATATCGTGATCAGTTCAGTTGAGGACGGAAGTCCCGCAGAAGACGCTGGTCTTAAGTGTGGTGACATCATCCTGGCGGCAGACGGCAAACAGATCTCCGGATTGACCGAGTTCATGAGCATCATCGGAAATGTTCCTGAAGGCGGCACGGTCAAGCTTACGGTAGAGCGCGATGATGAGACTTATGACATTGATGTAAAGGTCGTAAAGCGCCGTGCTGATGCTCTTCCTGATGATGACAGCGGGGACATGATGCCGGACATCTGGCCGGGTCAGGACAGCGGATCCTATCACGGATGACCGGTATATACCGCTTATCCTTGCAAAAACAGTAAGATTTTTGTAATCTGTTCCTGTATAATAATCTAAGACTTTCGTTAAGTGGAGGACAATGACATGATTATATGTTCAAGTTGCGGTAAGGCAAATGAAGACGGTAGCAAGTTCTGCATGAATTGCGGATCTCCGTTACCGGTCGAGCCTGTTACAAATGAGGAGAAAGTGACAAGTACTCCTGAACCTCAAGCTCCTGCAGAAGTTCCTGCAGAAGAGCCCGCAGCTGAATCTGAGGCTGAGGCGGCAGAAGCCCTGGCAGTAGAGACTGCTGAAGAGGCTGCAGAAGAGGCTGCTGCTGAACCTGAAGCACCTGCAGAAGAAACTCCTTCTGAACCTGTGGTCCCTGTCATTCCTGCACCTGTACTGGCTGCAACGGCAGCGCCCATTATCGCACCCGCTGAACCTCTTATCAAGCCGGAAGAACCCGCGCCTGCATCTGATATAGCTCCGGAACCGGTCATCACTCCTTCTGAACCTGTGATCACACCTGCTGACCCTGCACCCGAGCCGCTCCTTAAGCCCGAGCCTATCCTGGCTCCGGCACCCGCACCGGCTCCTGTGGCACCTGCGCCCCTTCAGGCACCTGTTGCCCAGGCACCTCAGCAGCCTGTTTACGGAACACCTGTCATCGATGAGTCAGAGAAGTCTGACGGATTCTGTACGGCAGGTATGGTCGTATCACTCGTATCCATCCTCTGCTGCGGTCTGACTTCAGTTGTCGGTCTTGCACTGTCCATCATTGGTCTCGTAAGGGTCAAGAAGAACGGCAGGAAGGGCGCCGGAATGGCTAAGGTCGGCCTTATCGTATCTGCCATCCTTATCGCCATCTCCATCATCCTGACGATACTCGTATATGTCGTAATGCCTGCAAAGATCAACAAGGCACTGAAGGATGCAGGTTATGGCGATGTTGCACAGGCTATCGGCATCGGCAATTCTTCATCCAAGTCTTCCCGTGACAGGGACGATGATGATAACGATGATGAAGGCAGATCTTCCGGAAGCGGTAACGCAGAGCGCGGCATCGCAGATGACTGGTGGAATAACTGATATTTGAACTTAATGGCGGACTGCCTGATCCTCACGGACGGATCAGGCAGTTTTTTAAGAGATACGGAGATAGCTTATGATCAGATGTCCTCAGTGCGGCACTAAGAACAAAGACGACTCACGCTACTGCGAAGACTGCGGTGCGACGCTTAAGTATGACAAGCCCGTTCAGATGTACGACCGTGATGAAGATGACGGCTCTGTCGTTCTTGTCGATCATGAGAGCGGCGGTGTCGAGGTTCCGGTAATAAGGCCTTCAAGAACGGGTGTCAGGACGATCCCTTCCGTACAGTACGGGACAGGAGGGAATACAAAACAGGGCGCTCAGGGACTTGCGGTAGTCGCATTTGTCATGTCACTTGTAGCGCTTGTCATGTGTTACGGTTTCCTGAGCTTTGTTCCGTTCATACTTGGAATAGTTGCCATGACAAAATACAGGAATGAAGACGGATCTGTAAACAGGATGGCCTTGATCGCTGTTATCCTTTCCTCCGTAGGAATGTTCATCTCGTTTTTGGTCATTGTAGCTTCTATTTTTGGTAACTCGTCGAAATGAGATCTTTTACGGTAGACAGGAACAAGAACGGCAAGCATGTCGTGAAAGCAGCGTCGGAACAGTTTCCGATGCTCAGGACGGCTGACCTTTACAGAGCCCTGAAGCGTAAGGATATCCGTGTTGACGGGAAAAAGATCAATGCTGATATCAAGGTCACTGAAGGGCAGGAGGTGCAGGTGTGGCTGCCGGATGAGCTTTTCGAGGCGGAGGTCATGGATAAGCCCTCCAAGATCCCCTCGTATGCCAAGGTCTATGAGTCAGACAGGATCCTCATCGTTAACAAGAGGCAGGGCGTGGCTGTCCATTCCGGCAAGAACACGGGCGATACGAACCTGATCGATGAGGTCAGGCGCGATCTTTGCAATAAAGAGGCAGACCTCTGCCACCGGATCGATATGAACACCGGAGGCCTTGTCATGATCGCCAAGGATAAAGAAGCTCTGGAGGATGCGATAAAGCTTTTCAGGAGCGATGTGATAGTCAAGAGGTACAGGGCACTGGTCCTCGGAACTCCGGATGAAGGCGAGCCCGTGATCTGCAGGGACGATTCGGTCATGAAGGAAGTGTCATGCTACCTTGAGAAAACGAAGGGCGGAGAGGTCTACATCCACGATGTAAAGCAGGACGGCGACCTGACAGCGATCTCACGCTACAGGGTCCTCAATACTTATGGTGACATATCGGATATAGAGGTTGAGCTCGTTACTGGCAGGACTCACCAGATCAGGGCGCAGTTCGCACACATGGGTCACCCCGTCGTAGGTGACGGCCTCTACGGAAGGGGCAGGGAAGGCGTCAAGGTCAAGTATCAGCAGCTGTTTGCTTCATCCCTGATCTTCGGCAAGATCCCTTCCGACAACTGCCTTAAGGAACTGTCGGGAAGAAGATTTACTCTCAATCCCGAATTTGGTGTTACACTATAAGTCGTATTTTTAATAGAAGGAAAAGGAAATGGCAGATAACAGACCTATTGGCGTATTTGATTCAGGTATCGGCGGGCTGACGGTGCTCCGCGAAATCTGGAACCTTATGCCTGATGAAGGAACGGTTTATTTCGGTGATAACGGCAGGGCTCCCTACGGCACGAAGTCGAAGAGCACTGTCATAAGATATTCGCTCCAAAACATGAAGTTTCTTGAAGAGCAGAACGTTAAGATGATCGTGATCGCCTGCAACACGGCGTCAGCGCATGCATATCATTCGCTTACCAGGAATTCGAGCGTGCCGGTCATCGAGGTCGTGACCCCCGGTGCCATTGCGGCAGCAGGAACAACAAGGAACGGCAGGATCGGCATCATCGCCACCAAAGGTTCCGTCAATTCAGGTGTGTATAAAGAAGCTGTAGAGCGCTATGCTCCCGCCGGGACTAAGATATTCCAGCAGGCATGCCCTCTGTTCGTGTCCCTCGCTGAAGAAGGATGGTGGGATAACGACATCACCGCAGCCGTCTGCAGGGAGTATCTGACGCCGCTTAAGGAAGAGGGGATCGATACTCTCGTCATGGGCTGCACGCATTATCCGCTCCTGTCTGACGCTATCGCCAGGTTCATGGGGCCTGATGTCAAGCTGATCAATACGGGCGTTGCGGTTGCTGATGTCGTCAGGGACACCCTGAATTCCCTGGACATCGCATCTTCAGGCGGGGGTGAAGTACTGCGCGCGTTCTATACGAGTGATGAACCCAAGCTCTTTGAGGATGTGGCTTCCCCGTTCCTCGGCAGGGGACTTCCCGCAGGGACAAAACATTTCAGCACGGACAGGTACGAAGTATGAAGACATTAGTCGAGATCTCCACAAATGTATATCCGGAGCCCCTGCGCACTTACGCGATGCGTGACGAGAAGGACGGGGTGATCTACTACAAATGGTGCGAGCAGCGCACCCCGGACGAGAAAGAATCACTCTATGAGTTGATATTGGACACAAAGTCCGGCAAGGCGACCGTAAAGCGTGCCGGAAGCATAAAATCCGAGATGGAGTTCAAGGCGGGAGAGGAGACTTTGGGCGGCATCTACACGTTCTACGGGCTCATCCCGGTCAAGATAATAACGGAGTATCTGAACATGCCTTCGGCCGTAAGTGACACTTTCGAAATGTGTTACAGGCTCAATTCCGGAGAGAATGAATTGGTAAAAAATACATTTTCGTTAAAAAGACTCTTGCAAAACGATAAGTGTTAATGTAATATCTATTAGCATTGTTAGAAAAGTAGTATCGGAGGTGAAGATAGATGGCACATCCCAAGCGTAAGTGGTCCAAGACCAGAACGGCACGCCACAGAGCAGCATGGAAGTTAGTTATGCCCGGATTTGTAGAGTGCCCTCAGTGCCATAGCAAGATGCTCCGCCGTAAGGTTTGCAAGAATTGCGGATATCTGGATGGCAAGCAGGTCATCAAAGTCGGCGAAGAGATCTGATCTTTGAACATTGAAGCAACTAACGAGGCAGTGAGCATAACAACCACTGCCTTTTTTGTGTTATAGCACGGAGGACAAGATGAGCAAGCCTGTAGTAGCGATAGTAGGACGCCCGAATGTCGGTAAGTCGAGCCTTTTCAACACTCTCTACGGAGAGCGTATATCTATCGTTCATGACACTCCGGGTGTCACGAGAGACAGACTGTATGCCGAGGCCAACTGGCGCGGCAGGGACTTCATCATGATCGACACTGGCGGTATCGAGCCTGAGACTGACGATGTCATCACGCGCAACATGCGCCTGCAGGCAGAGATCGCCATCGAGACGTCAGATGTCATAATCTTCATGTGCGACATCCAGGCCGGCCTTACAGCGGCCGACGAAGAGATCGCCGTAATGCTCCGCAAGAGCGGCCGTCCCGTCGTCTGCGCCGTAAACAAGGTCGATAAGATCGGTGATCCCCCTGCTGAATTCTATGAGTTTTATAATCTGGGTCTCGACGACTGCATCAGTCTGTCAGCGTCCCACCGCCTCGGCATCGGTGAGCTGCTTGATGCCGTATTTGCATATTTTCCCTCTGAATCTGAGGGATCAGATGACGGTGATACGGTGCGTGTTGCACTGATCGGCCGTCCTAATGCAGGCAAGTCATCACTGGCTAACAAGATAATCGGTGAGGAGCGCAGTATCGTGTCTGACATCGCAGGAACGACTCGTGACACGATCGACTCTTATGTCGAGAACAAGCACGGACGCTTTACGATCATCGATACGGCCGGCATGCGCAAGAAGGGGAAGATCGAGGACAAGGTGGAGAAGTACTCCATGGTCCGTGCATTGGCGGCAGTAGAGCGCGCTGATGTCTGTGTCATCCTGATCGACGCGTCCGTCGGCATCACAGAGCAGGATACTCGCGTGGCCGGTATCGCACATAATGCGGGCAAGCCTTCAGTCATTGCCATCAACAAGTGGGACCTGATATCCAAGGAGACGGGAACATTGGAGCAGATGACGAAGATCGTCAAGGAGCGTTTCGCGTTCATGGATTATGCTCCTGTCGTTTTCCTGTCTGCTAAGACAGGTCAGAGGATTGACAGGCTGTTCGAGAAGATCAAGGTTGCCTGTGAGAGCTCCAAGAAGAGACTTACGACAGGTGTGTTCAATGATATGCTCAGCGAAGCCATCGCAGTCGTTCCGACCCCGCAGGACAAGGGACGCCATCTTAAGATATATTACGGGACTCAGATCGCTGTCTGCCCGCCTACGTTTGCCCTGTTTGTTAATAATAAGGAGTTGTCGCATTTCTCATATGAGAGGTATATAGAGAACCAGATCAGGGCTAATTTTGGATTTGAAGGGACTCCTATCAGATTGTATCTGAGAGAGAAAGGCGAGAAGGGCGAGTCGTGACGGGTCGTGGGATGAGGGAGTTTGAGCAGGCAGTGAATCACTCAATGTAACTCTACTCACACTGACAGTTACACTGCATATTCAGCAGATCGCTCAATGTAAATGCACTTACACTGACAGTTACACTGCATATTCAGCAGATCGCTCAATGTAAATGCACTTACACTGACAGTTACACTGCATATTCAGCAGATCGCTCAATGTAAATGCACTTACACTGACAGTTACACTGCGTATCCAGCAACCTCCTTCAAGCATTCTATTCTCTTCTGACGTGATAACAAACAAGTTGTTCGATGATCGATAGCAGTTGACTCTTGATCACATCTGACCCGGGGGTGTACTTGATGTCGCCGGAGAAGATAAAAAGATCTCTTCCTAAATAGATCCCTTCATTTGTCAGGGCTTCCAGCTTGCAGGCATTATCGTGATTATAGGCCGGATCATAGCTCTTGCCAAAAAATTCTGTGAAAATGCACCTGTTAAACTCTCTGAAGATAATGATGAAGTCAATGGTAAAGAAAGAATCACCGACTTGGATGAGAACATCGTGTTTGAATTCCAGGCCGAGTTCGGTCAGCCACTCGGCTATCATCATTTCAGACCTTGATCTGTAATGACGGCCGTCATAGAAGTAGTCGGTATCATTTTTGTAAGGACAGCTTTCGTCTACGAGTTTATCGTAGTAGCTTATACCGTATCTGTTCTTCAGGTTGACAGGTTCCGGTGCGGGCTGACTGGCCTTGGAAGAGTATACTTTCAGGGCGGCCTTAACATTTGAGAGCATCTTCTGGAGTTTCTCTCTTTTTGACAATACTTTACGATACTCATCCCAATCCTTATTCGATCTGGCGATCTCGCGGTAATGTGTTTTGTCGCTGCTGTAGATCCTGATGACCTCCTTTTCTCCTCTGAAGCCTGATTTGATCAATGGCATTCTGTCTATTACTGATCTCAGATATCGTTCACGCAGAACGAAGTATTCTACCGGAATTTGATGATTAATCTTATACATGGCAACCCCCTGTTAATGATAATTGGCACCACAATACCACCAATCCCCTCGCAAAAATCTCCGAAAAAATACGAAAATCGGAAAAAACCGTATCGTTTGTCGTTTTTTTGCTCTATATCCATCTGACGCCAAAATGATAAAATACATAAAAATGCGGAGGAGAATACGAAATGGAGATTAATACTTATTCAAATAACGATCTTACGATGAAGTACCTGAGGTTCGGAAACCCTGAGGGGAAAGCTTTCGTGGTGCTGCCGGGATTGTCTTTAAGGAGCGTGCTGATGGCTGCTCCCGCCATCGAGGCTGCTTATAAGGTCTTCTGTGAGGATTATGATGTCTATCTTTTTGACAGGAGGGATAATATCAGGGCGCCTTATACTGTCCGGGACATGGCTGATGACACGGCTTCTGTGATGAAGGCCATAGGGATAGAAGATGCTGCTGTCATGGGATTCTCGCAGGGCGGGATGATGGCGCAGGTGATCGCTATAAGATACCCTGAACTCGTGAGCAGGCTGGTGCTCGGATCGACCACTTCAAGGCCAAGGAAGAATGAGACGGAGAAGATCTCAGGTTGGGTGGAACTTGCAAAGAAGAGGGACATCAGGGCGCTGGCGGAGGCTTTCGGAAGCAATGTGTATTCGGAGGGATTCTACGGGAAGTATAAGGATCTGATCTATACAGCCAACAAGGATGCTTCGGAAGAGGAGATAAACAAGTTCATAACGATCGCTGAGGGGACGGAAGGTTTTAACGTCTACGGGGAGCTTAAGGACATAAAGGCAAAGACACTTGTCCTTGCCGATAGGAAGGACAAGATCATATCACCTGAGGCATATGATGACTTTGACATGATCCCCGGTGTTACGAAATACCTCTATGATGAGTTCGGTCACGCCGTCTATGATGAGGCGCCGGACTTCTTTGAGCGCGTGCTCTGCTTTCTGAACGGCGGCAAGTAACAACATGAGTGTACGCACGGGCAAGCAGATCGCCGAGAGCATACCTGTAATGATACTCCTGGCCGTGTCAGGCGGGCTGCAGGATTCCTATACATATCTTCTGCGCGGCAGTGTCTTCGCGAACGCCCAGACGGGCAACATCGTGCTGCTGAGCGTAAAGCTCTTTGAGGGGAACTTCTCGGAGGCCCTCAAGTATCTTTGGCCGGTGATAGCTTTCGCGCTGGGAGTGCTCGTGACCGAACAGACGGCTCACATTATCAAGAAGAAGGATAACAGCGGTAACTGGAGGCTCGCGATACTCATAACCGAGGCTCTGATCCTTATGTCCACGGCCTTTATGCCACAGAGCATGAACCCGGTTGCAAACTCTCTCATATCGTTCTCGTGCGCCATGCAGGTGCAGGCTTTTCGCGAGGTCAACGGACACGAATATGCGAGCACGATGTGCATCGGCAACTTAAGGGCAGGAACCGTTTCCCTGAGCAAATGGATAAGGCACAGGGACAGGGAAGACATCACGAAAGCGCTCTACTATCTCGCCGTCATCGTCCTCTTCGGGATCGGTGCGGGACTTGGCAGTCTTCTGATGGGCGTTGCGGACCTTTATGCGATATTGGCCAGCTGCATTCTGCTCATGGCTGCCTTTACTGTGATACTTATCGGACAAGAACGCCGGTAGGGCGTGATATTTTGTTTAATATGTCAGTGACTATTCCTGCCGAATAAGTAGGAAAATATTCC
Source organism: Mageeibacillus sp. UBA4314 (assembly GCA_002394605.1). GTDB lineage: Bacteria > Bacillota > Clostridia > Saccharofermentanales > Saccharofermentanaceae > Saccharofermentans. The sequence goes on along the minus strand of DGUI01000005.1, from coordinate 24,302 downwards.
CGTGAATTTTTAATAATATAAATAAGGCATTAAGAGGAGCAGTTATGGCTAAGATCGAGAACATGCGCAATATTGCGATCATCGCACACGTTGACCACGGTAAGACAACAATTGTCGATTCCATGCTTAAGCAGGCCGGCATCTACAGAGAGAATGAGCAGATCGTTGAGCAGGTAATGGACAGCAACGATCTTGAGAGGGAGAGAGGTATCACGATCCTTGCCAAGAATACGGCAATCAACTACAAGGGGATCAGGATCAATGTTGTTGATACTCCCGGTCACGCAGACTTCGGAGGCGAGGTTGAACGTGTACTTAAGATGGTTGATGCGGTTCTGCTCGTTGTCGATTCATATGACGGTCCTATGCCCCAGACAAGATTCGTTCTTCGTAAGGCACTTGAGATGGGTCTTAAGCCTATCGTGTGCATTAACAAGATCGACAGGCCTGACGGAAGACCTCTGCAGGTAGTGGATATGGTCTTGGATCTTTTTATCGAGCTGGGTGCTGATGATGACCAGCTTGAATTCCCGATCATCTATTCATCCGGTAAGACCGGTATTGCCACAACTGACCTTAAGGAATTTCAGGAAGGTAAGGAACTTGATTTCCAGCCGCTCCTTGATGCTGTTGTCAAGTATACACCTTGTCCTGAGGGAGATGTGGAAGGCCCTTTGCAGCTTCTCGTGTCCAATATCGATTCTGATCCGTATATCGGAAGGATCGCGGTCGGAAGGATCGAGAGAGGTACGATCAAACAGGGTGAGAATGTATCCATCGTCACATATGGTGAGGACGGCAAGAGAAGTGCCAGGATTGTTAAGCTCTTGAGATTCCATGATCTCGGAAAGGAGGAAATCTCTGAGGCTTCTGTAGGCGAGATCGTCTGCGTTGCGGGTATCCCTGATATCAATATCGGTGACACCATCTGCGATGCATCAACACCTGAGCCTCTGCCGTTTGTTGATATCGATGAGCCTACGATCGCGATGACTTTCTCGGTCAATGACAGCCCTTTTGCAGGACAGGACGGTAAGTTCGTTACGTCAAGACACATCAGGGACAGACTCTTCAAGGAGATCGAGACTAACGTATCGATGAGACTTGAGGAGACAGATACAACGGAGGCATTTATAGTCAAGGGAAGAGGAGAACTGCATCTGTCCATCCTCATCGAGACGATGAGAAGAGAAGGATACGAGTTCCAGGTAAGTAAGCCTAAGGTCATCATGAAGGAGATCGACGGTGTTCTCTGTGAACCTGTTGAGGATCTGGTTATCGATGTGCCCGAGGAGTTCGTCGGACCTGTAATGGAGAAGCTGGGAAGCCGTAAGGCAGAACTTCTCAATATGCTCCCCCCGGAGAAAGGATACACCCGTCTTGAGTTCAGGATCCCTTCAAGAGGTATCATCGGATACAGGACGGAGTTTTTGACCGACACTAAGGGCAATGGTATAATGAACAGCGTGATCAGTGGCTTTGAGCCTTTCGTCGGGGAGATCGCTACGAGGAACCACGGAGTGCTTGTCGCTTTCGAGAGTGGAGAAGCCATGACATACGGTCTGTTCAATGCACAGGACAGAGGAAGTCTCCTTATCGGAGCGGGAACTCCTGTATATGAGGGAATGATAGTCGGTATCAACCCGAAGCCTGAAGATATAACAGTCAATGTCTGCAAGAAGAAGCATGTTACGAACATGCGTGCAGCCGGATCGGATGATGCCATGAGGCTTACGCCTCCTCTCAATCTGAGCCTTGAGCAGTGCCTCGAATTTGTGGAAGATGATGAGCTGTGCGAGGTTACTCCCAAGAATATCCGCTTGAGGAAGAAGATCCTTAATACAGATCTCAGAATGAAGGCTCAGGCCGCCGCCAAGAAGCAGGCGTAAACAGAAAGGTAAGATGGTATCAAGGAAGATAAGGATAGCGTTCAGGATACTCATAGTACTCGTACTGCTGTTCTCATTTGCCGTAGTAGGCGTCATATTCGGTTATAACTACGTGCTCTCCCAGGAGAAGAGATTTGATGCTCTGCAGGCACGTATAGATGCAGGCGAATATCTGGGCCTTAAGAGCGATACCCCCGGCGTTGTTACCGTTGTCGTCAATACGGGTGATACCACTTCTGACATAGCTGACAGGCTCCTTGATGCAGGTCTGATCAATAATACGTTCATATTCTCGCTCATGAGCAAGATCAATGGATTTGACGGGTCATACGTGGCCGGTACGCATTATCTGCTCAAGACTTTCTCTTACGATGAGATGATGTATTTCCTGACGCTCGAACCTGCGTCTGTCAAGGTAACGATCCCTGAAGGCCTTACGTACATGGAGGTCAAGGCGCTCCTTCATAAGGCGGGACTTACTTTCGACGATAAGGAGATGGATGAGTGCATGAACTCCACTAATCTCTTCGTGGATTATAAGTTCATCTCGCAGATCGATCTGAACGAGAACAGGGATTTTGTCCTGGCAGGCTACCTCTATCCTGATACGTACATCTTCGACGTCAATGCGAAGCCTGAGACGATCATCAGGAAGTTCTTGAACAACATGGAGACCAAGCTCTACAAGGACTACTACAAGCGCGCGAGCAAGCTCAAGATGTCTATGGATGAGGTCATCACGCTGGCATCGATAATCCAGTCGGAGACGGGCCGTGTGAACGATATGATGTACATATCCGCAGTATTCCACAACAGGCTCAATTCCAAGAATGAGAAGGACCATATCCTGGGTTCTTCCGCAACGATCAATTATCTCATAAAGAACCGGGGCGGTAAGGCTTCCATCAGGCATACTGATGAGCAGATCAACATAGACAGCCCTTATAATACGTACAAGTATCCGGATCTTCCTCCGGGACCCATATGCAGCCCGGGTGCCAATGCCATCGCTGCAGCCCTCTATCCGGAACCCGGATGTGATTACATGTATTTCTGTGCCACGGGTGACGGCGGCACGGCATATGCCACGACATTGAAGCAGCACGAGAAGAATGTTGCCAAGTATTCTGCATACTGGGATGTCGAAGATGCCGATACGGATGAAGATACCCAGGGTAACATAAATGAGGACGGAACACTGAATGAGGCTGCGGCTGCAGCTGCAACGACAGCACCGGCAGCCGTTAATAACTGATAAGTGAGTAAGACCATGAGCGATACAAGAAGAGTAGAAGTATTAAGTCCTGCAGGTGATATAGAGAAGCTGCGCACTGTGATCGAATATGGTGCAGATGCCGTTTACATGTCCGGCAAGAGCTTCGGGCTAAGGACCTTCAGCGGCAATTTCACGAGGGAAGAGATGGTGGAGGGCATAAGCTTTGCCCATTCACGCGGAGTGAAGTGTTATGTGACCATGAATATCCTTGCAACAGAAGAGGACCTGAAGTTCCTTGATGAAGAGATCGACTTTGTGGCGCATACTGCCAAGGCAGATGCAGTCCTTGTATCCGATCCCGGCATCTTCGCTCATATCCGCAAGGTCGCACCTGATCTTGAGATACACATATCCACGCAGGCTTCTGTCACGAACAGCGCGGCATGCAGGTTCTGGTACGACCAGGGCGCAAGAAGGATAGTTCTCGCGCGCGAAGTATCTCTCGCACAGATCCGTAAGATACGTGAAGAGATCCCTTCTGACTGCCAGATAGAATGCTTTGTCCACGGTGCCATGTGCGTTGCTTATTCGGGCAGGTGCCTTCTGTCCAACTACCTCACGGGACGCCGTTCCAACGGCGGTTCATGCGCACAGCCGTGCCGCTGGGGTTACTCTGTCGTGGAGGAGAAGAGACCTGATACGGTCATGCCTGTCGAACAGGATGAGCGCGGCACTTATATCTTCGGCAGCAAGGACATCTGCATGATCGAACATGTTCCCGAGATGATCAGTTCCGGCATTGACAGTCTTAAGATCGAAGGTCGTATCAAGGGCGCATACTATGCAGCTTCTGCGACCAAGGTCTATCGTGAAGCAGTCGATCTGTATTATTCAGATCCGTCAGCTTATGCGGTCGATGACAGATGGACATATCTGCTCGATAAGGTCGTCCACCGTGATTATGACACGGGATTCTTCTATCAGAGTCCGTCCGAGGATGCCAAGATCGATTCATCAAAGTCATATAACAAGCCCGCTTTCGTGGTGGGTGTTGTTACAGGATATGATGAGGGACGCGGTCTTATCGAAGTAACCCAGAAGAACAAGTTCTATAAGGGAGATGTGCTTAATGTATTGATGCCCAAAGGTTACCGCGATCCGGTCATTGTCGAGGCACTGTACGATGAGAAGTATAATGAGATTGACAGCTGCCCGCACCCGGAGATGAAGGTCTATGTCAAGATCGCCGGTGATGTGATCCCTCCCTATTCGTTCCTCAGCAGGGACGGGGATAAGGATGGCGGGATACTGCCGTCAGCAGGATCATGATGAAGGGTGAGTACTGATACTATGGGATATCTTGCCAAGGAGAAAGTTAATCGCGGCCGTCAGCCTGAGATGGATTGGCTGAAGGCCTTCTGTATTGTCTGCATGATCATCCTGCATATCTATGAGGATTGCACGGATCATGCCAGCGGATTCCTTAACGATGCGCTTGAGTGGATCTGCACCTTTACCGGTGCTGCGACATTCATGGTCTGCATGGGAATAGGAATGAGGTATTCACGTAACCAGGGCCCTAAGAACTATCTGCTCCGTGGTCTTGAACTCATTACGGTGAGCCAGTTTCTCAACATCCTCCGTAGCGGCATACCGAACCTTATTGCCTACCTGATCAAGGGAGAGCCGATATTTATCGCTAATTCCCTGCTGGTGGTCCAGGCTGACGTTCTTACCTTTGCAGGTCTTGCGTTCCTGGCAATGGCACTTCTGAAGCTCATAAAAGTCCCCGACGCCGGTATTCTTATCATCGGTATAGTGCTGAATGTCGTTGCCATTCCTCTCAGTACGCCTCCCGTGGATACATCTGATTATCTGCTGAACCAGTTTATCGGTTTCTTCGTTGTAACTGAGGCAGAGGCTTATTTCTCTTTCCTTGCATACTTTGTGTTTGTTGCATTCGGTTACTTCATCGGAGGATTGTATCCGAGGATCACGAACAAGGATGGCCTGTCCACCCGCATATTGCTGTTCGTGACCCCCGTATGTGTGGCTTACTACATAGTCAGGTTTACCGTAAGCATTCCTTTCCTGCCCGAAATGGGAAGTTCTCTTCAATATCTTCTCGTGCCGGGAACGGATGCATGGGCCGTATGCCTGTCGTCACTGGTATTCCTGGCCCTCTTCCATAAGATCTCCAAACTCATGGGAGGCAAGGCACCGTCACTCGTCAACCATATCTCAGGCAACATAAATTCCTATTACTGTGTCAGCTATATCTTCACGCTTCCCATGCAGACACTGCTCCTTGCAGCATGGGGACATCTGATGCCGGGAATGGTGCTGCCGACTGTATATGCACTGATAGTGATCGTTTTGTGCTACTTGATCATCGACATTAATGAGAAACACTTACATTTTCATTTGGTTACCTTAAAACAGCCGAAGAAAGGGATTGTATTTGCAGTAATATGGATAGTGACCATATTGATCATGATCTACGCTTACCCCAAGGTCTCCACTTATGCAACAATGTGGAATAATTATCTAATACCGTAAAGAGGAGGAATACTTATGAATTTCAGAACTGAGACCAACAGTGAAGGTGCTTATATCCTGTATCTTGAGGGAAGGATCGATACGATCTCTGCTCCTCAGCTGCGAACTGCCATAGCTGATATTCCTCTCGATACCAGCCGGGTTGTCCTGGACTTCAGGGATGTTCCTCTTGTCACATCCGCGGGAATGCGCGAAATGGTCGTCTGCGGGAGGAGATTCCCCGGTGACCGTCTGCTCCTGCGCAACGTGAGCGCAGATGTTCTCGAGATCTTTCACATGGTAGGATTTGATAATGCATTCAATATCGAGAAGATGGAGGAAGATCTGTCAACTTACATCAACCACTCTTTCAAGGAGATACTGAGTCATCAGGTGCGCGAATACGGGGACTTAACGGTCCTTCAGAACGATCACGACAGCTACACCTGGCGTGACATCGATACTGCAAGCCAGATAATCGCTTCTGACCTTGCCGCAATGGGAGTGGGCAAAGGAACCCATGTAGGCATCTGCGGTGCCAACTCGGTGAACTGGGTGCTGACATTCTATGCGACACAGAAGCTTGGCGCCATTGCAATGCTCATTAATCCTTCGCAGAGTGCTGCAGAGATCGGTAAGATCTGTGCGATCGGCGATATTACCGTTCTCTGTTATGGTGAGATAGCGGCAATGAAGGATGAGGAAGCCTTCATCGATGAAGTCTGCTCCTGCGAAGGCACCTCTGTCAGTAATACATATGCGATCCGTAACAATGTCGATCTGAAGACAAGGTTCTCTGAGATTGATGCACTTATAGGCCGTTTTGAACAGACTGTCGAAGCTGACAGTCCCTGTACGGTCATCTTTACATCAGGATCTACCGGCAAGCCCAAGGGCGTTATCCTTTCTTCGTACAATCTGCTCAATGCTGCTTCCGTACAGGTCAAGCTCCAGCACATGACAGATCAGGACAAGAACCTCCTGATCGTGCCCCTGTTCCACATTTTGGGGCTTGTTGTATGCTTTATACCGTGTGCTCTCAAGAACGCCAAGTTGTACATCCCGGATAACATAAGGACAGATAATCTTATCTCAATAATGAACCGTGAGAGATGCACCCTCCTGCATTCCGTTCCTACGATGATCATCGCTCTGCTCAATAATGAGAGATTCAATAAAGAGGATTTTGCCAGTCTCCGCTGTACATATCTTGCCGGTGCTGCAGCTACTGAAGCCCAGCTTAAGATGTTCCGCGAGAAGATGCCTCAGAACCACTTCATGATCGCATACGGTTTAAGTGAGATGGCTCCTGTCAGCGTTACACTCTACGATGACGATGATGACCATATCCTCCATACTGTAGGTAAGCCTGTTGAGAATATCCAGCTGCGTATAATCGACCGTGAGAACGGTGAGATCCTGCCGGACGGAAAGCCCGGCGAGATACTTGTCCAGGGATTCAATCTCATGACAGGTTATTACAAGGTCGCAATAGGAGATCAGGCGATCGATGATGAGGGATGGCTTCACACAGGAGATATGGGTTATATCGATAACAATGGCTATCTCGTTCTTGCAGGACGCTATAAGGAATTGATCATCAGAGGCGGTGAGAACATTATGCCATCTGAGGTCGAGGCAGCCATTACAGAACTTCCGATGATCGATAATGTAAAGGTTATCGGTGTTCCGAGTGACTTTTTCGGTGAGGAAGTCGGAGCATGCATCACTCTCAAGTCCGGTGAGGTATTTGATGAACAGGCAGTCAGGGGTGAACTCCTGAAGCGTCTGGCAAAGTATAAGGTACCTTCACATTTCTTCGTTTTCGACGAGTTCCCAATGTTGGGGAGCGGCAAGATCGACGGTGTTAAGCTGAAGAAAGAAGCACTTGAGCGTATCAGGAAGCAGTAACGAGGTATAAAGTGTCTTTTATGTCCAAGCACCGCGTTCCGATCTCGTGGAGACTGAGTATTACGCTCGGGCTTATGATGATGCTGCTGACAGTAGGATTAACGATACTTTTTTATGCCGAGTTTGTCAGGGTGGTTGACCTGTCTTACAGCCAGGAATTGATCCATAGCTGTAATACGGGTTCTGTGTCATGCGACGGAGAAGAACTGCAGGCGCTTATCGATGCTGCTGAGACTGAAGAATATAAGGAGATGTACAGTAAATGCCGTGAAACGGATGATTGGGTGAGCTTTTGGGCTTATCTGGATATGCATCATTATCACGATGGACGAACACTGCATGATATCTATGATAATAATGCCGAAGTCGTAAGACTCGTCAATCAGGTTATGCCTGAAGAGTCTGCTACTGCCTATATCCAATATATGCGTAACGGAAAAACTTACAACCTGATGGATATGAGTTCCGATATTCCTGTTCTTGGTCAGGAGGAAGAGCCTGTCCCTGCATTCGAAGGGTATAAAGATAATGAAGCGGTACCGCCGATGATCTATAAATCCCAGTTTGGATATCTCTATTCTGCGATCACTCCGATCATTGATTCTTCAACAGGTGAGAATATTGCCCAGTTCTGTGTGGATGTCAACTATGATGATGTTATTCATGACAGAAGACAGTTTTTGTTTAACATCCTGGTATTGGAGATCGTGATCGCCATTGTGTTGATCGCAGTCAGCATTTGGAGGTCATATGCGATCATTGTCCGACCGCTTAAGAAAGTAGCAGCCGGTGCGGCATCGTTCGGGATAGATAAGGAGGGTCAGACAAGTAAGGAAATCATCGACATCAAGCTCAAGAATAACGATGAGATAAGTGATCTTTACAATGAGATACGCCAGATGCAGAGCCGTATCATCGATAACACTGAATATATTACCCGTGTTACTGCAGAACGTGAGCGTATGCAGACGGAGATGGATCTTGCTGCGAAGATACAAAGTGCTGCACTTCCCAAGCCGTTGTCAGAAAATCCGTCTTTTAAGGTAAGTGCTCTGATGACCCCTGCGAAATCTGTCGGTGGAGATTTCTATGACTTTTTTATGCTCGATGATGATCATCTTGCGCTTCTTATCGCTGATGTATCTGATAAGGGTGTCCCGGCAGCTCTGTTTATGATGTCTGCCAAGATCCGTCTAAGAACGCGTGCAAGGGAGGGTGGTACGCCTGCACAGATCCTGACCGATGTCAACTCCCAGCTGTTCCAAAGCGACAACTCAGGAATGTTCGTAACGGTCTGGCTCGGAATACTGGACATTAATGACGGTAATCTCATATGTTCCAACGCCGGTCACGAATATCCTTTCCTGCGCAGGAAAGATGCCGGATTCTCCATGATCAGCGACAAGCACGGCCCTGCTCTCGGAATGTTTGGGCAGAGCCGCTACCAGGACTATACATTAAAACTCGCACCGGAGGATGTATTCTTTACTTACACCGACGGTGTAGCTGAAGCAAATAAGGGCGATAATGAGCTTTTCGGCCTTGACAGGACACGTGATGCACTGAACAGCGCCAAGGCAACAGACCCTGAAAGCATCATAAGGTGCGTATCAGATGCCGTTAACGGTTATCTGGGAGATTCCGAGCCTTATGATGATGTAACGATGTTGTGTGTAATGTATATGGGATCCGGCGACCTCAGATAAACAGGCTGACCCAAACTGCAGCTAATATTATTATCGTTACGATAAGCGAAGGATTGAGGCCTCTGACGAAGGGGAGAGGCTGTTCTGCCTTGGGCACGGTCTTCGTCTTCTCATCATCTTCACGTCCCAATAGGTCACTGTGATAAGTCTTCTCATAGTCATCGAGCGTTGTCTTGAAGAAGAAGAACAGGATCAAAGCGACAAATACTGCAGGTGCAGAAGAATAGAATACCGTTGAGGGGATATCCGAATATGTAAGGAGCGTTGTCGTGTCGACCGGGGAGAGGATGGGCGCGAAGCAGACCTCCGTGATCTTCATCGCGACGAGTGCCAGGAACGGCGCGAAAACATTATCCGCCTTCTTCCTCAGCTTCAGGATCCACCATCCGATGGGAATAAGACCCAACGAGTTGACGGGATCGAGCGAGAAAAGGATATAAAAGCCGATTATTATGATGTTCCCGATGCCCCTGTTCTCATCGCGGAAGAGTGAGTACAAAAGCCCCGTGAAGAACAGACTGACTCCTAATGCGGGGATAACGCTCTGGGTAGCGATCTCGAGGAGCTTGGAGATCATGGAATCATCAAGGTTATAGCACATGAATGCAGGGTAGACCATCGTGTGCGTGAGCCTCAGGCACAGATATGCCGAGAGGTTGTGAAGAGCCGTGTAGATAAGGCTCATCGGAACGCCTGAGAAGAATGCCAGGATCAGAGGACCTATGCCCCTGAACGAACCCGTAAATCCCGTAACAGACAGCCTTCTGTCGTAGGAAGACAGGGATACTGCGGGGATAAACAGCGATATGAGCACGACGAGCGGGATGATGAGCGCATTGAACACGATCGACGTGGGTGAGAACGGGAGCCCCGTGAGATTGGACTTGATGATATAGATGCATGTAAGTCCCATCGTCATGACGAACAGCGGGTAACTCCAGTTGAGGTCTCTCGGAGGCAGGAAAAAGTCTTTGATAAACTTCCAGATCTTCCTGAAGAATTCCTTCATCAGAACATGACCCCCATAGCATTAAAGATACTGAACATCTTGGAATAGATGAACGGTTCTGCTGCGATGAACACTGCGCAGCCTATTGCCAGGAACGGTCCGAAAGCAAGATAATCCGGATCTTCTGAGTAGTGGATCCTGGCTCTCTTGAGCTCAAGTTCCCTGCGCTTCTTCCTGGGATTGTCGCTGTTCCTGATGATCTCTTCCTCCTTCTTGATCCTCCTGTGCTTCCTGATGAGCATGGGAACAGCGAAGATAAGTGCGCTGAACACGGACACATACAGGATGACGACAAGGCCGTAACAGCCTGACAGGAGGCCCAATGCGAACATGAGCTTGACGTCACCGCCACCCATTCCGACACGTCCCGTAAAGGAGATGCTGACCTGGTTTATGACCCACAGGAAACCGCCGCCGACGATGGCGCCGATGAGCTTGTTAAGTAGTGGGAGATACCATGCTGCCGCGGAAGAGAACCAGATGCTTCCCTCGAGATAATCGCCTGCGGCGGCAATGATGCCGAGAAAGAGCAGGTATATGGAAAACTGGTCCGGAATGATCCTGTTGAGCTTATCGGACATTATTATAAGGAACAGAACGGGCATGATGAGCAGGATTACCGCAACCTTCATGTAAAACGGCCTGATAAAGTAATCAGCCGCGAAATACACAGAAAGTGCATAACACATCGCCATCCCTACTGATGAGATGATGCCGTGAGGAATGTACTTCATGCGCTTTGCAAGCCTGAAATTACTGGAATTCACGTCATAATCGTAATCTTGAAGCCAGCTCTCCGGGAATTTGCCGAACAGGAACGTGATCAGGTAGCCGAATAACGCCCCCAATGCCGTTCCTATCAATATCCACTGCCACATTCCCATTGCTGATGAGCCCCCAAATACTTATTCAGATTAAAGTTTAATATAGTGTTTGAGTTTTTACAACTTTTAACATTGTGTATAAAAAGTATTACTTATTTGGCTTTTATGTCTTAAAAACGCCGAAAAATAACTAATGGGTTTGCGATAGTTACGATTTATTGATAAAATTTCAAGCGTAGTTTTATAAAGGGGGGATGCGGTGTAAACTGCATCAACATGTTTTATGAGTAAAAATGTAACATCTAAGCAGCTTGAAGCCATGATGCAGTCTCATGTCAAGGCTGAGACAGGTATGTCACTCGAGTATGCTTCTTTGAGAGACTATTGGATGGCTCTCGCAAAGAGTATCGTTGAATTGATCTCTGACGATTGGTACAAGACACGTAATGAATACGCTAAGGGCAGACAGGTACACTATTTATCTGCCGAGTTCCTTGAGGGACGTTCAATGCTGAACAACCTCGTTAACCTGGGCATCTACGATCAGGCGAAGGAGGCTTTCGAGCACTTCGGACTTAATATCACTGATATCCTTGAGCAGGAGACAGACCCGGCTCTCGGCAACGGCGGTCTCGGAAGACTTGCCGCTTGCTTCCTCGATTCATCAACGACACTGAACCTTCCCGTAACAGGATACGGTATCCTCTACCGTTACGGTCTGTTCAGACAGGCTATCGAGAACGGTTTCCAGAAGGAATATCCTGATTCATGGATGGAGAGGGGATATCCCTTCATCGTTGCAAGGTACGACAGAAGGGTTAAGATCCACTACAACGATATCGATGTATGGGCAGTTCCCTGCGACCTTCCCATCACAGGCTACGGCACGAAGAACGTCAACCAGCTCAGGCTCTGGAAGGCTGAGCCTGCAGAGGAGTTCGACTTCAATCTCTTCAATTCACAGAGATTCGACGACGCTGTTATCGAGAGGAACCGTGTAAACGATATCTGGAGAGTTCTCTATCCTAACGATACATCTTACGACGGTAAGGTCCTCCGTGTAAGACAGCAGTACTTCTTCGTATCTGCTTCCATCCAGGACATCGTACGTAAGTACAAGGAGAATCACGGTGACGATCTCCATGATTTCGCGAAGTACAATATTATCCAGCTGAACGATACACACCCCGTTATCGGTATCCCCGAGCTCATGCGTATTCTCGTTGACGAGAACGGCATCGACTGGGTAGAGGCTTGGGAGATCACAAAGGCTTCATTTGCTTACACAAACCACACGATCATGGCTGAGGCTCTTGAGAAGTGGGATATCAGCATCTTCAGATTCCTGTTCCCCAGGATCTACGAGATCATCGAGGGCATCAACAACCAGTTCAGGGCTCAGATGTACGAGGCAGGCCTCTATTCAGAGACTATCGACCGTATGTCCATCCTGGCTGACGGCAAGATCCAGATGGCGTGCCTTGCTATCTACGGTTCACACTCCGTAAACGGTGTTGCCGCACTCCACACAGACATCCTCAAGAAAGAGACACTCAAGGAGTGGTACGCCATCTACCCTGAGAAGTTCTCCAACAAGACTAACGGCGTCACACCCAGAAGGTGGCTCAGAGCTTGCAATATCGAGCTGTCAGCCCTCCTTACAGAGCTCCTCGGCAGCGATAAGTGGGTAACAGACCTCTCACAACTCAAGAAGCTCGAGAAGTACAAGGATGATGCTGACATAATGAGGAGATTCCTCGCCATCAAGAAGACCAAGAAGGAGCAGCTCGCCAACTACCTCAAGAACACTGCAGGCATAGAGCTCAATCCTGATTCCGTATTCGATATCCAGGTAAAGCGTCTCCACGAATATAAGAGACAGCTCCTCAATGCCATCTATGCACTTAACCTCTATGACCGTATCAAGGAAGATCCCTCACTCGATCTGCCTCCGGTAACGATCATCTTCGGTGCAAAGGCAGCTCCCGGATACTTCCGTGCGAAAGCGATCATCAAGTTCATCAACGAGATCGCCAAGCTCATCGACAACGATCCCGACGTTAAGGACAGGATCAAAGTCGTATTCATCGAGAACTACAACGTATCCAACGGCGAGAAGATCTTCCCTGCAGCAGATGTATCAGAGCAGATCTCCACGGCTGGTCTCGAGGCATCCGGTACAGGTAACATGAAGTTCATGATCAACGGTGCCGTAACTCTCGGTACGATGGACGGCGCCAACGTTGAGATCTGTGAGAATGTCGGCGACGACAATATCTACATCTTCGGCTGCCGTGCACAGGATATGGCCGCTACCAAGGCTTACTACAACCCCAAGTGGCAGTATGAGAACATCCCCGGCCTCAAGAAGGCTCTTGACCGCCTTGTTGACGGAACATTCAACGATGAGGGAACAGGCATGTTCAACGACCTCTTCAACGGTCTCATCTACGGTTCCAACTGGCAGCCCGGCGATACTTACTATGTCCTTGGTGATTTCGACGATTACCGCAAGACACGCGACCGTCTGTACACAGACTACAAGGACGAGCTCGAGTGGGCTAAGAAGTGCTGGGTCAACATCTGCAACTCCGGCAAGTTCTCATCCGACCGTACGATCGCTGAGTATGCCAAGGAGATCTGGGACGTTAAGGCTAAGAAACTCAAATAAGTACGCTTTGGACGCTCCGGACAATGTTTCCGGGGGCAATAGCTCGCATAACAGGACGCAAATGGGTAATACCCATTTGCGTTTTTTTTTGCCGTCCGGGTCCGAAGATCTGCATGTAATTGTCATTCGCGCCGGCAGGGGGTGGATGGAGTTGATGGGGAGTGGATGACAGCGGGGACACCTTTACAATAGTATAGTAAAGCGCGGAAGACTGCGGAGTGGACAGATTACATGACAATAGGTGATCTTTCAGACTAATGTTCAGACTAGAGGCTGTTAGTCTGAGCAGTTATCTGACAATTCAGACTAACATTCAGACTAGAGGCGGTTAGTCTGAGGACTTGTCTGAATGACAATCCTTTTCCGGTACACTTTGTGAGACTGACAACGCCGGATGCCACCAGGGACACCTTTGATCCCGGTCTCTGGATCAGCTCATTCTATAAAACACTCTATGTTTTTTCATTACATAGAGCAATACATAGAGTATTCTATAATCCACTCTATGTTTTTCCATTACATAGAGCAATTTACAGAATGGATCGTCATGCACCCTTAAATCAACCCCAATATGACACCGGGGACACCTTTGATCCCGCCACTTCATCCTGCCACTTCATCCAGCCTCACTCCATCCCGCAGATCATTTTTCTCATCAGATATCCCCATTATCACAAATGTCCGTTTGATCAACTTGCTTTGATAATCAAAGGATTCTGCACTCTTGACAAAATACACTTAGAAAACTCTTTTTTATTGTGTAAATTAACTGCAGGCTCTGATCTTTTTGTTCAATTTTTTACATTACCGCGCTTTTATGAGGGCTTTTTTAGTCGTATTTACAAGACTTTTTTTGTTGTTCAAAAGTTAACTTGCGGTATTATTTACTTGTGACAGGCAGATGGCATTGCCGTTTGCGTCACTCTCATAAATATTTGCCCAAGATTTATGTTGTTGTTAAGAAGTGGCTGTCTCGCAGGAGGCAGCCACTTTTAGTTCAGGCGCACATGACCCTGAAATATGATATTATTAACAGACAAACATCTTTTACATTTCGGAGTGACCTTTAGGATGAACCTGTTCAGGAAGACCGCTGCATTAGTGCTTACAGTTTGCATGATCACCACATGCATGCCTTTCGATGTTGCAGCCAAGGTCAGGATGGGTTGGAAGCTGAAGAAGGATACCTGGTATTACGTCAGGAGCAACGGGTCATATGCGAAGGGATGGAAGAAGATCTCAGGCAAATGGTACTTTTTCGATAAGAAAGGTGCGATGCAGACCGGGTATATCACTGTCAGCGGCAGGAATTACTATCTGAAGAAGACCGGTGCAAGGTTTACGGGATGGAAGCAGAAGAAGGACGGAAGGTGGATCTATTTCGGAGCGGGCGGGAGCCAGTACTTTAAGAAATGGGTCAGTTATAAGAATCACAGATACAGGATAGGCTCTGACGGATATATGGTCACGGGAGATGCCGTGATCGGCGGGAAGCATTATCATTTCTATAAGAGCGGCGCGATGGCCAGGAACAGGGTCATCGGTAAGTACAGGTACGGTAAGAACGGTGTAGGGCTCCCCGTAGGCGTCTATACATATGTCACAAGGTCGCAGATGAAGCGGGCAGGATACAAGAGTTCTGCCAAATTCAGGGAAGCCGTTATCAAGGCGTGCGAAGCCATGGAGGGTGCAGGTTATGCATCGGCAGGCAGAGGCAACTGGGGATGGATGGGCAACGGACAGTATGTTGACTGCATCACATATGCGCAGCTGGCTTACGCGCAGGCTTTGGGCTACATAAAGAACCTCCACACAGTCGACGGTTCCGTGTATGGCCTCAAGGTCACTTATAAGGGCAAGCGGTACAAGAAGAGAAGTACAGGCGCCCCGTTCTATCTCTATACGGTCTCAGGCGCCACAGGATGCACTGCATGGCTCTCCGGATCACATGCCCAGGGTTGTCTCGGGATAGGAAGGCCAAGGGCCGTAGGAGCGAAGATAACGCCATCTGCCATCGGTAAGGACGGCCTTAATATCAAGAGGGGCGATATCGTGTTCTTCGGAAGCACCAAGGACAACAGGTGGCATCATGCTACTGTATACAGCGGAGAAGGGATCGATTTCTATCATTCACACAGCAGCGATTCCAGGGCGGACGTAGTTCCGTGCGATTATAAAGGCCTCGTGGAGAACGGCAGAGACGTAGGTTTTGACCGCATGCTCGTACTCCGTGCGGAAGATTTTGGCTGATCAGTGTCAAAGATGTAAATAATTAAGTATTCACTGTAATAAATGTCAAAAACTGAATAGTTCCTGTATGTTATCATCTTTGTAAGTCAGAAGCTAACAAAGGAAGGACATATTCATGGAGAGCGATATTATCAATCTTCTCAATATCTCTAATATCATCCAAACGTCCATTTTCTTTGTCTGCTTTGTATTGAGCATTTCACATAAGAGAAATATCGATAACCGCAAGCTCTGCTACGCCATAGGCGTGGCTCTCAATACGCTTCAGTTCATACTCCTGATCTTTATCCGCCTGGGAGATGATCACAGGACTGAATTCGTGATCTGTGAATGCGTTGACATAGTGGTGGACATCATATTTATCCTGATAGTCAACGGTGACAGGATATGGCACAAGCTTTGGGTGATAGTGGTCGCCATCGTACCGGTAAGGGTCATCGAAGCGATCCTGATCATCTATTTTGGAAATGTCCTCGGCACTTCAATATTTGAAGACGGCAACAGCTACATCGCGAAAGTATTCATCATCTTCTTTATGTCAGTTACGATCGAATACTACGCCATCAGCGTTATGTTCATTGAAGGCAGGCAGCTGCGCAACGAAATGGGAGTGATACTGATAATCTTCCTCTTTCCACTCATGGGGTTTATGGACATGTCTTTCATGCTCGGAAGCAATCCGGGGGGAGTCGGTCCCGTTCATGTCATATTCGTCAGCATGCAGCTTACGGTGATCGCAGCGGTGTCTTTCGCACTGCTAAGGTTCGTGAACAAGAGCCTTGTGATAATCGAGAAGGAACGAGAGCAGGTTGAACTCGAGAGACTGAGGAGCATGGATTCGATGTATTACGATGTCGTTCAGGCAGATGTCGAATTTGTAAGGAAGTTCAGGCACGATGCCGCTAATTACATTGAGCAGATCGAGTTTATGATCGATCACCTCGATAATAAATCTGAATCGGTATTAAGGTCGATGGTGGAGGATCTGAAGGACAGGACAAGATTGATCAATGCGAGGGTGTATTCATCCGATCCGCTGACAAATGTCATCCTCACGCTGAAGGCAAAAAAGTGTTCTGATCTTAATATAGGATTTAACGTTAAGATCAATCTTCCTGAAGGTTTCGATCCGGCGTGTATAGAGCCGCTCGACAGGTCTTCGATCCTGTCGAACCTGATCGATAATGCGATAGATTCTTCGGTACTCTGCAAGGAGAAGGGGATGACTCCGGACATCAATGTAAGTATCGGGATGATAGGCGATTACCTGGCAATGCGCATCGAGAACTGCACGGTCCATGACGGCGAGATCAACGACGTCAAATCGCTTATGAGACAGATCAATGAGAACAGGAAGAACTCCGGTCACGGATACGGACTGATCATCGTCCAGGAGAAGGCGGCAAAGTACGACGGCGACGTCGTAGTCAATGTCAAGAACAATAAATGCCTGACTGTTGTTACTGTCAGGATCGATAAAGAGGAGGGCATAACAAATGTATAACGTGGCGATCTATGACGACAACTACATTATCCAGGAACGTGTGATCGAGATCCTGAAAGCTGAGTTCGGCGATTCGTTCAACTACATCACGGCTGCAAAACCCGCTGATCTCATTGCCTCTGCTGCGATCATTGATATCCTGATCATAGATATCAATTTCGGCAATGCCAAAAAACTGAACGGCATCGACATCGCATCCAGGATCAAGACCAACAACCGTGACTGCCAGGTCATATTTATCAGCGGCTATATGGAATATGCCCAGATGATCTTTGATGCAAAGCCCATCTTTTTTGTCCAGAAACCCATCGAGGATGGCGTGTTGATCAAGGCTGTAGGCATCGGTCTCGACAACTTAAGCCGCAGCCGCAGCCAGCGTTTCTGCTACCAGAAAGAGAGCAAGATCTACATCGTCCCGATCGAAGACATCGTGTATTTTGAGTCATCCAAGCGCGTCGTAAAGATCGTGACGAACGAAGGACCAGACTCCTTCTACGATACCCTTAACGCGATACAGGAAAGGATCGCAGGCGAGTTCATCAGGATCCACCAGAGCTACCTCGTAAACACCCGTTACATCGCGAAAATGACAGGCAGCGAGATCATCTTAAATGACGGCCGCAAGCTGCAGATAAGCAAGCCGAGGATGGCAAGCGTCAGGGAAGAGCTGATCAGGCTGTTCTCGGAGAAGATGTAAGGGCGCTTCGGATCCTAATCAGGAATTCAGTCGCTTCGCTGCGCTCGACTCCAAAGAATTCCTGAATAGGATCCTCCGCTATCGGGGGCTTGAGGGAGTGGATGGAGTTGTCCTTCGCGCTATCGGGGGCGTGCGCGTTAGGTGACAAGAGGGACATGTTTGCAATGCCGCCGAATCTCATTCGGCAGATCCTTTCATAGCAAATCAGGGGGTTTTTCATAGCAATGTTATGAAGAATTGGCTGTTTTGTTGTGTTTCATAACAAATCCGGATTTTTTCATAGCAATGTTATGAAGATATGCCCATTTTGCTATGAAACTCTTCGAGTGTGACAGTAGGGACACCTTTGCAGGCGCACAAACCACAACCCTTACAATTCCACGATACTTACTTCCGGTCTGGAACCGAGCCTGAGGGGCATCTTGACGCAGCCGATGCCGCGGGAGATGAAGACCTTTGTGCCGCTTATCGTGTGTATGCCTTTGAATATCCCCTGAGAGGGCAGGACGTCAGTCTTGCGCAGTCTGAATTCCAAGCCCGAAATAGTCCTTATCTGACCGCCGTGTATGTGTCCTGAGAGCATATATCTTATCGATGAGGGATCAGATACGTGTAAGATCGCATCAGGCGTGTGAGCGATGAATACATGGGTCTTACCAGGGGGAACAGGTACGGGATCAAACCACCGGCGTTCCTCGCGGCCCGAATCATCTACTCCGGTAAGCACATAATCACCTAACTCATAGGAAGTCCCCTCAAGACTTAAGAAACCGCAGGAAGCTTCCTGCTTAGCTGTCATTTCGGTATCGTGGTTGCCGGTGACACCAAGGAAAGGGATGTTCAGGGATGCGCAGCAGTCTGCGATCTTCTTCAGATATGTTACTCCCAAGTCTATCTTGTCCGGATCGCCTGACACGTCACCGCCAAAGACAACAGCATCAAGGCCCGAAGCAGAAGCCTCCCGGATCCGTCTGCAGATGTATTCCGCGGGGACAAAGCACATATCCACATGAACGTCAGAGAAGAAGAGGAGCCTGAGTGAAGGATCACTGTCAGTAAGCCTTACAGTGTCATATTCCGGCATCCTGGGCTCTATGACAGCTATCACGATGGGGATGGCCAAGACCAGGCAAACGGCCGAAATAATGATCCAGAACATACTTGTCTCCATTTACTGTTTTTATTTAATTATAATATGATATAATAAAAAAGTATTATTTTTTATATTTTTCGGAGGGGAGTCACAATGCCTAACACACAGATCACATCAGAAGTAGTAAAGTCTATCGGAGTTATCGCTCAGAACAGATCAGGCTGGCAGCGCGAAGTTAATATCATCAAGTGGAACGAAGGCAAGGCTAAGCTTGATATCCGCGATTGGGGTCCTGACCACGAGAAGGTTGGTAAGGGAATATCTCTGACTAAGGAAGAAGTTGCCATTCTCAAGACTCTTCTGGAAGATATCAATCTCGACGATATCGAAGCCTGATAGGATCGTCTGCTTTGAACAGCGGAGATAAGTCCGGCATTGTTTTAGTAATACTGTTTTTTTTGTGGGGGACTTTGGTTGCAGAGCCCCTGCATATTTATACGCATTATGTAAGGAAGATAACCGAGACGGCAGGCGAGACTGTCGGGATCAGGGGAGTATCGATCGGGATGACTGTCGTTATAACGGTCATTATGGTGATCGTCTCCTGTCTCCTGATCAAGATCTCTGAGACTAAGTACTCGATCTACATTGCAACGGCAATGACCATTCTTACCGGCATCGGTTATATCATCAATTCCATCATCGATCACGATATGGATCTTAAGTTGCTCGTTACGACTGCATTGATGCTGCTCGTTCTGGCAGTTTTCCATATCTTTCACATGGATCAGTTTCTTAAGACCGCGGGAGATGTCTATATCTGTGCGCACATCGTGTATCTTGTGACGAACCTGATGCTCGTACCGGTATCGAAGCTGGCACCGTTCCTGGAGAAGGTCTTATACATTACGAGATACAGGGATACTGACCTGTCGCTGCCTCTGGCAGGGACTTTGAGCATTCCGCAGGCGGTCTGGGGAGCCTTTATCGCAATCATCGCGCTTATTCCCACAGCTTACCTGATGTTGACAAGGAGGAGAGCATGAGCGACCAGATATCGATGTTTGATAATTCCGGTGAAGCGGAGTACAGGGAACTTGTCAAGGTTCTTAATTATCACTGCGACAGATACTATAACGATGATGAGCCTGAGATATCTGATTATGAGTACGATATGCTCAATCAGAGGCTCAAGGCTTTCGAGAAGGAACATCCTGAATGGGTTACTGATGATTCACCGTCGAGGCGCGTAGGCTGGAAGGCGGAGAAAGGCGTCCTCGTTAAGCACAACGTACCCATGTTGTCGCTGCAGGATGTCTTTGACAGGGAAGATGTGGACAGGTTTGTTGATGAAGTCCACGGTCAGTTCGGCGATGATGTGGAGTTCCTGGTCGAGACGAAGATCGACGGATTGTCGATGGCATTGAGATATGAGAACGGTGATCTTAAGCTCGCAGTAACGAGAGGTGACGGCATCACTGAAGGTGAGGATGTCACGATGAACGCCAAGGTGATCTCTGATGTCGTTAAGAAAATGCCTCATCCGATCGAGTATATCGAGATAAGGGGCGAGGTCTATATGACGAGGGAGGCTTTCGCGCTGGTCAATGAGGAAGCCGAGGAAGAAGGCAAGCAGGTGTTTGCCAACCCGCGTAATTGTGCTGCCGGCACACTGAGACAGCAGGATACGAGGATCACGAAGCACAGGAACCTGTCCCTGTTTATCTTTAATGTTCAGGAGACAAGGGGAAGGACGTTCAAGACTCATTCGGAGGGGTATGAATTCCTCAAGAGCAACGGTGTCAAGACGATAGAGCTCTACTTTACATGCAAGACCAAAGATGAGGTCTGGGATGCGATCCAGGAGATCGGCAGGAGAAGGGGAGAGCTCAAGTACGATATCGATGGCGCAGTAGTCAAGATCAACGATCTTGGTGTCAGGGAGCAGATGGGCAATACCATCAAGTTCCCCAGATGGGCGATCGCGTATAAGTATCCGCCGGAAGAGAAGGAGACGAAGCTCCTCTCTGTCGAGGTCGCGACAGGAAGGACGGGAAGGGTCACGCCTGTTGCCGTATTTGAGACAGTAAGCCTGTGCGGTACGAAGGTCAGCCGTGCGACTTTGCATAACCAGGATTTTATCGATGAGCTGGGCCTTGGCATAGGCGATACGCTGATCGTTTACAAGTCGGGTGAGATCATCCCGAAGATCAAGGGCGTTAACAAGGATAAGAGGCCGTCTGACTGGGTTCCTTATAAGATGCCGGACGTATGTCCTTCATGCGGTGCCAAGCTCGTCAGGAGCCAGTCTGAGGCTGATCTGAAGTGCGTCAATCTCAAGTGCCCCGGAACGATCGTCAACAGCATCAGCAACTTCCTGTCAAGGGACTGCATGAACTGCAAGGGATTCGGTACGGAGTATATCCGCAAGCTCGTCAAACTCGGCTATCTGAAGGATATCGGAGATATCTATGCGTTGAAGGACAAGAGGGACAAGCTTATCGAAGATAAGGTCCTGGGACTTGCTAAGAATACGGATAAGATATTAGCCTCGATAGAGGATTCAAGAGTAAAGGCCGGTCCTGACAGGGTCCTTGCAGGCCTTGGTATCCCCGGCATAGGGAAAGCTTCTTCGAGGGAACTAATCAGGTGCTTTAAGTCCATAGACAACATAGCAAAGTTAAGCGCTGAAGAACTAACGGCTGCTGGTGATATCGGACTTATCACTGCACAGTCGATCACGGGTTTCTTCAGCGAGGATCCCAACAAGGAACTCCTTGAGAGACTTAAGGGATATGGTCTCTGCTTTGAAGCTGAGGAAGTGGAGGCTCAGGGCAGCATATTTGAAGGCAAGACATTCTGTATCACCGGCACGCTTCCCGGAATGGACAGGAGTGAGGCATCAGCCCTTATCGAGAGCTGGGGCGGCAAGGTGACATCTTCCGTGTCAGGCAAGACTGATTATCTGCTTGCAGGTGATGCAGCCGGATCCAAGCTCAATAAGGCGATATCATTGGGTGTCAACGTGATAAGCCTTGATGACCTGAAGAAGATGATCGGGGAGGTTTGAACCATGAAGGACAGGATCAGAGCTGTCATCAGGGACAGGCGTAGTTCTCTTCCTGAAGAAGTGATCAGGAGATGCGCTGATCTGCTGTCAGAGAGCCTGACTGACTTTGCAGAAGAGGAACTTAAGCTTGACCTGTCCGGGATCACGGTAGCTTCATATATCCCCGTAAGAGGCGAGATCTCATCGATCCCTTTCTGTCTTGATGTACTGTCAAGGGGCGGCAAGGTAATGATGCCGAGAGTGAACGGATCAGACATGCAGTTTTATTATGTCAGTAACCTTGATAATGATGTAGAGGATGGTCCATACGGGCTTAAGGAACCTAAGCTTACTTGTAAGACAGGAAGCGCATCTGACTGCGATATCGTAATCGTGCCCGCGATAGCTTATAATGATGAAGGTATCAGGCTCGGGCAGGGCGGAGGATACTACGACAGGTTATGGAAGGAATTGGGAGGCGATGATCTCTCAAGGAAGACGGTATTTGTGGGGATCTGCTATGATTTCCAGATGATCAGTTCCATACCCGTCGATGAGAACGATATGGTCTGCGATGTTGTTTTCGCGGTGCCTGTGGAAGAGGAGGAGTGAGATGAAGTATTTCTTTGCAAATCTCGGTGCGCATGTGTTCCTGTGCATAATCCTGATCATTCTCATGGTCATCTTTACTAACCGTAACTTTAAGAGGAAGACGAAGCATGTTCTGGCGTATTTCCTGCCGGTCGTTCTGCTCCTGATCTTTGGATTTGATGTGGTCAGATATCTTGCGCCGCGCCTGTTCGACATCGATAACGTACTGAATAACGTTACCTATTCACATACAGGTGTTGTTGAGGAGGTATCGAGCTTCAAGAACTACATCAGGATAGACGGCGTGAACTATTATCTCAATCCTCTCAGGAACAAGGTCGAGCCAGGTTCGACCGTCAGGATCAAGTATACTCCGTCAGCGAATTACATCATGAACGTATCCCGCAATCTGGACGAATCTGCGGATTGAAATCATCAATAAAATTTGACAAAAATGATCAAAAATTGACCGTTTTTGAGGTCAAAAGTCTCACGACCCCCTCAAAAGTCTCAATTTTGGGGGGTAAAATCAACAAATTGTTGTATTCCTCACATCACCCTATCACAATTTAAATATACACACATTGCGAAAGGTGGTGCCATTATGGGACGCAAACAATACGGTAATAAGAGAACTGCATATAACGTATCAAAGGATGTCGGATTATATGTCATAAGTGACGATGATGTCCTTATCGAGAACGTGAACAGCATCCTCAAGCGCAAGGGCATAATAGGAGTCACGGAACCAACCGGTTCTGTCCGCTATTTTGTCGACGGACGGCATGATCTGACGGATACTGCAGACATGCTCCAGAATGCGGTAACTAACTTCAATAACGGACAGCTGCCGGTCGACGAGTTCAATAATTTCCAGATCTATGATTATGCGGCGCATCAGGTGTTCATGCTCTACGGACTGGATCTGTCACTCATCGGCAGCAACGTGATCTATGAGCTCGTGAGGCGCGTTGTTGAGAGTGGATTCTCAATGAATATCTCGCTCAAAGAATTGAGCATCTCTGAGCAGTACCAGTATATGATGTCGTACTCGCAGCTGGTACGCAACATAAGGTATGCCCTGCGTGGGAGCAGTCTCGCCCATATGAAGACCAAAGGAGCCATCAGGGTACTTGCTTCATCCGTGTTTAAGAAGATGAGGGAGATAGAGGAGGGGATCGATTGATCCGCTTCTGGATCTCAAGCAAAAAAGGTTCTTCACGGAATACTTGGGAGTAATTACAAAAGGCAGAATGATGTATAGTGTACCAAGTGTTGCCAGCCGGTCTGAACGTGTCCCTGGTGGCTAATTTGATTGTTTGAACGATCCATTCAGACTGTTATGAAATGACCT
>DGUI01000032.1 GCA_002394605.1 Mageeibacillus sp. UBA4314 | reverse complement strand
CCGCCTCCGTCTTCGCCGTGTACAACGAGCTGAAGAAGGACGAGATGAAGCGCATGTTCACCATCGGCATCGTTGACGACGTGACCGGCCTGTCCCTGGACGAGGAGCACGCCCCCAACACCGCTGCCGAGGGCACCATCGAGTGCAAGTTCTGGGGTCTGGGCGGCGACGGCACCGTCGGCGCTAACAAGAACTCCATCAAGATCATCGGTGACCACACAGACATGTATGCTCAGGCATACTTCTCATATGACTCCAAGAAGTCAGGCGGTATCACGATCTCTGACCTGAGATTCGGTACAACGCCTATCCGTTCCACATATCTCATCAACAAGGCAGACTTCGTTGCATGCCACAACCAGTCCTATGTTTATGAGTACGATATGCTCTCATCACTGAAGCCGGGCGGCACGTTCCTCCTCAACACACAGTGGACAAGAGAGGAACTCGAGGAGAACCTCCCCGGTACAATGAAGCGCTATATCGCTAACAACAACATCAAGTTCTACACATTGGATGCTGTTGCAAAGGCAAAGGAGATCGGCTTGGGCGGAAGGATCAACACGATCTGCCAGTCCGCATTCTTCAAGCTCTCCGGCATCCTTCCCGTTGAGCAGGCAGTTGAATACATGAAAAAGGCTGCTCTCAAGTCATACGGCAAGAAGGGTGACGATATCGTTCAGATGAACTATGCAGCCATCGATGCAGGTGTTGACGCCGTAGTTGCAGTAGACATCCCTGATTCATGGAAGACAGCTGAGGATAAGCCTGTTGAGAAGAAGCAGGTTCCTGAGTTCATCGAGAAGGTTGTTAACGTAATGAACAGACAGGAAGGTAACTCCCTCCCCGTATCCACATTCAAGGGTATGGAAGACGGTACTTTCCCTCAGGGTACAGCAGCTTACGAGAAGCGTGGTACGGCAGTGGATATCCCTGTTTGGGACGCTGCAAAGTGTATCCAGTGTAACCAGTGCTCCATCGTATGTCCTCATGCTGCCATCCGTCCGTTCCTCCTCACAGATGAAGAGGCTACAAACGCACCTTTCGAGGTTAAGGACGGCATGAAGCCTTATGACAACTACAAGTTCAGGATCCAGGTTTCTGCTATGGACTGTCTCTCCTGCGGCGTTTGTGTAGAGTCATGTATCGCTAAGGAGAAGGCTATCACCATGGCACCTCTTAAGGACAATCTTAAGGAAGCTGAGAACTGGGATTACTGTGTTGCTCTGTCACACAAGGATAACCCGATGTCCAAGGCTAACGCTAAGGGTTCACAGTTCGAGCAGCCGCTCCTCGAATTCTCAGGCGCATGTGCAGGCTGTGGTGAGACACCTTATGCGAAGCTCCTTACACAGCTCTTCGGCGACAGGATGCAGATCTCTAACGCTACAGGTTGTTCTTCGATCTGGGGTGGTTCAGCTCCTTCAATGCCTTATACAACAAACTACAGAGGATTTGGTCCTGCATGGGCTAACTCACTCTTCGAGGATAACGCTGAGCATGGTCTTGGTATGTATCTCGGTTACAAGCAGCTCAGATCAAGAGCTAAGATGCTCGTTGAGGAGACAGTGGCAGCTACTGCTTCCGAGTCACTCAAGGCAGCTGCACAGGCTTGGATCGACGGTTATGATTCAGCTGAGAATACGCGTGAGATCGCTGAGAAGCTCGCTGGTGAGCTCAAGGCTGAAGGCTCCGATGCTGCTAAGAAGGCACTCGAGTATGAGGACTTCTTCATGAAGAGATCACAGTGGATCATCGGCGGTGACGGATGGGCTTACGATATCGGTTACGGCGGACTTGACCACGTACTCGCTTCCGGTGAGGATGTCAACGTTCTCGTTCTCGATACTGAGGTTTACTCCAATACAGGCGGACAGGCTTCCAAGTCCACACCTCACTCAGCTATCGCTCAGTTCGCAGCAGGCGGTAAGAACATCAAGAAGAAGGATCTCGGCATGATGGCCATGAGCTACGGATATGTATATGTTGCTCAGGTTGCTATGGGATCCAATGCAGCACAGCTGATCAAGGCATTTACAGAGGCTGAGGCATATCATGGACCTTCACTCGTTATCTGCTACGCTCCTTGTATCAACCACGGTATCAAGGGTGGTCTCAAGGGCGCTCAGACAAGAGAGAAGCAGGCAGTAGAGTGCGGTTACTGGCACCTCTACAGGTTCAACCCTACTCTCGCAGCAGAAGGCAAGAATCCGTTCACACTCGATTCCAAGGAACCTAACCTTGACGGCTTCGTTGACTTCCTCAAGGCAGAGGTAAGATACAACTCACTCTACAAGAAGTATCCTGCAGATGTTGTTGACTCCATGTTTGAGAAGACAAAGGCAGATGCTACAGAGAGACTTAACAGCTATAAGCGTAAGGCAGCAGAGATCGAGGTCTGAACTGTAAAGTGCAGACTGGCGAGCACAGATTTATAGTATCGCAGACATCGCTCCCGGACATATTTGTTATCAGATATGCCGGGAGCCTTTCTGCATCTGCGATTTATGTTTATCTTTGGATCAACTCTTTCTATCAGGACAAGAGTTTTGACCGGAAGAATATTTATGATGCCGCTTTACGGTCGAGGAAAGAGATCGATGAAGCCCTTGCTGAACTTGTGCAGAATGATCTCCTGGTAAACAGCGGCAACAGTTATCACATGACTGATATCATCGCCAGGGAAGTTGAAGATTATATCAGGTTCAACAATGCTAAGGGACAGTCAGGCGAGCTTAACGATGAGGAGATGCTCCAGCGTAATACTTTGGCTGAGAGTATCCAGAACACTTTCTTCCAGGGGAAGATGGCATATTCTTTCTACTCCCTTATCGACAAGTGCCTGTTCGAGTACAAGTTTGAACAGACTGTCGTCTACAATTTCTTCCAGGAAGGCCTGGACAGGGGGATCGTCAGGAAGATAGGAGACATGAAGAACCTGGCCCGCAAGTGGTACGAGAAGGGGATAGTAACTTCAGCAGTCCTGTCTGAGTACAAGAAGACTGAGAAGGACATACAGAGTGTTGCAAAGCACATGGGCAGCCTTATGCACAGAAGGATAAACGAGCTCGATCTGGAGAGAATTGAGAAGTGGGTAGTGACACTTCACTGTTCGCAGGATCTTATCGATTATGCCTACAGATGCAATGAATACCGCGGCGACATCCAGATGAAGCATGTTGAGGATAAGCTCGTCAAATGGACTTCTTCAGGCATAACGACAGTCGAAGAAGCCAGGAAGTTCGAAGAAGAGACGCACAAAGAGAACAAACGCAAATCAGTTAAGCGCAAGGCGCGTTATTCTGGCGCAGTTACCGGTGCAGAGGCCGGGATCGTATCATCTGATGATGAAGATACAAAGCCCAAGACGACCACTCCGGAGGAAGACAAGCCGGCATTCGGAACTTCCGGGGATGATGACAACGTTGACATAAGTGACATCTTTGAGATGTTCGGAGGAGAAGATGATTAGTATCAGAGACTTGATTTATTCCTCTAATTCCGATGTCATGATCACACGCGAAATGATAAGGGACAGGAATGTCAGAGCAGTATACGACAAGTATCCTGATCTTGAGGAGATCGACAATGCGATAGTTTCCGCAAGGACTACGGGGCTTATCGCCATAATCGACAATAATGTTGTTGAGATGGCTCACAGCAAGAACCTCGAGAGGCAGCTGGTGGATAAGAGGAACCGTTTTCTTGCACGCAACGACATATCTCCTGATTTTGACAGTGAGAAAGTGATCTGCGATAAATGCAATGATACCGGTTTCTTTACGAATAAGGGCGGACATAAGCAGGTCTGCAAATGCAGACAGTCTGATGTTGAAGAGTGCTACAGGCTCTCCGGTCTTAAGGACTTCAGCA
Source organism: Mageeibacillus sp. UBA4314 (assembly GCA_002394605.1). Classification (GTDB taxonomy): domain Bacteria; phylum Bacillota; class Clostridia; order Saccharofermentanales; family Saccharofermentanaceae; genus Saccharofermentans. The sequence goes on along the minus strand of DGUI01000032.1, from coordinate 2,784 downwards.
TGATGAAGCTCGAGAATTACAAAGACGATTATTTCGGCAACGGGGAACACAGGAAAGACCTCCGCAAAAAACTCATATCTATCGTCATAGGAACAGATAAGAGGAGCGGCAGTTCACTTAGCATCTTAAGTGACGGGATACAGACGGGGAAGACATTCCTGGCCGTATATACTGCAAAACTGGCGATCAACCTGGGATACAGCGCATATTACCTGAAGCTGGATGATCTTGCCAATATATATGAGGATGATCTTGAAGACCTTAAGAACTACGACATCCTTCTGGTCGATGATTATATCGCAAATATGTCGATGACGGGAATGATCGGGACAAGGCTTAATTCCGTTCTGGAATCGAGGATCGCGACATTAAAGCCGACGGTCATAGTCACTTCATTCCAGGTAACGTCACTGATCGCTGAGAGTGATGTCAGGATCTCAGGCAAGCTCAAAGGAGCAAAGGTCTTATGAGGATCCTGAGCGGAACTGATATCGTCGAACTCTCGAGGATAGACAAAGCCATAGTAAAACAGGGTGACGCATTCGTAAACCGTGTCTTTACGAGCGGTGAGCAGGAATACTGCAACGGGCTTAAGGGCAGCAGGCGCACCGAGAGTTACGGTGCGAGGTTTGCAGCCAAGGAGGCTGCGTCCAAAGCCCTCGGAACGGGCGTCATGACCAAAGGGATAGTAATGACGGATATCGAGGTCCAAAGAGATGATAATGGCGCGCCTCATCTGGTATTGCACGGGGAAGCGGATAAACTTGCAAGGAAGCTCGGCGTATGTGATATGTCCTTAAGTCTCAGTCATGACGGCGGGTATGCAGTTGCATTCTGCAGCATGTTGATAGAGGAATGATGCCCGGATGAAGAAGAGCGGAAATAAGAGCAGCAAGGCAGGTCAGCGCAGATCGGTTTTCGAGCGCTTTACGGGAGGGGACAAGGAGTCTCCGATCGCGGGCAACACGCCGGACAGACAGATCAGGCATGTCGAATCGCCTGTGAATCTCGGTTCCAACGGCTTGACTGAGAGCTTTACCGATACTGATGGATATGGTCATGCTGAGGATATGCACGTCTGGGGCATGAACGACAAGAAGGCAACACTGAGGACTTCAAAGCGCAATGTTTTCCTTGGATTAGGGATCGCCATCGGAGTTATCATACTGATGCTCGCGGGAGTTTTCTATATCCTGCCAAGGGTCCTTCCCAAGCTCTTTGCAGGCACGAATATCGAGCTTTTTGTCCAGAAACAGGTCAATTATGTATATACCGATCCATCCTACAGGGTCATCAACTTGCCTGAAGTCAGTGTTTATGCGTCCCCGTCAGTAACATCTGACAGGATCACACAGGTGCTCTATAACGAGGTCATTACCCTTAAGAGTGAACAGGTCACGGACGGCTTTGTCCAGATCGAGACACAGGACAAGATAACGGGATATATCAAGGACGGCACGTTCATATCGGAGATGGATTCGGCAGAGCCAGATCTGTACCAGTACAAGCTCATCATATCGAGTCCCTACAAGAACATCATGACGCATGCCAGCAACGGCACCCTCATCACGAAAGCGATGATGAACACGGCTCTTTACGGCAATGTCAAAAGGGACGGCGTGTATCAGGTAACACTTCCCGGCGGAGATACCGGATGGGTGGGATCTTCCGGCGTAATCGAGATAGGCACGAGAGCTAAGACTGATATCGTATCGAGCCGTTATTTTGTATCTTCAGTGCTTACATTCGTGAATTCCATGTATCTTGATGACGGCCTCACCATGCAGGGCGCATCGGTAAACGGCATCGCATATGTGTGTTCTTCAGTCAACGGGATCGAGCTCCCCAGATCCATGATCGAGCAGTCACGCCTTGGCAATGAGATCGAGCTCCACAGAGATGCGGTCAATAATAATCTCGTAATAGATGATATCCACCCGGGAGACTTTGTTTTCCTGCGGGGCGCTGATGATCCTGCCTCAAGCACGGAGATAAAGGAAATGGCGATCTGTACTGATACAGGAACCTTTTTCATGATATCGCCAGCCAAGACCACGGTCAGGCTGAGACAGTTTTCTTCCGGCAACAGTTTCTACGAAAGGATCATCACCGTAAGAAGATTTTTCCAGTCTGATTAAAAAGGTGTTGCATCATCCCGGTTCGTATGGTATTATTTTTGAGCGTTTTAAAGACTAATAGGAGGTGTTACCATGGCTAAGTGTGAAATTTGCCAGAAGGATATGTTCTTCGGCAGGAAGATCAGGATCACTCGTTCACAGATTTCTCGTCGTGCACTTACTCAGCAGAAGGCAAATGTCCAGAAGGTTAAGGTTGTTGTTGACGGCACCCCTAAGACAATGCATGTTTGCACACGCTGTCTGCGTTCCGGTAAGGTTACAAGAGCGTAATCTCAAGTGATTTTTGAGTTTAACAATAAAACGGCCGATCATAAGGATCGGCCGTTATTGTTATCTGTTGTTTTGAATGTTACTTGGAAGGCACCTCAATAACTGATTTTCCGCCCATGTACATCCTCAAAGGCTCGGGGATCCTGACGCTTCCGTCTTCATTAAGATTGTTCTCAAGGAAGGCGATGAGCATTCTCGGCGGTGCAACGCAAGTGTTGTTCAGCGTATGTGCAAGGTAATTGCCGTTCTCACCCTTGACTCTTATTCCAAGGCGGCGAGCCTGAGCATCGCCCAGGTTGGAACATGAACCGACTTCGAAATACTTCTTCTGTCTGGGAGACACTGCCTCGACATCACAGCTCTTGACCTTGAGGTC
>DGUI01000023.1:8270-9062 GCA_002394605.1 Mageeibacillus sp. UBA4314 | reverse complement strand
ACAAGGCAATGTCAGAACTGCTCGACAAGATCTTACATAAGGACAACATGAACGAAGCCTACAAACGGGTCTGTGCCAACAAGGGCGCAGGCGGAGTTGACGGCATCAGTACAGAGGAACTTGGTGAGTATATCAAGGCTAATTGGCCTACGATAAAAGGGCAGATACTACAGAGGGAATACAAGCCCCAACCAGTCAGACGGGTAGAAATCCCCAAACCTAACGGCGGAAAGAGGAAACTTGGAATTCCCACTGCAATGGACAGGGTAATCCAGCAGGCAATAGTACAGGTGATAGGACCAATATGTGACCCGAATTTCTCGGAGTTCAGTTATGGCTTCCGTCCGAACAGAAGCTGTGAGATGGCAATAAGAAAAGTCCTTGAATACTTAAATGAGGACTACACGTGGATTGTGGATATAGACTTGGAGAAATTCTTCGACAACGTACCACAAGACAGACTAATGAGCTACGTTCACATACTGATTAACGATGGAGACACGGAATCTCTGATACGCAAATATCTCAAGGCAGGTGTAATGACCCTGGAAGGATACGAGCAAACAGAAATGGGAACACCGCAGGGCGGCAACCTTTCACCATTACTTAGCAACATAATGCTGAATGAACTGGACAAAGAACTTGAAAACAGAGGATTGCACTTTGCAAGATATGCTGATGACTGCATAATCGCGGTAAAGAGTGAAGCAAGTGCAAAACGTGTGATGTACTCCATCACGTCTTGGATAGAAAGAAAACTCGGACTTAAGGTCAATGCGGAAAAGACTAAGA
>DGUI01000023.1:0-8178 GCA_002394605.1 Mageeibacillus sp. UBA4314 | reverse complement strand
GACCGACGAAAGTCAAATACCTCGGATTTGGATTTTACAAAGACCCAAAGACACTTGAATGGAAAGCCAGACCGCACCAAGACTCTGTCGCCAAGTTCAAACGCAGACTCAAAGCCTTGACGCAAAGAAATAGCTCAATGAGATTGGGAATTAGGATTAAAAAGATAAACCAAGTAACAAGAGGCTGGATAAATTACTTTGCGTTAGGAAACATGAAGGAAGCAATGACTGGCATTGACGCACATCTAAGGACGAGACTAAGAACCATTATCTGGAAACAATGGAAGGTGCCAAGCAAAAGGCAATGGGGACTCCAAAAGCTCGGAGTACCCAAAGACTTAGCAAGACGGACATCGTACAGTGGAGACAGATACCAATGGGTCGTGACCAAGACTTGCGTAACACGGGCGATCTCAAAAGAAGTGCTTGGCAAGGCAGGTCTTATCAGTTGCCTTGACTACTACAATGAGCGTCACGCTTTGAAGTTAAGTTGAACCGCCGTATGCCGAACGGCACGTACGGTGGTGTGAGAGGGGGATTAAATTCCCCCTACTCGATTAGAATGAACTTATCACATGACCTTGATCAACGGTGTCCCCGATACCCGCAGCGCCCGCCGTGTTATAATAAGAAAAAATCTCAGGAGACCCACTATGAATGAGCGGAAGAAGAATATCATAACGGCGTCGGTGATCACGGTGACGCTGGCGGCGGCTTTGACGGCCGGTTTTTTGCTCGACAGGAACAGGAAGCAGGAACTGAAAGTCTATACGAACCACTACGTTTTCGGCACGATGGAGATAGCGACAACATATGCGCCGGGAACTTACCTGAAGGACAGTTACTATTATGCGGATGAATGGTTTCTCGGGAGTGCCGAAGAGCAGAATGATGAGCTGGCGCTCGCATCGATGCAGCTGGCGGCAGCGGCGGTTGAAGCTGAGGACAGTAGGGGGATAAAGTTCCTGAAGGATGTTGGTTTCGAGGAGACCGGGCTTGTCGGGTTTGATGCCTATGATCCGGAGGGGTTCAACTATACCTGGGGAAGGAAGACGATAGGTGAAGGGGAGGATAAGTATCAGCTCGTTGCTGTTGCGATACAGAGCTATTCTTTCGACAGCAGGGTCAAGGGTGAGGGGTGGCAGCAGAATTTCACTGTCAACGGACCTGAAGCGGCTGCTGAACACTATGGCTTTGCGAAGGCTGTGGATAAGATGGCGGGAGACATCAGGGCACTTGCTTCTGACGGCAAGGCGAAATTCTGGATCACAGGGCACAGCCGCGCAGGCGCACTTGCAAATATCCTTGCGGCAAGGCTAGGTGACGGACTCGAGGATCCGGAAGATCAGGTCTATGCTTATACTTTTGAGGCACCCGCGACAGTTGACGGGTCAGCCGTACCTGATAACGGGACGAAATATGCTTACATCCACAATTACTTTTGTGATGACGATATCGTGACCATGGTGCCGCCGTGGGGCATGACGACTTACGGCGTAAGGCATCTGATGAATACTGAGAGCTCCAAGGCGAAGTTTCCGGAACTCATCAGGCTGAGCGGCAGTCCCGCTGCTGAGCTTTTTGAGGTGGAGGGGACTTTCGATGCCGGTGAGAAGTCCGGGCAGATCGTTAAGGTGATGTCAGACAGGATCAGCACAAGGAGCGACTACACAAGGGAGTATAAGGACGAATTTACTGACAGTAACGGCAGCAAGGTCACCATGACCTATGTCTATCAGGATATCTTCGTGAAGCTGATGGACGATATCTTCGGCGGCAAAAACAGCAATATCAACACGGAGGAACTCGCCAAGCGGATGAACGATCTGGCAGGCGTCATGAAGCACCTTGCAACAGCCCAGCAGGAGGGTTCCGATGCTGAATACCTGGAAGCAGTAAGGCTCCTGTCTGATCTGATGAAGGCCGGCAATATTAACACAAGCCTTAATGAGGGGGAGGTCTTCGGACTCATAAAGCTCGCAGCCCCCATCCTGGTCCCGCTTGATGAGATCGCATCGATCGAGGATACAGAGAATAAGGAACTCGTGCCTTTCGTAGTGTTTGCCGCGCAGATCAAGAATCTGGTCATATCGCACCAGTTTGAGTCTTCCGTCGCATACCTCAAAGAGATGGCCCGCGGACCTGAATTCGCTGCTTACGACCAGCAGACCGGAGTACCTGCGGCAGGCGCGGGTGTTAAGGGGACGGAAGATGCCATTGTCAATGCAACCGTGCTGCAGGATGCAAAGGGCAGATCCTTTATAAGCGGCACTGCAAAGTTCCTGACGGACGACACTGAATTTGCCGCAAACAAGGTCTATTATCTTGAATATAAGGTCACGTCCATAGGTCATGCCGTCCCTGAGGATTTCACGCTTACCGTCGGGAAGACATCTCCCATAAAGCCGGCAGAGATCAGTTATGCCGATGGCTGTTACACCATATCCGGTGTGTTCAGGTTCACCGTCGGAACGCCTCAGGAAGTGACTGTTACGTATGACATGCAGGGACACGGTCAGCCGCAAGAACCCATGAAGGTTCCTGAAGGTACGATCTTAAGATACGAATGTGAGATGCCGGATCCCGGTGTGGTATCTGAAGGCGGATCAGCACTGAACTTCAAGGGCTGGGAAGATCCTGACGGAAGAACGTGGGAAGACATCACAGTAGTGTCTGATACCACCTTGAAAGCGGTTTGGCTCAAGGTGATCGATACTGTAAACATCTCCTACAGACTGCCGGAGAAGGACGAGCCTGTCGATGTCACGATGTTCAGTGTCCCTGAAGGAGCTCCCTACAAGGTAACGTCAGCCGGCATTATGAACCAGGAGTGGAGTGATGTGGATAAGATCACGGAAGACGGAGAGTATATCCTGAAAGTCGTGGTGACGCCGGATGATGATGCAACGGTACTGTCGGAGACTGATGAGTCCGGCGAGAAAGAATACATAATAAGTTACGTTACAAACGGACAGGCAAGAGAAGTCGATTATTCGACTTTCGACTGCTATTACACGGATGAAGACAGATACTTTAACATAAATATCCATATAGTCGCAGCGCCTGACGGTGTTACTGAAGGCACGCTGCCGGAGGAGGAAGATGCATGATCAGATTCATTGAAGATGCGGATGAACGCAGGAAGATATCAAGATCGATACTTGAGTCCCTGACCGACTGGTTTGAAGTGGAGGAGAGCAGGGAACAGTACATAAAAGAGTCGGCAGACCAGCCATTCTGGGCTTCAGTTGACGGCGATGTTTATGAGGGTTTTCTCTGCTTGAAAGAGACCGGAAGGACGACGATGGAGCTCGCGGTAATGGGAGTCCGCAAAGAGTGTCACCGGAAGGGGATCGGGCGAAGGCTTTTCGCGGCGGCCAAAGACTATGCTTCAATGCACGGGTATGAGTTCATACAGGTCAAGACCGTCAAGTCCGGTGTGTATGAGGACTACGATATCACCAACAGGTTCTACCTAAGCCTCGGGTTCAGGGAGCTTGAAGTGCTCGCTGATTACTGGGATGAGGCAAATCCCTGCCAGATCTACGTAATGTCTCTCAAGAGCGCGATCAACACTATCGCGACGCGCCACAGCTACAGGGGTTTATTCTCGCCCGAAATCGTGCCCGAAGAAGACCTGACGGCAATAGCCAGGGCCGGTATCGATGCGCCTTCCGGCTGCAACAAGCAGACGACTGACGTGATAATAGTCAATGATCCTGTGGTACTTAGTAAGGTCAAGGCTCTTTTGGATCCGCCGGTCGCGCAGACGGCACCCGCCATGATCGTTGTCCTGACGCAGAGGATAAACGCATACAGGGACAGATGCTTCGCAGTCCAGGACTATTCGGCTGCAATAGAAAACATGCTCCTTGCCATCGTGGAACTTGGATATCAGAGCTGCTGGTACGAGGGCCACATTACGGATGAAGACAGGATATGCGATAAGATAGCTGCCGTTCTGGATGTCCCGGAAGGATATGATGTTGTGTGCATCCTGCCGGTCGGAAAGGCAGCGGAAGAGTTCCATGCCCCGAGCAAGAAGCCGTTCGCTCAGAGAGTTCGCTTCAATCACTGGTAGAAGATGAGATCCCTGTTTAAGAAAGACCATATGGTCAAGCGCATACTGATGAGCGTTATTGGCGTGCTCATCTGCGGTGTCGCTGTCGGCTTCTTTAAGCGTGCGATGTTCGGAGTCGATCCTTTCCAGTCGTTCATGGCAGGACTTCACAGTGTCATACCGGTCGACTTTGGTGCCCTGTATGTGATCGTGAACGTGATAATGCTCCTGTTCAGCCTGGTATTCGACAGGCATTACATAGGGCTTGCGACGTTCGTTAATCTCTTCTTGCTGGGGTATATCGCTGAGTTTTCGCTGGGTGTGCTCGGGGATCTGATGCCGGATCTTGGAATTCCAGGGCGCTCTGTCTGTCTTGCGGTCGGGATACTCATCATGTGCGTAGCGGCTGCGTTTTACATGACCGCGGATATCGGCGTATCTACATACGATGCGGTAGCGCTCATAATCACCAACACCTGGCACATTGGCAAGTTCAAATATGTGAGGATAATAACCGATCTTGTGTGCGTGGCAACGGGAGTTACACTCTACTTCATCTCCGGAGGAAAGTTCTCCGGGATCGGCGCCGTGGTCGGAGCGGGAACTCTCATAACTGCTTTCTTCATGGGACCGCTTGTGGACTTCTTCTCGCGCAAGCTGGCAAGGCCCTTCCTGTACGGACATGAATAAAAAAACTGTCTTAAAAAGAGACAGTCCAGTTGATAGATGCGTATCTATATGATCCTTACAGGAAGGGCCTTGCCAGTAAAACTAAACGGCAAACTAAAGTGCTCCAGTTGTATGTTTTGTTTGAGTGCGCAGACTAACCCCCTCAGTGGTATAATCACCTTATTGACTCACCCATGTAAAGGAGACAGATCTATGCCCGGTTTTATTCAAAAATTTGAGACAACAACACCCTTAAAGTTCAAGGAAAAAGACTGCGACACCGAATTCGAGGTGAACGTTGAGGGTGCGCTGTATGCTAATGAGGATCTTGACCCGAACGTCTTTGGCGCTGACCGGTCAGCTGGAATCAACAAGCTCAAGGAGATGGCAATTGATAAGCTTGGAGAGCATTTGTCGCATTGGCATGAAGGAGACAAAACCTTACTTTTTGACGGGTACGACGCCTTAGGACTCTGCCTGACGGAATTTATGGCAGCGGAAGGCATTTCCGGGTCCGCAAGGATAGATAATCTGAAGATCACGGATGAGACAAATGATGCTTACCAAAAGCAGGTGGTCGAACACTTCTTCGAATTTAAGAAAGAGAAGCGGAGACAGGAGATTGAAGCGGCTCGCGAGCCTCACGGCCCCCTTAGGGAGTTCAGCTACGATTTGCATTCGCATGGCATGATGGCCGGAACAAGTTCCGGATCGACCAGGATGGTTAAATGGAACGATGACGGATCGGTCATATACAGTTACAGATCTCAGGGCGGCGGGCACAATGTCAACATGGAATACAAGATCACCCCTGAGGCCGCCTCGAAAGTGATAGACCTGGTCAAAGAGGCAGACATCGCAGCTCTCGCGAAAATGGAGATCGAGACGCCGGTGGTTTTTGATAATTTTACGAGCACGACGATCTTGATGGTCTTTGATGACAGCAGTCTGGGAGGCGACTCTTACAACTACTGTACTTTGAACTGCGGTGCTTACGGGATGACTTTCGGGACGCTTGAGAAGAAGGTCAGCGCGCTTCTTGATGAGATCCAGGAGTCGGGCGAGTTAATCAAGAAAGAGAAGACGGAGACTCCCGGCAACGGAATGCCGGGCATGTTGGGCATGTTTGGCATGATGAACAATGGAGGCAACAAGACTGCCCCTCAAGGTGAGCCGCCCGTGCAGCTGATGGGCCTGGTCCAGGCTGATCCGGATGCCGGCAAGGACTTTCCCACGCCGACTGAATGGACCTGCCAATGCGGCATGGAGAATTCCGGCAAGTTCTGCGCGAACTGCGGGAGCGCGAGGCCGTAACGTCATAACATAAACCAATTTTCGAGCTGACAGAGTGCTGATTTTTGTCGATTTGTCAAATCTTTGAGGCATTGTGCGAGTAAGGTTTACAAACGGGGACTTTTGAGTATAATCCCGTGATGGAGGGGAAACCCTTGGAAAAAAGAAAACCATTTTATGGACTATTTTGGAGGTATTGTTAATGAAAACTTTAACAAGAATGGTAGCTGTCGTAGTTTCCGTTGTCATGATGGGACTCGTTTTCGCAGCATGCAGCGTTGAGAAGGACGTTTTGGGTGACTGGACAGTATCAACAATCAATGGTAAGACATGTGAAGAGTATGCAGCTTCTTTGGGTGTACCTGCAAACATGGTTGCTCTGAACCTCAAGATCGAGAAGGACAAGGCAACAATGACAGGTGTTAAGGGTTCACAGGAGTTCAAGGTAGCTTTCAAGTCTAACGGTGTTGAGCTCACAAAGGACGGCAACCCCGCTGGTTCACTCCTTTTTGACAAGAGCGCTCAGACACTCAAGATGCAGGACAACTCAACAGGCAGTATCATCGAGTACGTATTCAAGAAGGGTACAACAGACCTGACAGTTGCAGAGCAGGCACAGCCCGCAGATGATGCACAGCAGCCCGCAGATGATGCTCAGCAGCCCGCAGATGATGCACAGCAGCCCGCAGATGATGCTCAGCAGCCCGCAGATGATGCTCAGCAGGCTGAGGGCCAGGGCGAAGACCAGCTCACAGGTGAGGATTACGGCGAGAACGAGATGTAATCTTTTGCCTTACCGCAAATTTCCTTAGTAATGGATCCCCCTTCTGATATAATCCGTCAGAAGGGGAATTTTTTATGGCTGGCAGAGATAGATATATTAAAGTGGCAGGCGCACTCCTGACCGGCGCTCTCGCGATCGCGGGATGCGGCAAGATATCGGATGCGCCGATTACATCCATGAACATGAACGTTATGACTTCTGAGACTTCAGCGTCGCAGGCTGAGACGGCTGGGACGGCAGAGGCGACCGGGACGACCGAAGCGACGAAAGCGACCGTCAAACAGGAGCCTTTTGTATATGATCCGCATCCATATTCCAGCATCGTTGCGACCGAGATCTCTCAGGATTACTGGGATTCGCTTTACAACATGATCGACGCGGTGCGCGCGGGGAAAGATACTTTCGAGTGTTCGAGCGAGGATGCGTACAAGTGGTGCATGGACAGTTCATACACATCGAACTACATTCCCGCCGTCTGCCTGAAGATCACCGACAATAGCGACGACGGTTCCAAGCCGTACGCCGACGGCATCGGTCACATCTACTACAAGATGCCCGTTGAGGAACTGACCGCACGCGAGGCCGACTTCGAGAAGAAAATCGAGGAAGTCCTCAATGCAACCATCGAAAAGGATGACACGGAATTCGAGAAATGCCTCAAGCTCTACAACTACATGGAGAGCAACTACGAATACAGATATGAACATGAGGACGAGTCCAAACTCAACCAGGAAGGCTACATATACACGACTTTTATGAGCCGCAGAGGCCAGTGCATCGACCTTGCCGGCGTCTACGCATTCCTGCTCCGCCAGGCCGGCGTTGACGCGATCCCCGTCGGCTGCCACGACAGCGTCGACCACGAGTGGACTTATGTAATAGTAAACGGACGCGGGTACTACATCGATCCGACATGGGCACTCAAGTCCGATCACGCGACTGATGACCTGTATCTGACTTACTTCATGATGACCGCAGATATCTGCAGAGACACTGGCTGCCCTGTCGACGATCTTGTCGTCCAGCTCGTTCCGGAGTATTGGCTCAGCAAGTCGAAAGTCAAGCTCGTGGCCGATGACGACAGGTATTATACAGGAGCGGAAACTATCTTTGAGTCGCTGGATGAGGAGAAAAAGATCCTTTATTATCTAGACGCCGGCGGAGTGAAGAGAGAGCTGAAGTACGGGGAGCTGGAGTGAGTTTGTGGAGTGAGTTTGTGGAGTGCCGTGCCCGGATGACACCGGGGGACACTGAGGGACACTGGGGGACACTGGGGGACACCTTTGCATTAGTGCAGTAAAGACCGGAATACTGTGAATCGGACAGATCATGTGACAATAGGTGATAATTCAGACTGTTATGAAATGACCTT
>DGUI01000026.1 GCA_002394605.1 Mageeibacillus sp. UBA4314 | reverse complement strand
TTAAGAGGAAGGAAGTAGTTCATCATTGAGAACATACCCTTCTTCATCTCTCCGCCGTACCATGTGTTGATGATAACCTGCTCACGGCTTGTGATGTTGAATGCAGCACATGTCTCTGAGTTGAGTCCTAATGCCTCGAAGTTCTCAACCTTTGCCTTGGAAGCGTTGTAAACGACGAAGTCAGGCTCGAATGAAGCGAGCTCTTCGTCTGTAGGAACGATGAACATGTTCTTTACGAAGTGTGCCTGCCAAGCAACCTCAACGATGAAGCGGATTGCCATTCTTGTATCCTTGTTAGCACCGCAGAAAGCGTCAACTACAAAGAGTCTCTTATTGCTGAGCTCCTTCTTAGCGATGTCCTTAACAACTGCCCATGTCTCTTCTGTCATGGGGTGGTTGTCGTTCTTGTACTCGTCAGATGTCCACCAAACTGTGTCTTTGGAGTTTGCATCCATTACGATGTACTTATCTTTAGGAGAACGGCCAGTGAAGATACCTGTCATAACATTTACAGTATCAAGCTCAGTAACCTGACCAACCTCATAACCAGTAAGACCGGCCTTTGTCTCCTCCTCGAACAGAAGCTCATAAGAAGGGTTGTAGACGATCTCGGTTGTGCCGGTGATACCGTACTTTGTCAAATCGATGTTTGCCATGGGAAATACCTCTTTCTTTTATATTACATGCAAGATTATACATTATGGGCGGATAAAATCAATATCCCGGATTAGGCATCGGAGGTGTCGGAGGCGTGGGTTCCGGGATGTCCGTAACTACTGCTTCAGTAGTCAGGAGCGTTGCAGATACTGATGCCGCATTCTGGAGAGCTGACCTTGTAACCTTGGCAGGATCGACGATCCCGGCTTCGAACATATCGACATATTTGTCGTTGAGAGCATCAAAACCGATACCGTTCTTCTCATTCTTGATCTTCTCAAGGATAACGCTGCCGTCAAGTCCGGCATTAGCAGCGATCTGACGTACAGGTTCCTCAAGAGCCTTAACGATGATGGCAACACCTGTCTTAACATCGCCCTCTGTTGTGTCGAGAAGTGCCTTGACCTCAGGGATAACGTTAACGAAAGCAGTTCCGCCGCCGGGAACGATACCCTCTTCAACGGCAGCCTTTGTAGCAGCGAGTGCGTCCTCGATCCTGAGCTTCTTCTCCTTCATCTCTGTCTCTGTAGCGGCACCGACCTTGATGACTGCAACGCCGCCGGAGAGCTTAGCGAGTCTTTCGAGGAGCTTCTCCTTGTCGTATTCAGACTTTGTCTCCTCGATCTGAGCCCTGATCTGGTTGCATCTGGAGCTGATCGCCTCAGCATCGCCCTTACCGTCAGCGATGATGGTGTTCTCCTTAGTGATCTTAACCTGACGTGCGTGGCCGAGCTGCTCCATGGTCATATCCTTGAGCTCTCTGCCGAGATCAGATGTGATGACCTCACCGCCTGTAAGGATGGCGATATCCTCGAGCATTGCCTTTCTTCTGTCGCCGAAGCCGGGAGCCTTAACGCCAACGCATGTGAATGTGCCTCTGAGCTTGTTGAGGATAAGTGTTGCAAGAGCATCACCCTCGATGTCCTCAGCAATGATGACCAGAGACTTACCGCTCTGGGCGATGGGCTCCAATACGGGCAGGATGTCCTGGATGTTTGTGATCTTCTTATCTGTGATGAGGATGTAAGGATCAGAGAGGACAGCCTCCATCTTATCCATGTCTGTTGACATGTAAGGTGAGATGTAACCTCTGTCGAACTGCATACCCTCAACTACTTCGAGCTCAGTATTCATGGACTTGCTCTCTTCAACAGTGATAACACCGTCTGTTGTAACCTTCTCCATTGCCTCGGAGATAAGTTCGCCGACATATTCGTCACCTGCTGAGATAGCAGCAACTCTGGCGATATCCTTGGATCCGTCGACCTTCTTGGCATTTGCAAGGATTGTATCAACAGCCTTATCTACTGCCAATGAAATACCCTTACGGAGAATGATGGGGTTAGCGCCTGCTGCAACGTTCTTCATGCCCTCGCGGATGATAGCCTGAGCTAAGAGTGTAGCTGTTGTCGTACCGTCACCTGCTACGTCATTTGTCTTGGAAGCAACTTCCTTAACGAGCTGTGCGCCTGCATTCTCGAACCTGTCCTCAAGCTCGATCTCCTTGGCGATCGTAACACCGTCATTTGTGATAAGGGGTGAGCCGTACTTCTTGTCGAGGACTACGTTACGGCCTTTGGGGCCTAATGTAACCTTAACTGTATTTGCTACCCTATTGACGCCTGCCTCTAAAGACTTCCTGGCGTCCTCTGAATACTTGATATCTTTTGCCATGGTAAATACCTCCAATAATTGTTATCAGTCTTCAACGACAGCAACGATGTCATCCTGGCGGACGATGATATACTCTTCGTCCTCGATATTGACTGTCGTACCTGCATAATCACGGATGATGACCTTCTGTCCTACGGAAACCTGCATCTTGACCTCATTGCCGTCAACGATCCCGCCGGGACCTACTGCGATAACCTCTGCATAGGACGGCTTCTGCTGCGCGCCTGAAGACAGGATGATACCGCTCTTTGTGGTCTCCTGAGCTTCCATCTTCTTAACTACTACCTTATCTGATAAAGGCTTAATGGTCATAATAATAACCTCCTTCTAATTAATTACTCTGTCACCGTTAGCACTCTAACACTACAAGTGCTAACTTACGATGATAAGTATATCGCAAAGTCAAAAAATGTCAAAGGGGTTAGGATAATAACGCAAATTTGCCTAAATTGACACTCAATACGGGAAATTCTTAGTTCCCTTAACGGGTTTGCTGTCTGTCCTTATCGAAATGCCGCTCTCCGTTATCACATGACCGTAAATGTCTGTGATCCTGAACGTGTAAGGACCGGATGAGCCCATGCCGGCCGAAGCCGTGAAATAATTGTATTCCTGACGTTCAAGCGCTACATACGAGCCGCTTGTAGTCTTATATTCAAGCTTGGCAACAGGATATCTGTGATTTCTCACCTGGATCTCAGCCCAATACTGCGTGCTTGTAGGCTTCCATACGAATTCTACCGGGTCGTTTGTAGGAAGCGGTATGATCTTCCAGGTGATGTTCATCCTTCCGGTTATCAAAGGTTCAATCTTTGCGAAAGCAGTCCTCGTCAGATCTATATCTCCCTTAGCGCCCTCAGGAAGCCTGTCAGCTATGAGGACTTTGATCTTGTCACCGTCTTTGTCGGTGATCTCCACATATGCGCCTGCCAGGCCGTTCATGTAATCATAATTATTCATGGCAGCCGTATCATATGAGCCTGCCTTTGCGAAATCATCGAGATTTGCAGCACCGCCGGCTTCGGGATCGTAGAAGGTGCCTTCTCCCTTGTGAATCTTGCTTATCGAGTATTCTCCGGCATCGTAATCGATCGTCTGCTGGGAAGGAATTCCGGAAGAAGTTGTTGCGGTCGCCGTGGCGGTTGGGGTTGCAGTAGCAGTAGCTGTAGCAGTGGCGGTCGCAGTTGCAGTTGGAGTCGCAGGCGCTGTCTGCGTAGCAACAGAAGTCGCAGTTGCAGTTGCTGTGGGAGTTGATGTTGCAGTTGCCGTAGCTTCAGAAGGCTTAACCACACGCCCTTTGTGGTCCAAGGTCTTCCCGTCAACAACTGTATCATGCTTCATCTTCCCCTTGGATGTGAAGTAATACTCATATCCGCCAATCGTCTTCCAGCCCGTGTAGGCTGCACCTGTCTTGCCAAAGTAATACTTCTCACCATTATATGTCTTCCAGCCTGTGGACATTACTCCCTTGCTGTTGAAGTGATAGTACTTCTTGCTTATTTTCTTAAGCCCTGTCCTCATAACTCCGTCAGAACCGAAGTAGTACTTCTTCTTGCTTATCGTCTTCCACTTCGTCTGCATTACGCCCTTGGAATTGAAGTAATATGTCTTGCCGCTGATCTTGGCAAATCCCTTGATATACTTGCCCTTACTGTTCTTGCAGTACCATTTGCCGCTCTTTTTGACCCACTTTACGCCTTTATACTTCGTAACAGCTGCTGACTTGTACACCTTTACATAAGCCGTACCTTGGTCTGCAACAACATACCGGCTCTCGGGGATATTCCCTGCCAGCATGCTTATTCCGAGTGCTATTGCTATAAGAGCGGCAAATTTCTTTCTCATTATAAACACCTCTTTAGCTATGTTTCTCTACTATGCTTTCATAATTATCATTAGTTGAAGTCAAAGTCATCACTTCCGATTTCCTGAGACGATTGAGTTGACGTTGCAGGACTAGTAACAGGCGCACTCGTAGGAGCAGCAGTTGTTACAATTGCAGGTTTTGTAGGATCCGCGGTTGGTGCCGCTGTAGACTGCGCAGGAGCAGTTGTAGGCACAGAAGCATAACCAACAGTACCTGGCTCTTCGGTCTGGTCGTAAATCAAGAATTCAGGTGGTTCGACATTATTATTCTTATCAACACCCATTGATTTTGCTTCTTCAAGAGTAATCTCACAAGCATCAATAAACCCAGCATCGGTTAGCTCATTATCAGTATTTCCGACATACAAACCATTTGTAATGCTTACTCGTGCACCATCATAAGAATGGAAATAATAGAAATTCCAACTGTTTGTGTTCACATCATACTTGAAATATGAGAAACCTTTCCAAACACCAGTTTCTGGATCATATCCCAGATTATTATCTAACTTGTATTTGATTCCTGATGAAGTATCTCTTGCCACATATATACCTTCATCGGAATCAGGAAGCTTCATTTTCATGTCCTTGAATACTAGGAACGGATGCTCTTCAGTAGCAGTTTTCTCAAGGTCAGCTCTGGGATACCAGTATTCTCTGGTCGTATAATACCTTCCATCGAACCAAGCGTTTTCGAAATGACCGATCGAAGAACCCAGGAATCCATTTACTCCTTCACCGGTAGCCCCGTTGTCAAACAAATATGTATAACCATACGCACCAAATATACCAAGGTCAGAGGTCGGAACATATAGTCTTACATATTTTCCTTCTTTTCCGACATTATCTCGAATGCTCTGCAATGTCAGTAAATCCTCTCGTTCATCAGTAACTGGCATTCTCCCATACTCATTATTCATACTTGCCAGAGAAGATAAAGAGCAGTTGCCGTATAGATCCTGAGCACTACCATTAAACGAGAAGTAATATTTAATCATGCTTTGAGTAACACCATCATCACATCCACCTATCCCGGAACCTCCATAACACTCAGTCTCACCGTTAAGAGTTACATGAATTGTTGAGTGTGAATAAGTATCCCAAGTGTAGGTACACGAAGGATCTATTTGCTTTGCAATGCTTGCCATAGTTGCAGGAAATCCGAGAGAGTCTAATGCAAATGGGTACAGTGAACCTACCAACATTGGTTTATTACCTTCTCTATAATACGGATCCTGAATATAGAATGACTGATCGGCATGTGGCGAAGTTGACATACCCCAGTATGAATTCTCATCTTTCTTTAAGTCACCAAGGCAAAAAGCCCCATGATACAGGCAAATACTGCTCAATCCATTCTGCACAGCTGTAACTTTCTCAAAGAATCCGTCTGTTTCATTTGCATAAGTATTGATCAAGTAATCATTAGTACTGACAACATCGGGAGTTTCATATGTGATGTCAGAATCTGTAATGTTATAAACCTTCCTGTAGGAAAGAATATCACCCTGCGCATTTGTGTTAGGCGCAAGATGACTGACATAAGTATATTGCAGTCTGACAGTACCGCCATCTGTCAGGCTGCCTTCCGCTATATATCCACCGTTTACTCTGAAAATCTCGGGGTCTTCATAATTGACGTCTGCAAATAGATTCTGAGAAACGATAATACTACCTGAATCTTCTGAATACTTCGTATCCTCATCCTTGAACCTGAATGAATCAGGATCAGGATTCTCAGTCTTAATGTAAAAGTACCTATTGAAAGGAGCCAGCAGAGGAATTATCTCATAAGAATAATTTGCAGCAGGCGGATTTGTCGGAGGGGCTTCAGTAGCAGGCGCAGGTGTGCTCGTGGGATCAGCAGGGATAACCTCAACAAGATTTGCTTCCTTATCTGCATAGTTCCAATCTTTGGATGTCGGGAACTTGTCACTTACAGTACTGCATGTTATGAAATAATCTTCATAATTAACAGATCCCATACCTGTGTAATTCTGAAAGTCAGGTACAGGAAGCGTTTTCATATTATACTGGAGATTACCTTCACACCACTCGATCATTATGTAATCTCCAAGTTTTTCAGCTTGGTTAACATCCATCCACACAGTATTGTATGTTCCATCATCTCTCTTGACATATACTTTTGTACTCTGTGTACTCCATGCAATACCATAACGTTCACACGTAGCTTTATCATGCCTTGCAGGAATACCGGTACCGTCAAGTGCACGGTAAGCATCCATTGCAATTGCCCACTTGCTGTAGTCGCCGCCTGTTACAGCGTTGCCGTTCCAACCTGTGTATCCGATTGTCTGCTTGCCACCGTTAGCATAGCCGCCGACGGTAAATGAGCCGCTGATGTGGCTATCATAGTCGAAGGCGTTGAAGGCAGCACTTGTTCCATATATCCAAGATGCTACATATCCGGTATCGTCGAAGTTCTTGTAGGATATGCCGTTACCGTAGCCCTGCTGCCACCATGATCCTTTGTACATATCAGAGCTTGCAGCGTATGCACCGAACTTAGGGTCATTTTTCATAGACCAGTTCATGTTTGGATATGTGCTGTAAGAAATGGTGTTTCCGTTGGAGCAAACATAAGACAGTTTGTAGCTCTGTCCGTTGCTTACCATAGACTGATATTCAGATGCACTGACTTTAGCGCCTGTTCCATTGTGGATCCAATAACCACCGTGTCCATCAGGATCATACTTCAAAGAAGTCGAACCTGTTGCTGTTGCAGTTGTAGTAGCTGTTGCTGCAGACGTAGCAGTCGCAGTTGCAGCAGCTGAAGCTGTTGGCGTGGAATCAGCAGGAGCTGTCGTCGTTGCCGCCGCTGTCGCAGTTGCTGTTGCTTCAGAAGGCTTAACCACACGCCCTTTGTGATCCAAGGTCTTCCCGTCAACAACTGTATCATGCTTCATCTTCCCCTTGGATGTGAAGTAATACTCATATCCGCCAATCGTCTTCCAGCCGGTGTAGGCTGCACCTGTCTTGCCAAAGTAATACTTCTCACCATTATATGTCTTCCAGCCTGTGGACATTACTCCCTTGCTGTTGAAGTGATAGTACTTCTTGCTTATCTTCTTAAGGCCTGTCCTCATAGCACCATCAGAACCGAAGTAGTACTTCTTCTTGCTTATTGTCTTCCACTTCGTCTGCATTACGCCCTTGGAATTGAAGTAATATGTCTTGCCGCTGATCTTGGCAAATCCCTTGATATACTTGCCTTTACTGTTCTTGCAGTACCACTTGCCGCTCTTTTTGACCCACTTGACCTTCTTGTATGTAGTATAAGCGGATTCGTACTTGGGAACTTTTGCAGATACTACAGCAACTTCCGCGTTAACATAACCATAGTTATATGGCAGTGACGCCGTCAGAAGCGTTACACCTAATAGTATTGCAATAACTGATACAAGTCTCTTAGTCATCTGACAATCCCTCCGGATTCATAGTCTGCCATTTCCAGCAGGATGAACACATCTCATCGATACCGTACTTTGCAACAAAACCTAATTCCTTTTCAGCTTTCTCCGTGGAAGCGTAGCAAACAGCGATGTCGCCGGGTCTTCTGGGACCGAACACATGGTTGATCTCATGGCCGCACGCCTTCTCGAAAGCAGCAACCGCTTCCTTGACTGATGTCCCCTTCCCCGTTCCGAGGTTGAAGAGTGATACGCCTGCATCATGACTCTCCAGATATCTGATCGCCTTGACGTGACCATCTGCAAGATCTACGACGTGGATATAGTCGCGGATACATGTTCCGTCAGGCGTATCGTAATCATCTCCAAAGACGGTCAGCTTCTCCAGTGTACCGCCGGCCACCTTAGAGATGTACGGGAACAGGTTATTGGGAATCCCTCTGGGGTCCTCACCGATCAGTCCGCTCTCATGGGCACCTACGGGATTGAAGTATCTCAGCAGGCATACCTTCATGGAAGGTTCAGCCTTGGCAAAGTCTCTTAAGATCTGCTCGAGCATCCACTTTGTCCATCCGTACGGATTGGTGCACACGCCCAGGGGACTCTCCTCAGTGAAGGGAACGTCTTCGCTCATTCCATAGACTGTAGCAGAAGAACTGAATACAAGGTTATTCACCCCGTACTTCTTCATGAGCTTACACACGGTGATCATGCTGTTGATGTTATTGGAATAATACTCAAGAGGCATCCTTACTGATTCGCCTACGGCCTTGAGCCCTGCGAAATGTATCACGCTGTCGATCTTATTCTCAGAGAACACCTTCTCAAGAGCTGCCTCATCACAGCAGTCAACGTTATAGAACTTGAACCTCTTGCCGCATATCTTCTCAAGGCGGTTCTGCACCTCCATCTTACTGTTGGAAAGATTATCCGCGATTATAACGTCATAACCGTTCTCATATAGTGATATGACTGTATGTGATCCTATATATCCGTTGCCGCCTGTTACAAGTACTGTGCTCATGAGTTACCTCCGCTTTATGCTTCTATAGATATTTTAGTTCTTTTTAAAATCTTTTCCACACATTTGCACCAAATAAGACTTTCCAGTTTTTTTGATTATTATAAAATTGTATCAGTATCTAATATAGGAGATTTTTGTATGAGCAAGATGATCTATATCGCAGATGATGAAGATAACATTAGGAATCTGCTTAAGTCATTTTTGGAGAGAGAAGATTTTAATGTTATAGGATTTGCGACAGGTGACGATCTGCTCGCCAGATTCAGGGATACTCCCTGCGACCTGATCATCCTCGACGTTATGATGCCCGGTCACGACGGATTCTTCATCCTTAACGAGATCCGTAAGGAGAGCAACGTCCCGATAATCATGCTCACGGCCAAGGACAGCGATGCTGACTATATACAGGGCTTAAGTCTTGGCAGTGACGATTACTTCACCAAGCCTTTCTCCCCAATCAAGCTCGTTACTAAGGTAAAGTCCACCTTGAAGAGACAGGAAGAGATCATGTCCGTCGGAGGCGGCGATCAGACGCAGAATGACAACACGCTTGTCTTCGCTGACATCGTTATCAACAAGAAGACCAAGGAATGCACCGTGTCAGGCAAGATCCTCCCGCTTACTCCAAATGAATATTCGCTTCTTGCATATCTGATCTCCAATAAGGACAGGGCAATCCCCAGGGTCGAGCTTCTTGATAAGATCTGGGGTTATTCCACCGAGGTCGAGACAAGAGTTGCTGACGATACCGTAAAGAGACTCCGCAAGAAGATCAAGGATTCCAAGGCATCCGTAACTACAGTCTGGGGCTACGGGTTCAAGCTTGTTGACAAAAACTCTGACGGAATAGACAATTAAGTATATTCATTTGATCAGAGGTAATAATGGCGCCTAAGGATAACAAGACTTATCACAAGTTTACTTTCAAACTTCCCATTGCGTTGCATCTTTATGCGACCTTCCTTATCGTTATCCTTCTCATGGCATTATCGATGATCTTTATTTCGAGGGGTATCCTCAACACCTATATCGCCCAGGAATGTAACAAGCGTATAGAGAACGCCGTTAAGTCATGTCAGAGTCTCGCACAGACTTTCAGGTCTACGGAATTTGACATCAACAGGTCTGAGAGTGATATCAGTGATTCTCTCCTTAACGCTATCGTATCGTCGGCGGATATATCGAACGAGGCAACGATCGCTCTTATCTATACAAACAATAATGCTGAAGTCGGATATAACCTTTTGTGGCCGACCAAGGCATATTCGATATCTTCATACAACGCGACTGACAGCGTTATCAACGAGATAACGGAGAACAACGGGATCACGGTTAACGGTGAGACGCAGCAGATCAACATCGACGGATCACTTTACTTCTACAGGATACTCGGCATCGAATACAGTCCCGAGCATGATGTCTATGAGCATCTTAACAACTATTACATCGTTCTGTTCGTTAACTCAAAGCCTTATTTCTCATTGACGGAACAGCTCATCTACGCGCTTATTCAGGTAGTTCTGATCATCATTATCGTTGCCGGTATCCTCAGTCTGTTCAATTCTATCCCCCTTTTCCTCTCTACCAAGAGATTATCCGAATTCTCCAAAAGGATCGGACGCGGTGACTACAGTCCCATCAACCCGGATCATACAGCCAGCCGTGAACTTACCGACCTTGGCATACAGATGAACAGCATGGCCAAGAAGCTGGAGAAAAGCGACCTCGAGCAGAAGACGTTCTTCCAGAACGCATCGCACGAACTGAGGACCCCGCTTATGTCCATACAGGGATATGCCGAAGGTATCAAATACGGTGTATTCAATAACGAAGAGAAGGACAAAGCCGTTGATGTCATCATTGATGAGACGGACAGACTTACGACAATGGTATCTAACCTCCTGACAATCTCCAAGATGGATATGGCCAAGAGCGGTGATTATACCGTAAAGAAGCAGATCCTTAACTGTTCCGAGATCGCAGAGGACGCGATCGATAAGGTCAGGGGGCACTTCATTCATGAGGAGAAGGAACTCGTTAACAACATCACCAAAGAAGACCTCTACATCTATGCCAATGAATCGGATATCTTCAGGATGCTCGAGAACATTTTCTCCAACTGCCTGAGATACTGCAGGAATTCTGTTAACTTCACATGCGTCAAAGACCGTTCCGGCAAAAATATCGTCTTCACTTTTACTGACGACGGACCGGGTATCTCTTCTGACGTAATAGATAAGCTTTTCGACAGGTTTGCGACCGGAACGGCCGGCAAGCACGGCATCGGTCTGTCCCTCGCGAAATCGATCGCAGAAGAACACAAAGGGACCATCCAGGGTTATAACATCATGAATGATGACGGTTCAGTACAAGGTGCCTGCTTTGTCATCACGATCCCTCTCATCACTAAGAAAGAACAGCTGACTAAGCTGAACCAGGACAAGAAATGAGGAGCATCTCGGTATCAGTCACCGGCCTTGCCAGATACACTTCAAGATCCGGTGATCTGACCGGTTCTGGCTTTGGCAGCGTTTCAGGGATAGAAGGAACAAGACTTCACCAGAGGATATTTGCCGATCTTAAGAAGGAATACGGCAAGGATATCGAGACGGAAGAATATGTCGAGGAGTCATATTCCAGGAATGACATAGAGCTCAAGGTCGCAGGACGCATGGACTGCCTGCTCTTATCGCCCGGTGACATGCCTCACATATTTGAGATCAAATCATTTAACAGCACCAAGGATAAATACGAGCTTCTTGAACAGAAATGGCATCTGGCGCAGCTCAAGCTCTATGGAGCTCTTTACATGTTCTCCAACAAGGATGTCTTTGATGTAAAGCTGACCTTACGTTATGTATCGATCACTTCGCTGAATGCTTATGAGAATACCATAGAGATGTCGTATGAGGATGCGGTATCATTCTTCTCAGAACTATGCAATAGATACATCGACTTTGCATCGACGCTTCTTGATTACAGCTATACGCTCAACAAGACTGCATCCGAATTCAAGTTCCCTTATCCCGGTATGAGGGCAGGTCAGCAAGTCTTCATGAAGACAGTTCTTAACAGCCTGCTGTCCAAAGAAGCTCTCTTCGTTGAAGCTCCCACGGGAACGGGTAAGACGATCTCTACCCTCTACCCTGCCGTCAAAGGTCTTCTCAAGCACCGATACAACAAGATCTTCTATCTGACAGCAAAGACTGCAACAAGGACAGTCGCTCACAAGGCTCTTAATGATATGCGTGACAAGGGTCTTACGATCAGGTCATGCCTCTTGGAGCCCAAGGAATCGATGTGTCCCTTCATGACCAAGTGCGATAAGAAATACTGTCCTCTTGCCAAGAACTATTACGATAAGCTGAACAGCGCACTGTCAGACCTTCTTCTGTATGATGACATCACGGCAGATATAGTCAAAAAGATCGCCGACAAATATACGATCTGTCCTCACGAACTGATGCTGGAGATAATGAACTACTGTACTGT
The DNA here is from genome assembly GCA_002394605.1 of Mageeibacillus sp. UBA4314. GTDB lineage: Bacteria > Bacillota > Clostridia > Saccharofermentanales > Saccharofermentanaceae > Saccharofermentans. Next base: position 112,537 of record DGUI01000026.1, on the reverse strand, counting down.
TGTGATCGGCGATTATAATCACGCCTTCTCCCCTCTTGTAACGCTTATCGATGAAGATATCAGGGATACTTCAGTCGTACTCCTTGATGAGGCTCATAACCTAAACGACAGGGCCAGGGAGATGTACAGCGCGACTCTCTACGAGCAGCAGGTCAATGACATGATCAGTTCATTCCGCGGCAAGGACGCACGTATCGAAGCAAACCTGGAACAGATCAAGCACTATTTCAGGGTGATATCACAATGCTTTGATTCGCATCAGTCTGCATTCAAAGTGTTGGAGGATGCAGAGGAGAATAAAGTCCTTAAGACTACTGACTGGGAGGGCATGAGAGAAGTTCCCCGCAACCTCTACCCCATCCTGTGGAAAACGATATCAAGGCTTCAGCCGATGCTCGATGATCTGCCCCAGGGTGAGTTAAGGGAGACTGCATTTGATTTCTTTTTTGAAGTGCGTTTCTTTGTCACATGTCTTGAACAGTATTATGACAATTCCTACATTACCTGTACCGGAAGGGATAATGACGGGATCTTCCTGAAGCTCAACTGTCTTGATGCTTCATCAAAGCTCGATAAGATCATAAAGGACCACCTTGCTGCAGTATTCTTCTCAGCTACGCTGTCGCCTTATGAATACTACAGGAATATCCTGGTCGGACCGGACTGCGAATATGCGAGATCACTTGTTCTTAACTCGCCTTTCCCGCCGGAGAATCTCGATGTCATGATCGATACTTCAATATCGACGTCTTATCAGAACCGCAAGATCACGGCTGATGATCTTGTCGCAAGGATTAGCGAGGAACTGACTGACAGGACCGGTAATTATATGATCTTCTTCCCTTCCTTTGAGTACATGGACATGATTGCCCCGAAGCTGAGGGCGGAATTTGCAAAGTATACAAAGGCTGACGGGATGGAGCGTCAGATGGTGATGCAGAAGTCAGGAATGACATCATCGGAGAAAAGGGATTATCTTAAGGCTTTCGATACGCCGTCGCAGGGGCTTCTCGTGGGAATGGCAGTTCTGGGTGGTCATTTCGGAGAGGGTGTTGACCTTGTTGGTGATAAACTCTCCGGAATAATATGCGTCGGAGTGGGTATCCCTAAGCTCACACCCGAACGTGAGATCCTCGCATCTTACTATGCTGAAAGATTCGGTGACGGATACGCATTTGCGTACCGGTATCCCGGGTGGGAGAAAGTACTTCAGGCCGTAGGAAGGGTCATCAGGACTGAGGATGATACCGGATTTGCACTGCTGATCGATGAGAGACTGTCAAAGCCCGAATACATAATGCTGTTCCCGGAGAACTGGATCATTTGATCTTGCACCAGCAGATGATATCGCCTCTGTTGTCATCGCTGCAGAAGATCTCCTTATCTGCAATTTCAGCAGGGATCTCAAACAGGGATTTCTTCTGCAGACTGATAATGTAATCACCATACTGATACCACTTGAACCACTCAAATGAACCTAGATATTCCTCAAGGGTCAGATCGTTTGACATGATGATATCAGAGTGCGGATGACCTACATATCTGATATGCCAGGGCTCATAGTCAAAACCTGTGACATCCTTGCGTCCCTGAGGATAGCGGATGATAAAACCATATTCACCGCAATGACTGTTAACATATTTGCCGACCTCAGAATCTATAAAGCCCATTCCTGCGTGGTATTTGACGTATACATCCATGGCAAGTCCTGTCTGGTGCTCGGAATGCCCGGGCTTTGCAGCAACTTCTTCACCCTCTTCGCCTAAGACACGCTCCTGATCTTCATATGACCTGTAAGTACTGGACACAAACATCTTATCGTTAAGATTCTCCTTGATATAGTCGGATAACTGACCATAAGGTTCGATCGCGTACTTGTTCATGAGTACATCTGTGTCACGGTAGTATTCCAGCTGTGAGTCATAGTCCCTGTCGATACCCCATTCATTATTGACAAGCACAAGATTAGGCACATACTCTTTAGGCGAATAGATGACCGTATCAGTATACTGATACTCTTCCAGTTTAAATTCCTTCTTCGGAAGATACTTTTTAAGAGCACCGGTATAGTACAGATAACCCAAAGCAAGCGTTATCAAAACGACTGCAATGGTGATTATCATAAGAACTCTACTCTTAGTGTTCACAATAAAAACCTCCCCAGATAATCTTTCTCGAGCTGATTCGACAGATAACTTACCGTAAAGTCGAACAACGCCTCTGACAAGTTATCTCCCGCACTGATCGCATAAAGATCCTTAAGATCACAACATGCGATATGGTTCAATGCAAGGACAGCTTTGCCGCTTAACATTCTGTACTCACCGCCGGTCTTCCTGCCGGAATACAGATCACCGCCTGTTGTTGACAGATAGTATATACCTTTATCATTGACTTCCAAAGCAGTATCTGATGTCAGCTTATACTCCACGGTAAAGCCGAGTACCGACAGGACTCTCCAGTTAAAGGCAGACAGATACAACTGTCTCTTTTCTGGATCCTTTGCCAGATAGAAGAATGTATATGCTGCGATCTCGTATGCTTCAACTGAATTATCGCTCTGGCCTGACATGTCAAGGAGCACATCCGCACAATGTGCCGCGGCAGTCATAAGGTCAAAATCAGTCATCAGCCTGCTGTTGCTCTCGACGATAGCTCCGGACTTAAGAAAGTTATAATTGCCTGATACGGTATATGTGAGGTCACACAGCATGTAAGGAACTGATGTAAACGCACTGTGACTGTTCAGTTTGCCGCTGCCCTTAACGTATATATCGATAAGACCTTCATCCCTTGTGAGGAACTTGAGGATCCTGTCCTTATCCTTATGTTCGCGGCTTGTAAGTATGATGCCGCGGCATGTTTTGGTCGCACCGGCCATATCAGTTATCTTCCGTTTTCTCGAACCCGAACTGTCTCAGGAAGGTCTCATCGTTCTTCCAGTCTTCTCTGTATTTAACAAACAGGTTGAGATAACACTTGCAACCGGTCATGTTCTCAATCTGCTTGCGAGCTGAAGTTCCGATGCGCTTGAGCATCTGACCGTCCTTGCCTATCAGGATGCCTTTATGAGATTTCCTCTCACAGATAATGGATGCTTCGATCACTACCATCGAACGGTCGTATTCATCCTTGTGACCATCCTCGTATCTGTCTTCGAACTTAGTGATCTCAACAGCTACGCCATGCGGTATCTCCTGATTCGTAAAATGGAGGACCTGTTCACGTATGAACTCCTTGGCCATTTCCTTCTCAGTCTGATCAGTCATATACTCTGAATCAAAAAGCCTCGGTCCTGCAGGGAGATGCTTTTTAACGCTGTCGAGAAGGATATCCACATTACGCCCTGTCTTTGCCGATATGGGAACAACCTCATCGAAAGTATAGTTCTTTGAATAATTCCCGATAACGGGAAGCAGCGCATCTCTTGAGATCTCATCAGTCTTATTGATCGCAAGGATCACTTTCTTGCCGGAATTACGGCACTTATCGAGAAGCTCTGTCTCGACCTTGCCTGGTCTGTCGAACCTTGCATCTGCAATAAATAGTATCAGGTCTGCATTCTTTGCAGAATTGAAAGACCTGTCGACCATTACCTCGCCCATCTTGGACTTAGGAGTATGAACACCCGGAGTATCGACAAATATGATCTGCGTATCATCAGTATTATAGATAGACCTGATATTAGTTCTTGTAGTCTGCGGCTTATGAGATACGATCGCAACCTTCATGCCCGATATATAGTTGAGTAAAGTCGATTTGCCGACATTAGGCCTTCCTATGAGAGCAACGTATCCGCAGTGTTCACAAGGTGAACCGGCAGGAAAGAAAGGCATATCGCCATCTTCTGATGCGCCTTTGATCTCCTCTTCTTCATCCTCAAGGCCAAGTCCCAACTCACACATCAGGCTCTTCTGAAGAGCTGTCATACGCCTCTCTTCAGCCTTGACCATATGATCATAACCTAACAGGTGCAGGAGAGAATGAGCGACGAGGAAAACTACTTCACGTTCCACGGAATGGCCGTATTCTTCTGCCTGTCTGACCGCAACATCATAGCACAGTACGATATCACCGAGATTGAAGACCTTATTGCCATCCTTGTCCATCTCGTAATCCAGCCTGTCTACGGGTGTCTTAAGTTCTCCCTCCTTGAGATCGAGCAAAGGAAATGACAGGATGTCTGTCACCTTGTCGATATCACGGTTCTCACGGTTGATCTGCCTTATCTCCTCTTCTGACACTGCCATCAGGGAACAATAAGAATGCTTCAGGACCGGAAAGACTTCTGACGAAATGTATTTCGATGAGATGATCTTGTCTGCAAGTTCACTGATCTTACCCGCGTAGGGGTTAAGAACCTCAGAATCACTGTTGATGTTAATTAGCATTTTCAGGGTACTTGATCCTTTCATGGAATGCGCCTGCATAGAACTTCTTGAACGACTGGATGATCTTCTCGATGTCATCAAAGGACAGCTTGGACTCGATGAGCTGATCCTGATCGATCTTGCCCTTGATGAGCTTGCGGATCATAAGTTCACATGTCTCGGGATCTGTCTTGCCGGCAGACCTGAGAGCGGCTTCACAGGTATCAGCGAGCATGATGATCGCTGATTCCTTGGATGTAGGTATATGACCTTGATACTTAAAGTTGTTAACGTCGGGCATCTCAAGACCTGCAGCTTTCGCTTCCTCGCACGCCTTATTGTAGAAATAACCCGGATATGTTGTACCGTGATGCTCCTCAATGACCCTGACAATTGCTTCAGGGATCTTATTCTTGCGTGCTAATGCCATTCCGGCTTCAGTGTGCGAAGTAATTATCTTAACACTCTCCATGACAGAGAGACCGTCATGGGGGTTGACGCCGTCGTGCTGGTTCTCCGTAAAGAACTCAGGGTTCTCGAGCTTTCCGATATCATGATAGTAACTTGCAACCTTACAGAAGAGAGCATCAGCACCGACAGCCTCAGCAGCGGAATCGGCAAGGTTTGCGACCATCATCGAATGCTGGTAAGTACCGGAAGCTTCAATGAACAGTCTCTTAAGTATGGGATGTCCGGGCTGTGACAGTTCGATGAGCCTAATGGGAGTAACCCTCTTGGAGAACAACTCGTAGATCGGCAGGAGACCGACTGCAATGACCAGGGAACTGATCGCCGACAGACCAGTCATCATTGCGGAATTGATATATTCTGCTCTTGTTGCGTTTGCAAAGAAATTATATGCCACGGAAGCCAGCACTGAAGTTGCCGTCGGGAACAGGATGATGGCCGCACTGTTGAAGTGGTTCTTCTGCCTTCCTGCCACACAGCTGCAGACAAAGATCGCGACAAGCTGTATGAACAGAGCCTCGATGTTAAAGCCGTAAACCGGCCATAACATGAACAGGTTCATGACAGACAGGATTATTGCCGTGGATACTCCCATATACATTGCGCATATTGCCGTGAAGAACAGTTCTATCACCAATAGCGAAGAAATCTCTGACAGGTAGACGCCGGCAGTGATCGGAACAAGGAACGTGATGATCAGGATGTAGAATACGCTCAGATCGATATTAAAATCAGTTTCCTTGATGTTGATATAGAATATCATCGCTATGAAGATGATAAGTATATAAGCGGCAACTCTAGCCAGGATGAAATAATCGAAGCCGGAATCACTTATGAGGTCAAGATCGTAAAGGAGCCTATATGTATGATCCGTGATCGTCTCGCCTGTTCCGACGATCTTGGTTCCCCTCTCGATCATAATGGGGTTATCCATTACTGTCCTGTACGCATTCTCCTCAGCATCTTCCGTTGCATCTTTATCAAATACAGAATTCGGGAGGAGGAACTTCTCGTAGACACGCTCAATGCAGTCTGCATAGACGGAATACGAAGGGTTCTTCTCCTTAAAACTGTCTATCTGTGCAGTGATGGAAGGCTTGAGCTGTGAATCGTTGATATTGCTGGTCATGAGCAGTTCAACGATGGAACTTGCCTTATAGCTCAAGTAATCATAAGTAGAATTTGTAGCAGTAAAGAAAGTCTTGATTGTCTCTTTGTCAAAGTCCTTGTTAAATTCATTCTTAAGGTTCTTGTATATGTTCTCTACGCCGATACCGACAGAGAAATCATCAAGAGTGCCGTCACTGTGGAATGATGACCTCGCTTCAGAGATGATCTCGAAATACTTATCGACCGATGCTTTATTATTCTCGGCGATCTCATCGCTCCTGATAAATATCATCGGAACGTTATTCTTGGCCATGAGGGCCTCATACTCAGTCTGATAGACATCCGTGATCGTCCTTGTTGCATAGATATCATTCTGGGAGACGGAGCCTACCGAATAATTATAGTTATCAGGAATATATCCGTAGAAAACTACGAGAACGACAAGAATGACAACAAGTATCATTACAATAAGCTGCTGCATCTTCGTACCAAAAGAATTCACATTCATAACTGTACCGCATCTCCCTTCCTGTCACGTCTCTCATAAGCTTCAACGATCTTCTGAACAAGACTGTTCCTGACGATATCGCTGTTGTGCATCGATACTATTGTAACACCTTCGAGCCCGGTTAACACTTCCATTGCATCATGAAGTCCGTCTTTGACGCCGCGGGGCAGGTCTATCTGGGTGAAATCACCGCAAACGCAGGCCTTGCAGTTAAGCCCGAGACGGGTCAGGAACATCTTCATCTGCTCAGGCGTTGTATTCTGCGCCTCATCGAGCAGGACGAAGCAATCGTCGAGATTACGTCCTCTCATGAACGCGAGCGGAGACACCTCGATCAATCCTTTCTCATAGTACCTCTCAAACAGCTCATGACCCAAGAGAAGCTCTATCGCATCATAGATCGGCCTCATATAGGGATCGACCTTCTCTTCTATGTCGCCCGGAAGGAATCCCAATCTCTCACCTGCTTCAATGGCAGGTCTTGTAAGTATTATCTTCGACACTTCCCTGTTGCGCATCGCCCTTACTGCCATTGCAACTCCAAGGAAAGTCTTGCCGCACCCGGCCGGTCCGCTGCAGATGACAAGGTCAGATCTTCCGAGAGAATCAAGATAGACCTGCTGACCTAATGTCCTTGCCTTAACGGGCCTGCCCGACGGCGTCGTGTAATAAACCGTATCAGCTGTCTTGATGAATTCTTCAGTCGCACCCTGACCAGCCAGGAATATGATGTAATCAACAGTCCTTGAATCCATTGTCTCGGTATCAGTAAGCCTGTCTATCGTGAGAAGTGCCTGCTGAGCCCTGAGCAGATTAAGGTTATCCCGCCCCTCAAGTATGATGCTCTTGCCGTCCGTATCGCAGATAACACCAAAAGCCGAAGATATCTTGGAGAAGATATCACCGGTGGAAAGATCTTTGATCTTAATATCATCAAGCTTTATGTTCATATGCTTATTATCCGATTTATGATCCTAAAGGTCAATTATTCATTGGCGTCAGACGCGACAGTATCTCTTTGTAGTAATCCGGGATATCGCACTCAAAATACAGGTGCTCACCGGTTATCGGGTGGTCGAACTCGACCGAAGTGCTGTGAAGCGCCTGCCCCTCCAGCCCGAAAGACATCTTCTTTGAAGCATACACCGGATCCCCGATCACCGGATGCCCGATATAATGGAGGTGCACCCTTATCTGGTGCGTCCTTCCCGTCTCAAGCTTAAGCAGAAGGTCCGTTGCTTCCATGTATCTTCCCACCGTCTCGAAATGAGTCACCGCATACTTCCCGTCGCCTCTTACGACCATCTTGCGCCTGTCTGTCGAAGAGCGCCCGATCGGAGCATCGATGGTACCCTTGGAATTAGGAACGACGCCATATGCGATCGCACGGTACTTGCGGACGACCTCATGCTCGGCGATCATGGCAGCAAGCCTGACATGAGTCTCATTGTCCTTGCACGCCAGCATAAGTCCCGAAGTGTCCTTATCTATCCTGTGAACGATGCCCGGACGGAGCACGCCGTTGATATCTGACAGATGCCCCTGGCAATGATTAAGGAGAGCATTGACCAGTGTGCTGTCAGCATGACCTGCACCAGGGTGGACAACAAGCCCCTGAGGCTTATTGAGAACTATGAGGTGCTCATCTTCAAATACGATGTCAAGAGGTATATCCTGCGGCTTATTATCAGTCTCAACGGGGTCCGGGATGTCGACAATGACCGTGTCGCCTGATGATACCGGAGTACCCGCTTTCGTGATGACAACGCCGTTAACAGTGACGTTGCCGCCGGATATGAGAGTCTTAAAATATGAACGTGAATAATCTGAACAGTTTTCAGATATAAAAAGATCCAGTCTCGATCCGTCGCCGGCTGATACAAACTTCTTTATCATTTACTGTCCTTTGCTTTCTTATGGAAGAGGTCATCCCAGAATGCGTCAAACTCTTTGGAATCAAAAAGGATGCACAGTATCAGGAGTATCGTTCCGACCACGGCATAGCAGTCAGCTACGTTGAATATCGGGAACGTGTAGCTGCCAAAGTCAAATCTGAGGAAATCAATGACATAATGGAGCGTAAACCTGTCACACAGATTGCCGATCGCGCCTGCTGAGATCATTCCGAAGCAGACACCGATCTTGCTGTGATCGCGCAGGATCGCAAAAGTCATCAGTCCAAGGAGGGCTATGCCGAATATGACTGAAATCCCGCTCAAGACGTAGATACCCCAGTCCTTATCAGCAAGGAAACTGAAGGCACTGCCGGTGTTATGCACATGATGCAGAGAGAAGAACCCGTCGATGATGGGCTTCTTGTCATTATAGGCGAGTTCGCGCGTCACGGCGTTCTTTGAGATCTGATCTGCCACTACAAGGAGCAGAACAAACATAAAAGAACTCGTAACCCTTGTATGCTTATATCTTATTTCACTAACAGGTTTGCTATTATTCTCACTCATAGGCAATATTATACAAAAAGAAAATAAAAAAAACAGACCTAATACTTATTCGTACTCGGTAAAACGCCTGATACCTGTGCAACGGCCGTAATTATCAGTCTCGATGATGACTCCGTTCATGAATCCCGGGCCGTCAGCAGGCTCGTATTTCCTCGGCAGCTTATAAGCAAGCCTTGCAAGAGAAGTCTCAACATCCATACCAAGCACCGAATCCACGGCTCCTGTCATCCCGCAGTCCGTAATGAAAGCCGTTCCGCCCGGAAGCAGCCTGGAATCAGAAGTCTGAACATGCGTATGGGTCCCGATGACAGCCGTAACCATGCCGTCGAAATAATACCCTAACGCCTGCTTCTCCGATGTCGTCTCAGCATGAAAATCAATAATGATCGAATCACAGTGCTCGTTATCCTTAAGCAGCTGAATCAGCTCCTCCCCCTTGTCGAAAGGATTATCAGAAGCGATACCCATATTAAGCTGCCCCAGAAGGTTGATGATACCTGTCCTGATCCCGCATTTCTCGATCACGATGTAATCAGCTCCGGGCCAGGAAGGCGTAATGTTGGCAGGCCTTACGACATTCGTCAATGACGTGATCTGCCTTAGGAAATCATAATTCGAGAAAGAGTGATTGCCAAGAGTAAAAGCATCGCATCCGCAGAACATCAGCTCGTTGATTATCTTCTCAGAACAGCCAAGGCCATGCGCGGCATTCTCGGCATTGCAGATAACAAGGTCGATACTCTCATTATTGATAAGTGACGGAAGAGCATTCTTAACTACTCTCCGTCCGCACATTCCAACAACATCACCGATAAAACAGATCTTCACGGAAAACCCTCCTGTCAAAACAATTTTATCATATAAAGGGATTTTTATAGAAAGGATATTCAGAAAAAGGGTTTGCAGCACATTGTTGATCTTGCTGATAAGTGGAATCTGATGAGTCTGAATGACAGTAAGACCAGAGGTGTTTGTATTGCGGTGAGCTGTTGATGATTATGCAGAGTATTGCTCAAGGTAGTGTGCACTACATTGAGCACTTTACTGAATAGGCAGCTTTGCCTTACAGTCAGTGAGAACGGCAACGCCATATGACACCAGGGACACATTGGGATCACTCTTACCCACCCTTAATACCACTCTTAATACCACTCTTTTCTTTGGCTACTACTCCCCCACCCAACCAAAACGCAAAAAAGAGGCTGCCTCTTACGAGACAGCCTCTCCTATTGGACTAATGGTGATTCCCAAACTGATAATAACAAAACTAAGGTAATAGTGTTATTTAGCTATGTCTGTAGCTCTGGTCTCGCGGATGACGTTTACTTTGACCTGACCCGGGTAAGATAATTCGTCTTCGATTCTCTTACAGATCTGTCTGGCCTTAATAACCATCTCATCATCGGATACTTTATCCGGTGACACGATTACGCGGATCTCGCGTCCTGCCTGTATGGCATAACTCTTCTCGACTCCCTCAAAGCTCGTAGCGATCTCCTCGAGCTTCTCGATTCTCTTGATATAAGTCTCAAGATTCTCTCTTCTGGCGCCGGGACGTGCAGCTGATATGGCATCTGCTGCGGCCACAAGAACAGCAACTGCTGTCTTGGGTTCGACATCACCATGATGTGCCTCGATGGCATTGATTACATCAGGTGATTCGTGGTACTTCTTGGCGATCTCTACGCCAAGCTGAACATGAGTTCCCTCCTGTTCAAAATCAACGGCCTTACCGATATCGTGCAACAGACCTGCACGCTTTGCAAGGTTGACATCAAGTCCTAATTCACTTGCCATAAGGCCTGCGAGCCAGGATACTTCGATCGAGTGCTGAAGTACATTCTGACCGTAACTGGTCCTGTACTTAAGTCTGCCAAGGATCTTAATGATCTCAGGATTCAGGTTCATAACACCTGTATCAAATACGGCTCTCTCGCCTTCCTGCTTCATGATCTGGTTCAATTCCTTCTCGGACTTCTTGACCATCTCTTCAATTCTTGCCGGATGGATACGTCCGTCTACGACAAGCTTCTCGATGGTGAGGCGTGCGATCTCTCTTCTGATGGGATCGAAAGATGACAGAATGATCGCCTCAGGTGTATCGTCGATAATAAGATCAACACCTGTGATCGTCTCGATCGCTCTAATATTACGTCCTTCACGACCGATAATACGTCCTTTCATCTCATCGTTGGGAAGGTTAACTACTGATACTGTAACTTCTGATACATAATCAGATGCGTATCTCTGGATCGAACTGACGATGATATCCTTTGCTATCCTGTCAGCATCCTGCTTTGTCTTCTCTTCCATCTGCTTCAGCATGCTTGCAAGATCATGACTGTATTCACGTTCTGCAGCTTCCAGAACCAATGATCTCGCTTCACTGATGGAAAGACCTGATACCTTCTCGAGTTCCGCCTGCTTCCTGGCTTCGATCTCTCTCGCTTTCTGTTCGAGTTCAGAGACTCTTGCCTGCTTGATCTCGATTTCTTCCTGCTTCTTCTCGACAGAAGCCTGAATACGTTCGATATTCTCTTCCTTCTGTTCGAGCCTGTTACGTTCTTTTGCAATCTCCTGGCGCTTCTCTCTGGCTTCATTCTCAAGTTCATGACGTGCCTTAGAGATCTCTTCCTTCGCCTGCAAAAGCAACTCGCGCTTATTGCTCTCTCCTTCTTTCTGGGCATTAGCCACGATCTTCTCACTGTCAGCAAGTGACTTAGCAAGATCATCCTTCAGCTGCTTCTGCTGGGTAGACAGACCTCGTTTATAGAAAACCGATACTAATATTCCACCAAGAAAGAGACCAACAACAAGACCAATGATTAAATATAACCACTCCACGTTGGTACTCACCTCCAATATTAAGTTGTCAAAGTTCAAATCAGAAATAAGGCTCTGACAAGCCATTTATTATAATAAAAATAAAGTTTCGATGTGTCAACCTTTTGAGGGTGGCAATATTTACAAATAATTGACATTTTGGGAGATCGAGTGGAAAATTTACCTATGAATATCAGTTATACAGTGCTTTCGAAGGATGACGGGCGCGAGATCGTAAAGATCCTTAACACCAATTACCTGATGAGCCGCCAGATGATCAAGAAACTCAAGTTTCACGGCACGGTGGAGCTTAACGGCGTGCATGTTACGGTGCGCACCAGGGTTAAGACTGGTGATGTGCTCTATGTGGCTTTGGAGGAGACCTGCGGTGACATCAGGCACCCGGAAGGCATAGATTTCCATTATGAGGATGATAATTACATAGTCCTGGACAAGCCGTCCGGAATCGTTACGCACCCTACCCACGGGCACCTTGATGATTCGCTGCTGACAATATTGTCTGACGGAACGCTCCACCCTGTAATAAGGCTCGACCGTGAGACCTCAGGTCTGATACTTATCGCCAAGAACGGTTATTCGCACAATACTTTAAGCCACTATGGCAGACTTACCAAGAAGTATCTCGCAGTTGTCTACGGCAGATATGAACCAGCTGAAGGTACCATAGACGCACCCATTGCCAGAAGGCCTGATTCAGTCATGATAAGGGATGTGGATCCTGAGGGCAAAAGGTCTGTTACCCATTACAGATCGCTCATATACGATGAGGTCAACAACATATCGCTTGTGGAATTTGCCCTCGAGACGGGACGTTGCCACCAGATCAGGGTCCATTCGACATACAAAGGTCACCCACTGGCAGGCGACGGCCTTTACGGCCCTAACTCAAATGATAATCCCAATGGCAGCTTCCCGGGATCGGAGTTAACGGACTCCAGGATAGGAAGATGCGCACTCCACGCATATTATCTGTCGTTCAAGGACCCTTTCACCGGGATGGATCGGGTATTCAAAGCACATTTGCCTGAGGATATGGCGCAGTTATTCTCAAACAGAGAACTGCTTGATGAGGTTCTTGGCAAGGTTTACTGATTCCTCATCAGTCTTGCCGGACAGGAGCCTTGATACCTCGTTGATCTTCCCTTCCATATCGAGCTTCGTGACATCAGAAGATATCGTATCGTCTGCCCTGTTCTTTGTAATAAGGTAATTATTGTCAGCTGCGGCGCAAATCTGGGAAGTGTGTGATACGCACAGGACCTGGTGACCTTTGGCGATCGAATGCAGCTTATACGCGATGGCTACGGATGCTTTGCCGGAGACACCCATGTCGATCTCGTCGAATATCATTGTGGGGATACTGTCAAACCTGCTTAGGATATTCTTGATGGCGAGCATGATCCTTGAAGCCTCACCGCCGGAAACTATCGATGACAAAGGCTTTGCTTCCTGACCTTTATTGGCACTGAACATAAACCTGATATCGTAGACACCATGTGCCGAGAAATACTTCTCCTTGCTCCTCTCCTTAAACTGCACTTCGAACAAGCAGTCGGGCATCTCAAGATCCGCAAGTTCGGAAACTATGTCTTTGCCGAGTACATCAGCAGCCTTCCTGAGAGCTTTTGTCAGTTCTGAAGAACGATCGAGAAGTTCCTGTTCGAGCACATGACTCTTTTTCCTAAGGTCCGATAAGATATCCCTGTTATTCTCATATGCATCGATCTCAGCCTTGCCGTGCTCCGCGAAAGCCATTATCTCAGCTACACTGTCACCGTACTTGGACTTAAGGTCAAAGAGCTTGCTGATCCTGCGGTCTACATCTTCCTTGACCGATCCGTCATAATCTAATTCTTCGATCTTACCTGATAATTCATCCCTGATATCGGACAATTCAAGAAGGACTGATGATAATCTCTCCTTAAGGGGATCCAGTCCGTCATCAGCTTCCGTCATCCTGTTTAGATATGAAGAAGCAGAAGACACCAGGTTATATGCACCCTTATCGTCATCTATGAGCGAATATGCCCCTGTAAGGGCTTCCGAGAGCTTCTCACCGCGTGCCAGCCTCTTCTTCCTGCTCATCAGGTCTTCTTCCATGCCTTCGTAAAGGCCTGCTTCTTCTATCTCAGATATGGCAAACTCCAGATACTCCCTGCGTTTCTTGAGTTGCTCCGGCGAACCTGACAGATTCCTTATCTGAAGAACGACATCCTTATACTCAGCAAGCGCCTTATCGTAATCAGTCTTTGCCTTCCTTACCTCTTCCCCGCCGAAGCTGTAGAGGAGCTCACAATTCTTGCTCTCATCAAAGATGACCTGTGTGTCATTCTGCCCGTGGATATCGATAAGAAAAGAAGCAAGCTTCCTCAAAACACTAAGGACAACAGTCTTCCCGTTGATACGTGCGATGCTCTTCCCGTCCGTATTTATCTTACGGCTGATGATGAGCAGTTCCTCTTCATGATCGATGTCAGATTCCTCAAGGAAAGCTGTAAGTTCAGGTGATGAGATGCCGCTTATGTCAAAGACGGCTTCAACAAAAGCACTGTCAGAACCTGACCTGATAACATTTCGGTTTGCCTTGTCACCCATTATCAGGCCGAGGGCATCAACAAGCAGGCTCTTACCGGCACCGGTCTCACCCGTTATGACGTTAAGACCAAAACCCGGTTCGAAACTGGCTCGTGAAATAACAGCAAAATCCCTGATCTCAAGCCTTATCAGCATTCATTTACTCCGAGCACAAGATCACCCAGAGTCGATCTTAATGCCTGTGCCTCCTCAAGACTTCCTGATGCAACGAACACCGTATCGTCACCTGCAATCGTTCCGACGACACCAGACAGATGCATAGAATCCAGAGCAGATGCGGCAGCCTGTGCCATACCCGGCAAAGTCTTGATAACTACTATATTCATTGCCGTCTCGATAGTCCTGACTGAATTGGAGAATACTGCCAGGAGCCTTCCGGGAGCTGAATCACCGGTCCTGTCGAGAACGGCATACTTAGTGCTCTTATTGGGGAGAGTGACCTTGATGATGCCAAGATCCTTGATATCTCTTGATACAGTTGCCTGCGTCGTATTGATGCCGGAACCCTTAACGAGAGCCGTAAGTTCCTCCTGGGTTGCGATATCGTTTTCGCGGATGAGCTTGAGGATGATCTCCTGCCTCGAGTTCTTAGCTGTTTTCATAGAAACTACCTCTCATAACCAACTTGCGTCTTACATCATTGAAGAACCTGTCCTCACCGATGAGGATGGTCTTAAGCGTCTTCTCATACCTTGTGATGACTATATGATCCTCAGGTTCAATGGTAACAAAATCCCTACCGTCAGGACAGATGATGGGTGCAGTCTCAAAAGCCTCAACATCAACCTCGATCTTGCTGTCCGGACCTGCCACATAGCTGATATCCTGGAATGTATTGGAGCATACCGAGGTAACGATTATATTCGGCTGATCGGGCATGACGAGCGGACCGCCGGCAGAAAGGGAATATGCTGTAGAGCCTGTTGCCGTTGCGACGACCAGGCCGTCACCGAAGAACCTCTCGACATTCTGACCGTTGATCCTTAGAAGGAGCTTTGTTACATGGAGCCTGGCACCGCGGCTTATCGCACAATCGTTGAGGCAGATATCCTCACCCTTAAGCACGCCCTTCCTGTTATACACCTGAACAAGAAGCCTTGTCCTGGCGATAGTCTTGTAATCATGTGCTGCTATATGCTTAATGCTGTCTTCAACATCCTCATCGTTAACCTGAGCAAGGAAACCGATACTGCCTTTGTTGATGCCGATGAAGTCGGCATCCGAATCACGGAGTTCAGATACCATTGCAAGGAAAGTTCCGTCACCGCCTATCGAAATGACTACATCAAGGCCTGCCTTTGTAAAGTCATCGAACAGGAGCCCTTCAACTCTTCCGGGAAACTTGACCGCATCATGAGGACGCAGTACGGGTGTGGCACCGCAACTGATTATGGCGCCAATTGCTCTTCTGGCGCATTCATAGTCCTTATCTCTGTTTGTGTTAACGAATAATCCTATCTTCATAGCATAATTAAACCATTTTTCTGTATAAAAATACAGTATTAATTACCTGCTATGCGATCATATATGCTGTCGTGATCGATACCGGCCATCTGTCTCTGTCTGGCGATGGTCCCGGCCCTGATCATGTCATCTTCCACTGCGATAGGCATGATGTTATACCTGTTAGTGATCTTCTCGATGTTTTCGCGTATGCTCTCGCCTGCACCTCCGGAGAGTATGCCTTCTTCACAAACATAGACATTTGAGGCATTCCCGAACATGCTGATGAGTTCTGCTGCAGGAACGGGCTTTACCATGGAAAGGTTGATATGCTTACCGAACAGGCCGGCCTTGGCGAGCATATCATATGCGGTCTCGCACTCTTTGCACATAACACCAATGGATACGATAACAAAGTCATTGCCCTTATCGCTGATAAGGTGCGGCTTTATGCATTCAGCGGGGTCACTGTACAGAGCCTCTTCATAATCAGAACTTCCCCTGGGATACCTTACGGCACAAGGACCGGTAAGATGGTTTATGCAGTGATCGAGGATATTCTCAAGATCCTCATAATCTCTTGCGGCAAACACGGTCATGTTGCTCATGGAATTAAGGAATGACAGGTCCCTAAGCCCGTTATGGGTATGTCCGTCATTACCTACGAATCCTGCTCTGTCGATCGCAAAGACAACATGGTTATCCATAAAGCAGCAATCATGCACGATCTCATCATATGCTCTCTGAAGGAAAGATGAATAGATGGCGACCACAGGCGTAAAACCCGATATGGCAAGGCCGCAGGACATCGTAACGCAGTGTTCTTCAGCGATGCCGCAGTCGAAGAACCTGCCAGGAAACTTTGCTGCGAACCCGGTAAGCCCGGTGCCGTGCGCCATTGCCGCACAGACGGCAATTACTTTGTCGTTCTTATCAGCAATACTCTCTAGTGTGGAAGCAAATGCCGTGGTAAATGTCTGTTTGCCGGAAGGAACGATCCCCTTCTCAAGATCGAACGGACCCACGCCGTGATAATCTGCCGGATGCTTCTCCGCCGGCTCATACCCCTTCCCCTTGACCGTTGCAAGGTGAACGATGACAGGGGCCTTGATATCCTTGACAGCTTCAAGAGTCTTTATGATCTTCTCGGTGTCATGCCCGTCGATCGGGCCGTAATACACAAGACCAAGGTCTTCGAAGATCGATGGAGTCTTACGGTATGTGATGAACCTGAACCAGTCCTTGATCGCGAGGATGAACTTAATGAGAGCATTGCCGATGAGGGGGACTTTCCTGAGGAATGACTCAGTCGAGCGCTTGGCATTGATATATCCCCTGTTAGCCCTGATCTTTGCAAGGTGACTCGACAGACCGCCGACATTACGGTCGATGCTCATCTCATTATCATTTACGATGACGAGCATCGGCGTCTTGCTTATACCAAGGTCGTTGATCCCCTCGAAAGCAAGCCCTCCGGACAATGCGCCGTCACCTATAACGGATATGACGTAATTATCCTCACCCTTTAAGTCTCTCGCCCTTGCCATTCCAAGCGCAGCGGAAACTGAAGTGCTGGAATGGCCTGTATCGAAAGCATCATACTTGCTCTCGGAAACCCTCGGGAATCCGGATATTCCGCCTTCCTGCCTAAGAGTATCGAACTGATCGTACCTTCCGGTCAAGATCTTATATGAATAAGACTGATGCCCTACGTCAAATACGATCTTGTCCTTCTCATAATCAAATACTGTAAGGAGCGCTATTGTAAGCTCGACGGCACCAAGGTTGCTTGCAAGATGTCCGCCGTTATGTGACACGGTATTAAGGATCTTGTCGCGGAGTTCACAAGCGAGGACCTTGCGGTCTTCCTCACTCATGTTAACCAGGTCGAACCTGCTTATCTTCTGTCCCAAGAACCTGTATTTCAAATCAGTTGCCCCTTATCTTAAGGTAATCCACGAGATCACTGTAATCTGTGGTGTTGTAGCCCTTGCCCTTCAGGATATCAAGGATCCCGTGAGCTTTGTCTATCTCACTGCCAAGGCGCGCATTCGCATTATCCATGCCGAGCAGGGTGACAAACGTTGATTTATTGTCACGTTCATCCTTGCCGCAGCTCTTTCCCAGCGTCTTAGGGTCAGACGTAACATCAAGGATATCATCCTTGATCTGGAACGCCAGACCGACATGCGCAGCAAACTGCCTTAACAGGCTTATGTTCTCATCATCCTCAAATGATGACCTGTCAGTCTTGTTGAGCAGATAATAGGGAGTCAGTACCGCACATTCGATAAGTGCACCTGTCTTCTTCTCCTGGAGTTCATAAAGATCATCCGGGGGTATCTGCTTATTCTCTGATGTGATATCAATGCTCTGGCCGCCGATCATCCCGTTGATACCGGCAAGCTTTGCCATCCTGTATGAAGCAAAGAGATAACAGGGCTTATCAAGCGCTATCGCCATCAGCCTCTCCATCGCCGTATTAAGGAGAAGATCACCTGCGAGAGTCGCGATGCCTTCACCGAACTTCTTATGACACGTAGGATTGCCGCGTCTTAAGTCATCGTTATCCATGCAGGGAAGATCATCGTGTATGAGA
The DNA here is from genome assembly GCA_002394605.1 of Mageeibacillus sp. UBA4314. Taxonomy (GTDB): domain Bacteria; phylum Bacillota; class Clostridia; order Saccharofermentanales; family Saccharofermentanaceae; genus Saccharofermentans. The sequence continues at coordinate 94,138 of DGUI01000026.1, read as the reverse complement.
GAATAAGTATGTATCATCTCAAGCGTTGCGGCATAATACCTGACATCATCAAAGACAGGATCCTGATCACCACTGAACATATCATACGTCATGTACATCATCATTGGTCTCAGTCTCTTGCCGCCTGACAACAGGCTGTACCTTGCAGCCTGGCAGGTAAGATCCTCCGCCTTATCCTTAAGGATCTCATTGAGATCGCTCTCGATGATCTTTTTATAATCCATATCCACCGTCAGACAGATGCCTCCGTTATGCTTCCGTCACTTGTATTGACCTCTTCAATCTGCTGCCTGACCTCATTGAGCTTATCATTGCAGAATTTTACGAGCTTGTTGGAATACTTGTAGAGTTCAAGCGACTCATCAAGTGTTACCTTGCCCTCATTGAGCTTAACGATGATCTCATTAAGCTCCTTAACTGCCTGCTCGAAAGTCATGTTCTCATCTATCTTCCTCTCAGCCATTGTCCTTCACCTCATTTATTGTTGCCTTTGCCTCACCGTCAATAAAACGTATGCTTACTTCACTTCCCGGCTTGACACCGCTTACAGATTCTATCGCATTTCCCTCAGGTCCGCTAATGAAAGAATAACCTCTCTTGAGGACATTAGCGGGATTGAGAGTCTTAAGCGCCGCAGCTGCCGATTCGATCTTATGTGATTCATTTCGAAGTCTGTTCTGCATGAGAAGGTTTATCTTCTCCTCCATCGCATTAACCGCCTCAAGCTGCTGTCTTGCATAGAACAGCGGGCTTGCCAAAGCCTTATGGTTAGCGTAGTTATCGATAAGTGCCTTGCGCGTATCAATGAATTTCGTGATCGCGATATCCAGGTTCATCGAAGTGCTCATGACAAGATCCGTCAGATCACTGTATTTGCCAAGAACGAGTTCTGCTGCTGCTGTGGGAGTCGGAGCTCGAAGGTCAGCAACGTGATCGCAGATCGTGTAATCGACCTCATGACCTATTGCAGATATGACAGGAATGGTCATCTGATAGATAGTCCTGGCGATGCGCTCATCGTTAAAGCCGAACAGGTCTTCCATGGATCCGCCGCCTCTGGCGACTATAACTACATCAACATCATGCCTCTCTTCGAAAAAACTGAGTCCGGCGCAGATCTCTTCAGGACAGGAAGCCCCCTGAACGGCAGCTGGGTACAAGATCAAATGATAATGCGGATTACGTCTGTTAAGGGTATCTATTATGTCATGTATAACTGCCCCTGAAGAAGAAGTGACTACACCGATCTTACGCGGCAGTACCGGGATCTTCTTTTTATGGGAATCATCGAACAGGCCTTCAGCCTTGAGCTTGGCAAAAAGGAGCCTGTACTTCTCATACAGGTCACCTGTACCGCTCCTGGTCATCGCCAGGACCTTGATCTGATACGTACCTGACGGTGGATAGATTGCAACCGTTCCCTTTATTGTGACCTTATCACCAACAGCCGGCTTAAAGTCTACCTTGGCAAAATAGTTGCTGAGCATGATGCACGATACTGCAGCTGTCTTGTCCTTAAGCTTAAAATAACAATGATTGCTCTTCGCTACAGTGAAATCAGATATCTCAGCCGTAAGTTCAAAATAGTTGAGAGCAGGATCTGCAGACAACAGATCACTGACGTAATTATTAAGTGAAGTTACGCTGTCAAATCTATGCATATATCAAAGACTCTTCTCATAATTGCTGAGAACTCCGTTGATATATGACGAGGAGTTGTCATTACCGTACTTCTTTGCAAGTTTTACTGCCTCATTGATGGAGACGGAAGTATGGATCTCTTCTATGTTCTTTATCTCATAGACGGCTATCTCAAGTATTATCCTGTCAAGTACCGGAAGACGCTCGAGCTTCCAGTTCTTGAGGAAAGGCGAATACTCGCTGTCGATGCTGTCACGGTTATCGATGATGCCTTTTGTGAGCAGCATAAAATAATCGATATCTTTATCAAGGATCTCATTATACTCAGGGTTCTCCCTGAAGATCTGAAGCTGTGTAAGATAGTCTTCTTTACGGTAATAACTCTGATAAATGAAGAGAAGCGCAGCCTCTCTCGTCTTGATCCTGCCTGTAGATGTATCTGAACTCATCTGAACCTCCCCGGAGGCAAAATCCTGTCAAGGAACTTCTTAAACCTGCTTGAATCTGAGAACAGAAAAGAGCCGACAAAATAGCCTACTAAAGTAAATATGATAATAAACAGTGTTTTGAAAAAACCGAATATGCACAGAAGAAGCGCAATAACAAAGAAACAGAAAGCGAAGATCGCTCCCGCTTTTGCATTCTGAAGTCTCTCAAAGATCTTAGACAGGAACCGTTCCATCTTTATCTGCCTTCAACCTTAGCAACTGCTTCTTCAACACGTGCAACCCTGACCGATACGTTCTCGACGACGATACCGGTAAATCTCTCGATATCCTTCTTGATCTTCTCCTGTACCTTGGACATGGATGCAGGAATCTCAACATTGGAATAGAGAACGCAGGACAAAGACAGCTTGATGGCACCATCCTTACCGGGAGATACGTGACATCTTGCACTCTTTATGCCCACCTGTGCAGATTTTGCTGAATTGAGAGCGATGCTCTCGATGGCATCAGATCCGATGTCAACGGATCCGATATCAGTCTTACGGAGCCTCGTTCTGTTAAGCCTGCCGTAAGTGATCGTGTTCGTAATGACCATGATCGAAGTAATAAGGAAAAGCACCAGAACGGCTGCATAGACATACTTGCTGACAGGACCGTTTGCAATGGATGACAACGGCGAGAGAAGATCGGAAAAGATGCCGTCATCTACAAGCGCATAGAGGAGGATCACAGACAGTAATGCAATAAATACCGAATATATGAATGATAAGACTCTTATGAATGAATTCACGTTACTCTCCTCTCAATCCTTAAATTTGAACCATGCTCCCTGGCCGTTATCCTGATCATCTTCACTCTTCTCTTCTGAAGATGTCTTCTCTTCTGTCTTAGGGGTGGGACTGACATAGAATGCGCTGATATCATCAGCATCATCGCTGTCATTAGTCCCCGCTTCTTCAGATCTGTCTGCCTTCTCGACAACTCCACAGACATATACGTCTACCGAATCGACCTTAAGTCCGGTAAAGTTCTCGACGTCAGACTTGATCTTCTCCTGAACGTTCCATGCAACCTCGGGAATGATCTTCCCGTATTCGATCACAGGATATACAGTTACCGATACAGTGTTGTTATCCTTCTCATCGAAAACAACACGTACCCCCTTGCCTTCATGGATAACTCCTGCCTTCTCTTTGAGAGCAACGGCAAAAGAAGGCACCAATGACACAACTCCGTCAATGTGAAGAGCTGCCTCAGCCGCATACTGGGCTACAAAGCCCTGCGTCATCGAACGATCGCCCTTAATCGATTCCGAACCGGAATTGCTGTTCATTGGTGCTCCTTGATTACGCCCGTTGGCGTATTAATTCTTAAGCTCTTTCAAGATACTCGCCGGTTCTTGTGTCAACTCTGATAACCTCATCCTGGTTGATGAACAGAGGTACCTTAACTGTAGCACCGGTCTCGAGTGTTGCATACTTTGTTACGTTTGTTGCAGTGTCGCCCTTAACGCCGGGTTCACACTCAACGATCTTGAGTTCAACTGTGATGGGAAGCTCAACAGAGAAGATCTCACCCTTGTATGAGAGGATCTTGCAGATCATCTCTTCCTTGAGGAACTTGATGCCGTCACCGATCTTATCTGAAGAGATAGGTGTCTGGTCATAAGTCTCCTGATCCATGAAGTAGTAAAGCTCACCGTCATTGTAGAGGTACTGCATATCTCTTCTCTCGAGCTGAGCCTGCTCAAACTTCTCGTTAGGGTTAAATGATCTCTCAACAACTGAGCCTGTCTTAACGTTCTTATACTTCGTTCTTACGAAAGCTGCTCCCTTGCCGGGCTTTACGTGCTGGAACTCAACGACCTGGTAAACCTGACCGTCCATCTCAAAGCACAAATTGTTCCTAAAATCGCCTGCGCTGATCATAAAGTTCTCCTTTATTGTTTATTTAACTGATTAATTTTACTTGAAAATGCCGATTAGTGCAAGTTTTTCAAAAACGGCCGAAAAATCTGACTATCTTCTCAAACGGCCTCTTCAGTGCAACATACCAGATCTCCTTCTTCGAATACCGCTCGACCATGATGGTATAACAGCCCGCAAGACGCCCGGCAATAACGTCCGTAAAGATCTGGTCACCTATCATTGCCGCCTCTTCATTGACCGCTCTCATCTCCTGAAGTGCTCGCCTGACACCGGAAGGATTAGGTTTGTGAGCATAAGTGATACAAGGGATATCGAGCATCTGCGCGATCCTTGATGACCTGCCCGTCTTGGCGTTGGAGACAAGGCAGAGCTTGAAGCCCTGCTTCCTGAACACCTCAACACACTCCATGCTGAAATCAGTGGGCTCAGTTGCATGATCCGGACCAAGCGTATTGTCGAAGTCCAGAAGAAGTGTATTTATGCCGCGTGATCTCAAGTCCTGAATGTCGATGCTCTTGACGGAATCAACGACCGTATCAGGCTTCATTGCTTTGAATATATTCATAAAATGGCCTTTTCGTCAGATTTTATACTGAAATTCTATATTTAATAGTAATAAAAGTAAATAATTTTCAAAGAATGTGATAATATCTACTCGTTTAGTCTATAAATATTCTGAGGTGATATATGAAAGTTACAAAATTTGGCGGTTCATCACTCGCAAACGCTTTCCAGATACAGAAAGTATGCGACATTGTCCTCTCCGATCCCGACCGCAGAGTCGTCGTTGTCTCTGCCCCCGGTAAGAGGACCAAGGACGATACAAAGGTAACAGATCTTCTGATCGATGTTGCTAAGGCAAGGATCGCAGGCGGTGATTACAAAAAGCCCCTCGGCATCGTTTTGGAAAGGTTCAGGGAGATCGCAGAAGAACTTGATATCGTTGACGTTCTTCCCAGCATTGAGGAAGCTATCACGAAAGTTGTTGAAGCTACCATAACCGACACAGTTCTCTACACCGATTCCGTCAAGGCAATGGGTGAGGATTCAAGCGCCCGTGTCGTAGCAGCATATCTTAACTCCACAGGGCACAAGGCTGTCTATTGTAATCCTAAGGAAGCCGGTCTGCTAATTGAACATAACGATGCTGGCAAGGGCGTAGTTCTTGACGAATCATACGACCACCTGTCCAAGCTTGTTAAAGATAATGAGACCTTATACATCTTCCCCGGTTTCTACGGATACAACAAGGCCGGCCAGATAATCACTTTCTCCAGGGGAGGTTCCGATATAACCGGTTCCATCCTGGCAGGTGCGCTCTGTGCCGAGGTATATGAGAACTGGACTGACGTTGATAACGTTTACGCAGTCAACCCTTCACTCGTAAGCAACCCTTTCCCCATCCGCGAGATCACTTACGATGAGATGAGAGAGCTTGCTTATGCAGGTTTTACGGTTTTGCACGAGGATGCACTCTTCCCCGTTTATGTCAGAGGCATTCCGGTTAACATCAAGAACACGAACAACCCCAAGGCTAAGGGAACCTGGATCGTATCCAAGAGAACACATTACGATTCACTTATTACCGGTATAGCCGGTGAGAAGGGCTTCGTTACCATTACGATCAACAAGTATCTGATGAACCAGCAGGTCGGATTCCTCTTCAATGTAATGAGGATATTCATGGAGGAAGGCGTATCCATCGAACATATTCCTTCCGGTATCGATACCGTAACAGTTATCGTCCGCAAGAAGTATTTCACGCCTGAGGTCCAGGAAGTCATCTGCAACAGGATCCTGAAGGAGCTCGGAGCTACGGATATCAAGGTAGAGCGTGACCTGGCCATCGTTATGATCGTCGGTGAAGCCATGGCAAATTCAGTCGGTATCATGGCTAGAGCCGCATCAGCACTCAGCAATGCCGGCATCAACCTGAGGATCGTTAACCAGGGCGCATCCGAGATCTCCATGATGTTCGGTGTGGCCGAGTCTTATTGCTCATATGCCGTGAAGGTTCTTTATAAGGAATTGTTCAGGTATTGATACTAATTAGGCGAATGTAAAATGGCTGCCGCGGTTGTGCGGCAGCCATTTTTTGTTAGTGAAGTATTATATATTACGGATTTGTGCAAACGCCCTTGGAATTGAACTTGTACTTCTTGCCGTTGATCTTGAGCGTGCAGCTATAAGCCATTGCACCTTTTGCATTAAATTTGCCAAGTCGTTCATTCTTAAAGTAATACCATTTCCCACCTATTTTCTTCCAACCGACAGCCGGCTTACCTTTTGCATCACAATAACACCAATAATCACATCTGGCATCATAATGATATAACCATCCTTTAAAAGCTTTGCCATTTTCCGTAAAGAGATGTCCTTTATAATCACACAATTCTTTCCCACTATCTGTAAAGTCTTTATACTCCCAATCATAACTATTTCTATCAAATCTGACATTAACCTCGCCTTCTTTACAGAAATAATACCAATTACCTTTTATCTTGTGAAACCCCTTGCTGACCATCGCACCAGATTTCTTAACGTATGTGTAGCCTCCCCAAGCACCACCGAGCTGTACCCATTGACTAGTTCTCAGTTTTCCGTTTCTTTTGAAAAAATAAGTTTTACCTTTGATAACACGATTCCCGTTATCATTGACATCATCACCAGGGATGTATTCAGGATAACGATATCCTTTTTTATTGAAATAATACCAACTGCCATTTATCTTTTTCCAACTGTTCTTTACATATTTAGTGGAAGAAGTGTAATAGCGATAATTGAATTTACCAACCTTCCTCCAACCTTTATTAGTTGCAGCAAACGTCTGACACGGAATGATGGCAACCAGCATACAGACGATCATGACTGAGGCAAGTATCTTACGTAAAGAACTTCTCATAGCTATATCCTCCTATATGTATATCTACCCTTGATTTTATCACTGATAGAGATCGCCACTGACAAAAATATGGGCACTATATTTATCTAAGATGCACAACAAACATGCAAAAAAAGTTCCCCACTTTCGAAGTGAGGAACTTTTGATCATATTACCAATGGATCACTCTCCACCGCCATCCGGCTGAGGTTCCGGTGTGGGATCAGCAGGAGATTCTGCTGTAGGATCTGCCGTAGGCTTTGCGGTCGGCTTAGCTGTAGGCTCTGCAGTAGGTTCTGCAGTAGGCTTTGCCGTAGGCTTGGCTGTGGGCTTTGCTGTAGGCTTTGCCGTAGGAGCAGCTGTCGCAGGTGCAGCCGTAGGTGCTGCGGCACGTGTGGGCTCTGCAACAGGCTGTGTATATTCCGTAGGGAGCGCTGCAGGATCATCCGGTTCAACAACACCGGGATCGACTTCATCTGATGACTCTGAAGTATTATCAGTTTCCATGATCGAAGTAGGCTCACCTTCAGGAGCTTCCATAGAGATCTTATCGTTAAGGATATATCCTGTAACATTTGTGGTTGTCGTGATCTTGCTGAAGAGGTTCTCTGCAGACAATACAGTAACCGCATCTCCCCTGTTCAGGGAAGCGACGAGCGTGCTGTTGATGTCAGCCTGGGCAAATACCGGTGTTCCGTCTTCGATTACATAGTAGATGAGATTATCAGAACTTGTCTGTGTCGTCTCTGCACTGCCCTTGAAGAGATCCTTGAAATTGAAGATCAGATACATCAGACCAAAGCCGATGACAACGCTGATCAGGAAGATTACAACAGGAATGACAAAAGCTGCGATCTTCCTTTTCTGATTCCTTCTGTCACGATCATTGCGGACAGGCTCACTATAGCCGCCGTAATCCTCGATATCGTCATCGTCATCCTCATAATAATCACCCTGCTCATTAGGATTGAACGGGATCGTATCGGAAGCTGCTGCCTGAGTCCTCTGGGGTTGACGGGATGCCCTTCTTGAAGCGGGAGCCCCGGATTCGGAAGGATCTCCGAAAGGCGTGTAGGAATCAGCTTCCTGCGCTCTTGCATTAACCATCGTGGCATCAGTTGCCAGGTGACTTCCGATAACTGCATCACCGGGAAGAAGGAATGTGGATTCGATTTTCATGCAGATTGCAGTAAGTCCTGACTTGATGCCGAAATTCATGGCAGAATTCATAAGCTCACGTGCCTTCGTCTCAGGGCTGACCTGTCTGACGAGGATGAGATTACGCATCTGAGCAGGCATCAGGTGAGAGATGCCAAGACCCATAAGGAAGATCTCGTCGTTATCTTTCAATTTGAGCTCGACCTTCTTGGAAGGTACAACAGGTCCGTCCTGAGGCATCTTACCAAGATACTGGGTAAGGTTCATGTTATCGGGATGGCTGATCTCCTGCTCAGGAGTGATCGCGCCCATCTGTACATACTTATGTGCTACAGTGTGTTCCTCTGTGAGGACCATGAGACGGTTGTCTCGGAGAAGAGTTGCCTTTGTGTTACCTACATGGATGACTCTTAAGATATCTCCTTCGATGACGATCATTGTCATTGATACTTTGAGGGGCGTACCTACTGACGCTGATACTTTGCATACACGGAGATTAAGAACACTTACGACCTGGTTCGAGAAAGCTTCAAAATCAAGAACAGGTGACTTGGAAGTGCTGGCAACGATCTGCTCTAACTCCCTGTTGAGGTCGATATTGAGCATGGCGCCTGCATTGTCAGGACCGATACATGAGAAAACGGCACATACCTGGATAGGCGATGTTGACCTCGCAGTCCTTAAGAACTCGTTAGGAAAATCCTCCTTCTTCCTCGACAGAGTCAGGAAGAAAACATTCTCCTGAGGCTGATTAGCTATAAGGTTAGTCTCACATATACAGGTGGATACTGTCTTACTCATATTACTTCCCCCAAATAAAATTATGAAGCTTTGCGTTAGTCTGTTTAAAATCGATGATCATCATCCAGGGATTCTTCTGGACCTTGTACATCTTATCTTCAGGGACTCTGTACTGCTTGAGGTCATGAGCTCCCTTTGCACCGTAATAACCGACCCTCATGAGATCCTTAGGCTGCATGTTAGTCTCGAACATGCCCGTAGACTTCTCAAGGAGTCTGATCTTCTCGAAATAATTCATGTCGCCGACCTTCTCGATAAGTGCCTGTGCGATCGTCCTCTGACGTGAAGTCCTGACGAAATCAGAATCCAGATACCTGATTCTTGACCAGGCAACGGCCTGAACACCGTTAAGTGTCTGTCTTCCGCTTGAAGAGATCTTGGGCGACTTGGATCCCGTCCACTTATTCTGGTAATCGATAAACTCATTGGCATACTTGACCTCATCGGCGCTGACAGTGATGTCAACACCGCCGCACATGTCGATAACGCCTGCGGCACTGGTAAAATCAAGCATTACGAAACGCTGGATATCAAGATCGAATGTCCTGTTGATCGTATTGATCATAAGGCCTACGCCGCCATAAACATACGCGGAATTAAGCTTCTTGAGCGTCTTGCCGGCAGTAGCATCAGTATCACCGATATATACGCCGATATCTCTCATGAGAGACGTGAGCTTTACAGTGTTATCCCTCTTATTGATGGTAACGACGATCATTGAATCCGTACGGCACTTATAATCAGACACCTTACGGGAGTCGATACCGTAAACAAGGATGTTCTCGATGTCGGGATCCTTCTGCTTGACCTCGATGATGGGATGCTTGGGATCGAAGAACACGCGGGTATGGCCGCCGTCCTTCCAGGCAGACTTAACATCACCTCCGGTAAGGCTCTCACCGGCCTTGAGTTCGAGCGTATCATACTCCTCGCTTGAGACAGTAGGAATATATATGTACGTCCTGCCAAGCTTGATATAGAAATACAGGAATACGCCAAGTATCAGGCCAAGTACGATGCACAAAAACCTGATAAGCACCTTCCCAAAACTGTTTTTCTTTTTATTATTAACGTTGTTTTTGCTCATAAACAGATCTCCCTAAGTAATTAAGGCAAACGTATTATAAACTAAAAATCTTATTTTTCAAAATATATAATAAAAATAACGGAGTATTCTTACAAATACCCCGTTATCAAGTTAGTTCTTATCTATCTTACGATCAGATAACGCCCTGTGCGATCATCGCATCAGCGACCTTGAGCAGACCTGCGATGTTAGCACCTGCAACATAGTTGTCAGGCATGCCGACCTTCTCAGCTGTTGTATCAACATTGTTGAAGATGTTCTCCATGATACCCTCGAGCTTGCTGTCAACCTCATCGAAAGACCATGACAGTCTAGCGCTGTTCTGGCACATCTCAAGACCGGAAGTAGCAACACCGCCTGCGTTAGCAGCCTTACCGGGACAGAAGTAAACCTTGTTCTCCTGGAGATACTTGGTAGCATCAAGAGTTGTAGGCATGTTAGCGCCCTCTGCAACGATCTTTACGCCGTTGGCAACGAGTGCCTTAGCAGAATCGAGGTTGAGCTCGTTCTGTGTAGCGCAAGGAAGAGCGATGTCACAAGGGATCGTCCAGATGCCCTTTGAACCGTTCTCATCAGCTGTGTACTTAGCAGAAGGAACTGCCTTAACGTACTCAGAGATACGTGCTCTTCTTACTTCCTTGATATCCTTAACGACATCAAGATTGATACCGTTCTCATCGTAGATATAACCGTTGGAGTCAGACATGGCAACAACCTTTGCGCCGAGCTGTGTTGCCTTCTCACAAGCGTATGTAGCAACGTTTCCTGAACCGGAGATAACTACTGTCTTGCCTGCGAATGAATCATTGTGCTTCTTGAGCAGGCAGTTTACAAAGTAGCAAAGACCATAGCCTGTTGCCTGTGTTCTTGCAAGAGAACCGCCGAATGAGAGACCCTTACCTGTAAGAACTCCTGTGAACTCGTTAACGATCTTCTTGTACTGACCGAACATGAAACCGATCTCTCTTGCGCCTGTTCCGATGTCACCTGCAGGTACATCAAGGTCAGGACCGATATGTCTGTAGAGCTCTCTCATGAAGCTCTGGCAGAAAGCCATTACTTCGTTGTCAGACTTACCCTTGGGATCGAAGTCTGAACCACCCTTTGCACCGCCCATAGGGAGTGTTGTGAGTGAATTCTTGAAGATCTGCTCAAATCCGAGGAACTTAAGGATCGAAAGGTTAACTGAAGGATGAAGTCTCAAACCGCCCTTGTAAGGTCCGATGGCACTGTTGAATTGGATCCTGTAGCCACGGTTGATCTGGATCTTACCATTGTCATCAACCCATGCTACTCTGAACATGATCTGTCTCTCAGGCTCAACGATCCTCTCGAGGATCTGCTTCTCCTGGATGTCAGGACGAATTGCGAGTACAGGCTCGATAGAAGAAAGGAACTCATAAACAGCCTGATGGAACTCGGGCTCATTAGGGTTCTTCTTGATAACACCCTGCATAACGCTGTTAAGATACGAATTGCTTACTGTGTAATCCATAATTACCGCCTTTCTTGCGCTGTTTTGAAAGTTTAAACAGCATTTCTTTCATATTTCCTCGAATAATACACACTAGTGAATACCGTGGATTTTTCGTTAAGGATAATAATATAAAGTCTTGGAATACGCAATAGGTTTTCTCAAAATGAAAGAAATGATTAAAAAAATTTCATTTTTGAGGGACAATCGTTATCACAGCGTCCTCATGTGCAGCTGTCGCTTTGGTCCTTGCAGACCTGAACGGATCGTTCTCTGTTATCTCTTCAAAAGAGTTGATGCCGAACATATGGGATATCTCGTCGAAATTAGTGATATTGAGAACTCTGTCGAGCGAGATGAAGAACAGTAGCAACATAATGAGGAGCAATAGTCCCCTCCTGATGATGATAAGCCTTCTCTCGGCGTTATACTTTGCCTCGACACTCTCTTTTGTCGTATAGCCGACGAGTACATAGACCCTTCTGATGTCCTTGCGCGGCGGACGGTTCTTGTATTCCCTGTACTTCCTCTTGATCTGATTCCTGATCCTCCAGGGAAGCGCCTTAAAAAAGCGCACTGTAGCACGCCAGGAAGAACCGAAGACACCGGCTAACGTACCGGTAAACCTGCTCTTGGCATCAGAGATATATGAATCTATGTCTTTCTCGTTATAATCTGACATGTGTAGATTATATCATTTATTCAGCATTAGTTCGTCTCCTGTTTCATTATCATTGTATTTCTTTTCGAGCTGGATGACTGCAGCTTTATGGTATCTGAAATATGTTGATCTGCTCATGTAGAGCTTATTGCACACTTCATCCATCGACATGTTGCGCACATAAGTCATATACATGATCTTCGTGCACACCGATGACAGGGACATGATGCAGGTCAGGAGCCTGAAAGCTTCGTTCTTCCTGTTTATGACACTCCTGTAATCATTGATCGTATCTTTAAGATATCCTTCAAATCCGCATACGAACTCTTCATAGAGCAAAAGCCTGTCCTTTGCTCCGGAAGTGAATCCTGCCGGCAGCGAAGTGCTGACCGGAGCGTAGTCTTTTGTGTACATGTCCCTGATGAGCTTCTCACCTTCCTCCTGCGAATCGATGCAAGCCAAAAGCCTCTGTTTGGCCTCGTCCTCAACGCAGTTAAGATCGTGAGATAATGTCTTAAGCCTCTTTTTTATCTCGTTCTGATCCATACCAATCGAAAATGACGAACAAGTGTTTGACATAATGGGACAAAAATAATACAATAAAACAAATAAATGTTCTGCAAGGAGGTGCCTTATGCCTTATACAACTAAGAAATCAGCACAGTCTATCGAACGCGTTTATCAATATGTATGTCAATATATCCACAAGAATGCCATGTCACCGTCTGTTCGCGACATCTGTGCAGGCGCCGGACTCAAATCCACGTCATCCGTACACACATACCTGAAGAAGCTCGACGAGATGGGCCGCATCGAATACAGGCCCGGACTTAGGAGAGCGATCATCCTTAAGAATACAGATGACTACAGCGACAGCATCTCAGATGATACTGCCAATACTTCCGCCGATGTCATCAGTCTTCCATGTATCGGTAAGATCACTGCAGGTATCCCGATCCTTGCCCACGAGAATTATTCAGACGAACAGATCCCGGTCAGCAGATCGATCATAGGCAGTGATGAAGCCTTCATACTCAAGGTCAAGGGTGACTCAATGATCGACGCCGGAATATTTGACGGCGACTACCTTATCATCCGTAAGCAGAATCACTGTGAAGACAGGGATATCGTTGCTGCACTTATCGAAGATGAAGCAACTGTCAAGAGATTCGGCAAGCTTAACGGCAAGCCCTATCTCTTCCCTGAGAATGAAGCTTATGCTCCCATCCCGTTCTATGGCGAGAATTGCATGATCTTAGGTAAGGTCGTAGGATTGCACAGATATCACATTTCCTAACCTCCTTCCGTATCGTGTTGTAAGTATAAACACTATAGGAGCTTAGATATTCCAATTCAATAAATGTGCAGAAATGGTGGTATCAGATACCATTTTGGATGTGTGCCATGATCTCTGATGCAATGTCACCATGCCCGGGATCGATCATTGTTATGTCAGGAATATACCTGAACCATGTCAGCTGTCTCTTTGCATAGTGCCTTGTATTGAGCTTGAGATCATATATGGCCCTGTCGAGAGATATCTCTCCTGTTATATACGGGAACAACTCCTTATATCCGATCGCCTGGAAAGCAGTTGTATCGTGTTCGGGATATGTCTCATACAGCCACTTTGCTTCCTTAAGAAGACCTGACGATATCATCTTGTCTACACGCAGATTGATCCGGTCATATATGGTGCTCCTGTCGAGATCCGGTTGGAACAGCTTATATGGATATCTCGAACCGCTTTGTAACGATTCTGAGTTCTTCTGCGTGAACGTCCTGCCTGTCGCGAGATAGACGGCATAGGCCCTGATAACACGCCTTGTATTATTTGGATGGATCTTCGAAGCAGCCTGGGGATCGATACGCTTAAGATCTTCATAGATGTTATCTATCCCCTCGCTGTCGAACCTGGAATAGAGCTGATCTGTCACTTCATCGATCTTATCACCATCTTCATCACCGAAGTTTATGCCCTTGATCATCGCTGATACATACTGCCCCGTTCCGCCGCAGAGGATAGGTAGTTTATGGCGGGAGATAATGTCGCCTACACAGCGGTTTGCATCTTCGTAGAATTCATTTACTGAATAGTTCTGATCAGGATCGATGATATCGATCATATGATGCCTGACCCTTCCCTGCTCATCCTTATTGGGCTTGGCTGTTCCGATATCAAGCCCCTTATATATCTGCATGGAATCACACGATACGATCTCACCGCCGGCAGCTTCTGCCAGCTTCAATGCAATATCGCTCTTACCGCTTGCGGTAGGGCCAACGATAACGGGAATGAATGACAGACCGCCAATCACATCTTTAAGATCTGTCATCAGACGATCCTCTTAAACCTTTTCTCAAGATCTGTCCTGGACACCTTGAAGAATGTCGGTCTTCCGTGAGCGCAATGATAGGGATCATCAAGCTGTCTGAGGCTGGAGAGCAATTCACGGATCTCGATCTCATCAAGTCTGTCACCTGCTTTTACAGCCGCCTTGCAGGCAGTGGTCTGTATAAGGTTATACCAGATGTCAGACTTGTCAGGTGTCTCATGCTTCAGATCGGACAGTATCTCTTCGAACATTTTCGAAGGAGATGAACGTCTCTTGCTCATGGGGACTCTGCGGAGAACGACTTCCCTGTCGTCCATGACATCTATCTCGAATCCGCATTCCTTGAACCGGTCAATGTTATCAGATATGAACGTATAGTCTGATGAAGAGACCTTAACGATCTGGGGAACGAGCAGGTCTTCTTCGGTAATGTCATTGTCTGCATTTTTGAGTTTTTTATTCATAAAACGCTCATACAGGACTCTCTCATGGGCCGCATGCTGATCAACAAAGAACACATTTGCGTCGGACTGCATGATAATGTATGTAGCAAATAAGGTTCCGATATAATCACCGTTATAGAGTTCTTCGATCTCCGGATCAGCTATTACCGGATCACTCTTGATGTCCATGGATACTTGCTCATTTGCTGCCGCGGGAACTGCTTCCGGAGCTATCGTGAGATCAGAAGCAGGCTCATCAGTCATGGCAGAGACATCCGGTCTGTATTCAGACAGGAGTTCAAGGAGCTTATTGGCATTATCGACTTCATTTCGCGATGGATCGGCATTCCTGACAGCAAGTTTGTGCGATGCAGGCTGAGATACGGGCGCCTTAACTTCAGGTCTGTCATAGACGACCGTTGGCTTAGCCTTGAATCCTTCAGGTGCTTCCTGCGATTCGAACAGTACATTCCTTATCGAATGGAATACAAGCCTGAAGATATCTGATTCAGAATCGAACCGCACCTCAGCCTTCTGAGGATGAACATTAACATCCACGGTGCCCGGAGGACAATAGATCATAAGGAAACAAACGGGGTGCTTTCCTTTCATTACGGCATTCCTGTAAGCTTCATCGATGGCGGCAGATACCGTTTGGTTGCGCACGGGTCTGTCGTTGACGAACAGGCACTGGAGAGCCCTGTTTCCGCGGACAAAAGAAGGAACGCCGACATATCCCCTGATCCTGTAATTCTCGTAAGTATATTCAGTATATTTAAGGCTCTCTGTAAGCTGCTTTCCGTAGATGGCATAAAGAGTATCAAGAACGTCGCCATTTCCGGGTGTCATAAGGACGACCTTGCCGTCTTTTATGAGCTTTACGGCTATATGGGGATTTATTACAGCAAGTTTCTCAACAAGCTGACAGATATACATGCCTTCCGTGGAATCTTTCTTAAGGAACTTATACCTGGCAGGTATGTTCCTGAACAGATTGCGGACCTCGACGACCGTTCCTTGATCACATGCACCATCACCGCTATAGACAAGAACGCCGTCCTCATATGAGACCATCGTTCCGGTATCACTGCCCGCAAACCTCGTGAGCAGCTTGACATCCGAACAGGCCGCGATTGAAGCCAATGCTTCCCCTCTGAAACCCTGCGTGGACAGATCATATAATTCCTCTACGCTGTGAAGCTTTGATGTTGCATGAAGCAGGAAACAGTTTTGAGCATCCTCCCTGTCCATTCCGCAACCGTTGTCTGATACTCTGATCAGACTGATCCCGCCGCCAGCAAATTCTATCTTGACGGAGGACGCGCCGGCATCAGCACTGTTATCAAAAAGTTCCTTGATGACAGAGACGGGGCGCTCTATTACTTCACCCGCCTTGATCTGATTTGCAGTCTTTGCATCCAGGACACTGATCTTACCCATCTGATTCCTCACCTGTCATCTTCACAAGTTCATAAAGGATATTCATGGCTTCAAGAGGAGTAAGACGTGTAATATCGATCTCCTTGAGCCTTGATCTGAGCTTATCTTCACTCCTGTAAACAACATTGCCCGGATCGAAGATGGACTCCTGACCCGGTATTGCTTCTCCAGAAGGCAGAACAACGCCATCCTCAACCTGCGTATTGGAAGACACCTTGAAATTACCGATCCTCTCGAGTTCCGCAAGCAATGCTTTGCTCCTGTCCAGCACATCAGAAGGAACACCCGCAAGACGTGCCACTTCAATGCCGTAACTGTCAGACGTACCGCCGTCAACGATCTTATGAAGGAACACGACACCGTCTTCATTCTCACTGACATCAACATGATTATTGAACACACCTCTGCAGATCCTCGATAACTGGTTCAGCTCATGATAATGAGTTGCAAAGATCGTTCTGCTGTAAAGGATATTGGGATCCATTATATACTCGATAACAGCCCAGGCAATCGACAGACCGTCATAGGTACTTGTTCCGCGGCCTACTTCATCAAGGAGCAGAAGGCTCCTTCTCGTGGCATTACGCAGTATGTAGCTCATCTCCTTCATCTCGACCATGAAAGTGGATTCACCCATCGAGATATCATCAGAGGCGCCGATCCTCGTGAAGATATGATCAACAACGCCTATATGTGCACTCTTTGCAGGAACGAACGAACCTATCTGAGCCATAAGGACGATAAGGGCAACCTGTCTCATATAAGTCGACTTACCAGCCATGTTGGGACCTGTAAGGACCATAAGCCTCTTCTTCTCATCAAGAACCGTATCATTCGAGATAAAGCCGGATGTATCAGTGGTCATCTTCTCAACGACAGGATGTCTTCCAGCTTCTATCTCGATCACATCGGAATTATCTACGGAAGGCTTTACATAGTTCTCATCAGACGCGAGTTGAGCAAGAGATGCAACCACATCGATAAGGGCAACCGCTTTCGCGCAGGCGAAGATCCTGTCGCTCTCTTTTGCGACCTTATTCCTTATCTGGTTGAAAAGCTCATATTCCAGTGCGATCCTCTTGCTGGAAGCATTAACGACCTTGTCCTCAAGTTCCTTGATCTCAGGAGTCACGTAACGCTCATTATTAGCGAGAGTCTGCTTACGGATATAGTTATCAGGGACATTTTCAGACTGCGATTTCGGAACTTCTATATAGTATCCAAAGACCTTGTTGTAGCTGATCTTGAGCGTCTTGATACCTGTCTTCTCGCGCTCCCCCTGCTCAAGCTGCAGGATATACTGCTTGGCATTCGTTGCTATGTCGTATAGTTCATCACATTCCTTTGAGAACCCGCGCTTTATGATGTCACCGTCTTTTATGGTTAACGGTGCATCTTCAGAGATACTGTCATTTATGAGTTCATAGACATCCTGAAGAGGATCGAACATCGAGTTGATCTCTTTGAATATACCCTTCTTGAACTGGGATGCACACTCTATCAGGAAAGGGAGCTTGCCTAGCGAATTGCGCAGTGATATGAGATCCCTGGCATTGCAGCTGCCCAATGACACCTTGCCAGCAAGGCGCTCTATGTCATAGAGGCCGGTAAGGCTTTCGAGCATCTCCTGCCTCGCGATGTATTTATCGTATGCTTCCTCCACGGCATCAAGCCTGCTGTTGATCCCGGATGTGACGATGAGCGGGTCTTCCACCCATTTGCGTAGCAGCCTTCCGCCCATTGCAGTCTTGGTCCTGTCAATTACCCACAACAGAGAACCGCGCTTGGATTTGGATCTGATCGTGGAAGTGAGTTCCAGATTAGTCCTTGTGGAATAATCGAGTTCCATCGTATCAGCCATGACAAAGCAGTTGATCTCGTTGAGATACTCAACCTTGCTGATCTTCGTCTCCTCCGCATACATGAGTATCGCAGAAGCCGCCGCATTAAGAAGCGACGGATCGAAAAACTTATCTGCGCCGTTAACCCTGATCCTGTCCTTCTTCAGGATGGAGCAGTCAAAGAACCTGTCATTACGTTCAGTAAAAGCTGCATTGAAGCCCTTCCTTATTACCTGGAATTCCCTTGTATTGACAAATGACGGGTTATATATGATCTCAGAAGGTGTGTATTTACCGATAAGATTGATGAGATGCTCGCCATTGGCACCAGTTGCAAGCTGCGTAGCTTCGAACTCACCTGTGGAGATATCAGATACTGCCACGCCGAACTGGGAACCTACACAGTAGATACTCATAAGATAGTTACTGCTTCCGTCATGATCAGAAGCCACAAAATCAGTAGCAGTTCCGGGTGTCAGGATGTTAACGATGCCGCGCTTTACGAGACCTTTCGTTGTCGCAGGATCTTCAAGCTGCTCGCAGATGGCGACCTTGTACCCTGACGTGATGAGCCTCTGCGCATAAGACTGGTAAGAATGGAACGGAACACCGCACATCGGTGCACGCATGTTGCTGCCGCAGTCCCTTCTGGTAAGAGCAAGCTCGAGCAATTTGGATACAAAGATCGCATCATCAAAGAACATCTCGTAGAAATCACCGAGACGGTAGAAGACGATCGTATCAGGAAGCTTAGTCTTAATATCAATATACTGTCTCATCATCGGAGACAGATCATTGACATCTATGTCAGCAAGTTTGAGGAGAGGAGAATTCGTGTTATCAGCCATCAGTAAACCTCATAAGGCTGCCGTCAACAGAATACGGCCTTGCCGTCTCGAGCCTGACCATACCCAGCCTTCCCTCAAGATCATCACCATTGCCATTGTACATCGAACCCGGGATCGTAAAATTGACCAGATGATTGGATATGGTCCTTCCGGTAAAGATGCCTGGCTGCTGCTTGCTCGCACCTTCGATAAGGACCTCTTCCTCACTGCCCACCTTGGCAAGATTGGACTTATATGCATAATCATTCTGCAGTTCAAGAAGCCTTGCAAACCTCCCGGACACAACATCCTTGGGAACCTGATCCTCATATGATGCAGCAGGCGTTCCGGGCCTTTTTGAATACTGGAACGTAAAAGCCGAGTCAAACTTACAGTGGTCGACAGCTTCCAAAGTCTTGACAAAGTCTTCCTCGGTCTCTCCGGGGAAACCTACTATGATATCGGTCGTAAGAGAACCGCCGGGCACTCTGGACCTGAAGAGATCGGCGATATCGAAGAATTCCCTGCTCGTATAAGGCCTGTTCATGCGCCTTAGCACTGCATCAGAACCTGACTGAAGTGCCAGATGCAGATGTTTCTCGGCATTAGGATACTCCGCCATTATGTCGATAACACGCCTGTTAAGGTCCTTGGGATGCGAAGACATGAACCTTACCCTGGAGAAGGAGCTTATCCTGCACGCTTCTTCAAATATATCAGCGAAATACTTGCCGTCATCATTGCCCTTCCCGTAAGAATTAACATTCTGTCCGAGGAGCATGACTTCCTTATATCCCTGATCGGCAAGAGTCTTAAGTTCTGCCATGATCTCGTCAAAACTTCTTGACCTCTCACGTCCCCTGGCATATGGCACGATACAATATGTACAGAAATTGTTGCAGCCGTACATTATGGGAACAAGAGCCCTGAACTTCCTCTTCCTGTCGATATTGTAGAAATTATCCTCAGCGATATAGTCTGTATCGCCGACGCTTATGTTCTGTCTGCGCGAATCGAGAGTCTTACTGAGCAGGAACGGGAAATTATGAAGCTGCTGAGGATCGAACACAAGATCGACATAGGGATAGGAATTCCTTATCCTGTCAACATTCTCGGGCACCTTCATCATGCAGCCGCAAACAGCGATGATCATGTCACGGTTATTCTTCTTATCAGTCTTGTAAATGCCAAGATTACCGAATAATCTGTCTTCAGCATTCTCCCTTACAGAACATGTATTAAGGACGAGGACATCAGGTGCGCGGTTCCCGCTATTAGCGATAAGTCCCATATCGAGCATCATTCCGCTTAATTTCTCACTGTCCGACTCGTTGAGCTGACATCCGTATGTGATAACATCAAACGTACAGGGGCGGCCAAGTTCTGCAGACTTTGCAGCAAAGTGATCGCGAAGCCTCCCGGTCGCTTCAGCCTGTATAGACTTGTCTTCTTCCGTAACTCTAATGATCGCCATATCTTTATAATTCACCTCTAACCAATTAATTATACTAAAATATGCGAAATATTGTATCTTTTGATATAATATTTCAGATCAAAAGACATGGAGAGTACTTTTAATAAAATGAACTTTATAAATAGAACCACCAAATTACTGGCTTTCGCGCTGGCTTTGCTGTGTGTTGCCAATATCTTTTCCGGGAGTATCCTGGCGATCAACGAGGATCTTGATAATCCTCAGGATAACCTGATCTCCCAGAATGAACAGAAGACTGACCTGCTCAGTGAGAATACTGATAACTGGCCTAAGGTAAGAGCTGAGGCATATGTCCTGCTCGATCTCGATTCCGGAAGCATCATCATGGGTAAGGACTACGATGTCCAGAGAGCGCCCGCTTCAACCACGAAAGTAATGACTCTCATGCTTGCCATGGAGAACCTCAACATGGATGACGTCGTTACCATCACCCCTGAGATCGCAGAAGAGATCAAGAAGATCCCCGGTGACTACGTTAAGCTCGGTCTTCAGGAAGGAGAACAGATCCCCGTGCGCGATCTCGTCTATGCCGGATCCCTCAAGTCCGCTAACGATGCCTGTCTTGCTCTCGCCATGCACATCGCCGGCACTGAGGCAGCCTTCTGCGACATGATGAATAAGAAGGCAACTGAGATCGGATGCCTTAATACTCACTTCTCGTCATCATTCGGATATGCAAACCCGGATAATCTGACAACAGCTTATGATCTTTGCATGATCCTGGGCGCTGCCTGCAGGGATACCGAGTTTTCCAAGGTATCCACAACATATTCCTATACGATCCCCGCTACAAACAAGTACAGTGATTCAAGGAAGCTGACAAATGCCAACAGGTTCATAAAGCAGCCTGAGTTCAGTTACGATTACTATATCGGCGGCAAGACCGGCTTTACGAGCAACGCAGGTTATACTCTCGTCGGCGCAGCAAAGAAGAATGACAGGACTCTTGTCGCTTGCGTTCTCAAGGCACAGGATTCAGGCATCAGGTATGTTGACCTGAAGAATATGTTTGAATATGGATTCTCCAACACTACTACAGTATCGATCAGCCAGTCAGAGTTTGACCCTTCGATAGCTCAAACGCACACACAGATCACGGATCTGCTTGCAGAGACAAATCTCTACATTGATACACAGCAGCACGCATGTTCCGAATATCTGACGATCCCTTCTTCAAGAGCTTCACTCGGAAGCACTAACCTGATCGAACTCTCGAAGATTACGATAGACACTTCCCTTCCCGAACAGACTCTCAAGATACCTTTATGCAAATCATATTCTGACGGCAAGACTTATATAGTCGGTGCGTTAACGATGAATATCACGGCGAAAGCTCCTCACATCGAAGTCGATCCCGAGAAGGAGACCGGATGGACTGGGCTTCGTAAAGTCCTTATAACGGTCGCGGGCATATCTGTCCTTCTCCTTATCGTCGTTGTTGCACTTCTTATGCTCAGGCGTTCCATCATCAAGAAGAAGAGACGCGAGAGATACCTGGCCAAATCCAAGAAGCTCTGAAAAGCATACTATAATAAATGGGTGCCCGTTATGAGCACCCATTATGTTTTGTCCGGATAATAACTGTCAGATCTTGGGACACTTGGCAAGAGATGCCGCGATCTCCTCATCTGTCGGGATATAATCCTCCATCTGACCGTCGTTGTACTTCTGATATGCAACGAGGTCGAAATATCCTGTTCCCGTAAGACCGAAGAGGATGTTCTTCTCTTCCCCTGTCTCCTTGCACTTCATAGCCTCGTCGATCGCAACTCTGATCGCATGAGAACTCTCAGGTGCAGGAAGGATGCCTTCAGTCCTTGCAAACATCTCTGCAGCCTCAAAGACATCGGTCTGCTTAACTGATGTAGCTTCAAGATAACCGTCATCGTAAAGCTGTGAGACGATGGAGCTCATGCCGTGATATCTGAGTCCGCCGGCATGGTTAGGAGCGGGAATGTATCCGCTGCCGAGCGTGTACATCTTGGCAAGAGGTGTTACCTTACCTGTATCACAGAAATCATATACATACTTGCCTCTTGTGAGGGAAGGACATGAAGCAGGTTCAACAGCAATGATCCTGTACTTCTCCTCACCCCTGAGCATCTGCCCCACGAAAGGAGAAATGAGACCTCCAAGGTTGGATCCGCCGCCTGCACATCCGATGATGATGTCGGGCTTGACATTGTACTTATCAAGAGCTGCCTTTGCCTCAAGGCCGATGATCGACTGGTGCAGGAGAACCTGACCTAAGACAGAACCGAGAACATATCTGTATCCGGGATTCTTAACAGCAACCTCAACAGCCTCTGAGATGGCACAGCCGAGAGAACCTGTAGTTCCGGGGAACTCTTCATTGATCTTGCGTCCGATATCCGTATCCATTGAAGGAGAAGGTGTTACCGAAGCACCGTAAGTCCTCATGACTTCTCTTCTGAAAGGCTTCTGCTCATATGATACCTTGACCATGTAAACTTTGCAGTCAAGACCAAAGTAAGCACATGCCATTGACAGGGCTGTACCCCACTGGCCGGCACCTGTCTCGGTAGTAACGCCCTTCAGTCCCTGCTGCTTGGCATAATAAGCCTGTGCTATGGCAGAATTGAGCTTATGGCTTCCTGAAGTGTTATTACCTTCGAACTTATAGTAGATATGAGCCGGTGTTCCTAAGGCCTTCTCGAGACAATATGCCCTGACGACCGGTGAGGGTCTGTACATCTTGTAGAAACCCTTGATCTCATCAGGGATATCAAAATAAGGTGTGGTATCATCCAATTCCTGCTTGGCAAGCTCTGTGCAAAAGATCGGCTCGAGATCCTCAACCTTAAGCGGTTCGTGTGTGCCCGGCTTAAGGAGCGGCGCAGGCTTATTCTTCATGTCAGCCCTGACGTTATACCACTGCTTAGGGATCTCATTCTCATTCAAATAGATCTTATAGGGAATCTCCTGGGACATATATAATCCTCCGTAAAAATAGTTTTCCGTTGGATTATAACATAATAGCAATCCCTTAACTATCCATAATGGATAAGAATTATTGCTCCTTTGATACTACTCCCTTTTCCTTGATAAGATCGATAATGGACGTTACGTCAGGACCGTAGAAGCTGTACTCTTTCGATTCGGAACCGATGTACAAGGTAAGATCGGCCTTATCTCCGGTTGTGCCTTCGGACTCAGTTCTATAGGATCTTAATATCTTCAGGATGGATGAAGGATCAGTAAGGATATACTCTGTACCCTCCTCATCAACATAGCTTATCTTATCGATCTTAGTTGAAGACTTGTCAGCGCTGAGCAAAGACTGATTCTTAAAGCCGTAGGAAGCCGATGAACTATCATTCAAGGACCTTTTTGTCTCAGCCGCATCAAGCACTCCTTCTGCCGGCGCATCTACAGCACCAGCCGCACCTTCCTCCTCATCACGATTATCAGCAGCAGGTGCAAAATTCTCAACCTGACCTGCAATACTATCGAGTTCCTGTCCGGCATCGGCAACGGTCGGATGTCCCGTATCATTCTTTTTTGCTTCTGCAGACTTAGTGGCTCCAAAAGAAGCATAGCGCAGAAGCACAACTCCGCCAACAGCAAGGACTATACCGGCCGCAGCAACAATTCCGATTATCCTGCTTACAGTAGCTTTGCGCCTTGCATTAACGGGACTTATACGTGAAGCTCTCGGCTTAAGATCCATCTCTCCAATGTTTTGGAGAATACGCTGACGCATCTCATCGGACACTTCGACATTATCCATAAGCTGTTTATACTTATTATCCAAGGTCGTAATTCTCCTTCAAAATCTCTTTAAGCTTATCCCTTGCGCGCTTCAGCTGAGACCTTACCGTAGATTCTCTTCTCTTGAGCACCTGTGCGATCTGGGCTGTTGTATAATCCTCCTGATAGAACAGGTGTATTACTTCTCTATAGTCATCCGGAAGGCTCTTCACGGCCTCCCACAGATATGACAGGTCTTCCTTCTTCTCAGCGACCAATTCTTCGTTCAGCTCATCTGCACGCCTGAGATTGTTTGACTTTATCTTGTTCTTAGAATGATTTGCGGCAACTGTAAAAAGCCATGATTTCTCGTGCTTCTCATTCTCAAAGACAGGTGCCGTCCTCATGTAAGAAATAAGCGTCTCCTGAAGGATGTCTTCTGCATCTTCATAATTGTGTACATATGTGTAAGCAAATCTTAGGATCTGGTTGCCATATGTATCCATGAGCCTTGCCGCCGTTAACGAGATATCGTCAGCGATCGCGGTAGGATAACCCGCTGCAGCATCAGACATAAATGCTGCTCTTATGAATGTTACAAACTGATATAGCGGGTTATTTAATGCAATGCTCAACACTTATTTATGTCTGATCTCCTTACTCCTGTGATCAATACGCCTGCGAATTTGCAGTGATCAGTGAATCGAGAATGTCGTTGACCGACTCGAGACTAATCGGCGAACCAAAGACCACACTATAGTTGTTGGTTCCGTCATTCCAGTATACTACATCAGCAGTATCATTGCTGTTCGATCTGGAGAATACCGTCAGTCCTTTGAACTTCTGTTCGTTCAAAGCAGAATACTCATTGTAATCACCTGAGATATCCTCTGCCTTATCGCCCTTCATAGCCCTGAAAGTCAGACCCGTATCACAGAACATCCCGGTGACTTCGATCATCTTGTCATCCATCGTCCTGAAGGCGGTGTCTGCACCCTTAAGCTCATCAGGAAAGACGATGTTCATACCGCAGGCTTTGTTGGCAGCAGCGATATCGCTCTGTTCAGTCCAGGGATTGGGGATACCCATGCTCTGCTGACTTGCACTCTGTTCAACGTCTGATGAGACACTTGCTTCAGAACCCGCCGTATTCTTATTACATGCAGCAAGTGCCAGCAGCATTGAACAGGATAATATAAGTACGATAATCTTCTTCATCTCTTTATACCTCCATTGTGTTTCTGTCATTGATACAATTCAGCAAGCCGAAATGTTGCACAACAGAAACAACAATTCAGAAATCCCAGGAATTTACATATCTTTCCTGTTCTTCCGTAAGTCTGTCTATCGATATTCCTTTTGTATCAAGCAGTATCTCAGCCACTCTGTTATCGATAACTTCGGGCGTCTGATACACATCTATTGCAAGATCCCTGCCATTGGCGGCAATGTATCTTGCGGACTGTGCCTGAAGAGCGAAGCTCATGTCCATAATCTCCACTGGGTGTCCGTCGCCGGAAGCAAGATTTACAAGTCTTCCCTCCGCAATGATGCAGACAGTCCTTCCGTTCTTCAGCTCATATCCGATTATATTATGTCTCAATTCTTTTTGTGAGACAGATATCTCTGATAATTCCTTAACATTGACCTCACAGTCGAAATGTCCGGCATTACAGCAGATGGCGCCGTCTTTCATCATAGCGAAATGCCTGCCCACAATAACATCTTTACAGCCTGTAACTGTAACAAAGACATCACCTAAAGGAGCAGCTTCATCCATTGTCATGACAGAATAGCCTTCCATTATTGCTTCACATGCCTTAACTGGATCGATCTCAGTTACTATTACCTTGGCTCCCAATCCCTTGGCTCTCATGGCGACACCTTTGCCGCACATTCCAAAACCGGCGACAACGACCGTCTTACCTGCAACTACGAGGTTTGTTGTTGCCATGATAGCAGTCCATACTGATTGCCCCGTGCCAAATCTGTTATCGAACAGGTGCTTGCATCTTGCATCATTAACTGCGATGACAGGATAACTGAGCTTACCTTCTTTCTTAAGGATCTCAAGTCTGTGAACACCTGTAGTCGTCTCTTCGCATCCGCCCAATATGTTGGGAACGAGATGCTTCATGTCTGAGTGAAGGAGCATGCAGAAATCACCACCGTCATCGATGACGATGTCAGGTCCAAAAGACAGGGCCATCTTGAGATGCTTTATGTAATCTTCCTCATTGTCGCCATGTACCGTATATACATGCATTCCTGAATCGGCAAGAGCTGCCGCGACATCATCCTGGGTAGACAGCGGATTACATCCGGTAAGAGCCACATCAGCACCGCCTCTTGCCAAAGCCCTTGCAAGGCATGCTGTCTTGGCTTCAACATGAACAGAGACAGAGATCTTCAATCCCTTAAAAGGCTGTTCCCTGATAAGTTCTTCTTCTATCGCCCTTAAAACAGGCATATTACGGTATGCCCATTCTATCTTCTCGTAACCGTAAGGCGCGAGCGCTATGTCTTTGATGTCATACTGAGGAATATCCATGGAAAGCCTCCGTAAATTATAATCTTTTAATAAATTCCTTTATAAGTGCACAGTCATCATTCGAGATCCTGTCAGCCATCTGAAGCACTTCTTCCTCTGACAGCGGAGTCTTTGAGATACCTGCCGCAAGATTCGATATGCATGATACGGCAGCAACTCTCATACCGCAGTGCGAAGCAGCGATCGCCTCAGGAACAGTACTCATTCCGACGGCATCAGCTCCAAGTGTCTTAAGCGCCCTGATCTCAGCAGGAGTCTCATACTGGGGACCTCTGGTATATGCATAGATGCCTTTAAGGACATTGATACCGAGAGTATCAGCACATTCTTCGAGCATCCCGATATACTCCTGATCATAAACATGGGTCTGATCAGGGAATCTCACACCGAAAGCATCAAGATTAGCACCGCGGAGCGGACTTTCGGCGAGGAAGGATATATGATCCTCGATGATCATAAGGCAGGGGACTTCACCACATTCCAGGATCCCTCCTGCCGCATTTGTAAGCACGAGCGTCTTAACGCCCAGCCTTGCCATAACACGCACATAGAATGTAATTATCTCCGGGTCATAACCCTCATAGTAATGAAATCTTCCACCGAGCATGTAGCAGCGTTTACCGGATACTTCGGCAATGTAGAGCCTTCCAGCGTGACCAGGTGCCGTGCTTACGGGGAAACCGGGTATGTCCGTATAAGGGATCTCCTTATCGATCTCGCATAAAGAAGCGAGTTTGCCAAGACCTGATCCCAATACAATGCAGATCTGAGGCTTACTGCTGCAGGAAGCAGCAATAAACTCACTTGCTCTGTCTATGGCATTGAGGTACTCAGTCTTGTTCCCGATCATGATCACTCGTTCTTTCCGCAGCAGTTCTTATACTTCTTGCCGCTTCCGCAAGGACAGGGATCATTACGGCCGACAGTTCCTGCAGCTCTTCTGATGGGCTGTGAAGGTGCACTGTTATTAGCAGCACCCTCTACCTGCTCTGCCTTCATGGGAGCGGCATCAGCCTTCCTGGCTTCCTTGACTTCTGCAGCAGCCTTGTTGACGATCCTCTTCTCAGGTGTGAAGTTAGCCTTCATGAGCATCTGGACAGCATCATTCTGGATAGCCTCGTTCATCTCTTCGAACATCTCGGAGCCTTCACGCTTGTACTCAACAACAGGGTCATGCTGACCTACGGATCTCATCCTGATGGCATTGGAGAGCTGATCCATCGCGTCGATGTGATCCATCCACTTAAGGTCAACGGTCCTGAGGAGGATAGCTCTCTCAGCATCACGGAAGACTTCTGAGGAGATCTCGTTCTCCTTGCGTGAGATGACTTCTTTTGCTTCCTCTGTGATCTTGGCAACAAGATCATCATAATCAGGAAGTTCACCTTCACCCTTGATATCATTAATGACCGGAAGATCACCGAACTCATCAGTGAGCTTCATAGCAAGAGCATAACGCTCGCTTCCGGTGATGACACCGTCAAGAGAGAATGAACCGACGATCCTGTCTGCAACTACTTCAATCATGTTCATGAAGATGTCATGTACATCCTCACCGTCGATGATCTGCCTTCTCTGCTTATATGTGATAGTACGCTGAACGTTGTTAACATCATCATATTCGAGGACATTCTTACGTGATCCGAAGTGCATTGCTTCAAGCTTCTTCTGGGCTGAATCTATCATTTTGCCAAGAGTCTTGACCTGGATCTCATCAACACCCCAGCTCTCGGCGAGGCTTGTGATCCTGTCGCCGCCGAAGATCCTCAGGAGGTCATCTTCAAGAGAGAGGAAGAACTTGGACTTACCAGGGTCACCCTGACGTCCTGCACGTCCCTTGAGCTGATTATCGATACGTCTTGATTCATGTCTCTCAGTACCTATGATAAACAAGCCTCCAAGCTTCCTTACTTCCTCTGCCTCCGGTTCGATCTCTGCTTTGAACTTTGCTTCGAGCTCGGAGAACTTCTTCCTTGCTTCAAGAACGAGTTCATCATCAGTCTCGTTATGAGCTGTAGATGCTTCGATCATATCTTCCTCATATCCGAGTCTGCTCATCTCCTGCTTAGCCATGAACTCAGCATTACCGCCGAGAAGGATATCGGTACCACGTCCTGCCATGTTGGTCGCGATCGTAACCGCACCTTTACGGCCTGCCTGTGCGATGATCTCAGCCTCTCTCATATGGTTCTTAGCATTGAGCACATTATGCTTTATACCGTACTTGGTGAAAGCCTTGCTTAGGAACTCTGACTTATCAACGTTAACAGTACCTACAAGAACAGGCTGCCCTTTGTCATTGGCTTCCTTAACAGCCTTGAGAACAGCGGAGTACTTAAGCTTCATGTTCTTAAATACCGAGTCGACTTCATCGATCCTCTGGATCGGCTTGTTTGTAGGGATCTGGATAACGTCAAGCTCATAGATCTGCCTGAACTCAGCTTCCTCTGTATAAGCTGTACCGGTCATACCTGAAAGCTTCTGGTACAGACGGAAGAAATTCTGGAAAGTGATCGTAGCAAGCGTTCTGTTCTCGCTGGCAACCTTAACGCCTTCTTTCGCTTCGATGGCCTGATGCAGACCGTCACTGTAACGTCTGCCCGGCATGAGACGGCCTGTAAAGTCGTCAACGATGATAACTTCGCCGTCCTGAACGATGTACTTCTGGTCACGCTTGAAGTTGCCGTGAGCCTTGAGAGCGTTATTGATATAGTGCTGATACTGGAAATTGTCAGGGTCAGAGAGGTTCTCGATGTTGAAGAACTTCTCAGCCTTTGCAATACCGTTCTTGGTAAGGACTGAAGTATTTGCCTTCTCGTCAGTTACATAGTCAGCATCACCGACGATCTCATCCATATCGACCTTATCATCAGTCTCGGTAACTACGAACTGCTTCAATGTCCTGACGAACCTGTCGGCTTCCTGATAGAGGCTTGAAGACTCAGAACCCCTGCCTGAGATGATGAGAGGAGTTCTCGCTTCATCGATAAGGATACTGTCGACCTCGTCGACGATCGCATAGTAGTGATCGCGCTGAACTATCTGGTCCTTGCTGACTACCATGTTGTCCCTGAGGTAGTCAAAACCGAATTCATTATTTGTTCCGTAAACGATATCACAAGCGTACATGCCTTTACGGTCCTTGTTGGGGATATCGTGGATGATGAGACCTACTGTCATTCCAAGGAACTTGTAGATCTTACCCATCCACTCACTGTCACGCTTAGCGAGGTAGTCGTTAACTGTTACGACATGAACACCGCGACCGGTAAGAGCATTAAGGTATACAGGCATTGTTGCCACGAGAGTCTTACCTTCACCTGTCTTCATCTCGGCGATCCTTCCCTGATGGAGTACGATGCCGCCGATGACCTGGACTTCGTAGGGCTTCATGCCGAGAACTCGCTGTGAAGCTTCTCTTACTGTTGCAAATGCCTCAGGGATAAGATCATCCAGTGTCTCGCCGTTAGCAAGACGCTCCTTGAACTCGACGGTCTTATGTCTGAGTTCAGAATCGGAAAGCTTCGAATACTCTTCATCCAAGGCAAGGACCTTGTTAACGATAGGCTTGATCCTCTTGATCTCTCTCGTGCTGTGTGTGCCAAAAATGCTCATTCATTCACCTCATTATCAATAAAATTTGTATTTCTAAGTCTGTTAAGTGCAGTCCTGTAACCGCTTCCTTCTCTCACGTAGCAGTTCTTGACTCTTGATATCGTCGTAGAACTGACCGTTCCCTTACCTGATCCGTCTGCCGGCGTAAGATGCCTTATTATCTCTTCGTAGCTCATTCCCTTGTCGATCCCCAGGACTATCTGCCATCTGTGCAGCATCGACCTGAGTTCATTGACAGAGCATAGATCCGATAAGAATTCATGCATCTCATCCGTATCCTCCATCGTCAGGATCGCAGAGTAGAGGTTTACAAGATCCGAACGCTCTTCTTCACTGAGAGATCCGATAAACTCACTGTTGCTGTTCATCACGAACCTCCGTTTGCTGTTAGCCCATTATGCTGTAGAACCAGTCAACGATGTCCTCTGCATAACCAAACACAAAGAACAGAACGATACCGGTAACCAGCAGGACGAAGAGCATTCCGTAGATACATCTCGCAAAAAAGAGATCCTTCTTCGCCTTGCGCAATGTATCACCAAGGCTCAGGTCGGCATTGGTCCTGACTGCTGATCCAGCCAGTTTTGGGCTTCTGACCGAAGAATTATTCTTCAAAGCATGATCCTCCTAACATACAATCTTTCTAATGATAACGCAACAGAACGATTATTACAAATATAATTATTATAATATTGTCACTCATACCGTTTTGAATTGCCGTATACAACGATCTTCATGGTGATATTGTGAAGCGAAGCATAACTCTTCATCGCTTCTGCCGTCTGTTTTGCAGTCTGAGGCGAATTGGACGGGATAATGACCGTCAGGACTTTTTTCCTTATGTCCTGACCTTTTACCTTATATCTCTTTCCGTCTATGATCACGTCTGCACCGCTAAAGGAAGAGAGCTTATCGATCTCTGATGCAAGGAGTTGCCGTATCCTCCCGGAAGAACTGTATGTCGGAGCCGTCAGATCCACGCTCACAATGGAACGTGCGGTACCCCCCTGAAAACTGTTTATGACAGGAAAGGTCTTGGGCAGGTTTGAACCTTGCTGTTCCAGGAAATACTCGCCGCGTGTAAAGTTATCCTTGCTCCAGATATCGTCGTCCTCCCCTTTTGAACTGTCCCTGAAATAGAATTCAAACCTTCCGTACATCGGCACAGTCTGATACAGGGTACGCCTGATATTGCCCGCAAGCGTGACTACTGTATAATTGCATTCAACCTCCATCACATGATGAGTCCTGTCGATATTAAGGTCAACGTCGATCATATCCGGAACAAAATGATCGGACCCTTTGTTGCGCGCGATATAGCCGGATCTGACCTTATTGGCGACCGTATGTGCCAGAGTATTCTCCAGGATGATGTTCTCCAGCGCATTATCCGTATAAGCATCAACACCTATCAGTACCGAACCTACCTTTTTGAGCACTTCTGCTCCCTTCATGTTTCCTGCTTTCTTATCAGGAAAGAGGTTGATGAGAGTACTTACCGCATCTGCTGCGGGGATCTGAAGAGGCGGTACCAGACTTATCTCTTCGCATGCCTGGACAAGCGAACGCTGCATGAGTATCTCTGCCCTGCGGAATACGATGATGCTTACAATAGAGCAGATAAAGATCAATGCAGCTGACATAGCGACCGCAGTCTCAAGAGCCGTAGAACCTTTCCTGTCATCCGTATAATTCATATGTGTCCGTATAGTCATAATCCGTACCTCTGTATCTTGTTTTTACCCTGATACCCGTTCCAAACACTCCGAAATCCTTGACAAGCGTCTTATTCATCCGCTTAAGAAGGAGTCCATCCGGAACGAGGAGCATCAAGGCATACATGAAGTCCCTGTAGCCGAGATAGACATATTCTTTGCCCTTGATCTCGAGCAGCGGCACTTTCTCACCGTTCCTGACCTTTTTTGCTTCTTTGAACCCCTTGCACATCGCAACGGTTATTATCATGATCACCATAAGGACATCCGGGTTGATATCGATCGTGCCATCAGAGACGGCAGCCAGGATGACAGCAACTGCCTCGGCGATGTTTTTGTATTGCTGTCTTTTCTCCGTGTTCAGATAGATCTCAAGAAACTTTACCGATGAGATAACGTGAAGCGCGAAAGTACAGACGGCGCCAACACCTACACTGCCGCCCTTTCCGCTCGTTCCCATCAGGATATTCTCTGAATCATACTCTTCACTGCCGTGTATCTTTCCGAAATCAATGCCTATTATCGAGGGATCGCTGCCGTTCTCGAGATAACAGTCAAAATTATATGCAGCATAATGAGCGATAAGCGGATGATCCGTATTGCCAGATGCCTTGTCGCTCACCATATCGGAAAGTGTCTCAAGCCTGCTGATGTTTTCCGTAAACAGATCCAGATCGAACACATCACTTCCGGTACCGAGATCAGTTACGTCATCCTTGCTGTCATCGATCAGTGAAGTGATGTTCTTAAGTCCTGACAGATCGATATCATCGTTATCCTCAAGATACGACCCTACATCTCCCGCACCCTCGAGGATCTCCTGAACATACGGAGCAGCACCGCTTTCCCTGTATTCCTTGATCTTTCCGATCACGCCGCTCTTGTCGAGTTCCTCAAGGATAGGCTTGAACTGCTCGGCAAAGACCGTGGTGCTTATCCCGATAGTCCTGTATGCATAATAACTCGCTATGGCTTTATCAAGGGAGTCATTATCGATCGTATAGACCTTATCAAGTGTAAGTTCCATGTCACCGATCCCCGGATCCAGAACATCCCTGAACACCTTGTCATCGACTTCTCCTGCATCAAAACCGTATAATCCGTACATGGCCAAAAGATCCCTGTCATAACCTGCAAGTATCGATTCAGCTTCACATTTGAGTGCCCTTGCCACATTCATCCTTCTGTCCAGGTCGATAACAAAAGCAAGATAAGTACATTCGACTATCACGACTGCAGCAAGTATGAGCGCGATAAAGACAGTTCCCGACCCGTATTTATTCTTCCGTCTGACAAGTTTCATGGTTAGTCCCCTCCCAAAAGATCTTCCCCGCTCTGATAAATGAGCCTGTAATTATCCGATAATCCCTGCAGGAAGGTACACATTCGCTCAGGACTTGTATCAGTAACCTGTACTTTACGGAACTCCTTATGCCTGATAACATCTGAATCACCTGTCATGAATTCGATCTCTTCCATACCGTAACGGCAGTCATCAAGCGTTCTGAGACTGATATCCTCCGGACCTGTAACAAGTATCACCAGTACCGTAAGAACGATCGACATAACAATTGCATTTTCCAATGTTGAACCCATCAAACCATACCTCCTTACATTTAAGTAAAGAGATTGTACTAGCTTATGAGCTCAAAAAAGCTACGAAAAAATACGAAAATCGGAAAAAACCGTATCGTTTCGTATTTTTCAAATATCAAAGAAAAAATGGATTAGTCTTCTTCTCGTACCCGATAGTGCTGGAGGGACCGTGACCGGGATATATTGGCAGTTCGTCAGGATACTTTTTGATGATATCGATGGAAGCATACATCTCACTGATGTTACCGGACGGGAAATCTGTCCTGCCTATCGATCCTGCAAAGACCGTATCACCGGTAAACAGAGCTCTTGACCCATCCTTCCTGTCCTTGACGTCAAAGGTTACGGAGCCTGATGTGTGACCGGGCGTAGGAACCGCTCTTATCTCAAACTGATCATCAGACGAAGACCACAAAGCAAGCCCTGCAACATCTGAAGAAACAAAAGAATAATCGCTGCCGTTACCAATAAAAAATGAGCAGTTGCTCTGCGGATCAGACAGGAGCCCGGTATCCTTATCAGACATAAATAGCTTCGTCTCTGGAAAATCCTTGATCCATTCGAAGACCGAACTGATGTGGTCATAATGTCCGTGAGTGATCAGAACGGCCTTAAGGGTCGATACATCAAGTGACGGACACTTCCTTGACACCATATCAGGGCCTACTGACGGATCTACGATATAAAAGCCGCTCTCACCCAAAATGATATACATATTGGATTGAAGCGGCCCATAAGGCAAAGTGATGATATTCATTAGATCAGCCTGCGGATGACTTATTCCAGGATCTGTAGTCAAGATCGCCCTGATCGATCGCGAGTATGAGCATCTCGGCAGTAGCGATATTGGTGGAATACGGAATGTTGTTGATATCACAGACATTCAGAAGATCACTGTTCTTATTGTTGTTGCCAAGCCTGCCGTCACGCAGATAGATCACTGCATCGATCTCATCGAACTCAGCACGTGAAGCCAATTGCTCTGAACCGCTCTCATAATCAACCGACAAACCTGAGATATCAAGACTTACGGCATCACGAAGCAGTTTGGCCGTATTGTAAGCTGCGATAAGCTGATGTTTGCTGAGAAGATGTTTGTATGCGATACAAAAATTCACAAGAAGCTCGGTCTTACGGTTATCTGCCATCAGCACAATCTTCATAAAGGCCTCCACATATTTAGTCACATTACTATTATAACAGTTACAAATAAACAATTTGTTTGTGTATATTGACTAAAAAAGAGTGATTTTTATGTAGCAGTGACTAATTGTCAACCTTCTGTCGGAGTAATCGAATCCAAAACATCGCCGGGCGTAGGATAGTTCTCGATTGGTTTCGTGGTTGAATCGATATCAGTGTTGAAATATGCTGCGAGCAGTTTCTTTGCGATGACGATGGTATATGAACCCCACTCACCTTTCTCGACAACGAGAGCGATCGCGACCTTGGGATCGTCTTTGGGCGCATAGCAGATGAAGAGTCCGTTGGAATACTCTTTACGCTTCTCTTCGTAACCGGTCTCGGCTGTACCTGTCTTACATACTACTTCAACCGGGAAATCACGGAACTGGCGCTGTGCAGTACTTGCCCATGAAGATGTACCCGTAACAACACACCTCATCGCCTTCCTGACAGCCTTGATGTTCTCGTCCTTGATACCGATATCTACTGCTTCCCCGCCGCCCTTATACAGGATCGATCCGTCCGCAGCCACTACGTTATCGATAACATAAGGAGTAACCAGCTTGTTCGTAGCAACGCCGGAAGTATACCTGCAGAGCTGAAGGATCGTAAAACAGTTATCAAACTGACCGATCGATGACTGCGCGGTATTTGCCGGGAACCATGTCCTGTCATACTCTGACTCGTGAAGGAGCCTCTTCGTCTCACGGCTCGCTACAACACCTGATATCTCACCCGGAATATCGATACCTGTCTTAACGCCGAGACCGAACTTCAGAGCCATCCTCGAAATATAGTCGATACCGGTCTCAACGCCAAGCTTCATAAAGTAGATATTACAAGATGTAGCCATGGCACTGTCGAGGCTTAAGATCCCGTGGCCTGAATACGGATACTCAAGGCATTTGAAGATCCACCCGCCGATGTCGATAGGGCTCTCACACTCGATACTGTTATGCTTGGGAGTGATGACATTCTCCTCCAGAGCAGCAAGAGCCGTGATAGGCTTAAATGTTGATCCGGGAGCATACATTGACATAATGGCTCTGTTCCACAACGGGAGATCCTGAGCTGTTATCTCTTCATATTCATCGATCCCGAGATAATACTTAACCTGCTCCATTGCCTGGGGATCGTTATAGTTTGCAAGGATGAAATCGTTGGGGTCATAGTTGGGATAAGAGCCCATTGCCAATACGGCACCGGTGTTAACGTCCATCATAACGAAGGCGCCGGAACTCGCAGACTTGTAGCCCTTCCTGGCAGCAGCTTTCGAAGCCTCAGCGATATAGTCCTTGAGAGCTGTAGTACCTACTTCCTGCAGTTTGGAATCTATAGTAAGGTTGACAGTTGCTCCCGGAACAGCAGGTGTACCGTACTGTGACGGGAAGAATGCACCGTCTGTCTCTTCAGGTGTCCAGATGTTATAAGCAGACGTTCCTGAATTGCCGTGCAGATAACGTTCCATCTGGGCCTCGACACCGGATTTGCCCACCATGTCGTTGCTCGTATATCCAAAATCCTGAAGCTGCGCATATGATTCCTGCGAGATCTGACCTACATAGCCAAGCACGTGGCAGGAATAAAGCGCCCAAGGAGAATATGTCCTTGCATACTCTTTACCCGTGACGATACCAACATAGTGATAATTCTGTTCATTCAGCAAGGCAATAAGATCATCAGGACAATCCGAAGCGATCTGGACGGGATTTCCTTTCTGGAACATCCAGTTATCCTTGAAGATCTGATATCTCATCTTTATGATCCTGTAAGCTTCTTCAACAGAGTAGCTAGTATCCACCTTAAAGAGCCTTCTGAGATAGAGGAAGAACACTTCCGGATCAGTCTTAACGTATTTATCCGAATAAGTAACTATGATTCCCTGTACAAAGTCCTCAAGAGCAAACAGATTTGCATCTGTCTGCCACAGCTTGATATCATCCTCTTCCTTGACGAATTCATAGGTTGAATGCTCGCCCGGATGAACGAGCATATACTCATCAAGTGCCGATACGGTCGTGCAGTTATACTCATCGAAGAGATAGCTTAATTCCAGGCATTCCTTATTGAGGTCTTCATCACTGAGATCAGCATTAGCGATATAGATGACGTTATAGGATGTGCTGGAGGCAAGGAGTATCCCGTTCCTGTCGTAGATGTCGCCTCTCGGAGCATTTACGGTTATCTGCCGCGGAACGCCCTTGGAAGCTACCGAAATGGTATTCTGGTAATCCGAGAACTGAAGTGCCGTGGTCATAAAGAAGATGATCACTCCAAACACGGTAAAGATGAGACCGAGATCAAAGAATCTGTTAGTGACAACAGACTTGATCATCTCAAAGAATCCGGGCTTCTGCCTGTCCCCGTTTCCGTCACGATGGGAATCAAACGCACCGAAATCATTATGTCTCAGATCGTCAGCCAATTTCCACTCTCCCCATACGTTAATTCTTTTTTATTCCTTCCCCTCTTCTCGATCGGTCTTGCAAGCTTGAGCACGAAGAAGATCAATACGGAAGCTATGCCGTTCAAAAGGAGCTGAGGAAGGATCGATGTCTTTAAGATAGTTCCAATACTGACATTATACGGTAATCCGGCCATAAGGTTCTCCCACAACGAGACGGTAAGATGGCCTACCACCTTGTATATGACAGTGTAGCAAAGGACAGCAAGTATCCCTAACGGAAGATTGCGCTTTGTCCTGCCCTCGAAGAAGACAGCGCCGAAAGCGCCCCCCAGGAACAGCACGAGAATGCCGATGCCAAAAGCTACCGACAAAGAGCCTTCATGTCCCGGAATGATGGGTGCGGACAGGACATCTCTTGCGATCCCCATGATACCGCCGACGATTATGCCTTCATAAAATCCGTATAGAAATCCCGTGAGGACTGCAAAGACCAGCATAAGATCAGCAGTATTCCCCCAGAACGAGATATGATGAGACATCGTGACCTGGATCGACGGAAGCAGGAGGATACAAATCAGATATACAATGATCTTACGGACGGGAATGCTGTCGAGCTTCATCTCACCCCTCCGGTTCCGTTGCAGCCGCAGTTTGCGGGGCAGCATCAGTTTTCTGAGACTCTTCGGCAAGCGGAACGAGGATAAAGACATCCTGCAGCCTGCCGATGGATGAATAAGGCTCGAGGACAGCAGTAACATTCATGGGATTAGATGTATCAACTGAGATCACCTTACCTACGGGTATTCCCTCCGGGAAAAGCCCGCCTTCACCTGAAGTAACGATCTCAGAACCGACTTCAGGAATGTTATTGGGATCGATCGCAGTAAGGATGCAGTTACCATCCGTCTTGAGAGCCGTATTGCCGGTAAGAAGGAAATTGGAACCGTTAACGGTATTGACCTTGCAGCTTACCGCAAAACCTTCATGGATGATGGGAAGGATCCTTGACTCTGAATCTGATACTTCGATAACCCTGCCTACAAGGTTCATCTTAACGTCAACTACCACATAAGACAGACCCTGATTGAGCTCAAGGCCGTTATCCTTGCCAACACCGACTCTAACCGATGAAAACCATTCATCGGCCTCGGTCGACAGCACTGGCGCACCATACACATCGAAATTACTGAAGTTGTCCTTGATGTGGAATGCATCCTTAAGTTCTTCGTACCTTATGGCAGCTTCGGTGTTCTGCCTGAGCTTATACTGAAGCTGTGCGATCTCGCTCCGGAGTTCTTCGTTCTCCTTCCTGATCGCGATCCCGTCAAATACGGCACTGTGAAAATCGTCGAAAGACTGTCCGATATTCCTGACAACATTCTGGACCGGCTTAAAGATACCTCCCAAGCCATTTCCGATCTTACCGAAATTAATCGGACTTCCGGGAAGCGCACCAAGAATGATTACTGCTGCCAAAACAAGTACAACAGCACCTATTACAAACCACCTTGATGTCAGAAGCTTCTTGATCCTCACGGCTGATTATCTTGATCAGATATTATGCGTTCTTACCGCAGCACTTCTTGTACTTCTTGCCTGAACCGCAGGGGCAGGGATCGTTACGTCCGATATTCTGCGCATGAGCGATGTTTGCATCGCGGTATTCCCTCGTGATGTCTGCGATCTGGTTATCAGACAGGATATGCTTCCATGCGGGAAGCTTGAACAGCCACTGTGCCTTGGCATCACGCATGTTGTAGTAGAGCTTCTCATAATCGATATCAAGGTCGAGTTCTGTCTCATCATCGACAGTCTCGAGCTCAAGTGCATCACCGTTCTTGAGAGATGACTTGATGCCATCGAGGAAGCCAAGGAATACGTCCATGGTATCAGCATCAAATCCGAGCTTCCTGGAAAGAACTACAGCCTTGCCCTTCAGGTATTCGGAATTCTCAGGATAAGCTGAGAGGATCTTCTCATAAGCATCCTTCTCCATTGAATAGTAATTATTGATGTACTGAACATAGATCTGCTGATTGACTGCATTCTCTGATCTGTCCATCCATGTCTCGTAATAACTCATTTTGTTTCCTCCGTATCGTGATCAGATCCTTGAAGCGACTGCTTTAAGGAAATCTTCTGTATTAACAACCTGTTTATTGGGATGATCGAGAAGACTGTTAAGGTCTCCTGTGATGATGCCCGACTCGATAGTGTCGATAGATGCCTTCTCGAGCTTGTCTGCAAATGCCTCAAGATCAGCAAGTCCGTCAAGCTGAGCCCTCTTGCGAAGAGCTCCTGTCCATGCAAAGAGAGTAGCCATCGGGTTAGTGGATGTTGTCTCTCCCTTAAGGTATCTGTAGTAATGTCTTGTTACCGTACCGTGTGCAGCTTCATACTCGTACTTGCCGTCAGGTGATACGAGGACTGAAGTCATCATGGCAAGGGAACCGCAGGCAGACGCGAGCATATCGCTCATTACGTCGCCGTCGTAATTCTTAAGAGCCCAGACAAAACCGCCCTCGGAACGCATCACGCGTGCAACCGCATCATCGATGAGCGTATAGAAATATGTGATGCCTGCCTCTTCGAACTTAGTCTTGTACTCATTATCATAGATCTCCTGGAAGATATCCTTGAACCTGTGATCATACTTCTTGGAGATCGTGTCCTTGGTCGCAAACCAGAGCGGCATCTTCACATCGAGCGCATAATTGAAACATGATCTTGCAAAAGCCGTGATAGACTTATCAGTATTGTAGAGACCTTCAACGATGCCTCTGTCACCGAACTCGAAGATCGTCTGCTTCTCTGTTCTTCCGTCCTTGTACGTGATAACGAGTTCTGCCCTCGCGGGAGCATCAACAACATACTCCGTATCTCTGTAAACATCGCCATAAGCATGCCTTGCAATGGTGATGGGCTTCTTCCAGCATGATACGAAAGGCTTGATCCCGTCGATCATTATGGGAGACCTGAACACGGTTCCGTCAAGTATCGCCCTGATAGTACCGTTAGGGCTCTTCCACATCTCCTTCAGATTATATTCAGTCATTCTCTGTGCATTAGGTGTGATCGTTGCACACTTTACTGCAACACCGAGTTCCTTTGTCCTGTTTGCCGAATCGATCGTTACCTGGTCATTTGTATTGTCTCTGTTAACAAGTCCGAGATCAAAATACTCAGTCTTAAGATCAACGAAAGGAATGATGCATATATCCTTGATCTGCTTCCAGATGATCCTTGTCATCTCGTCGCCGTCCATCTCGACTAAAGGCGTCTTCATAGCGATCTTTGCCATTGATCAGTCTCCTCCATTAAATAATATAACTGAATAATTTTAAGTCAGAACACTTTTACAGTCAATCATTACTTCCTCGCGGAAGCTTTGACGATAAGGATCTCAAGAGAAGTGCGCTCTTCCATAATCCCGTGTCTTACATCAGATTCCGATTCCAGGGCTTTGATAAAGAGATCCGTAAGCTGATCCATCGTGAACCCGTTGGCCTGAGAAGTAAGCTTGCCCGCATAAAACGGCGAAAACTTGGTCTTGGCGGCAAGTTCCTGTCTGCTGTTGATATCTTTCGCAAGGATAAGCCTCTTAAGATGTGTTATGAGCGTGGCTCTCAGCTTCTGAACCGGCTCCTTGCGTATGAGCAGTGAATTAAGAGTCGTTAACGCCTTATCGCACTTACCCGAACCAAAGCAGTCGGTTATGGTGAATATGCTCGCATTAAGATCAGGAGGACACATATCTTCCAGGTCATTATATGTGATATCCGTCTTGCCCGTCTGGGCGCAAAAGAGCTTGATCTTGGCGATCTCAGATGATATAAGCCTCATCCTCGACTCGCACCTGGCGATAAGCGAAGCGCAGTTGGCATCAGAAATCGCGATATTGTCCTTCTTCAGGCTGTTCTTGATTATCGCAGAAAGCTGTTCATCCGGGAAAAGATTGATCTCAGAGGCTATTCCGTTGTTCAGGATAAACTTCGTTATCCTGCGGTTCTTCTCTGCCTTCTCCGGCGCGAAAACGACGATGCAGGACTTTGGGATATTCTTGAGGATCCCTTCTTCCTTCTCGCCGAATTCCGAATTGTATAGCGACTGGCTCCTGCAGATGATGACGCGCTTCTGGCTCATCCACGGAGGCATCTGGATCAGGCCTTCGAGTTCGGCAAAATCAGCCTTGGAATCCTGCGGGATGACATTAAGATCCATATCACTGCTCCCTGGAGCCAGAAACACCTTCTTCACTGCCTTGATACAGTTGTCGATATAGTATTCTTCGGTTCCGAAGAGCAGTACAAGGCTGACGCCGGAACAATCCTCGTCCAAGACCTTCATAAAATCCTTGCCATCCATGTATTTGCCGGCCATATTAAGCTCCTTGATCGTCTCCGTTCCTATTATACAGTATGTTCAGATCGACATCACCGTTAATGCCGGGTATCCTTCCGACATTGCTGACCTGCCAGAGCATGTAATCTCCTTCATAAGTCGTGGTGCGCGTATAATGTGCGAGCCAGACGGGGTGATCCTTGGCATCAAAGACTGTCTCGAGCTTGTTCTTACTGTTATAGAGCATTCCCTGATAGCCGTATTTCTCACATTCATCACAGAAAGCATAGAACAGACCATTTAAATCCTGGAGATTGATATGGTACTGCTGGAACCTCTTCCACTGCTCCATGTCATAAGCTATGGGCAGTTCAAGTTCGATTCCGTTTAAAGACTCACAGATCTTATCGACACAGTCTCTGACGACAGCCTCGGTAGTGATCGGCGTGTAGTAATAAAGCCCTACCTTAAGCCCTGCAGCTTTGGCATTTGCCAGGTTCTGTTCATACATCGAGTCAAAAACAAACTCGCCCTTGTAATATGTACCCGCCTTGATGATGACGAACGAACAGCCTTCCTGCTTGATCATGCCGAAATCAACATCTCCCTGCCACTTGGACACGTCGATGCCGTACTCGATGTCGCCGCTGTACCTCGAACGGAACTCACTGAAATCAAGATTTGAAGGCTGGGGAACAGGCGTGGGAGTCGGTGTCATGCCTTCAGGTGTGGGCGTAGGGGTCTCCTCCCCTGTTACCACGCGCACGGTCAGTGACTTTCTTGCCTGATTGCCATTGGCATCGGTAACGATGAGCGCCGTCTCATAAACGCCGGGAGTCGTAGTATCTACAGGAGTCTCGACAGACAGGACAGGATTCCTGTCATGATCGTCGATATAGCTTATGAACTCATTAGCATCGAACAGATCACCGACCTTGAGCTTGGCATTGCTGAAGGCCGACAGGATCATGGGCTCCGTAATGTCCCCGGGGGTCGGTTCAGACAATACTGATGTGTTCTCTGTTATCTCCGGTATGCCGCCGGTCGTCGCAGCCGGAACGGAAGTAGTCGCCACGGTGGACGGCGCAAGCGGTGCCTCTGTCTGCCTTATCGTTGTAGTCTCTTCGGGGGTATCCTTGCACCCTGCGAGCACGCAGGAAAGGATAGCCAGCATTGCAA
The DNA here is from genome assembly GCA_002394605.1 of Mageeibacillus sp. UBA4314. Taxonomy (GTDB): domain Bacteria; phylum Bacillota; class Clostridia; order Saccharofermentanales; family Saccharofermentanaceae; genus Saccharofermentans. Next base: position 51,376 of record DGUI01000026.1, on the reverse strand, counting down.
TGATCTTTGTCTTATTCATACATATTCCTTTCCATAATAGAATACTAATAAGTTCAATTTATTTCAAACGATATTGCCCCCTCCAGATCGGTCCTTCTGACATTCACACAGTTTTCGCTCAGTATTTCCACAACTTCGCCATGGGGATGCCCGTAACTGTTATGCCTGCCGCAGGATATGACGCAAACCTCAGGTGAGACCGATCTTATGAAATCCCTGCATGAAGAGTATCTGCTGCCGTGATGAGCGGCTTTGAGGATGTCGCAGTCTCCCATGGATCCAAGGCTGATGAGCTTTTGTTCCGTCTCCTCGCCGATATCACCCGTAAAAAGGATCTTACACCCTCCTGCCGTGACCATCATCACAAGAGAATCCTCATTCCCGCCGTCAACAGCTGCTATGGGCCAGAGTACATCGCATTCGACACCGTCAAAGTTCACACTGCTGCCAGTCCTCAGGACTTCAACCTTATCGATGTGATCAGGATCTGACGGGGAAAGCGTGCATTCAACGGGTGCCAGGATGTGATCTGTCCTCCCTTCGCGGTACAGATATGATATTCCGCCGTAATGATCATCGTCCCAATGTGAGATCACGGCGGCATCAAGCCTGTCTATGCCATACCAGTTCAGCACATCAGCCAGGACTTCACCGTTCTCCGGTTTGCCTCCGTCTATCATCAACGCATGATCACCCGCAATTATTAGACAGCAATCTCCCTGGCCTACGTCAAGGAAGATGACTTCAGCAGCAGGCGGAAAGACAAAACGGTATAAGGCAAAGCCGCAAGCAAGGGCCGCAGCTGCCAGTAATGGCCTGATAAGGATCTTCCTGACCACGCCGTCAGGAAGGAACAGCACAAATATAAATGCATATAAGATAACAAAGACATATTTACCGTATCTGCCGCAGTTAACTGACAGATATGACAAAGACGAGCATTCCGATACGAGCCCCGACAGAAGTCCTGTCAACGCTTCAAGGCCATAGATCGCGAATGTTGCCTTGAACGATACAAGGAGCATGACAGGAATGAATATCATGCAGATGGCCGTGACTACGAAGCCTCCTGACAGCTGGCAAAGGTAGTTGAACACTGATATCCTCATCCCGTAAAACCCGTAGAACGGCAGAAGTCCCAAGTGAGCACCGGCGGAAGCTGATATAGTGTCCGATACCGCCTTGCTGACTCCTCCCAGGATAAGTCTCCTCCTCACGGGCGGAGCGAAATAGAGTATCCCAAAGCTCCCTGCAGCGCTCATCTGAAGTCCCTGTGACATAACAGCAAAAGGATCTGCGATCATCATCACCATAACTCCGATAGATAATCCTGAGAGCTTATCTCTTGACATTATCATGCAGATGTTCATCACAAAAGCCCTTGTTACCGACTCCTTAAAGCCCGTGATGAGCGCTATCATCAGACACATCAAGAGCGCGGCTGGCTTTGTCCTCTTTTTGTCAAGTGATGAGATCACAAAAGTGATAACTGTCATCATGGCATTGAAATGTGTTCCTGAGACTGCGATCAGATGCGAACACGAAGTGAGGTTGAAAGCACTTTTTGCTTCCTTTGACATGAGCGAAGGATCACCCAGGCATAATGCCGCCGTCAGATGAGCATTATCGCTGTCCATACTATCTGACACAGAAGCATATATCTTCTTCCTGAAGTCAAAAAGGAGCCTGTCGGCATATCCACCTATCTTTGCTATCAGATTGCTGTCTGTTGCCGCAGGATCACCAGTGACAGTCAGAACATAGTTGATCCCATGCCTTCTAAGGTACTGTTTAAGGTCGAATTGTCCCGGATTAGTAGCACCGGGCGGTGTCTTCAGCCGTCCCTGGATATCGATCGTGCTCCCGGGATCCCAGAAAGGGTCTTTGTCAGCGTAGATAACAGCCGTATCTCCGTCATCAAGGGTAACATAGCACACGGCTTTGCCAGACAGGCGGTGCTCGATAGAGTCGATCCTGGCATTTCCCATGTAATAGCGCTCATCAGCAGATATATCAAGCCTTGTGACCATTATAAGACCGAGGAAGAGTGTAACAAAGACCGTAAGGATCACTAAGATGATATACTTCCCGCACTTGTCACGTTCTTTAAGCATGACCAGGAAGACCATAAGTGCCAGCACACACTGGGGTATCAGGCTGTCAAATAGATATGTCATGAGCAGTGCACATGACATAAAGAGCGCCAGAGGAAGGACCGGCCGCTCCATTATCTTATCCCAAACTATGTCATTACGCCTTCTCATGGGGTCATCCTATCAGCAAAACCCAGCCAAAAAGCTCCGAAAAAATACGAAAATATAACAATTTGTCGATTTTGCTTTTGCCTGATAAAGTGTAAAATCATTCGTATGGAGATCAATTACAGAAAGACAAAGTTTCTTAAGGTCGCGGCGACCATATCACAGTGCCCTGATCAGGGACTTCCCGAGATAGTCCTGTGCGGCAAATCCAACGTGGGCAAGTCTTCCCTAGTCAATGCCATTGCAGATAACAGAAAGCTCGCAAGAGTATCACAGACCCCCGGTAAGACGCGCGAGGTCGTTTATTTCGAGGCAGACGGCAAACTGCTGATCGCTGACCTGCCCGGTTATGGCTATGCAAAGGCTTCCAAAGAAGTAAAAGAGCGCTTTTCGAAGCTCTGCGACGACTATTTCAGGAGCGGAAGACATATCGATCTCGTCCTGTGTCTGATCGACATAAGACATGAACCCTCAACAAATGACATAAATATGATAGAGTTCCTGAACAACAACGGTCTTCCCTATTTTGTCGTATTCACAAAATGCGACAAATTATCAAAGATGCAGGTCTCAAAACAGATAGCCATGATGGCAAAACACCTTGATTTTAAGGAGGGTTGCTCTGTTTTTGCCATCTCATCAGACAAAAAATCAGGTATCAAAGATCTTTGTGATGCTGTTACCGAGTTCGTTTTCTAAGACAAAAAATCGACTTATTAACATACTTCATTTCGTGCATTTTTACATTGAATTACTTTTTCTTTTGTTCAATACTTATATTAGTAAGAAAGCAGGGGTGAATCATGACGTCTTCTACTTATAACGGCATTAAGCTTGAACCCATCGGGCCAATAGGCATCATTGGCCATACTTCCAACAAAGAATTTGTCAAGAACGTAAGCAATATCCTTTCACAGAAGAGACAGAAGAGGCTCGAGACATGTGCTTCACCTTATGTCAACCGTCCCGGATATGTGCGTTCAGACTATATCATCGATGCTGATCTCATCAGATTCCAGACCGGTGAGGGCAAGCTCTCCATGGGAGAGAGCGTCAGAGGTCACGATGTATTCATCATCACTGACTGTGTATCCCCCAATATCCGCATCAGATTGATCGACGGAGAGCATATAATGTCTCCCGATGACCACTACAGGGATCTCTTGAGGATCGTATCGACCTGCGTAGGCAAGGCAAGAAGGATCAACATCATCATGCCGTTTGTCTACGAAGGAAGAACTGAGACCAGACAGAATCTCAGAGCTTCACTTGATTGTTCGGCAATGCTAAGGCAGCTTTATGACCTCGGCGTTGCCAATTTTATCTGCTTTGATCCGCACGATGAGAGGATCCAGAATTCAGTTCCCCTCATGGGTATCGAGATGCCCAGGTCACAGTACAAGCTGACGACGACCCTCCTGTCCAATTTCGGATCCATCAAGATAGACAAGAATGCAACAATGGTCGTAAGTCCTGACGAGATGGGTGTATCAAGGGCGATCTTCTATTCATCGGCTTTGTCTCTCCCCCTCGGCATCTTCTACAGAGACAGGGATTATACGACTAAGGTAGACGGAGAACACCCCATCAAGAGCTACAGATTCTTAGGTGAAGATGTCGAAGGCAAGGATATCATCCTTATCGATGACATGATCAATTCAGGCAGCACGATGCTGCGCACAGCCTCCAAGCTCAAGAACATGGGTGCCAAGGATGTGTACTGTATCTCACCTTTCGGTCTGTTCACGGACGGATTGAAGAGATTTGATGAAGCTTATGCGGAAGGAACGATCAAGGCTGTCGTATGCACAAACCTGATCTACAGGAGCGAAGAGGTTCTCTCCCGTGACTGGTATTACGACGCTGACATGGTCCCTTACGTCGCCAGGATCATTGACGGACTTAACGTTGATGAATCCGTATATGACCTTATGCACTCCACACAGAGACTGCACGATTTTGTAACCCAGATGAGGATCGGTGAGATCTTCGATGATTTTAATGACTGATAATGATAACAAAGAAAGGTTGGTAACAACATGACTTCAGCAGCAGATGAGAAAGCCTATTCCCGCTACAATCAATACGGTGAGAACCCGATGGATCCAGTAGGTCCCATTGGACTTATCGCACTTAAGGGAAGCACGGAGTTTACGGAGAAGGTCAACTTCTATCTCAACAAGAGACGTTCCGAGTATCAGGAAGAGGAATTCGTTTCCAGATATCCCGGTTTCTACCGTGAGGATTACAGGATCGACGTTGACAATACGAGATTCTCATCCGGTGAAGGCAAAGCTGTTATCAAGAACACGGTAAGAGGCCATGACCTCTACATCGTCAGCGACGTTATGAACTGCTCCTGCACCTACAAGATGTACGGTCTCGAGAACAGGATGAGTCCTGATGATCACTACCAGGATCTTAAGAGAGTCATCCTCGCCTGCTCAGGCAAGTCGAGAAGGATCAATGTTATCATGCCTTTCCTTTACGAGAGCCGTCAACACAAGAGGAATTCCAGAGAGTCCCTGGACTGCGCTTTCGCTTTGGAAGAACTCTATAATCTGGGTGTTGCCAACATCATCACTTTCGATGCGCACGACGAGAGAGTTGCAAATGCCATCCCTCTGTCCGGCTTTGAGAGCCTTAATCCTACTTACCAGATCATCAAGGAGATGTATAAGCAGATCCCTGACCTCAGCTTTACTAACGGCAAGTTCATGGTAATCTCCCCTGATGAAGGCGGTATCCCCAGAGCAATGTACTTTGCATCAATCCTTGGTGTTCCTCTTGGAACTTTCTATAAGAGAAGAGACTATACCACTATCGTTAACGGACGCAATCCCATCATCGCACATGAGTTCCTCGGTGATTCTGTTGAGGGTATGGACATCCTCATCGTTGATGACATGATCTCATCCGGTGATTCAATGCTCGATATCGCAAGAGCCATGAAGGACAGAGGCGCCAGGAACGTTTACTGCGCTGTTACTTTCGGTCTGTTCACCGAAGGTATCGACAGGTTCGACAAGGCTTACCAGGAAGGCATCATCAGCAAGGTGTTTGCAACCAACCTTATCTACAGAAGGCCTGAGCTACTTAAGGCTCCCTGGTTCGCAGATGTCAACATGGCGAAGTTCGTTGCACTTCTTATCGATGCCATCAACCACGATGCTTCACTGTCCAACCTGATCAATCCTACCGAGAAGATCCAGAAGCTCCTCAAAGCAAAGGAGAATATCGGCTGATCATGGCTGCTCCGAAGAAGAGTACGAGTTCCGGAAGGAAACCTTCACAAACAACCCGGAAGAGATCTTCTTCCGGCGGGAAGTCTGCCTCTTCTTCTGCTGCTTCCAGGAATGCTGCAAACAAAAAGAAGAACGATGCCGTACAGGTAGGCTTTGGTGATTACTGGCATTATTTTACCAAGACCAAGGCGTTCTTACCCGTTATGACGATCCTTATTTCCGCAGTGATCGTCGGTCTGGATCTGTTGATATCCTGGAATTCATATCAGCGTTTCTTCCTTTTCCTCGGCATTGAGGTCATCATCGCTGCCGTTATATGGCTGATAATCATGATCTATTCCTTAGGCTCTGAGAAAAGGTCAGAGAATACTGACAAAGAGGTATAAACCGTGGCTGTCGACGGCATCACTCTTCAGTTGTTATCTGATGAATTATCTGAAAGTCTTACCGGCTGCCGGATTGACAAGGTATTTCAACCCGACAAGCATACGCTCATATTTCACCTGAGAGGCTATTCGGGGATCAAGAAGCTCCTAGTCTCTATCCTCCCCAGCGATCCTCATATCAATCTTACGGAGAACACGAGAGATAATCCAAAGATGCCTCCCTCATTCTGCATGCTTCTCAGGAAATACATCTCCGGATCCAAGATCATATCCGTTACCAATCCCGGTTATGAGCGTCTTATCGAATTCAAGCTCCAGAATACGGACGAACTGCACGACAGGAAGACTTTCCGCCTCATCGTTGAATTGATGGGAAGGTTTGCAAACGTCATCCTCGTCAATGACAACAATAAGATCCTCGATTCTGCCATACATGTGGATTTTCAGATCAGCCGTGTAAGAGAGGTCATGCCGGCCAGGATCTATGACTATCCGCAGACACAGAACAAGATGCTTCCGGATGAATGCCTGCCGCTAATAGATAAAGGTCTTCCCCCTATCCTTGAGGAGGAGTCAGGGCGTCCGATCGCGAAAGCGCTGCTCAATTCCATCAAAGGAATGTCCCCTGTTCTGTGCCGCGGCATCTGCATCAACAGCGATATAGACGAGCGCAGCCTCTACAAAGATCTGTCACAAAGCCAGCAGAGCAGGTTTCTTGAAGAATGCAGGAAGTTCTTCTCCATGATCTCCGGCAGGGATTACAAAACATACCTCTACCTCGACAGTAATGGCGATGCATGTGAATTCTCGGTATTAAACCACGGAGGATACCCGGCTGTCAGGTCTTTCGATTCAGTCTCAGAGTGCATCGAGGAATACTATAACCTTAAAGAGAAGAACATTAATCTCGATATGCGCAAACAGCGGATGCTGCAGATCATAAATAATGCCATCTCAAAAGTCGTACGTAAATATGACATCCATAATGCCGACCTTGAAGATGCCGGCAGATGCGAGATCTATAAACTCTACGGTGACCTCATCCTGAGCTATGGTTACTTATGCGGACCAAAAGCAACAAGTGTCACATGTCTTAACTACTACAGCGAACCCGCATCAGAGATAACCATCCCGTTAGATCCGTCGCTCAATGCAAATTCCAATGCACAGGATTACTACAAAAAATGGCGCAAAGCCAAGCGTAAAAAAGAGATATCCGAAGAGTATATCAAGGAAGACGAACTTGCTCTCCGTTACTTAAGGACTCTTAAGACTGCCGTTGATTCATCCGTCAGCGAAGATGATATCAAAGCAATCGAAGAGGAAGTCAAACAGGAGATCACATCAAATAACGCACGCAAGACAGACAAAGCGATAAATACCGGCGATCCCAACAAGATGGTCGGACGTGCCAAGTCCGGCAAGGCATCTTCAAGAGCTCTCCGTAATGCCGCGAAGATCGCTAATGCCAGGAAGAACGGCCAGACGTACAGCAAAGATAAACACAAGAGCGAAGAATCCCTGCCTTTCAGGAGATTCACTACTTCCGACGGGTATGAGATCATCTGCGGACGTAATAATATCCAGAATGATAAGCTCACTTTCGCCGTTGCAGACAAGAATGACTGGTGGTTCCACATTAAGGACCTGCCCGGCACGCATGTTATCCTGAAGTCTCACAAAGGCGAAGAATTCCCGTCAGATAATGCCGTTCTCGAAGCGGCTAAGGCTGCAGCCTATTACTCAAGATCAGCAGTATTCGAAGACCACGCTGACAAGGTAACGATAGATTACTGTCCGGTATCCCATGTCAAAAAACTTCCCAAAGCCAAGCCCGGAATGGTGATCTACGACAATTATTACTCTGTAACGGTAAAACCGGAATAGATCTTATCCCTGAATTCTGATTCTTCAAGAGAGAAAATGCACCCGCAGTATTTCTGCCTGTAAAGTCCGATCTCACGAGCCATGTTCTGCCCTTTGCGGAAGCCTTCCCTGAAATCATAATAACGGAAATCCACGCCGTATTTGAGAGCTTTGTCCTCGCAGGTCTTAGCTATAAGATCATGCTGCTGATATGGGCTTACCAGAAGCGTTGTAGTGAAGGAATCATATCCGTGTTCAGCAGCATACTTCGCAGTAAAATCCATCCGGATATCGTAGCACATTACACATCTGGATCCGAATTCCTCGATATATGTCTTCCCCTTCCAGTATTCCTCCATGCATATGCCTTCAGTTATCAACTTAACGCCATAATGATCCGCTGCTTTACCCAGGTTTACAAGCCTTCTGTTCCACTCAAACTCCGGATGGATGTTCGGATTGAACCATAGCATGTCATAACCTGTCCCCTCCTCCCTAAGGACTTCCTGGGGATACATCGAGCAGGGCCCGCAACAGGCATGAAGAAGCATGGTCATAAGTCAGTTACCACCATTATTACCGGTATAGGAATCGATCGAAAGATTCTCAAATGCCGCTTTGTTCTTAGCCTTCAGTTCTTCAGGGACCGGATACTTGAGATGCTCGTAAGCTCTGGCCGTAAGCATCCTTCCTCTCGGAGTCTTCTGGATAAAACCGTTCTGAAGAAGGAAAGGTTCATACACATCTTCGATAGTGATCGGATCCTCACCCGTGGTTGCAGCAAGTGTCTCGAGTCCGACCGGACCGCCCTTGAACACATCTGCAATGGTCATTAGCACGCGCTTATCTACTGCATCAAGACCAATCTCGTCTATATCCAGAGCCTTGAGGCCAAAATCTGAGACTTCCTTATCGATGACATCCTTTTTCAGATAAGCAGCAAAATCACGCATTCTCTTAAGGAGCCTGATCGCGATCCTCGGAGTTCCCCTGGATCTTGAAGCGATATTATTAAGTCCGTCATCAGATATCTCGATACCAAGGATCTCTGCATCACGCCTGAGAATATCAGACAGATCTGAAGTATCATAAAGCTCCAGCCTGTGTATCATTCCGAACCTGTCACGGAGAGGAGCCGAGATCATACCGGCTCTCGTTGTGGCACCAACCAGCGTGAACTTGGGAAGATCGAGCCTTACGGACCGGGCAGAAGGCCCCTTACCGATCATGATATCAAGACAATAGTCCTCCATCGCAGGATACAGGACTTCTTCCACGCTCTTATTGAGTCTGTGGATCTCATCGATGAAGAGGACTTCACCTTCGTTAAGGTTCGTTAGGAGTGCAGCAAGATCACCTGCCTTCTCGATCGAAGGACCTGTCGTTATGTGAAGAGCCGTCCCCATCTCAGAAGCTATGATACCTGCCAGGGTAGTCTTGCCGAGTCCCGGAGGACCATACAGAAGAACATGATCCAGAGCTTCACCTCTGCTCTTGGCACCTTCTATGAAGATCTTAAGATTCTCCTTGACCTTCTTCTGTCCATGGTACTCATCGAAAGTAACCGGCCTTAATGACTTCTCATCACCGTCACCGATTATCCTTCTGCGTTCCAAGACTCGCTCATCATCATCATAACCGTTATAATCCATCATTCATCACCCGAACTTATTACCTGTGATAACCTTCAGCGACTTCTTGATAAGGTCCTGAAGGCCGATGCCGTCAGAATAGCACTTCAGCACGGCGTTCTCAGCATCCTGCTGCTTATATCCTAACATAACAAGAGCTCCGATAGCATCATTAGATACTCCGGACTGTTCAGCACTGAATACGAATCCTTCACCGTCTGATGAAGACTTGACGCCTAATGCCTTAGCTTCTGCCTTAAGCTTATCCCTCAGTTCGAGGATCACGCGCTCCGCAGACTTCTTGCCAAGCCCCTTAACGGAAGATATCGTCTTGACATCTCCATTGATAACGGCAGATGCAAGTTGTTCGGGCGGCAGATAGCAGCAGATAGTCTGACCGACCTTAGGACCGATTCCGCTTACGGTAATAAGCATAAGGAACATATCCTTCTCTTCTCTTGAAGTAAAACCATATAAGGAGATACCGTCCTCCTTCACGCTGTGATAGACATAACAGGTGATCTGATCTCCTATGTGTCCGAGCTTAGCTGACATAAGGAAAGGCATAAGGATCATATAACCGATCCCGTTATTATCAACAACGATATAAGTCTCTTCTCTTATTACAAGTTCACCTTTGATATATGCGTACATATGATCCTCCTTCAAGATCAGCCGAGAGGCGATCTGTTACTATATCCGTATCTTCCGTACTGGTAACCGGCCACCGCCTTACCGGACATCGCGATTCCCGTATTGGCAAGACATATCGCTACAGCAAGTCCGTCAGCAGCATCATCCGGCTTGGGGATCTCCTTCAGGGCAAGGAGACGCTGAACCATCGTCTGTACCTGCTTCTTATCAGCCTTGCCGTATCCCGTAACGGCCAGCTTGATCTGACCGGGAGTAAACTCATATACCGGAACGTTGGCTCTTGCAGCTTCAACTATTACGACACCTCTTGCCTGGGCTGTTCCAATGGCTGTAGTAGTGTTGTGCGACAGGAATAATTCCTCAATTGCCATGTAATCAGGCTTATAGATCTCCAGTAAAGACCTGACATGTTCATTGATCGTCAGCAGACGTATCTCAAAGTCAGTCTTAGGCTTAGTCTCGACTACGCCATAATCAATTACCTTAAGCCTGTTGCCGCACTTCTCGATTATCCCGTACCCTGTGATCGCATATCCCGGGTCGATGCCAATGATAACCTGTCTGTTATTATCTGCCATAGCGAACCTCAAATAAACATTTGTTCTGATTATACAGATAAAGCAGTGATTAATCAAGAACCATTATTACGGCATCATTCTTCTCTACGGGTTCCTCTGAATACTCATAGCAATCCATTACCTCAGACATGAGGTCGAACAGAAGATCTTCAGATACGTTGCGGCTGATCCCATGACAGAGGGAACATATTACATCCCCTCTTCTTACTTTATCTCCGACCTTTGCATAGAAACAGATCCCTGCACCATAATCGATAGTGTCAGTCTTGGCTTTCCTGCCGGCACCCAATTCAACGGATATGCTTCCGATCTTATCTGTCCTGATGCTCTTGACATAACCTTCAACAGGTGATGTAACGCGCAAAGCCTCATGCGGGAGCTCGCGGTATTCCGGGCCTCTCATCGTAATGCTTCCGCCCTGTGCTGATACGAACGTTATGAACTGTGCCAGGGCATCACCTGAAGTCAGCCTTCTCTCACATTCAGCATATAACTCCTCATCATTAAGCCCACCGTCTTTGCCTGCGAGCTTTATGAGATTAACTGCAAGTGTCACGCAGACCTTGACGACATCTTCAGATCCTTTGCCGGTAAGTATCTCCATTACTTCCTGCATCTCAAGAGTATTGCCGCATGTCCTTCCAAGCGGCTGATCCATATCCGTAACAACTGCTACTGTCTTGATACCGGCAAGCTTTCCTATATCGATCATTGCACGCGCAAGCTCTTCCGCCCTATCACGTGTCTTCATGAATGCTCCGCTTCCGCACGTAACATCAAGGACCAGAGCCTTTGCTCCGCCTGCTATCTTCTTGCTCATGATGCTCGATGCAATGAGCGGTATGGAATCGACCGTGCCTGTAACGTCACGAAGAGCATATAAGATCTTATCTGCCGGTGCGAGATCAGGAGTCTGACCTGATAGTACCATTCCGATCTCGCTTATCTGCTTTGGAAAATCCTCAACAGCGACCGAAGTATTAAAGCCGACGATCGATTCAAACTTATCAATCGTACCGCCTGTAAATCCAAGGCCTCTCCCCGACAGCTTCACGCTCTGAACGCCGAATGTGGCAAGAAGCGGCAGCAAAAGAGGCGTTATCTTATCGCCGACACCGCCTGTACTGTGCTTATCGACAGGGATCCCTTCGCAGAAGGACAGATCGAGCTTAGATCCCGAATCTGCCATCTCCATCGTAAGAGTGGTCATCTCACGGGCATTCATCCCATTAAGTACGATAGCCATAAGAAGAGCCGAAGTCTGATAATCAGGAATGCTGCCATCCGTGATCCCCTTGATCCAGGACCTTATCTCCTCATCAGACAGTTCACAGCCATATCTCTTCTTCTCGATAATGTTTACAAACGACATACTGACCTCCTTTACAGCATGGGAGCAACGAGCCTTAATATAGTGCGTCCCATCCTGATGAATAAATTGGGCTTACGTGAGAACCTTTCCGTAACATCTTCACTTCTCAGGATTATCCCGTCAAAGCACTTTTTGATCTCCGGTATACAACCCGTCTTATACATCAGGACAGCATCCTCGAAATGATGGAACAGCGACCTGAAATCAAGATTGATCGTGCCAACTACTGCAGTCTGGTCATCAGAAATGCACATCTTGGCATGAAGGAATCCCGGTGTGAATTCAAAGATCTTACATCCGTCAGCAATGAGAGAAGAATAGTAAGATTTTGTAAGTTTGTTAACCGTAACCTTATCAGGGATACCGGGTGTCACGATCCTTACGTCGACACCTCTTTTGGAAGCGAGACTGATCGCACGTCTCATATTCTCTGAGATAACGAGATAAGGAGTCGTAAACCAGCAATACTTCTGTGAATTATAGAGGATACTGATGTACACATTCTCACCTGTCAGTTCATCATCGAGGGGACTGTCGGCATAAGGAGCCACAAATCCGGTCTCACCGCATGGCGTAATGTCACTTTCAAACAGCTTGCGGTCTTCTTCATCCATCGTATCATCGTAGAGCTCCCACATGGTCATGAACATGACAGTAAAGTTCTTTGCAGCAGGACCTTCGATACGCAGACCGGTATCGCACCATTCACCATACGGCTTTGTTATGTTGAAATACTCGTTTGCGATATTAAATCCGCCCGTATAAGCGATCTTACCGTCGATAACGCAGATCTTCCTGTGATCCCTGTTGTTCATAAAGACATTGAATACGGGGCTCATCGGATTGAAGATGCAACACTTGATGCCCTCGCTTTCGAGCATCTTCTTGAAGTCGGAGTTTACGAACACGAACGATCCTATGTCATCGTAGATGACACGGACATCCACACCGACTTTGGCTTTCTCGACGAGCTGCTCATGCAGAGGTGCAAAGGATTCCTTGTTCTCGATCGCATGATACTCGAGGAAAATGAATTCCTTGGCGTCCTTGATGTCTTCTATCATCGCCTCATAGCAATCCTTGGCATTACCGTAAAACTTCGTGTCCGTCTGAGAATAGAAAGGATAATGGGCACAGTCGTTAAGGTACCTAAACATAGAATGCTGATGAGGATCTTCTTCCAGAAGAGCCTTGCTGTAGCCTTCATCAAGCTTAAGATTCTCGAGCATGAAATTATCAGAATTCTTATTCTTCTTCTTCATCACATGCATAGCAGGCGAATAATGGAAGAGAATGTAAAGGATTATACCCACGATCGGGAAAGACATGATGATAATGATCCATACGAGCTTGATGTCATTCGTATGATCTATCGCATTGAGCCCGACGACAAACAACAGACCTAACCCGTACATGACATAGATCATCAGCGGAAACTTACTGAAAAGGAATAAAGATCCGAATACGAGCAACCCGATCTGAAGCAGCAGAAGGATAGATATGATAACTATCCTTCCGACACTGTTCTTGATAGCAAACTTGCGTTCAACAGTACGTTTTGTCTTGCCTGTATTGCCCGACGATGTCATCTGATGTTCTCAATAAATGCCTTATAAGCCAGGTAAAGATAATACAGATCGATCTTTGAGATAAGCTCTACCGGAGCATGCATAGACCACACCGGTATGCCACAGTCAACGACATCCATACCTGTCTTTGCCATATAAGCGGCAATAGTACCGCCGCCTCCGTTATCGATCTTACCAAGCTCACCTGTCTGCCACGGGATGGAATTCTCAGCAAGGATCCTGGTGAACTTGGAAACAAAATCGCCATTTGCTTCACTGCTTCCTGACTTGCCGCGTGCACCCGTATACTTCTCGATCTTGATACCGTGTGACATGTAAGCAGTATTGCGTGATTCAAAAGCAGAAGGATACTTGGGATCGTATCCGGATGTAACGTCAGTTGAGAGCATCATCGTATTCTCCATTGCCTTGCGGTAGAGGAGCATGTTGAAGTTCTCGATACCGCCGGAATTCTTAGCAAGGAGTTCCATAAGGAAGTTCTCATAGATCGCAGACTGTGCACCGGTATTGGAATAAGACCCTATCTCTTCCTTATCCGTTAAGATCGTAACGCAAGTCCTCTTGGGCTTCTCCTGAGTTAACAGAGACATCAGGGCAGGATAAGCGCACACCTTGTCATCATGGCCGTAAGCTGCAATGTAAGCTCTGTCAAGGCCGCAGTCCCTTGCCTTTGTCGCGGGAACGATCTCTATCTCGGCAGTAACGAAATCCTTCTCCTTAATGCCGTATTTCTTGTTAAGAAGTTCAAGGACAGCCTGCTTGTAAGGCTCTTTTGCATCCTTATCGTCTGAAGGGATCCCGCCGATCACGACATTGAGATCCTCGCCTGAAATGAATTCTGATGCTTTCTTGCTCATCTGCTGGTTATCAAGATGAGGCAGAAGATCAGTGATATAGAATACGGGATCAGAATCATCTTCACCTATGCTCACGATGTGCTCCTTACCATCCGCGGAATAGATGACTCCGTGGAGTGCAAGAGGGATCGTGGTCCACTGGTATTTCTTGATGCCGCCATAGTAATGGGTCTTGAAGTAAACAGTCTCGTTATCTTCAAAGACAGGATTGGGCTTTAGGTCAAGACGCGGTGAATCAACATGCGCACCGAGGATGTTAAAGCCGTTAGTACAAGGCTCAACACCAATCACTGCGCAGGCAAATCCCTTGCCCTTAACAGACTTATAAACCTTATCTCCGGCCTTGAGCTTCTTCTTGGTATCGATGTCAACAAAGCCTAATTCCTTGCAAGCTTCGATACTGTTCCTTACGAACTCACGCTCAGTCTTCGATGCATCGATGAAGGACTTATAATCCTCTGCGAAAGCCATCGCTGCTTCGATATCAGACTTTGAAGCTTCCTTATAGAGGTTAGGAAACTCAGCAGCAAGGTCTGACTTCTTAACCTTTAAACTCTTTTTCTTATCTGCCATTTGTAAACCTCGGTTCTAATCAGTTTTCGTCTTTATCATCATTGAGGAACTCACCGAAATCCTCAAATGTTTCCTCATCGGATGAGATAACACCGGTTGAATCAATATCGACATCGGGTACGACCTCTTCAACAGGCGCAGGTACAGGTGCGGGTGCTGCTTCAGCAGGCGCTTCTACAGCTTCAGCCTCAACTGGTGCCTTACTGTCATCAGCTTCCTCAACCTCTTTCTCATTATTAGCTGCTGCTTCCTGAGCTCTTGCCCTTGCATCTTCAAGCTGTTTGCGCTGCAGAGCACGTCTCTCTTCCCTGACACGCTTCTTCTCTTCCTCTTCAGCGATACGGGCCTGTTCTTCCTTCTCACGGCGTTCGATCTCAGCAAGCTTCTCTTCATTTGCATTCTTGATAGCTGTCTTCTTAAGGTCATCAATTGTAGCAGACTGTGTAACAGCTCTCTGCATGATCTCAGCCATCTTGCGCTTACTCTCGGCAGATGCCCTCTCTTCGTTCTCAGCTACCTCGCTGCCAAGAGCAACGAGCTTCTCGATCTCACCGGGATTAACGCGATCCTGATTGGCTGCTTCAACCGGATCATATGTACGGATCTGTGTCTTGATCTCAACATCATCGACACCGGATTCGGCAAAATCAGATGAAGCCTCCTTAAGAGTCTTAAAATCAGGAACCTTTACACCTTCCAGGATCTCATATTTACGTTCATTCTCTTCCATAAGCACCTCACATGACAGCTACTTTATTTTTTAAGAAAAAGCATGATTATCAAAACTACTATTACCAGGAATTCAAAGATCATTGCACCAAGATAGATCATAGACTTCTTCTTGCCTGTCTCCTGGATGTTCTCTATCTTAACGGAAGTCTCAGGAGCCGCAGCTTCGTTCTCTGCCGCTTTGCCTTTGGCTATGTGATCTTCCTCCGCAGCAGGAGCTGCAGGAGCAACTTCTTTGTTGATGTTTGTCTCAACTATAATGTTGCGTGCCTTCTTGACCTGAGGGACCATCTCCTCCTGGAGTTTCTTGAATGTATCCTCAGATCTCGGGAAAGCATCAGCACCATTCTTAAGTGAACCGGTATCGGGAGCCTTTGTACCGTCAAAGTATAGAACACCAAATGATGAATCATCACTGGCGTTGCTCGCACCTACGATAAACTTCTCAAGGATACCCTTGATCTCATTCTCACCGTTCTCACGGCCTGAAGCAAACGTCTCCGCCATACGTGCAACGACGGGCTTAACAAGTCCGGAATTCTCATCATAGACGGAATCCTGAACACCGTCCGTCATGAGACAGACTGCGTGAAGATTATCTGTTGTCGTCTTAACGATGCGCAGATAATCAGCAGCATGGTTTGCAGTAACAAAATAAGTGTGGCCTGCAGAGTCATTCTGGGGCATCGTAAGAGGGCTTATACCATCCGAAGATACCCTGACCATAAGACCGTCACCGATGTGACCTGCAAGGACACGTCTGTCCTTGACTGCGCAGAACAGGAGCGTGCATGACAGCTGCTCCATCGATTCAAGCTTCATCTCCTTGATAAGGTCGGCAAAAGCTATGTGGATCCTTGCGATCACAAGGCTCCTTATTGCTGCTTCCCTGTTCTCATTGTAGAGCGCATCGAAATGCTCGCACATAAGATCAGAGATGGCTTCAACGCAGGCCTTGGAACCGAACCTTGCATGTGTATACTGCTTGGAACCTGCGCCGTCAGCAACAACAACGACACTCACACCGTTCTTCTGAACGGCGATCGAAGAGTCTTCACAAGGAACACCTCTGTTGATATGCTTCTGACCGACTATTGTTACGTTACCGACAGTAATGCTCATTATTCTTCATCCTCAACAAAATTGAAGAAATCATCAACGCCTACGGACTCACCCTCAGGTTCGGTATTGATATTATAGAGTGCATCATCATTCATACCGGAGGATACGACAGATGAACTCGAAGAACCGAGGAATTCGAAGAGCTTACCGAAATCAGCAGAATTAACTGAGATCGGCTCAGGACGCTTAACGGAAAGGAGCTTGAGCAGATCAAAATCAACGCCGTTTCCGACACCGATATTGAAAACAACGAGCTTATCGTTCTTCTCGAGTTCGTTGCAGGCAGCTACGGCATTATGGTAGTTTGCCATCGCATTGGGACCCTGGGGAGCACCGTCAGTAATTACTACGAGCCAGGGCTGATAATACTTGATACCCATCTCCTTATATCCCTTCTTACGGAGATCAAGGAGTTCCAAAGCAGTAAGGACACCTTCTCCGATAGGAGTAAGAGTTGTGGAAGCAGAGATCTCAGGAAGGCTCTTATCCTTGGAGATCTTACCGAAAGGCATTACGATCTCAACAGACGAACCGAAAGTGATGATGGCAATATCAGTTGCAGATCTCGTATCATCATTAGCTTTGATCGATGCAAGGAAGTTTGCAAGCCCCTGATTGAGCTGCTTTATCGGGTTACCCATCATTGAGCCTGACGTATCAAGGCAGAAACAGATAGGTAGTCTTCTTTTTGTGCTGTTACCAAAATCCGCACTACTGAAATTCTCTGACATGTTAACCTCCAAATATTAGATCAGAATAAACCGAATCTCTTCTTCTTGGTGTCCTGATTAGGTTCCGGCTGGGCTGCGGGCTTAGCTGCATTCCCCTCTGCCTTGGGAACAAACGGACTGTTTCTTCCGGAAGAGGGCGATTCAAAACCTGCAGGTCTTGAGAAAGCACTGCCGCTCATACCGGGATTGCTGCTTCCTGCAGCAGCTGCAAAGGGATTATGTATCCCCGAAGAATACTGTCTTGCCTCAGCAAGTGAATTGAATCTCTTCTTAACGCCCGGAGCAACACTGTTGCGGTCTCCCGGGATATTCTCTTCCGCATCGACAGTAGCATGATAATCCATCTTGGGGAACATCTTGTATGCTTCAGGATCCTCATACTTATGGCCGGCAAGATTTTCCTTGTATTCAAGTACTGCCTCATACCACTGAAGAGCCTCGTAAGACCTTCCGAGCTTAAACGTGTTGTAAAGCATCGTCCTGAGCGTCGGTGAAAGATACTTCCAGATGTAGTTATAACCGCCGAGAGGTATATGTTCCTCTTCAGAATCATCAAGGAAATACGGGAAATTCTTCTCGAGGATCTCTTCACGGAGAGTCTCTGCTCCATTACGGGTTGCGTAAGGATGCAGTCCGCAGAAGAGTGTTGAGAACACGAGCATCGCGATAGAATAATCCTCGTCTTCAAGCTTCCTGACAAAGCCGGCAAAATCACGTCCCCAGAGTCTGGGATCCGTAAACTCCTCCGTTCCTACGGGACAAGGAAGATTACCGACCTGTACGGAGTCCATATCGATAAGATACACAGCATTTGAAGAATACAGGAGCGCATTCTTCAGCTGTATGTCGCCTGCAACTATGTTATGCATATGAAGGTAGAGATATTTCTCGATAAGATTGATGAGCGTAGCCGCGATATCCTCTCTCGTCCACTCGGGGAAATTATTGAACATCGCATCAGGCCCGTCGAAAATATTGCCTAAAGTCTTACCTTTGCCAAGGAACATCGTATATCCGACAGGAACTCCCTTATAGAACAGGAGATCCTGCGGCCAGCAGATACCCGAGCTCTTGATGCCCATAGCGACCATCTTTGTAAGCTTGCTCCATCTGAGAGGAGTGATGACGTTCTTATGATAGATCTTTGCAACCTTGAGTCTGTTATCTGTAAGGAATACCATGCCTTCAGCACCGGAACTGATCCTCTTCGTAAGCTCAAGCTGCTTGTCGCCACCTGTTATGACCTTGTCTCCGACATTACAGAAAGCAGAAGAATCAAGATAAGCCTTCTTCAGAGCGATCTTGCTGACTTCCGGAAGCGGAACTGCATTAATGAATTCCTCGGAGCCATGGAATACACAGTAATCAGTGGCAGTAAGGACAAGGATGTCCTTATCGATCCTGATATTCTTCTCCCTGATCCTCTTCGAGAAGATGCTGTCCCTGGCGAGCACGATACAGCAGTCACCGATCGGTTCGACCGCCTTAAGGAACTCAACTGTATCAGCTGTCTGAACGGAATGCAGCTTATGAAGAGGCAGGAGCAAAGAACAGAACTCCTTCATCGCACTCTGAGCGGCATCGTCCTTGGAATCGCCCTGATGGACTACGCAATAATGCAGGAGCTTAAAAGACGCACTGACATAAACATCAGGAGATGTCCTGACGATCCCGTCTATGAACTGAGCGAATACGGCAGTACCGCCGAATTCCCTGATAACAGAGTAATCAACGACAAGATTCTTATAATTGCCAAGTTCTTCTAAAGCCATTTGAAAGACTACCTTCTAATTAATAAAATTATTATAAGATAATTTGGGCTTTCAAGCAACAAAAAATGACGAAAATGTGGCAAAAGTGTATTAATTTTATTAAAATCAGTCACACGTCCATATTTCTGAACAGGTCTTCGTATGTATCGCGTCTGCGGATGACCTTAACGCCGCCATCAAGTGTTATGAGGACTTCAGCAGGTCTTAACCTCTGGTTATAGTTGGACGCCATGGCATATCCGTAAGCGCCAGCATCGAGCACACAGACGATATCATCAGTTACGATCTTTGGAAGAGTCCTGCTATCGGCGATAATGTCACCCGACTCACAGATATTGCCTGTCACAGTGATCTGCTGCGGATCATCAGTCGTAACAGTGCCGTCGTGAATGACTTCGATATCATGCCACGAACCGTATAAAGTGGGTCTTGTAAGGATATTCATGCCGATATCAGTTCCCGCATACTTCTTGCCTGCATTATATTTGACGGCATGGACAGTACCGAGCAAAACACCGGCCTCACAGAAAGCAAATCTTCCGGGTTCGGTCTTGAACAGCGGAACATAACCAAGTTCTTCCACCGCTTCGTCAAGAAGCTTCTCAAACTTCTTCTCAAAAGAATCAAAATCAAAAGGCTTCTCGTCTTCTGACACCTTATGATAAGGAACTCCGTATCCTCCGCCGAAATCTATGAAATCAAGCTTGCCAAAGCGCTTTGCCATCTGTATGAGATTGGATACAGCAGAAAGAAAAGGCTCGGGATCCATAAAGAGAGAGCCTATGTGCTGATTGATACCTACGATCTTGAGGTCATATCTGTCAGCAACCCTGAACATCTCATCAAGCTGGTCATCCGTTATAGCAAACTTTGTGTTCTTGCCTGCAGTGACGACTTTCTTATGGTGCCCTGCACCAACGCCGGGATTAAGCCTTACGGCACACTTGCTGCCGGGGGCGATCCTGCCGTAACGCTCGAGTTGGTCGATACTGTCAAGGCTCGTCATCACTCCGTTAGCGACAGCAAACTTCAGTTCTTCCTCAGACACATTATTGGGGACAAAGAATATCCTGTCAGGTGTAAAACCGGCCTTGAGAAGGAGCCTGATCTCCCCTTCACTCATCGCATCACAATTAAGACCTTCCTCACGGGCGATCCTGAGCAGCGCCAGATTAGAATTAGCCTTCATCGAATAATTGGTCCTGTAGGGATACTTTGTTATCAGTCCCTTAAGCCTCCTTAAGTTACTCCTCACGATCTTCTCGTTATACACATAAAGAGGTGATCCGTATGTCTTAAGAAGGTCCCTCGGGTCATGGCCTGCAAAAAAACCGGTCTCTTCGATGTAAGATCTCATCATTCGTCTCCTTTATCTATGCCAACAAGCTTCATGAGGAACCTCGCATTGGAAGAGCGCGAGATCCCGCTCCTGAGCTTATAATCAAATACGATACCCGTATCACTGTAGCTCTCACTGAAGTGATAATATACGATCCCACCAAGCTTGTTTTCAGTAATGTCTATGAGTGCATAATCATGCGTAGTCATCATACCACAGATGTGCGGTTTGGAAAGGTTTTTGAGAACAGTCAGCGCACCCGCTGTCCTGTCGTCGGAATTAGTACCTCTGAATATCTCATCGATAAGGAACAATATCGGAGCCCCTTCCCTGCCTGCACTTACGATCCCTGAGATCCTGACGAGCTCAGCCTTGAACGTACTCATATTCTCCTCGAGGCTGTCAACAATGCGCATCGAGGATATGATTCTCATCCTGCCCAATGTGAGTTCCTTCGCCGGCACGGGACCGCCCATGTATGCCAGGAGTGCACAGATGCCAACGGTCCTGATAAGAGTCGTCTTACCGGACATGTTTGAACCGGTGATAAGAGCGATATTTGAATTAAGGGTTACGGAGTTTGATACCCTGTTCTCCGGATAAAGGAGCGGATGACAGATATCCTTCCCCTCGAAATAAGCATTATCATTGGCACTGATGCTGTCTACAAACGAAGGATAGACATATTCATCAGCAGTTAAAGTGATCTGTGCAAGGCTGGAGAGGTATTCGATGTCACCGATATTATCGATGACTGAACCGAGCTTTTTGCCATACTTCGCGTTCCATCCTGTAAGAAGCTCGGAAACGATGTGATCAAGCGGAAATACTGCATTGAGGATCAATGCGAAGAGCGGCTGGCTCCTCAGATTCGCAAGATTAAGGATCGAACAGAGTTTGCCAAGGATCTCTGACACTTTCGCAGAGGAATTGCCGCAGGATACGAGCTTACGCAGGTATTCAGACTTGAAATCCTTCTGTTCGAGAAGAGTATATAGTTCCCTCAGCGAACAGAATTTACGTATTGTAAGGGACGAAGGGATTATCTCCTTGTTCTTAACAAGGCCTATTCCCCAGAATATGAGATTGACGATGATAACGCCAAAGAGAACGGGTCTTACCAAAGTAACGTCTATGAAGATAAAAGCCAGCGGGATAAGCCAAAGGAGTGGGATGAGCTTATAGATGATCTTCTTCGCCTTGCTCATGGGAGTAAGCGTATCGAATAATGTATCCATATCCTCAGTTGTGTACCTGAGCGCCCCCTGCATCGCAGTTGCCTGGAACTGCTGCAGGAATTCCATGTCGGATGAGATCTCCTTTACAGCCTCCTGTATGGTAGGGATGCCGGCATCCTTATTCTCTTCAGTTGAAGCATGGAGCAGACCATTTGCAAACTTTATACGCCCCATGACAGTCTCACATGTGTTGAGTAGCGTAAAGATAGATTTCTTGCCGAACAGACTGAAATCCTGGCAATAATCATGGTCATTTACGTAGAACTCCTCACCGGTATTGATCTTCGAATTAAGAGCCTTCTCATCGGACTTGGAATAGCCTGCCATCGAAGTCTCATAAAGCCCTTCGAAATCTCCGGTGATCCTGTATATGTATTTGGAATTGACACTATAAAGCGATGTGTTGAACTTAAGGGCATTTTGCACCCTGCCATGTATGACGCATAATATGATGAAATCAGCGAGCATAAGTGCTGCACCTGCCAGGAGCATCGGAAGATCATAGATAAAACCGAAAACGCCGCAGGCAACTGCAGCCACAAACGCAAAGAACCTCAAACAGCTCAGCACGATACTCTTATGTTCAAGATCTGAGATCTTAGCTGTGAGTTCTTTGCTTCTCTTATCGAAGCGTTCAATCTTAGGTTCTGACAAATTCTATATTATTCCTTGCTCTTTTTACTGGTTGGCTTTTTCTTTGCTGAAGACTTCTTGACAGCAGTATCCTTCTTGGGAGCTGAAGTCTTGCCTGATGTTGAAGGCTTCTTCGCAGCAGCAACCTTCTTAGCAGGTTCTGCCTTCTTTGCAGGGGCTGCCCTCTTGGAAGCAGTTGCCTTCTTCGAAGTCGCTGTCTTCTTTGCTGTTGTTGTCTTCTTGGTGGCAGTTGTCTTCTTGGTGGCCGCCGCCTTCTTGGCTGCAGTCTTCTTGGAAGAACTCTTAGCCGGAACAGTCTTCGGGATCGCACTATCAAGGACTTCACCGATGCTGTCATGGATCGTCAGGAGTGCCTGAAGGTCAAGATAAGTGGAACTCTTATTGATGATGACCACCTTGTCATGCTTCAGGAACTGGGCAAAAGTAGCCGCCGGATAGACCGTAAGGGACGTACCGCCGATTATGAGAAGATCAGCCTTCTTGATCGCCTTGATAGCGCCGTCAACATTCTCATGTTCAAGGTTTTCTTCATAAAGAACGATATCAGGCCTGATCATTCCGCCACACTTATCACAGTGAGGCACGCCCTCATGCTCGATTATGTATTCCATCGTGAACTTCTTGCCGCACTCCATACAGTAATTACGGAAGACCGATCCGTGAAGCTCGATCGTAGTCTTGCTTCCTGCCTCCTGATGCAGGTTATCGATGTTCTGGGTGATCGTCGCCTTGAGCTTGCCCTGCTTCTCAAGCCTGACAAGAGCCTTGTGAGCTTTGTTCGGCTTGGCATTGGGATACAGCAGCTTGCGCTTATAGAAATCATAGAACTCTTCAGGATGTTCCATAAAGAACGTGTGGGAGATGATGTCGACCGGCCTGTACTTGAGACCGCTCTCCTGGTTATAGATACCTTCCCCGCTTCTGAAATCAGGTATCCCGCTCTCTGTCGATACACCTGCGCCACCGAGGAAGACTATGTTATCCGATTCCTCGATCAGCATGCGGAGCTGATTGATCTTGTTCTCTTTTGCACCTTCATATCTGTCAAGTCTTGTTTCCATAAACGCCTCTTCTGATATCAGATAATACCGCTGTCAAAGTGATCCATAAATCCGTCCGGGGAACCATCGTCGAATCCGGCTGCACCAAACATTTCCTTACCGAGAACTCGCTTCTCATTACGCTCCTTCTCGACGATATTGCTGAGAGCCCTGTAAACTCTCTCACAATCCTTGATACTCTCGATCTTCATCGTGGGAAGGGTCTGATCTGCAGTTGACAGGATGATCGTGCCAACACCAAACATCCTCTGACCGAGGGATCTTCTGAGAGTAACGTCAAGCACTCTGTAGAGCAGGATCTCATCACTTACGATGTTAAGAAACCCCTTCTTCAGGTAGAACCTGTTCTCGTCGAAACTGTATCTGGTAAATGAGATGGGAAGACCAAGATATCTCTTACGGTCATGCCAAAGGATCTCATCTTCCTGCGCGTATTGAGTAAGTCTGTCGGGTTTTGCCATAATGGACCTCCGCAAGAATGCATAATATAACAAAATAATTATAATGCATTATTGCAAATTTTTCACTTTTTTTGTGTGTTATCGTGTTTGTCCAGTATCAGGTTGACGTCAAATAGCCTCTTAAGGTCGCTTGAGGCCAGTATCTTTGCATTGATAAGAGTCCTGTCATAGTACAGGTAGTTGGTGCCGTAGATATAGTAAGGTCTCGGACCGAGTCCGAAGAATATCCTGAACCCGTTCTCCTTGAGCCATACTGCCCTCGGGTCAGTTCCGTAGATATAGTCTCCGTTAGGATAAACGATCATGTGAGTATCTCCCAGGAGCGGTTCGATCTGATCCATCCATTTGCCCATATCCAGCTGGATGGTCCTCATGTCAGACGCTTTCGCATTGATGTATCCGTAAGTTGAAGAAGCGAATTTCCATCCAGTATCCTTGAGTACTTCAGCAATGGACTTAACGGCTTCCTGGTTGGATTTAAGTTCTGCCGCGCTGTAGTTTACGGTAGGATAGCCTGCTCTTGACAGTGCTCTGTTGCGGTCCTCCATCTCGTCCTGTGATATGACGTAGCCGAAGCATGCCTCATATCCGGCTATGGAAATAACGCCTTTGGCTCCATCGTATGTGAAATCGTGGTGGGATTCCACGAACTTATCAAGGATGCCGATCGCTTCCCTCGTCCTGCTGACGACGGCATCGCCGTTATGATCGATATACTCACTGCAGACCTGTCCCTGATCGTTAAGCACGAGTCTTCTGTTAAATCCCTGACCATAGTTCACCGCGTTATAATCCAGTGTCTCGACAACGATGATCAGAGGCTTCTTGCCGACAGGAACGATAAGATCCTTCTCAACAAGATAAGTATCATTGCTCAGATCTGTAAGGGTTTCGGCATCAACAAGGCAGAAATTGTTCTTGTAGAGCTGATCGAGCATCTTCTCGAACTCCTCACAGGTCAGTGATTTATCGTAGACAGACTTGCCAAAACCTGACGCTATCTCATTGTCGGCAATGAGATTACGAACGCAGAGGACTTCAACCTTCCCCTTATATACAGCCGTCTCAGACGTATTTGAAGTTGCAGTCAGAAGATCGTTTGCAACTCTTGCATCCTGCGGGAAGATCTGTGCCAGATCGGAAAGAAGGACTTCGGCAGAATAGAACCTGAAAGTATCGAGCAGATGCTCACCTCTCTCCACCATCGGATCATACATGATCTCCATGATCTCGGCGAGCCTTGCCTCGCTGTAGTCATAAACGAATCCTTTGTTGCGTGATAACACCTGCTTATAGGTCTTTACCGAAGTTATGTAATCGCCGTCATCGAAATGCCTCTCTGCATTCTGAACGTCACCGGTCGCTTTCTCGATCAGATCAAGTTCACCGATCATCGTCCTTACCGTCGCAGCGAAGTTTCCGATCGGTGACATCTGATTCAACACGAAAGTTATGTCCGGCTTCTCGATCTTGCCCAAAAGGAACTGGGTGCAAAGATCGTTGAGCCACGAAGAAACAAGTGAAGTCGTAAGCTCCTGCATTCCGCCCAGGAACGCAGCATCCTCAGAAGACGGCACATACCTGGAATTCCTAATCTTGCTCAGGATATCATCAACCCTTAAGCCTACCAGGTGTTCCATCTCCTTAAGCTGGCTGTTCTCATCAGTCATCTTCTCCGCTTCTTCAGGAGACTTCGACAAGACCTTATCCTGAACGCTCCTGTAGATATCAAGAGCTTCATTGTAATCACCATTGCTCATTGCCCGTTCAAATTCAGGTATTACGGAGTTATTACCTGATGAGAAACCTTCAAGGGCAAAATAGACGCCGGTCATCACTACAGCGGATAATATACACAGGACCGCAAAGACCTTATGAGCAAGAGCATTGCCCGAATCATTCCTGTCTGCATATATATTACCGCCGCCGTATATCTTCAATTCAGATCCTCTATGCCGATTTGCTTATTCTCAAGGAAGTCTTCCTTGATATAGTATCCGATGGCCGGTATCTTCCTGATCCTGTAGTACTCAGCATCAGAGATCCCGACATCGGAAAGTCTCTTGATCTCGACCATCTTCGACCCGCGCTTGGAAGCCAGGAGCTGAACGCCCTGTGTCGTTCTGGTCGACTTGAGCGGGATGAGCGAAGACTTGAAGACCACCGCTTTCTTAAGGTCAGATCTTGCAACAAGATCAGGATCCTCGTCATCTTCAAGGTGCATGAAAGCTATCGCTTTCGCAATGTCGGAATAACCGTTCAGGAGCTTCTTCCTGTTCTGCTTTGTCTCATATACGGATAACGGGAACAAGGCTGCCTTACCGTTCTCAAAACCGATAAGGAGCTTACCCTTATAATCTGTCGTCGGTATCATGAACAATACGTTCTCACCGTCTTCCATACCAAGTTCCGAAGGCAGGTAATAACCGAGATCGCCGGGTTTTGTATCAGCAAAGTCGTATGTCTTCGCCTTATATACATTGCACTTATCGGTAAAGAACAGAACTTCACTCCTGTTCTCAGTCTCATAGCCGATAAAGATCTCATCATCTTCCTTTGTCTTCAGTTCACCGGCATTACGCATTGAAGCAAGCGAATGCTTCTTAAGATAGCCGTGCCTTGTAAGCATAAGATGCAGCCTGTAATCGGCGATCTGCGTCGTGGGAGTAAACACTTCGACGGACTCGTTTGCGATAAGTTCGGTCTTCCTTGGCTGTCCGAACTTTGCAGCCACATCCTTAAGTGACTTTGCGATAAGGGTATTGATCCTTCTCGGGCTTCCCAGGAGATCCTCTGTATCAGCGATATCCTCCTTGAGCTTATCCCTGTCTGCGATACGGTTGATGATGTACTGCTTATTGATATTGCGGAGCTTGATCTCGGCTACGTATTCAGCCTGCTCCTTGTCGATATCAAAACCCTTCATCAGGTTGGGAACAACATCTTCCTCGAGTTCCGTATTGCGGATGATCTTGATCGCCTTATCGATGTCGAGAAGTATGGCAGCAAGACCGTCCAAGAGATGAAGCTGCTTCTTCATCTTGTTCAGATTGAACTCGAGTTCCCTTGTAATGCAGACCCTTCTCCACTTCAGCCACTCGTCGATTATCTCTCTGACACCCATTACCCTGGGTGATCCGTCGATGAGGATATTGAAGTTGCATGCGAAAGTGTCCTGCAGCTTCGTGAACCTGAACAGCTTGGTCATCAGGGCCTCATGGTCGGTCCCTCTCTTGCAGTCGATTGTGATCTTGAGACCATCAAGGTCGGTCTCGTCTCTTATGTCTGCGATCTCCTTGGCTTTGCCTGCCTTGACAAGATCAGCTATGTTATCGATTATCGCTTCAGAGCTGGTGGAATACGGGATCTCGGTGATCTCGATCAGATTATTCTTCTTATCGATCGTGTACTTGCTCCTGATCGGGATAGATCCCTTACCCGTCTCATATATCTGCCGCATCTGCTCCTTGTCGTAGAGGATCATTCCGCCGCCGGAGAAATCAGGCGCCGGCATGAATTCGAGCAGATCACAGTTCTTATCCTTGAGGTATGCTTCTGTTGCTTCACATACCTCCTTGAGGTTGAAGGAACAGATATTGGAAGCCATACCAACGGCAATTCCCTGATTGCTGTTCACCAGGATCGCAGGGAAAGTCGTCGGAAGCAGGACAGGTTCCTTAAGGGTCCCGTCATAGTTATCAACAAGGTCAACGGCATTCTTGTCGATCCCCTTGAAGATTTCGCTGCATATCTTCTCGAGCCTGACCTCGGTATATCTCGGGGCAGCGCACTGCATGTCCCTTGAATACTGCTTACCGAAGTTACCCTTGGAATCAACATAAGGATGTAGGAGCGCACCATTGCCTCTCGTCATCCTGACCATGGTATCATAGATAGCCTGGTCACCATGTGGATTGAGCTTCATCGTCTGGCCGACTACGTTGGCAGACTTAGTCCTGTTGCCGCTAAGAAGGCCCATCTTGTACATCGTATACAAAAGCTTGCGGTGCGAAGGCTTAAACCCGTCGATCTCGGGAATTGCACGGGATACTATAACGCTCATAGCATAGGGCATATAGTTGATCTCGAGCATCTCAGTAATGGGCTGATCTATTGCCGGCATATCTGCAGCATTCTCATCAGTCAGCCTTGCTTTGAGCGAGTCTTTTTTGATCTCTTCGTTCTTCTTTCTCTTACCAGCCATATTCGTCTCCGTAATTAACCAATGTCAAGCATATCAAGATACAGATGTCCGTCCTGTTCGATATGAAGCTTACGTCCTGCCAGATTGTCACCAAGGAGCAGATCGAAGATCTCGGCAGTCTTCTGCGCCTCTTCGGGACAGACCTTGATAAGCCTTCTTGTCTTCGGATTCATTGTTGTCTGCCACATCATCTCAGGCTCATTCTCACCAAGACCCTTGGATCTCTGGATACTGAGCTGGGAATTATCATACTTTGCAAGTATCTCAGCCTTCTCTTTCTCGTTGAAAGCAAAGAATGTCTCCTCCTGATCAGCCTTCCTTCCCTTGGGCCTGTATGTGATTTCGAACAGCGGGGATTCCGCGATATAGACGTGGCCTGCTTCGATCAGAGTAGGAGTAAGCCTGTAGATCATCGCCAGGATGAGAGTCCTTATCTGGAATCCGTCAACATCGGCATCAGTACAGATAATGATCTTGTTCCATCTTAAGTTCTCGATGTTGAAAGCACTTATGTCCTTGTTGTGCTTATCATTGATCTCAACGCCGCAACCAAGGACCTTAAGGAGATCGGTTATGATCTCGCTCTTGAAGATCGTAGCATAGTCAGCTTTGAGGCAGTTGAGGATCTTACCTCTTACAGGCATGACCGCCTGGAACTCGGCATCTCTTCCCATCTTGACCGAACCTAACGCTGAATCACCCTCAACGATATAAAGTTCCCTGATATTTGCATCCTTCGTCCTGCAGTCAACGAACTTCTTGATACGGTTGTTGATGTCGATGGTCCCCATCAGCTTCTTCTTGATGTTCACCCTCGTCTTCTCGGCATTCTCCCTGGAACGCTTGTTAACGAGCACCTGATCGACTACCTTGTCGGCAGCCTGTTTATTCTCGATAAACCAGATCTCAAGATTATTCCTGATGAGCTGGGTCATGTAATCCTGAATGAACTTATTGTTGATTGCCTTCTTCGTCTGGTTCGCATAAGAAGTCTGTGTGGAGAAAGTATTCGTGATGACAATGAGCGAATCGGCGATATCCTGGAAAGTGATCTTCGCTTCATTGGCCTTATACTTATCCCTTGACTTGATCTGCTTATCGATCTCACTAAGGAATGCTGATCTTACTGCCTTATCCGGAGATCCGCCATGCTCAAGGAAACTTGAATTGTGATAATACTCCATCACATTGATCTCGTTATTGAAGCAGAAAGCGACTTCAGCCTTGACCTTGTAGATATCCCTGTCATCTGAATCACGGCCCTTGCCTTCACCGGTGAAGTAATAAGAGTCGGTAAATCCCCTCATGTCAGAGAGCTCATCACAGTAACCCTTGATACCTTCGCTGTAAAGATAATGGAACTCCTCACCTGACAGTTCATCCTTAAGGATAAACTCGATCCCGCTGTTGACAACGGACTGGCGCTTAATTATCTCCTTGAAATTCTCGAGCGGGATAAAAGTCTCCGTAAAGACTTCCGGATCAGGCTTCCATCTCTGTATGGTGCCCGTTCTCTTGAACCTGTAGGGTTCCTTTATAAGTTCCGTCACGGGTTCGCCCTTGCGGAAAGACATCGTATACTTTGTATGGTCACGCATTACGGTAACATCGAAATACTCCGATGCGTACTGCGTCGCGCAGGCACCAAGGCCGTTAAGGCCGAGTGAATACTCATAGTCACCTGCCGCATTATTGAGATACTTACCGCCGGCATAGAGCTCGCAGTAAACTAGTTCCCAGTTATATCTGTTCTCTTTGGTATTGAAGTCGAGCGGGATACCTCTTCCGAAGTCCTCAACCTCGATCGAACCGTCCTTGAACCTTGTAATTATGATCTGATCTCCATAGCCTTCCCTGGCTTCATCAATGGAATTTGACAAGATCTCAAAGAAAGAATGGATACATCCTTCAAGGTTATCAGATCCAAAGATAACTGCAGGACGCTTCCTTACACGGTCAGCGCCCTTGAGCATGGAAATACTGTCATTTCCGTAGGCCTTCTTAGCTGCCATCAGTTACATAACCCCCGTAAAACAATACATTCTTGAATAATTATAGCATAACCTTTACTTTGTAAAGGCTCATAGATCAGCAAAATAGTTGATCTTTAAGTGTACTTCAGAGCACTTAACAGAGGCCTGTTATTGTCAGCTACACTAACTGCATTCCAGCCTGACTGCCCGCCTGCATAATTGGCATTGGCAAGAGCGGAGCATCCGTCAAACGCAGCCTTACCGACAGAAGCGATCGCTGTATCTATCGTAATATCCGTAAGTGACGAGCAGCCATAGAAGGCAAAGTCACCAACTGTTGTAACCGAATCAGGCAATGTAACATTCGTGAGCGAAGTACAGCCGCTGAAAGCCGCATAGCCGATGGACTTGATAGTCGCAGGCAGAACGACCTCACTAAGCGCGGTACACTTGTTGAACGTGTAATCTGAGACTTCCTCAACGCCGCCGGGGATGCTTACACGGGTAAGGCCCGTACAGCCGCCGAAAGCATTGGCTCCGATCGTATCGACCGCCACTGGTATCTCTATCTGCGAGATCGAAGTGAGTGCAAATGCGCCTTCACCGATCGAAGTGACATTCTCGGGAAGAACGATACTAGTGATGGATGTGCAGCCCCAGTACAGATTAGCCGGGATCTTCGTGATACCTGAAGGGATCGCAGAAGACGTAAGGGACGAACATCCGGCAAAAGCGCTGTCGCCGATATAAGCAACACTCTCGGGAATATCTGCAGTAACAAGACCGGTGCAGCCGTAGAACGCAGAATTGCCGATAGCGATCATGCCGTCAGAGAAGTTCACGGAAGTAAGCTTCGTGCAGCCTTCAAAAGCTCCGGGCGCAACCTTGATGGTGTTATTTGCAAAATCATACTGCGTATCAGAATATGCAGGGCAGTATCTGATTATCTCAGAGCCCGTTGCATCGAAGAGCGCACCTTCAGACACACTGAAGGCCATATTGTCGCTATGCACCTCAAAAGACAACAGCTTGGGACAGTTGATAAAAGCAAGCGAGCCAACGGACTGGAGTCCCTGGCCAAGATATACATTCTCGATGCTTCCGGAACCGTCGAAAGCCTCCGGACCGATCGTCGATACGCTCTCAGGAACCTCAAAATAAGCATCAGTCTTACCGGATGCATAAGCAATAAGCTCATCCTGATCCTTGGAATAAAGGCTTCCGTCAAGGGATGAGAATGTCGTATTGTCGGGCGATACCTCGATATCGCTGATAGAGGAAGACTTGCTCAAAGCACCTGAACCGATCTCACCGACAGTCGAAGGGATCGTAACCTTGGTAAGGTTTGTCATCTTCTCAAAAGCCTTCTCGGGAATATATGTAACGCCTTCATCAATGACAACTTCCTTGACAGTGGCAGGATCAGGCTTACCTATCCCGAAAGATACGATGAACTCGCCTTCCATCCTTCCGTTACCGCTTACATGCATCACGCCGTCCTTGGACAAAGTCCATGTGCAATCGCCATATGTCCCCTTGTAGCCATTATTCTTAAGGTAGAAATAAGAAGCAACGCCAATACCTGCAACGAGCAGGAGAACGATGACGAGCACGATGATGCCGGTCTTGCGCTTTTTCTTCTTGGACTTCTTGACATGCTGTGCAGGACGGGCCTTACTGTTAGCCTTGGAAGGAGCCTTAGAAGGTGCCGGTCTCCTGTCCTGAACGGGTCTTCTCTCAGGTGCAGGCCTCCTCTCGGGAGCAGGTCTTCTCACCGGAACAGGACGGACATCTTCGATCTCGGGCTCTTCCTCTTCGAAGTCATCATCGTCTTCAAAATCAAGATCGTTCTCCTGAACGGGAGCATCGGTCCCCTTATACTCAACGGGCTTAAAACCCTGCACTACAAATAAGTTCTCTTCCTCGGGAGCCAGATCTTCAGCAGGTCTTACCGCATCACCGGGTCTGCCTATTGTCAGCTTCTCAGATACGAAAGGAACATCTTCCATCGGAGCCGTAACAGGCTTAACCTGCGGTCTTCTCTCCGGTGCTGCTTCCCTTACCGGTTCCCGCCTTACTGCCTCCGGCGGAAGTTTTGCATGAACCTTTATATTATCAGTTCTCTTATTTCCTGAATGCTTCATATTTTTCCCCACAAATATTTTATCTTATTCAATCTATCACTACATCCTGAAAAAAACAACACAACTTTATTTGAGGAGTTCGGACGAACTTTTTACATAATATCTCGTTATCCGCTCAAATCTGGGCACATTTGCGTTCAATTTCTCGATCTTCTCATCAATACCGGGTATAGAGCCGCCCTTTACGTAGATGTCACAAGTCAGGTATTCGTCCATTATATAAGTCTTTACCTTTACGATGGACGGGTCTAATGCCATAACACGCTCGTTTATGAGAGATGAAGATATGTTTTCGCCGTTTATGAGCGTTAATCTCGTATCCTTGCGTCCCCTTACGTAAACATGCCTGTCAACGATCTTTCCGATGTCCCCCGTAAGGAAGTAACCGTCATCAGAGAAGCATTTCGCAGTAGCTTCCTCATCTTTGTAATAACCTTTGAAGATATTGGGTCCCTTGATCGCAAGTTCGCCCCAGCCGTCTTCATCGGGATCCTTTACGCACGCGTCAACATCCTCGAAAAGTGTGCCGACGCTGTCGAGGACCTCATCTCCGGGATAATCTATCGAGAACCCCGAAGAAGTCTCTGACAGAGCATATGCATTCATCAGATAGAAGCCTTCTGCCATATACTGATCCCTGATCTCGGGAGCGAGCCTAGCACCGCCGCAGAAAGTGTATCTCATCCTGCCTCCGAGTATCTGCTTAAGGCTTATCCCCATCGCCCTTGCGCCTTCGTAGAACTTCATGTAGACGAGGGGAACCGCGGAAAAAACGGTCGGACGCACAGTCATGATCTCCTGGGCCATCCTGGAAGTATCACGCGCCAGATAGATCTCATATCCGTACACGAGCGAATAGATGAAATTATAGATGGAACCGTACGTATGGTTCAAAGGAAGGAACAGATAGCATATGTCTTCAGTCTTGATCTGAACCCTTCTTCCCAGGCTCTTATAGCCCGAGAAGACATTATTGACCGACAGCATGACAGCTTTGGGGAAAGATGTCGTACCGCTGGTAAAGACTATCTTTGCAGGGACATCCCCGTCCTGCGGCTCGAGTGTGACATCCTTATAAGATGTCCTTCCCTCTTCAAGGCATCTGTCCCATTCATCCTCGATGCATATGAATTCCGTATCCGGGAATTGAGCCTTGACCGGAAGCACCTTGTCTTCGAGTACCTTGCCGTAGAACAGACAGACGATGTCACACTTATCTATGGAATACCTGAGGTTATCTGTTGTCCACTCCTTGGAGAGTCCGACGCTCCTTCCCACATAGTTCATTACCGCAATATCAAAGACACACCATGCGATTGAATTCGGACTGTAGATACCAATGCTCTTGCCCTTATATCCCCTTCCTATGAGATATGACGCAAAAGAATCGACGTCATCGATATATTCTTTGAATGTCTTTGTACTGAATCCTTCGTCAAGGAATTCATGAAGGTACGGGCGGGACCCCCATTTCTTATAGTCATCGATCAGGAAATCATTTAGCTGATTACTCATTTGTCTTACTCCTTTTCCAAACATCTGCCGTTATGAGATTAACATGTCCTGTCCGCTTCTCGTTCATCGCGGGAACATCGACATCTTTGCTTGTCCACTGATATTGGAAGCCGAGCTTCTCCTGACAGCGTTTAGACTTTACATTGCCGTCATAGTAACCTGCCCAGATCTTAGTCATGCCGATATCTTCGAATCCGTGCCTGATCAGCTCCGCTGCAGCTTCAGGCATTATACCCTGCCCCCAGTATTCCTTACCAAGCCAGAATCCTAATTCGCACTCATCATCACCGTTACACAGATCTGTCCCAAGCTTCAGTTCAATACAGCCGACGGGAAGGTCAGAGCCCCTTTGACAGACAGCGTACGCTTCCTTCCCCTGAAAGACATTATTGATGATGTTTCTGCTCTCATCAACATTCTTATGCGGAGGCCAACCTGCAGCGGGACCAACATCAGGATCCTTGCACAGCGAATACAACCGATCCGCATCACTTTCCCTCCACCTGCGCAGATACAAACGTTCCGTCAGCAGGCATTCGCGCTTCTTGAACTTCTCGAGCCTGTACAGATGCTCATCATCTATCTTGTCATTGCCGCCTTTGAAGTCGTAGCCCAGCTTCCTGTAGAAAGGCAGGCCTGTAATTGATGCCGGTATCTCTATCCTGACTGCTCTTAAGCCATATTCATCCTTCTCCAGTGTCTCCACGATGAGCCTGCCGACGCCCTTTCCCTGGTATTCGGGAAGAACGAAGATCGTAAACAGCGAACTCTCATCTTCTTTGCCCCAGTAAGGTCCTATCGAACCGCAGGCAATGATCTTTCCATTATCCTCTACAACATACGAATGAGTCCACGAAGCTCTTCCTATGACTTTATCCGGAGTCTCGGTCTTGACGAGTTCTTCCATGAGATCTTCCGGATAATCCTTAGTGTTGGATATCCTGATGGTCTTTATTATCAATTCAGATACCGCATTGGCATCTTCTTCTCTGAAATGCCTGATATTCATATCTGCCTCTCCAACAATACATATTCGTAGACATCTGTTACATCATCATGCGCATAATCCTGCGTGACCTTGCCGTCCCTGGCAAGCGCGCCGATGCTCGGAAGTCCTGAAGCCATGAGTTCCTTCATGATCGCATAGACTATCGCCTTCCCGAGCCCTCTGTGGTCCTGATCCACTCCCATATAGAGCATTACATATTTCTTCGGATGTTTCCTAAGCTTAAGTATCTTAGCGATGTTTACGGGATTCAAGTGATAGACCTTATTGCCGTAATCAGGGACACTTACATAAAATCCGACAGCTTCACCCTTGTAATAAGCGATCTTGGTCATGCTCATGTTCATTATTGTCTTGTAGCTCTTGAACACCTCACGGAAATCCTCGATCTTCACATCCTTGAACACGGGGAAATCGCTGTAGAGTTCGGTCACCATCTTATACACAACATCTATGGTCTTATCGAAATCCTCAGTCTTCGGGCTCTCGATCGTATACCCCATCTTAAGGAACTCCTCATACCTGTTCTCGAACTTCTCATTGACATAAGTCTCATCTACTGAACGGAATTCATTCGAGATGTAGTGTTCCTTGACAACAAAGCCGTTATCCTTGAACTGCCTGAAATAATAATCCCTGTTGTAAGGTTCCCCCGTATAAGGGAGCACATCGAATCTGTTGATCTTAAGCCTGTATTTGATCCAGAACGATGCATCGACGGGTCCTAAGATCTTCTCATACCCATTAGTTCTTGCAAACTCATAAGCGCTGTCGAAAAGGAACTTTGCATACTCATCATTATCAAGGCACTCGTAGAATCCAAGGTAAGCAGTACTGTCATTCTCATAAGTCGTTATGGCAAACCTTCCGACCGCTTTGTCATCATCATATACCAGGAACTTATCCAGCTTAAAATACTTGGACAGCGGATGATCCCCTGTCAGGA
Source organism: Mageeibacillus sp. UBA4314 (assembly GCA_002394605.1). Taxonomy (GTDB): domain Bacteria; phylum Bacillota; class Clostridia; order Saccharofermentanales; family Saccharofermentanaceae; genus Saccharofermentans. The sequence goes on along the minus strand of DGUI01000026.1, from coordinate 15,469 downwards.
TGCTCTTCATGGTGTCAGTGTCTTCCATGTTGTCTTTCGATGTGTAGATCTTACACGGAAGATCACAAAAAGCCTTTATGTATTCTTTCCCGTCATCAAACTTTACAAGTCTCACTTATCTGCTCCTTTTTAAGATCTCTATCTTTCCATTGCTTCCATCCATCCTGATAAGGTCGCCGGTCTTTACAGTATCAAGAAGGTCCGGTACGCCGACTATGGAAGGAACTTTGAGTTCTCTGGATATTATAGCAGTATGTGACAGAAGGGAACCTTTCTCGGAGATAACGCCGGCGGCCCTTGCAAGAAGGAACACCCATCCCGGATCGGTCATCTTTGTGACCAGTATCTTCCCGTCAATGTCTGCAGCATCTTCCACGCTTCTGATAACAACGGCTTCGCCTTCGGCAACCCCGGATGAGCAGGGGGTTCCCGCGAGTTTGTCATCATTTATTGTCTTCACATAAGAATTGACGTACAGATGGCTCTTGTCAAATTCCCTGTCTGCAAAGATCAGCCTGGAATATGCCGGAAGCTGCCTGTACAGCATGTATTCCTCCTTGCGCTCATCAACTACAGACCTCATATCCCTTGGTGAATCAACAAGACTCCAGATCTCATCCACGGTCAGATAGTAGATATCGCCGTCTTCTTCTATTATCCCGTCTGATACATAGCTCTTTGCTACAGTATCAAATATCAGTCTGACCATACCGTAGATCCTGCTCCTGTTAAGCCTCGATATCTCCCTGTTTGCGATCCCTAGAGACGCTCTCTTAAGGAAGGAACCGGTAAGACCCTTGGGCCGGTCCCCATTGTCGCGGGGCTTCATGATGCTCTTATATGACTCTTCGAGCTTGACCGGATCCCTGCGGTAGGATTCGATCATCTGATCGAGCAACCGGGGATCAGTCCTGTATGTCCTGCTCTCGAGCTTAAGTTCCTCGAGGCTCCTGTCACCATACACCTTGATGTAGTCCTCCCGAAGCTTTGCATATTGCTCTTCATCAATTTTGTCTTTGACATATGCCATCATCATCATCGTCTTTATCGGCATCATGCTGTGAAGGTCAGATATGCCGCTGATGAGGTTATTTATCTCCTCGTCAGTCTTCCCCTTCTTCTTTAGCCTGGACTTAACAAGCCCGGTAAAGATAAAAGAATACATATCGTTGAGCAGGGTTACATCCCACACATCAAAGAGCCTTGCCTTGACATCACCAAAGAGCGCCTTAAGCTCTGACGGTGTCATGTCTTCACGGTAAGTCCCGTAGAAATGGTCATTTACCTTGAGGAAGATATCGTTCAGTTTCTTCATGTTCTTCGGAACGCGGACAAGTTCATAAAATGCGTTGAAATACGTCGCAGTGCGCGTAAAGAACGGCACTTTCACGTCGTTTTTGTCGTAGTTCTTATTCTTAACGCCAAGCATCTCCTGCCACACGGGAATGATCTTCTTATTGAACGGCAGGAACTTTAAGACCGTATACCAGTTGCTTATCTTATAATAGACCCTGCCGTTAGCATGTCCCGTCATGTTGAGAAAGACATCAGAATGCTTGTCAAGCTCCCTGTCATTCTTCAATACGCGTCTGCAGACGCCCCTGAACACACCGCTGTAGACGAGATCGACAAATGATACAGTGAGCGGCAGGGATATCCCGGGATAGCTTTCGACTATGTTGCTGTTATCAAGGATCAGAGGATCATCGGTCTTAAGCGTTGTTATCGGTCTCGCCTGAAGGATGGATATACTGCCTTTCGAAATGGCAAATTCAATATCGAGATATCCTCCGAGGATCTCACTTATCTTCGATGACAGCGCTATCAGCTCTTCTACCTGATCATTATCTAACAGGTCCTCTCTTCCGTCATAATAGTAGATCTTATCTGTCAGGCTGTAGTAGTAGGACGTAGTATCGGTCATGTCAGATACGATGCCTTCTCCAAGTCCCCTTCCAACAGTGATAACGCTCTCGTTAAGGATCCCCTGGGGATTCGCAGTAAAGAGCACTCCGGAGAGTTCTGACTGCACCATATCCTGCACGATGACGCACATCCTGATATCATCAGCCGCAACGCCGTTTGCCCTGGCATATTCCGCAGCGTTTGCTGACTTCATCGAACTTACACACTTATCGATCTTCTCCTTGAGCTGATCATAAGGAACGTTAAGATACGTATCAAACTGACCCGCAAAGCTTGATGTGGCACCATCCTCAATGCTGCAGGAACTCCTGACGGCGTATAGCCTGTTCCTGTCATATCCTCCCTCAACGAAAGGCACATCAGGATCAACAACGGTAAACTCCGGGACATTGATCCCGGCATCCCTTAGCTTTATGAGGTTATCAGTCTTGGCTCCATACATATCAGATCTTGCCCACCAGCAGGAATACTACGATCGTCAGCAGCATCGTTGACTCCTGAAGATAAGTGTATCTCTCCACCTTATCAACGATGGCAAAACGTTCGGGGTCCTTCATGAACTGGACGAACTTCCACGTCATCCACGACACGAGAAGGAATAATACACCGACGGAGATCTTATTGAGATTCCAAACAAGGATAAAGTTTGTGATGATATCTGCGATCGTAAGGATCATGACAAATCTCGTAGACGCCTTATAACCGAACAGCTTGGAGTATGTCGTGTAATCATTCTCATCCTTGGGAGCCTTGATCTTACGTGACACCTCCCAGATAAGCGCCGGGAAATAAAGCGTCCATAACGCCATGATGTTAGTAAGGGTAACCCACGGCAGATCGTACTTGAGCAGAGTAAACCCGATAATGTAAAGGTTTACAAATGCCTGGACAGGGTTATGCGTGATAAGTGCCAGAGGCAGAGAAGGCTGTATCTTCGCCCTCTGGAAGAACCACTTGCTCATGAGATAACCGTAGATATATAAGATCACAAAGAATATGATGCTGTCCCACATGAAGATAACGTTCAGTGCGACCGTAACTGCCTGAACGATGATACATGCTATCACGATGTCTTTCTTATAGACACGCCCGCTCGGAAGCGGTCTGTCGGGAAAGAGCTTCTTATCAGTCTCAAAATCCTTGAGGTCATCGGCTATCCTCAGCCACAGGAGGAAAGCAAAGACCGTGAAGGCACCGACAAACTCCTCAACACCGATGTGGAAGCTTGTAACCCCCTGGTTGAGCAGGATGATAAAATGTATCTCCAGGAATACGATCACACCGAGTATCAATCTCGGTATGATCGGATATCTCTCTTTGAAATATACATGAAGTCTCCTGATCATATACCTGTTCCTATCCTCTCACCGTACCTGACCTTTGTCTCGATGCCTTTGTCACTTTCTTCGATAATATCGTCATCAATATTGATTATATCCTTTTTGACGAGAATTATAATAGTCGATCCGCCGGGTTCAAAGTATCCCTTCTCTTCGCCCTTTGAGAAGACCTCTGCCGGGTGGTTCACTATCCTGCCGACAAGGAGCGCTCCGACTTCGATTTGGATGATGTCAGAGAAATCCTCTGTCTCATAGCGGTTAACAACACGTGAGTTCTCTTTATAGATCTTATGATCCTTAGATATGGAGCTTACCGTATGGAGCTTGCCTCTGATACTGTAAGATGATGTCATCCTGCCGTTTCCGACAAAACAGTAACGGTGGTAATCATCCATGGACAGCCTGAATACGAGAGCATATCCGCCGTTAAACGAAGATACGTCTTCCCTTCCGCCAACAAGCTCAGACACAGTATAACTCCTGCCCTTGATCTCCATCATGAGGTCTTCACTGATCCTGTACACCAGGAGTTTGGAATCTGCCGGAGATATAAAAGAATGCGGTTCCCGGCATACAGGCCTTGCTCCTTCCCTTATCTTCCTCGTAAAGAAATCCGCGAAAGAGACATATTCCCGGTCCTCAAAGTCATTCATGTCTATGCCGTACTCTTCTATAAAAGGCTTTATATCCTTTACCGTCGACCTTTGTCTCTTAAGCCAGCCGTAAAACCTTGAAGTAACGGGGCTTATCACGATCTTTAAGATGATCCGTCCAAAGGCATTGCCATACAGGAATTCAAGTTTGCTCTGCCCGTACTGGGCAGATTCGATATACTTCCCCGTCCTTCTGTCATATATCTTCATGGATCAGATTACCGCCAGATATAAAGCAAGCAGCCCGATCGCCATGATGCCGAAGATCCCGTACCACACGCCCCGGGGTTTTATCACCTTTATCTTCAGGAGCCCGAATATGGCGATGACAAGAAACGCGGAAGCAAAGATCGGGCGGAATACCCCGTCATCCGTGATCAGCCTTATGAGATAAACGAGTGGGATAATGAGTGCGGTATATGTCACAGGAAGTCCCGTGTAATACTTGACAGGTCCCGTGCTGTCCGCATCGGCCACGTTGAAATAAGCGAGCCTTGCGATGCCGCTTACGGCAAAGATCATGTATACCGGGATATACCACCAGTTGGTAACACCGGCCTTAAGGCCAATGACCAAGGGAAGCGCAATGAAGCTCATCACATCCACAAGTGAATCAAGCTCGATCCCGAAAGCCTTCTCTTCCTCGGTCCTCTTGCATCTCCTTGCCACCATTCCGTCGAACAGATCGCAGACGCCTGACACCATGAGGCAGGCAATGGAATAGTTGATCCTGTCAGTGATGAAAGCAAGTATGATACCTGCGGCAGCAGATAACATACCTACATAAGTCAGGATAACAGACCTGTTCCACTTGCCGATGATCATTATCCGATCACCACCGTTCCGCTGGTTCCGTCAACGGTGATCGTCTGTCCGTCATTTATCCTGCTCATCGCATCCTTACAGCAGACGATGGCAGGTATTCCGTATTCACGTGAGACTATTGCCGCATGGCAGAGGATACCGCCGTACTCGGTAATGATCCCCGACAGTATGGCGAACTTGGGAGTCCATCCCGTGTCTGTAAACCTGGTAACCAATATGTCTCCCTCACGGAGCCTGTCTATCTGGGAGAAGTCCTCGATCACGCGTGCGGTACCGGTGACCTTGCCGTTGTTGGCACCTAATCCCTTCAGTACATTCTTATCATCCGACTGTACGGGAAGCGCAGTAAAACCTGAACCGATCTCATTATCGCTTATGTAGTTGCGGTATGCCTGATAATACAGCTTATTGCGGCGTATGATGTCGTTTAGCTGATCCTTATCCTTGCTGCCTCCGATAAAGTCCCAGAGATGACCGACCTTAAGGAACCATACATCCTCCCAACTGCTTAATACACCGTCCTTCTCAAGCTTCTTTGCATACTCGATCGTGTACATCCTGAGCATGTAGTAGAACCTTGTCGATACATCCCTGAATTCCTCACGCCACCAGAGCATGGAACGCATGCCTGATACTTTCTTCAATATCTTCTTATACTTACCTGAAGATACCTTGCCCCTGATCTGCTCAAGGATATCATTATACATCTTGGTACCGTTATTCTTGTCTTCCACCGGAGAGAAGGAATCTTCAAGCTGCACCATGTCCTTTACCATCTGTATGACGGTCGCAGGTTCTTCACTGTAACACGGATATGTTATATCCAGCTCCTTATCGGAGTGATACCCGTAAGCATCGATAAGAGCCTTGATTTCCGGCATCTTATTGTCTGAGGAATCGATCTCCTTTGAGATCGTCTCAGCCGTATTCTCACTCCAGTACTTAAATGCCGCACCATCCTTGCGGATATCTCTGGTTATATCCCACATATCGTAGAACGGGAGCAGGTGTGAGATGTTATCAATGCTTCCAAGGAGCGATAAGTATTCGCTTTCAGAGACATACTTAAGAAGACTGTCCTTATACATCGACTGATGTATCGTATTAAGGAAGATCTGCCAGAAATAAGTAGTCTCGGACCTCAGATAAGTCTCGTGTGTGATCTTATAGAATTCTGATGTGATGTCACTTATATCATTCCCGTCAAGTTTCTTCTTGTAATCGTAGTACAGTTCCAGGAGCTCATTCTTATACTTCTCGTTATTTGTCCTGCGGTCATTTAGTACTTTTGACTGTTCTATGGCGATAACGACCATCTTGATGAGGGATGCGGGTGTGGCACGGAACGTCTGACCGTCACCTTCATAGTCACCGATGATACCGTATTCACTGTCGAATTCCCTCTCTTTATATCCGATGATATTGCTCATCGTCTTCTTAACGGCGGAGAGGTTCCAATAAGGCCTGCCGTAGAACATTTCGCCCAGTTTCTTCGGGAGCTGATCATCCTTGAGGATCTTGCCGTCCACTATGAACTTGCGCAGAGAATACTCCCAAATGTACTCGTAAAGACTCCACATGTACGGCGTGCACACTGTTGCCGATACGCCGCCGTCCTTAAAATCTGCAGTCGACCACAGATCCTTTATATCAGAATACTTGATCTTGGTTATGCGTCTGCTCTGCAGAATGAATAATTCACCGTCCTTGACCGCAAATTCAATATCACACGGAAAACCATATATCGTCTGTATCTTGAAGAATACAGAAGCAAATTCCTCTACCTGCTTGTCAGTCAGGATGTGATTATCCGGGTTCTTCCTGACGATCGTCTCCTTGTACCAGTCGTAGAAATACTGCTCAGGCACGGTCTTACCTGATACGATATTCTCTCCTAAGCCTTCTGATATCTCGATCAGTTCCTCCGTATCCTTACCGGTGGCAGGATTGATCGTAAAGCAGATACCGCTATAATCGGCATCTACCATTTCCTGTACTACAACAGACATCTTCAAGTCGTCTGTGCCTATCGTGCTGTCTATCAGATAACTTAAGATCACCTCGTCAAACATAGACTTGTAACAGCCGATAACATTACCTGGCACATCTTCTTCACTCACATTCAAGAAAGTCTTATACTGCCCTGCGAAAGAGTGGTCATCCAGGTCTTCTTTAGTACCGCTGCTCCTGACGGCGTAGAGTTTTGTCTTATCAAGTTTATCTGTTAACCCGGAAATGATATTGTCAGGCAGTACAGCGCCGTCAAACATGCTGCAGATCTCACCTGAGACCTCTCTGATATTTTGTTTATCCAGCTTTCCTAATGCATCCTGTATACGTGTCTCAAGACCGTTATGCCTGATAAATTCATCATATATGTCGCTGTCGAGTATCACTCCCGAAGGAACATTGATCCCCCTGCTTCTCATATCGAGAAGGTATTTGCCCTTGTTACCGAGTTTTCCGCTTATCTCACCGCCGTTAAGATCTACTATCATACATCACCTAAAACATATTCTTTCTGAGGTGTGCAAAGTAGAGGAGCATATTCAGGATAAGGTGAGTTGCTGCCCCGACCAGCACAAAACCCAGATACAATATTATACCAATATCATAAAAAATCCATACGACAAGAGCCACTCCGAAAACGGAATCAGCCTGATCAAGAAATATGAAGAAAACTTTCCAGAAGCCGCTTATGGTCTTGCCGGGCTTGATATCAAGCCTTCTCTTAAGGAAGCTGTTCGGCAGTTCAAATAGAGAATAACCGAGGCCGAGGAGGAGTCCTACAAGGATGTTATAAGAAATGGTATTCTCATGACCTAGGTAGAAGAAATCCAACTCCTTCATGGCCGATCCGGAACAGACAAAGCCCCATATGACGGCAAAGAGGATATTCAGTATCAGATAGCCTGCTATACCCTTCCACGTCTTATTATCGCCAAAGATCCTGCGGCCGTCCCCAAGGCACTTGCCTCCGTCTATGGGTCTGGATAAAAACTTCAGGAAGGGGAGCTTGATCCAGACCATGTTGAAGATGCCGGCAAGAACTGTCGGCGCCAAAGTTACATACATCATAAGGATAGTCTTGAGCATGGATGTATTATAGCATTAGTTTAAAAATTTTATTTATAACCTTCGCGCCCGTACAAAGAATTTTCACAACTGAACCGGAATGTATACATAAATGTGTGCTATCAAATTTAAAGGGCTGTCCCGTAGATCTATGGGACAGCCCTGTTAACTTATTTCTTCAATGCTCCGCTGCTCTTAAATGTATACCACTTTCCTTTAATGTATTTCTTGCCTGTAACCATTTTGCCTGAGTTATAGAAGTAATACTTTGACTTTCCTATCTTCTTCCAACCCATCTGCATAGCACCGGATTTATTGAAGTAATAGTACTTGTTTTTGTATTTCACCCATCCGGACTTCATGACGCCTTTGCTGTTGAAATAGTAGTACTTGCCGCTAATACATGTTATTCCCTTGGCTTTCTTACCATCACTCTTGATGTAGTAATACTTTCCGGACTTCTTCTTCCATTTTCCCTTAACGTTCTTGTCGGCTTTTATCTTGGTGGAAGAATCACAATGAATATAGCAATCTTCACCAGAGTCTCCACCTGAAAAAAAGTAAATATTATGTTGTGGATCATCAGATCCATCTGGAGACATTTTCCAAGCTTTAACCAACAAAGGAATCTTGGTAATGGTAAGACTTGCAATTCTGTTACCAAAACACTTAATATGAGCTAACTTAGTGTTTTTGCTTATGTCAAGTGAAGACATATTATTATTATGACATTCCAACATCATCAACTTAGTGTTCTTACTTAGATTTAGCGAAGAAAGCTTGTTATATGAACAAAACAGGTATGTTAATTTCTTATTCTTGCTAAGGTCAAGCGTCTTTAATGAATTAATACTACAAGCAAGATCCTTAAGCTTAGTATTCTTACTTAAATCCAACTTCTTAAGACTATTCTCACCACAGTTCAGAAACTCAAGCAACAAGTTATTGCTGACATCCAGATTTGATAATCCAATACCACTACACTCGAGCGAGGTCAGTTCTTCATTTGCAGATAGATCAAGACTGCTGATCTTTGTTCCATTACAGTTTAAATCCATAAGCTTTGTATTATTGACAACTGACAGACTCTTTATGGGATTATAAGAGCAGTCCAAGTATTCCAGTTTAGTATTTTGGCTTAGATCAATCCCGGTTACTCCAGAACTAATACATCTCAACTCTCTTAATTCAGTAAAGATCTCGATTCCTTTGAGAGTCTTGCAATCAGAAAAACCACTAAGATCAAGTTCCGTAACCTGTTTGATCTCATCCTGACTCAGGAAGCCATCCTCATTAAGGTCAATATCATCACGACTTACAATGGATCTGAAATCCTCATTGGGAAAACTGTCTTCGTTTATCTCAATGTCACCGGTCTTAGCCGCAGCCGTTATAGCAAAAGTTGAGACAAATACAGCTGAGACAGCAATAGCAGTCATTCTTCTGAAACGCATAGCAAATACCTCCACAACAATTATTATCAATGAAGTTGATTTATCACTTCAAGGCACCATTGCTCTTAAATGTGTAGTAATCCCCCTTGATAAACTTTTTACCTGTAACCATCTTACCGGAATTATAGAAGTAGTATTTGGATTTCCCTATCTTCTTCCATCCCGTCTGCATTGCTCCGGATTTATTGAAGTAATAATAATTATTTTTGTACTTCACCCATCCTGTCTTCATTATTCCTTTGCTGTTGAAATAATAGTATTTACCACTTATATATGTTATTCCCTTAGCCTTCTTACCATTACTCTTGATATAGTAATACTTCCCTGATTTTTTCTTCCACTTCCCTTTTACATTCTTGTCTGCCCGGATCTTGGTAGATGTACTGCAATAGAGTTCGTATTGATAATAATTAGATTTTTCCTTGTCTCCGCCTTTAATAAAATAGCGTGATTCATCCGAACCATACCTTGAATCAAGAGCATTCTTCCAAGCTTTGACCAGATTGGGATTATTAGTAATACTAAGTGTGGTTAACTTATTATTCATACATGATAAATATTCCAGCTTGGTATTCTTACTCAGATCGAGCGTAGACAACTTGTTAATTGAGCAGTAAAGCTCTACCAGTTTCTTGTTTTTACTCAGGTCAATTGTCTTGACAGAATTCTGAGAAATTGCAAGAGTTTTCAGTTTGGTATTCTTACTTACATTGAGCTTTGTCAGTTTATTAAATTCACAGTCCAGTCTGATCAAATTAACATTATTACTTACATCCAGTTTAGACAGATTGTTATTACCGCATACAAGGTCCTCTAATGCGGTGTTGCTACTAACATCAAGTTTACTGATATCATTTCCGTAGCAGTGAAGTGTAACCAATCGAGTATTTTTACCTATATCCAGAGACTTAATATCATTAAGTGAGCAATTCAAAAATGTCAACTTTGTATTTTTACTAACATCCAGAGACTTAATACCATTAAGTGAGAAATCCAAATATGTCAACTTTGTATTTTTACTAACATCCAACGATGTAAGGCGATTGTTACTGATGATTAATTCTTTTAGATTTACCAATTCAGTTAGATCAATTGTTTTAATATCGGTGGAAGTGATATTAACCTTCACGAGTGCTGTATTATTTGCAAGGTAAACGGAAGATAAGAAATCACCACTTATCTCAAGGTCTGTGAGTCTATCATGATTGCTCAGATCCAGAGTTCTGAGCACAGTTGTAAATATTTTTATTTTTTCCAAATTCCTGTTATTACTAAGATCAAGCCCTGTCAATGAATTCTCAAAAAGCGAAAGGTCAACCAGATTTATATTCTTACTGAGATCAATGGTCTCAAAATTGCAGCCTTGAAGATCAAGTTTCTTCAAAGATGTATTATTAGTCAGGTCAATACTATCAAGATCTTTGCAAGTTAATTCTTCCAGCTTTACATTAGAAGAAAGATCTATATCAGTAATACTGTATGAACCGGAACAATCAAGTCTCTTCAATTCAGTAAAATATTCTATACCTTTCAATGACTCACAGCTTGATTTACGACCCAAGTCGATCTCAGTGACTTTTGAAAGTTCTTCAGAACTGAGGAACCCATCCTCATCAAGATCGATCTCATCGGTTCCTACATAATTCCTGAAACTCTCGTCGGGAAAGTTATTTTTATTGATCTCAACACCGCCTTCCTCAGCATTAGTAACTACCGCAAATGAGACAATCGCTGCTGTTGAGATGGCTATTACGGTCAATTTCCTAAAGAACATATGATACATCTCCTGTTTCACTTAATTATAATAAACTGGTGGAAGCTAAGGGGTTCGAACCCTTGACCCCTCCCCTGTGAAGGGAGTGCTCTCCCGCTGAGCTAAGCTTCCATAAAACTGTTCTTATCTGTAAGACCCGTTACGTGCCTTTTTCATACTCTTCTCCACATATAACTTCTCATCTGCCTGCTCGAGAAGCGCGAAGATATCGATATCTTCCGAGCATATGAATTCACATACACCGACACTCATCTCGATTGGATACGGCTTATTGCAATTATCGTTATGCACCTTGGTAATATGGTCGATCCTGTCCTTGATGGTCTGCTCATAATTATCGACACCGACAACGGCAAATACGACGAACTCGTCACCGCCGAGCCTTCCGATAACGTCAGTATTACGGAATGCGTCGGTAAGTATCGCGGCGATCTCACGGAGGGCAAAGTCACCGTCATCGTGACCGAACTTGTCATTGACCATCTTGAGGTTATCCATGTCTGCATAGCAGACGAGTGCTCTCTTCCCCCTGTTGATGGGATCTGTTATCGCCCTCTGGGTAAACTCGAGGAAACCGCGCCTGTTGTAGAGACCTGTAAGTTCGTCAGTCTTCGCTTCCTTTGTAAGGAGGCTGTTATCCCTCATGAACTTCTCAAGTGAATTCTGCAGATCCTTCTTGACCTTATTCTGTTCTTCGAGCATCAGGATCGACTTGATCGACACGGACAACTGATATGCAACGACTGATACGTTCGGAAGATCAGCCATCTCGAGTTCATTAACGATAAAACCGTAGACATCCTCGCCGACAAAGAGCGGGAATACTGTCATCGTAACCCTGCCCTTATTCTCGATAAACTCATTCGCGAAAACCTTCTCAGTCCTGATGAGCTGAAGTTCTTCGGATGGCGATGTCACCTTGCTGCCGTCTGCATATGCCTGCAGCAGGAGTGACTTGGGGCACTTCCAGTTGTCATTCTGGACATGCTTCTGATTACCCTGGAACATATAAAGATAAGATCTGGCAAATCCGACGGTGTCAAGTCCCTCAAGCAGCTGCCTGTATGGGATCTCATCATCGTGTGACATTATGAAGATGCTTCCGGTCTGCTTGTTAACGAGCCTTGACACACGGTCACGCTTGCTCATGTTGCTGCTGATGATATTAAGTCCCTTAAGCGATAGCATCCTGTAGTAATCCGAGATCATGTCATCAAGAGCTATCGTCTTGAGATTGTCCTTCATGATGAGAACACCTTCATTCTGAAGTGTCTGCAGGACATTGAAGAGTCGCTCCGTATTAACATAGAGCAGGATATCCGAATTGACCAGATGACGGAATGCACGGTCAACCCTCTCCCTGTGCTCGCCGGTAACGATGTACTCAGAATAGCAGTTACAGAATTCTTCCAATGCTTCCTTGACCTTCCCGGTATTGTCATCATCATCAAAGACTCCGAAAAGGTACTTCTTGAGCGAATTGATAAACTTCTTGTCTCCATTCCTGATCTTATCGATGTGAAGCCTTGTACGCATCTCATCAACGTCAAGACCTTCACAGCCGCAGGAACTCCTCTGAACGAGGAATGTCTCAACTTCGATCCTGCCAGCGTGACCGCTGTCAATAAAATCATGTGCGGCAAGGATAGCCTTATAGGTAAGGTCAGCAGAACTTGCCTCAACAGTTGTAAGCGAAGGAGTCATGGAAGCTGCAAAGATATCATCATCAAAACCTATTACACAGATATCCTTACCGGGAGTGTACCCTAAGTCCTCGATCGCCTTATAGCCTCCTAATGCCATGCTGTCGTTGGCAAAGGCAATCGCATCCGGCTTCTCATTATTATCAAGCAGTTCATGTACGACGGCGGCACTGTCTTCAGTAAAGTCACCGTAGACGATCATGTCATCACTGACTTCAAGACCTTCTTCGGCCATGACATCCTTGAAAGCTGCGAGTCGCTCAACGGCATCCCTGTTCGTCTTAGGACCGCTGACGTAATAGATCTTCTTGGCGCCGTGCCTGTTTATGACATGTTTGAGGGCATGCTCAAAACCGGATCTGTTATCAAATGTAACCGAAGGATATCCTTCGATATCAGCAAACAAAGTGACGATCGGGACTCGCGGCAGTGAATCAACAAAAGCCTTCTGAACATCAAGTTCAGCTCTCGAACCGATCGTACCCATAAGTACATAGAGGATATCAACATTATTCTTCGTGGGAATATCAAATACAGAGTTGTACTGGTATTCAAATTCAGTACTCTCAAATCTTCCGTCAGGTTTACCGATATAATGCCCCGGGAAGATAAAAAGGTTAGCATCAAGAGCCTTGGCAGCCAACACTGCGCCCTTACATGCCTGACTGGTGAAGTAGTTATTCGGATCATCGATCAAAAAGCCGATGTTGAGCCTCTTGCGCATACAAACCTCCAAACTGACTTTATCAGAGAATTCTTTATTATAATAACATATCCGACGTCGTAAATGTTGGTGATTTGATGGCAAAAAGTGATTATTTCTTCGTCGGTGCAGCCGTAGGCGTCGGCGAAGGTTCCGTTATCCTTGTCCCCCTGGGTTTGCGGTTGACCTTGATCTTATTGCCTTCAGTCTGTTTATGTTCCCTTAGCAGGTCTATGACGGTCTGACTGTCAATGGGAGCCTGCGCCAGTGGTATGATCGGCTTTTTCTTCTTGAAAACGCTTCCCTTTACAGTAGCATTATAGTCAGTCGTGCAGACACGGTATAGCGTCTCCTTATCCTCAAAGTCAACGACTGTGCCGTCATCGAAGGTGATGCTGTATACCACATAGTCCGGACGCCTTTTGGTGCCTTTATTCTCGTACTCAAATGTCAGGCCGCTAACCTGATCGCCATACTTACGGCGCGTTAATCCGTTGATTATCTGCTTGCGGAGTTCATCTCCCGTGAGTTCATATACGAGCCACCTGTTCTTTTTGGGAAGCATCCTGTAGATGTCACCGATGGTTAGGGCGCGCATCGCCCCCTTGGACACCTTAAAGCTTGTCTTGAGGGCACCTGTGTTGATAAATGCAGCAACGGTTCCCTGATCCTTTGTAGCATCGAGCATAAGACCTGTCACCCAGTTACCCGCGGTAGAAGCGCCGTGATCTCCTATCTTCCTCTTTGTATCGATAGTGGTGGTGATATATCCGAGAACCTCGTTTATGTCCTTTTTTGTAGTGCGGATTATGTCATGTGACAGCTGAAGGATCTCGCGGTCGAGCTTATCTGCGTTACCTGCAGTATCATAGAGGTTTTCCTTGTTTGCAGTGATCTTGTTATATACCGGAGATCCGACAGACACATTCCCGGAAGGATCGATATTGATGATCGCAGAACAATATCCCTGAGCGAATTTCTCGGGCTGAACATACGCGATCCCTGTCTTGGAGTAACCGCTTTGACCGATATGCGTGTGTCCGCCGGCAACGATGTCAACGTCTGCATGATCGAGATTATCAGCGACATATTTCGCGTCCTTGTGGCAAAGGACTACTGTAACATCAGGATTCTCGATGGCGTTGATCTCCTTTATCCGCTTTGAGAGATTGGCAAGATCCCCGTCAAACTTATAATTCTTGATCCTGCTCTGGTTCATGCTGGCAGAATAATCGACAATGTAACCGATGACGGCTATACGGACACCGCCTTTCTCGCAGATGCAGTAATCCCTGGTAAACTCAACGCGCTTGCCGCTCTTTTTGTAGTAGAGATTGGAACCTAACACGGGGATATCAGGGTCGTCTTTGTAGCCGCTGACCTCATAACCCATGAGAGTTCCGTCAGGATCTGCGGCACAATCAGTCACGCCCCAGTCAAACTCATGGTTACCAAGGGTCAACGCATCATAATCCATCTCATCGAAAGCGGCTCTGATGATACCGCCATTAGTGTGGACTGCTTCAGAATTGCCAAGATACCAGTCACCGGCATCGACGAGCAGAACGTCGTCATAATCCCCGCTTGTCTTATCCTTGCGCACCCTGTTTGCGATATATGCCATCCTGTACTGTATCTTATCGGGATCACCATTTACCGTATTTACAAGATGACCATGGATATCACTTGTCTCGAAGAACTTGATGCGCGTACTCTGCCATGGCTTGGTAACCGTGTTTATCGTTGTTTCGCTAGGACTCGTTTCAGGATAAGCCTGTTCTTCGGGAGTAAGATCATCCGCATCCCCTATGAACAGGATAAGAAAATGTATTACTAGAAGTGCCACAGCGCAGCCAAGACAAAAAAGCAAAAATGCCATTATGCTCTTACTGCGTCTGTTCATATAGCACCTCAAACTCCTATAATGAAAAACCCCTTTGTCTGCGGTCAGGAGCAGACAAAAGGGATAAAACTTTCTTTTGGTGAGCCACGGGGGACTCGAACCTCCGACCCACA
>DGUI01000039.1:10286-45257 GCA_002394605.1 Mageeibacillus sp. UBA4314 | reverse complement strand
TATGGCTATATGACCAACAAAGAGAACTTTACGGGAGATAGAGAAGGGTTTACCTTCGAGGAGTACAGGGAATATATAGAAGAAGCATGTAAGGGTATTGACCCAATCAGTATCGGAAATACGAGAGAGGATTATTTCAGATTCCTGTTCTCATCGATGCATGATTATTTTATTCCTAATGACAGCAGTATAAATGTTGATAACCCTGAGTTCAGGAAGCTTGTGGATTATATGTGTAATAATGTATCTGAGAGTGGCTCTCCCAGTAAGACTATATCAGCATTCTCACAGTGGACAGTACTTGCAAATATGTATGATGACCTGCTTACAGGAGCGTGTGTCAATCCTGATTGGGATATATATGGAGGTCCCTCGTTTGATGGCAGAGGACCGATGTTCTCTAATTTCAATACGGTAGCTATCCCAATAAATGGCTCTAATCCTGATGCTTGTTGGCGTTTGGTTAAGACAATGTTGTCGGAGCCTATTCAATCTGCATATACCGGCATAGAGACTCCGATCAATCTTAATGCATATGATGCCTATGCAAAGATGGTTGTTGCAGATATTAATACCGAACTTATGGATCAGGGCAAGAACTATGAACTGGGTGAATCTGACATACTGCGCTATAAGCAGATGCTTCAGAAAGCAAAAGTCAGTGCTGTTGTTGATTCACAACTGTATCAGATAATCCTAGAAGAACTTCGTCCGGTCTTTGCCGGAGAGAAAAGCATAGAAGATGCTATCCCAGTTATTACCAACAGATGCAATACTTTGATAAAGGAGCGGCTGGTTTAATGTGTTATCTGAAGCAACTTCGCATCCCAAACAGAGCAACATCCTCACTCATAATACTTGCTGTAATGGCAATGGTTATCACATCGTGCCGTTCTGATATTAACGAAGCTTTGTCAGGTGGAGAATACACTGATCCGGAACTATCCCAAATTGATGGTTCCGAACCAGTTATTGATAATACTGAAGATAACGATCTGTTATCTGACAGAATGCCGATAAGCAAAGTCAGAGAGAATTACTCGTCAGATCAGGATATACTCAGACAGAAGAGTTATACAAACATAAGATTTGACAACTGCTCATTCAAAGATCTTCCTGTATTTGACAGTGTGGATGTGCTTATGCAGGGGAAAGTGTCAATTACAGCAGAAGAAAGCCTTGGATATGTAAAAGAATGGCTTAAAATGAATGACCTTACCGTCGATCTGGATAAGGAACTCAGAGTGGTCTCAAGCGAATATCCGAGAGACGAGACTAAGGAACACCCTTATTCCTATCCGGCTGTAATGGAGCATTATCCAAACTTCAGCAACGGGAATAATTTCTTTATAACAAATGATACCTGCCATATACAAATGGCAACCAGGTTTATCTATTCGGCCAGTAATGGAGTTATAAACAAATATGCTTTTTCTGACTCAAGCAGGTCAGATTTCGACGCAATGGGAGTGCATTTCGATTTTGATAACATCATAGCTGAAGGTTATGTATCTGAACACGGTTCGGATACATATACACTTTTAGACGGTACCATGAGGCTGGATCAGATCGCAGACAATCTGATCGAAGAGATAACAAAGACAGAAAGCATTGTTGGCATCGACGATAAACTGACTTATGATACTGAGAAGTTTTATGTTTGCAAGATTGGTGATGTCGATCAGATTTGTTTTACACTTAGAAGAGTGTATAACGGCATTCCTTTCGCCTATTTCTACGACGATGAACATATTACAGATCCGGGAGAACAGAGAGGATATTTCGTGTCCCCTGATGGAGGACACATGTACACAATAGATGGCCATCTGGATGCCTTTGTTGCAAACAGTCTGCCTAATTCTTATGAATCAAAGTACGGTCAGCAGGCCGATATTATCTCCGTGGCAAGAGCAGGAGACATATTATCAGAATATCTGTCTGATAAGGTAGATCTTGATATCCGTGATTCTGAAATCCTGTATTTTCCACTCAAGAAACGTGATAGCAACGGTTTTGAGACAGAACAGACTATTATCCATCCGTGTTGGATGTTTGATGGCAATAATGCTTCTGACGGCAAGAATATGCGTTGCTTCGTAGACTGCCTTACTGGCGAAGTATACTATTATGTATACAGGATTGTCGAACCGGAATAAGAGATAGCTTCAATTAACTGCAATAAAGAACCAAGAACAATGATTAGAAATATATGCAATGAATTAAGAAAGAACCTGTATATTCCTGTTTATCTGATATCAAGCGTTTTAGTGACGGTTGTTTGTTCTTTGTCTATAGGTTTTGAGTCAAGTAACGGGATTAAATATACAGTTGCTGAAATAGTATTATTTGCAGATAAAGAATTGATCATTTCTAATGGAGAACTTGACCGATACAGCATATGGTACAATGGTCTGTCCGGTTACGGGACTATTCTTTTTCCTCTCCTTATCGGAATAGGTTTTATGTATGTTATTTCAGCTGAGCGGAAAAACGGGACAAACAGGTTTATGCTAATTCGATCGAACTCACTTAAATACTGTGTCTCAAAAACTGTGGCAGCAGTTCTGTCATCAGGCATTATTCTTCTTACGGGATATGTATTATATGGGATCATAGTTTATCTGAAGTTCCCTGCGCCGGTCGATTTTGAAGAGTTATATGGCAAGGGTGAGATACAAGCGGTATTGATCAGGCTTCTCAGAACGTTTGGATATGGCGGTTATATTTCGGTTATACCGATCTCTGTATCTATGTTCTTCAACGACAGATATATCCTTATGTGTCTGCCTTTGATAGTCAAGTATGTAATAGATCAGTCAGCACTTAAGCTTTTGATAACATCGACGACAATGTCTTCGATCGTCAATACGTTTTCAATGGAACGGATAATTATGGATCCTGAAGGATTCTCCTTTGTAAATATGGCGTTTTACATCGGACTCCTGGTATTAATTACGATCGCAATGAAGATCATAGTAAAAGGACGTGATGGATATGGGCTTGATTAGAATGGCTTTAGCGGAATTATCAGGGCTTATGCGGAGCACAAAGGTAATTATACTTTGTCTGTTCTTAATATTCGTAAATATCCAGGTTATCGATCCATTGCGTGAAGTCTCACAGTCGATGAATGGAAAATTGTCGGTACTAGAACCCTTCATTGCAATCTCGAATTCCGGCATAATTCTTCTTATCCTCCCGTTATTCTATATCGTAATGATGGCTGATTATCCCAGGCAGGGCGGCGTCGAGTATTTCTTCAGGATCAGGAGCAGTCAAAGAAAGTGGATAGCAGGACAATTGCTGTTCAGTTTTCTTGCATCCGTGATCGTAGTTGCTGTCGTTGTATTGGGTTCAGTTATTCTGTCTGCTGACTTCATCGATCTGTCTCCAAGATATAGTGATGCACTGATGAGATATACTGAAGTGTTTCCTGAAAAAGCTGGAGGGTATATCAGCAATCTCTTTCCTGTACAGTTTTATAATCAGACAACAGCGTTAGGTTCTTTCTTCTATTCCGTGTCGATATGGATCCTTTTTTATTATCTGCTGAGTCTTGTCATTATTACTGCATCCTTTTATTGCAACAAGGTTGCCGGTATCATCATTGATTGTTTATTGATCATCGGAGGTACAATAGCCTCTAATATTCAATGGGTTTTCCCTCTTCCTCATGTTGTCTTATATATGCACTATGAAGAATATGCTGCGATCCCTAAACTATTACCGGGGTGGTCGTATCTATACTTCACAGTCTTTATTGCAATCCTCGTAACGATATGTATAACAATGGCAAAGAAAGGCAGGAAGATATGATCAAGGTCGAGAATCTCAAACTGATATTGAACAAAAGGACTATCCTCACAGATATCGATCTCTGTTTTGAGGAAGGAAAGATCTACGGATTAACTGGGAATAACGGATGTGGCAAGACTATGCTGATGAAATGCATCTGCGGATTTGTCAAGCCGTCATCAGGGAGTGTCATCTGCGAAGGGAAAAGAGTCGGAAAAGATATCGATTATCTTGCGGATGCCGGGATCATTATCGAGAACCCGTGTTTCATAGGATATTATCCGGGATTTAAGAATCTGAAGCTGCTTGCCGGTATCAAGAATAAACCAGATCCGGTTAGGATAAAGGAGACAATGAAAACTTGCGGACTTGATCCTGATCTGAGATTACCGGTTCGCAAATACAGTCTTGGAATGAGGCAGAGACTGGGAATAGCACAGGCGATCATGGAAGATCAGAAGATACTGATACTGGATGAGCCGATGAACGGACTTGATATTGACGGTATCAGTGAGATGAGGGAGTTGCTTCTAAGACTCAAAAATGAGGGCAAGCTGATCATATTAGCCAGTCACAATACCGAAGATATAAGGATACTTTGTGATGATATCATCAAGATGGATAAAGGAAGGATAGTGGAAATCAGACACGGTTAGTTTGCCAGGTCTTCAAGAACAAAAGGAACCATATAGACCGGTTTCATTTTCAGTTTTCCTTCGTAAGCAATATCTTTCTGTGAGAATAGGTATGCTTCCTTAGTTTCTTTATTATATTTCTTGCAAAAAGCATCAATTGATTCGTGATTCCTGCCGGTTGAAGACTTAACTTCGAATGCAGCGATCCGTGCGCCGGCCTGGATCAGAAAATCGACTTCGTAGTAATGCGTACTATTGTCTTTATTCCATGTATGATAGTAGAGTTCGCGTCCTGTTGATGCGATCATTTGAGCAACCGCATTCTCGTACAGATATCCAAGATCAGCAGGCAGTTTGTCACCTAGCAGTTTGCTGTATATATTATCTCCGGTTGCGGGTGAAGCACTAAAGATCATCGTTGTAAACAACCCGATATCTGACAGATACAGCTTGAAGGAATCATAATCCTGTGTTTGCGACAATGTGACACTCGGGTTCAATGTGTTATAACATGGAATGACTGTTTTGGAATCCAGCAGGTCAGATAGTCTCTCCAGATCCTTGATGGTCTTCCGCTTTGAAGTAGCTCTTGAGATTAGATATCTCTTCTGCTTTGTTGCCAACTGGCTCGGTATAGATCTGTACATTTTTCCTATCAATCCGGATGGGTCTATCTTCTTGAAATCATTCGTATAGAGATCAATGATCTCTCGTTTGACTCTGTCGATCTGTGCGAAATCTTTACCGTTTACGTATTCCTGAACTGCCTGTGGCATTCCGCCTACAGCCATATAAATGCGAAAATCACGCATCAGTTTGCGGTTGATACCATTTCCGACTTGTTTTCCTGTTCTGTACAATTCCCGCAGCAAATCATAAGTATTGTTTCCGATCGCCCACATGAATTCCTCATGATCCATCGGGTATATGGAGATCTTGTATTCTTCTGACGGGATAACGATATCCTTAACATTCTTTTTTATGCTTATGAGTGATCCCGTCTCTATGTAGTCATATCTTCCGTCTGCGACCAGATATTTGATCGCTTGTCTTGTAGGAGGATTAAGCTGGATCTCATCGAATATTATAACTGATTCACCTTTGTACAGAGTGATCCCTGTGACTGTCTGTAATCTCAGGAAAAACACATCAAGAACGGCAATGTCTTTGAATACTTCCAGAAGATCGTGAGTGATATTAGCGAAATCTATCTTGATATATGACCGATAGTTCTCTTTAGCAAATGCTTCGGCTATTGTCGACTTGCCAACACGTCTCGCCCCTTCGAGCAGGGCTGCATATCTGGGAGCATAGTTTTCCTTCCAGTATTTGAGTGACTCTGTTGCTTTTCTTCTGAACATCGCCCAACCCCCCCGGTAAATCAAGCGTTTTAAAAGAGATAATGTCATTTCTTCAACATAATTCTAATCGAAATATGTCATTTCTTCAACATAAATTTTGATAATTTATGCGCTTTCTTCACTAAAATCACTTTAGTGTTGTACTTGCACCTTCCATACAAACGCAATATCATAATAATAGGAGGGTTATTATGTTCAGGATAGCGATTTGCGATGACGAGACAGTTTTTCTGGACTTAGAGAAAAGGATCATAGAGGAACATCTTAACAGTTTTGATCTTGAATTCAAGGTTGATGCCTTTTCTTCCGGCAGGGATCTATTGGAAAAGGAGGACAATGGGAGCTATGATCTCATAATGCTCGATGTTGAGATGCCTGAAATAGACGGCATGACAGTCGCCAGAAGATTGCGTGAGAAGAAGGTATTAACTCCAATTGCTTTTGTATCTGCATATATAAATTATTCTACCGATGGTTACCATGTCCAGGCAGTGAGGTATATTCTTAAAAACCAAAGGATCGGAATGTATATAGAAGAATGCCTTGATCATATATTGAAAGTGCTTGATCTGAACAATAGGGTTATAGATCTGGAGTTTTCAATCGGCAGACGGCGGATTAACGTAAATGATATCTTGTATCTGCAAAGCGAAGGTAATTATACTAACTATATCATGGAAGGCAGTGTGGAGATATGCCGCCGGAAGATTCCTATAAAGAGAGCTACAAAGGATTTGGCACACTGTGATTTCATACAGATTAGTGCTAAGGAGAGTGTCAATCTTCACCGTGTTGAATCTGTCGGCAGATACTCTGTATTGCTTGATAACGGAGTAAAGTTGGATATCTCGCAGAAGAGATACAACGATGTATTGATCGCGTTTACTCTTTATGAAAGAGGTAAGGATTTATGATCGATCATGTTTTGGCTTTGATATTAGTCATTATAAATGTCATGATAAGTATATCCTTTGTCAGGTGTTTTTTCCGTAAATCAAAATACACATTAGTTGACTCATTGTTGATTTTTGCGCTTGCCGCCATAGAATGCACGACTTCTATTATCCTGAGAGAATTCGCTCCGATAAAGATAATATTGAATCTTATAGCAATGACTTTAGTTTCTATGCGTGTATTTATTATTCCCTTCAAAAGGAGTTTGATCACTAATCTATTATTCTTTGGTATTTTTGGTTCTCTTGAGACAGTTGTATTTATCTTGTTTCAGTATGTATTTACTTTTCCCGGATATTCAAACCTTACCAATAGTAACGGTGCAACATTAATAGAGATCGTCAGTTGTCTGTTAATGATGATCATAGTTGCCATAACAAGTACTATTACGAAAGAAAACAATATATCAAGAATAGATGTAAAAGGCTGGATCGCTTTTATCATGTTCCCTGTTATTACACTGTCTGTTTTGATGTTTGTCGTATATTACCCGGCAAGAGTGATTGATAACACTGTTTTCTATATCCTGGCTGCATTCGCAATTAGTATGCTGTTTCTGAATATCGTTCAGTTTTTCCTTCTTGATAATATAATCCAGAGAGAAACTGATATCCGTGAAAAGCAAGCACTGATAGACCAAGCAGAGCATATAAACAAAATGTATCAATCTTTGTCTGAAGAACGCGAGAGGCAGAAGGCTAAATCTCATGATTATCTGAATCACCTGAATGTAATACTTGCTCTTGCTGAGAAAGACAACAGATACGAAGAAATCAAGTATATAAAGGAACAGATGGACAAGGAAATCGACTATATCGATGTCATAGACACGGGTAATATCATAATAAATGCAGTTCTTAATGTTAAATATCAGGAAGCACAGAATAAGAAAATCCTTATGCCTTTGATAGCTGATGATCTAAGAAATATCAGTATTAATGACAATGATCTTGTCACTATATTATCAAATATTCTTGATAACGCCATAGAAGCAGCAGAACAGTGTGATATTAAGAAGATCGTTCTGAAAATTAAAGTTCAGGATGAAAATTTATATATAGATTCATTAAATACCTACAACGGAAAGCCGTTTCAAAATACAAGCAGATATACTACCAAGAATGATACAGGGAATCATGGTTATGGAATTGCTAATATTAAGCATGCGGTATCTAAAAATAATGGTACGTGTTATATTGATGCAAAAGACGGAATATATAGGATCTCGATCATTATTCCCCTGTGATTTTTTACTTTATCCCCTGATTTTTTACTTTATCCCCGGTTTTTGTCAAAACTATTGAAACGCTTATAAAAGTTGCATATATTCCAAGTAATAGGAGGCTTGGAATGGAATACTTATCTTCTTATTTGACAAAGAGAATGATAGATAACCACATTATCGCGGCGGATGATGTGGAGTACTATTGCTACTCTATTCAAATCATATTGGGCAACTCCTCTTATTCTATCTATGAAACTACTATTCAAGATCTCTACAAGCTATTGGAAGCATAATATTACAAAGCTCTTTCTGTTATTACTTTCCGTAATAATAAGCTCTGCAGCGCTTTGTTCGACCATGCTGCTAATAAGAAGCCTTAAGTCCGATCAATTGGAAGGACTATTAGTTTATCATGGGAATTATGATGTAATAGTATACGATACCAATGAGAGCACAAAAGACTATCTGGATTCCTATCAGGGATTTGCTAAGACCGGGAATTATGCGAATTTGGGGACAGTGGAGTCACCTGACAGTTTTACCGGTTTTTCCGCAGCTTGTTTCAGCGATAACGAATCGGAAGATATGTATCATATGACATGCATTTCAGGGCATTATCCAGCAACCCCCGATGAGGTTGCTGTCGATACTTCCGTAGTTGATGCATTAGGGTTGTCACCATATCCGGGAAGCATTGTCAGATTGAGACTCAGGAATCCTGATACAAACGAAGCTATTGATGATGAATACACGATCAGTGGGATATTTGAAGCAACAGACAGCAGTGTTTATGGTGGGTGGCATCGATATCCTTCAGAACTGACAGAAGGTGAGTATAATAAAATGCCTGCGGTCTTTATGCATCATTCACTTCAGGATCGTGTTCATTCAGAAGAGTACGTTTTTTATGCACAATGCGACACAACTGATTCATCCGGTACTGTTGATTTTGATACATATATTACCGACAGCAATACGATCCAATCTGTAGAATACTATTGTATTGATTGGACGCAATCGAGATCGTTAGTTTATGATATACTTCTTAAATTCGGCGAAGATTATTGGTCTGATAATGAGGATGCAGGTATGATGTCCGGAATCGAATCCGGAGTCAGTAATGGCTATGCGCATATGGATTTTTATTCAAAGTATCTGATACCGATCTATTCTTCTTTAATACTTATAATCGTTTTCTTATTGCAGTTTAATAATGTCAGGAATGTCATAAACAACAGGAGCAGGTTCTATGGGATCCTGCGATCGATAGGCATGGACGCCAAAACCTGTTCCTTGTATTTGTTGTGCGAGATAATAATAATCTCGGTTTTTGCTACTGTCATCGGTCTTGCTTTGGGAACGTCTCTTCATGTTGCATCAGTCTATTTTGCAAACAGGATTGCCGGGACCTCATTACCATACGGGGTAATTACAGATAGTTATGTTTCTTCGGTAACACATGATCCATGGATAATACCTTTTGTTGCTACTCTTATTACCGTTATTCTGTCTTCACTTGCTCTATTGATGCACTTATACAGGACGCAGCCGGTTATCTTATTATCCGGAGAATCTGTCAAGGTTGGTTTGAAACGCAGAAGAAAAAAAGTATTGCGATCGTCAAAGAATAATACCGGGTGGCTCATATTATTGAATTCAAGAATAGATCTGCATAGTCTGTCTGTTATGCTAATGATAGCTATAATACTGTCATCATCTTTGTTTGGGTATCTGTTCTTTATGTCATATAGTGATTCTAAATCGGATGAATATCGATACGAGATCATCGAAAGCGGTTTGGAGAATTACGACTATTCGGCTCAGATCTCAAATACTTTACACCATGATGGTCTTTATGCAATGAACCATCACAGCTACGGAATAACTAATGTGGCCATTGATAAACTCTTGGAGAGTGAGGACGTAGAAAAATCTTTCGTGAGTATTGTAAATGATACAACAAGGTTATCATTCCTCAAAGAAAATATAACGGATGATCTTAGAAAGCTTTTCGAGGGTAAAAGTCTTGGATTATCAATTGATAAGGATAGCGTTGACGGACAGGTTTATAAAGGGTATGAGAAGCTTCATGAAATGGTTGTCAAAGAAACCGGATATGATCTTCTGCATGAATACTATTTGATATCTTCGTTTGGGTTGAGCAGAGACAGCATATGCGAATTGAACTGTGTTGATGGAAGTGTTGACTTTGATAAAATGGCTTCCGGGGAGGAAGTGTTGATCTTTGCACATGAAGATCTTGTTGAACTGACGACCAAGAATTTTACGGTAGGGCAGATTCTTCCGTTAAGTGATGTTGTAGTGAGTGAAGAAGAAGAAGACCTTCCATTTGGAAATATTGATTATTTTGATCCGGGTGTTGAGTGTACCTACAGAGAACACATTAAAACTGATAGCGGGGACAATGTTATAGTTGCCGGGAAAGCTTACGGCAAACGTAAGGATATCAATACCAAGGTCGGTGCGATAATATCAGTTTCTGATGAGCAGATCCATGAATTCTTTGGTGATTATTCAGGTCTTGGAATAATCTGTCTTGATAACCGGTCATTCAGTTCATGGGGACTTCCCAACAGGAATTATACAGATTTCAAAGTTAAGCTTAGAGATGATGCTTCTCGCTCTGATTTCGATAAGTATTGGTATGAGACAATAGGTGAGTGTAAAGGAATAAGAATTAACAGCACTTATCATTTATGGGATAAGATCTATATGTCAAATGCAAGTAACATGACAGTTTATTACTTGATTCTATTTACATTGTTCATTACGGGATGTCTATCAGTAACAGTAAGTCTTTATACAAAGATCAAGATACGGGATAATGAGATTACTATCTTAAGGCGACTGGGAATGACAGTAGGGCAAGTCAGATTATTGATAATATCTCAAAACATTTTTTACCCGGTTATAGGTACTCTTATAGGAATCATTCCGGTTTACGTCCTCCAATCCGTTTTTGATTACATCAAGAGAAAAATGGAAAGCGGAGCATGGGATAACAAACCGGGAGTAGAGGATGCAACAGCTTGGTTTTTTGATCTTCCTTACTATAAGAATATGTTTGATTACAATTTTGTTCCGGCATTGATAGTTTGCCTGATCATTGGGGTAGTGTTGATAGTCATAGGAACTATTCCACAGATGATTATTCTTAGAAGACATAAACTTATCGAGAATTGAGCACATAGGGAGTTAAATATGAAAACAAAGATCATAGTCACTAAGGATCTGGTAAAGATATATGATATGGGGACAAAGAGTGTTTGTGCACTTAACGGCGTCAATCTGTCAGTTGAAGAGAGTGAATTTATATCAATCATGGGTACATCCGGATGTGGTAAATCTACACTTCTTCATATATTGGGAGGACTAGACAAGCCCTCCTCAGGAAGTGTTGAGATAGCCGGGAAAGCGCTTGACTTGATGAGTGATAAAGAACTGTCGGTTATGAGAAGAGATTATATCGGGTTTGTATTTCAGAAGTTTAACCTTATAAACGAATTGAATGTTTTTGAGAACATAACATTGCCAATGCTACTTGCCGGGAAAAAACCTGATGAAACAAAGATAATGGAATTATGTGAGACTTTAGGCATATCTGACAGGATTGATCATACACCTCTTGAATTGTCGGGAGGACAACAGCAACGTGTTGCAATAGCGAGGGCGCTCGCAAATGATCCCTCTTTGATACTATGTGATGAACCAACAGGCAATCTGGATCACAGTTCCAGCAATGAAGTTGTGGAGTTGCTAAAAACAGTTCATGATAAATACTGCAAAACGATATTACTTGTAACACATGATTCTAATGTTGCAAGTGTTGCAGACAGGATAATAACGATGGATGATGGTCAGATCAATGAGTGTTCTGACTAAAATCACTCGATCGCATTCTTACCGTAGCTCATCAGCTCGCCGTACTTTTCAATCTCCTCAAGCTGCTTTTTGAGAATGGAATCGTAAAGCGCCTCTTTTTCCTTCCAGAGAGCAGCGACCTCAGGAACCTCGCGGTAATCTGTAAGCTCGTAATTCTCCTTGAGATACGCACCGATCGTGTCGGCAAACTTCTCCGCACCATACACGTTCAGATGCTCGCCGCCGTCATAAGTATCGTGACTCATATCAAGTCCGATCTCGTCAATCTTATCAACATAATTGATGTATGTCAGGCCGTTCTCCTGAGCATAGTTTCTTACCTGCTCATCCCACTCCGGATACCAGTAAGGGTAGGTGATGGGAGACTTTACCAATACGAGGGAGATCCCCTTGGACTTGCACAGTTCCGTCATCTTCTTGAGGTACTTCATCGCATTCTCCCCGAAAGAAGGATCTGTCAGCGTCTTGGGTTCCGGGAACCCGTCGTAAGGCCTGATGTCAGCCCTGAGATAATATCCGTTGATGGATACGGGCTCCTTACTCCAGATATATTCGAAATCTGTTCCTTTAAGTTCCTGCCATCTTGAGTGGAACCTAAGGAAAGGGAAGACATATTCGATAAAGTGTTCATCTTCCATCATGGAAGCGTTGATCGCATCGACCTTGGTCTTCGACCAGCGCATGCCGTCTAATGCCATCCTGTTATAAGTCTCGCTCTTGGGCTCGTTGTACTTGAGTGATAATACATTGAACAGGACTACCTTGGGCGTCTCATAGCGAAGTGCATCCTCCAGCATATAGTATGAGTGCCAGATGAGCTGCTGGGAATTGCCTCTGATGTAGGAAGAGATGCCGTACTTGCGGTAGAGCTCAACGGTAGAGACGTTCTCGTAGAACTCACAGTCACCTATGAACAGCACTTCGTGAGGAGCCTTGTCGTCATAATATTCTGCAGTGAGATTACCCTCTATGATGCCGCGCATGTATTTCGGCATGACGAGATTGGCAAGGACAAAGAGTATGGCACATGTCAGCAGGAATACTGTGATCAAAGCGATGATTCTTCTGCGCATTTAGTACCTGCCCCGTCAGAATTGATTGTAGATGAACTGGGTAGCATCGTAACCGTGACCGTATGCACCGAACAGGAGCGTGACGATCAGGAGTATAGCCATGATGCCGTACCATACCCAGGGGTTCTTATAAAGGCCGTCCCTGATGTCTTTCTTTGTACGGTATTTGTAGATGCTTACTGTAAGGATGATGGCAAGTCCTGCAAGAAGAACGATGTAGTCAGCGCCTGACAGACCGAGCTTCAGGAGACTGCCGTCAACGAAGATATTCCAGTTGAACTTGTAGAACATGGTGCCTACCATCTTGAATGTCAGAGGGACATCACGGTAGCAGTCGAACATCCTTATGAGGCTCATGAGGACGATGGTCCTTAAGATCTCAAATACGCCGTACCATGCCTTGTTCTTCCAGCCGAATTTCTTGTGGAACTTCTCGTAAAGAGGATCGCATTCCTGGGAAACCATGATGACTACGAAGTTCATGAGACCCCATACGATGAAGTTCCATGCCGCGCCGTGCCATACACCCGTGGCGAGCCATACGAGGAAGGCTGAGATATAGACAGTAAGTCTCTTGCCCCAGAACTTGCCCAGATGTTCCCTGGACCACTTGGAGAGCTTCAGCATGTTCTTATCTACCGACAGGGGGTAGAAGATGTAATCGGTGAACCATGAACCCATCGTGATGTGCCAGCGGTTCCAGTATTCCTTGATATTCTTGGAGAAGTAGGGGAGGTTGAAGTTCTCCTCTACGGTTATTCCAAGGCTCTGCGCGATACCGATGGTGATGTCGATACCTCCGGTGAAGTCACAGTAGAGCTGGAATGCATAGAAGAACATGGCTACGAAGACATATGCACCGTAGTATGTATCCGTCGCATTCGTATCGATAAGGACCTTAACGCCGGTTATGATCCTGTCGGCGATCACGACCTTCTTGAAGTAACCCCAGAGGATCCTGATGAAGCCGTTCGTGAAAGTCTTCTCAGAGAATTTATGGGGTTCGAATAATGTCTTGGACAGGTTGCCGTACCTGGATATAGGACCCTGTACGAGCTGGGGGAAGAACGATACGAAGAGTGCGAGCTTGAACGGATTCTTCTCCGCCTTGCAAGTGCCTCTGTAAGTATCGATCAGGTAGCCGACCGTCTTGAATGTGTAGAAAGATATACCCATCGGGATGATGAGATCGATCGCCTTGATCGCTGATCCTTCCGACAGGAACTTATTGATATTGTCGATGACGAAGTTCGTGTATTTCGTGACAGCGAGAATGCCCAGGTTGAAGAGCATGGAGATTAGGAGGATCTTCCACTTGGATGCTTTTGCCTTCGCCTTCAGTGATTTCTTCAGATCAGATGTATATGATCCGTCAGCCTTGGCATTCTTGATCGAGAGATCGCATCTATCCTGTGCCTTCTCCATCATTATGCCGGCAGCAAACGCCGATATGGTCGTCGTGCCGATGAAGATCAGGTAGTAGGGGTTGGCGATCCAGTAGAAAACATAACTTGCGACAAGCAGAAGCGGCCATTGCCACTTCTTCGGCAACAGATAATACAACACGAAAAGTATTATCGTGAAAGCTATGAATTCATAAGATACAAAAAGCATTTATCAGTCTTCGTCCTCAAGTCTCTTAACGAGTGCTGCAAGTGCTGCGGCAGAGTTGAAGTTCTCAGGGATGATCTCCTCTGCAGGGATCTGGACATCAAGCCTGTCATCGATCTCAGCAACGATGCTGATGATATCGAATGAGTCGATGACCCTGTCATCTACCAATGACTTGTTTGTCTCGTAATCCACATCGGGATGAAGTTCTTTTAAGATTGCTACGATCTCGTCCATTGTAGTTCTCCTTTGTATTTCCTTTGCTTATCAGTTTGCCATCTCGAGAAGCTTCTTCCTGTCGACCTTGCCGTTAGGCGTGAGCGGCATGTCGGTAAGCTTCGTGAACACGGAAGGGAGCATGTATCTCGGAACCTTCTCTGTCAGGGTATCCTTGAGAGTGCCTTCTTCTATCGTGCCCGTATAATATAACACAATTCTGTCCTTCTGTTTATTATAAACAGCACATGACAAGTAAATGCCATCTAAGGTGTTTACATTCGCCTCGATCTCACCTAATTCGATCCTGTGACCCATGTGCTTGATCTGGTAATCCTTACGTGATACGAACACGAGTTCACCGTATTCATTATACTTGGCAAGGTCACCCGTTCTGTAGATGAGCTCGGGGTAGTGTGTATTGAGCGGGTTCTGTACAAATACTTCTGCAGTCCTCACAGGGTCATTGTAGTATCCGAGAGTGAGCGCCGTTCCCCTGATGCAGATCTCTCCGACCTCTCCTTCTGCTACGGGCCTGTCTTCATCGAGGAGCAATATCTCCGTATTGTCGAAAGGTCTTCCAATCGGTATCGCATCACCGTCTTCGAACTCCCTGTTGACCTTGTAATAGCAGCTCATGCCCGTAGCTTCCGTAGGTCCGTAGAGATTGATGAACCTTGCCTCGGGGAGTGCCTGTCTCCAGCGGTTGAACTGCTTGATAGGGAATACTTCCGATCCGAAAGCGATCAGCTTGAGCTGCGGGACTTCCTTCTTCAGTGCACCCAGTGCAGAGATCATCGTGAGGGCAGATACTACCCAGCAGACAGTGTTGACCTTGTTGGCATTGAGGAACTCAACGAGCTTCAAGGGGAACATGAACAGCTGCTTGGGAACGATCGCCGTATATGCACCGAACTTGATCGTGGGATAGAGTTCCTTGAGGCATGCGTCAAAGTAGAAAGGACTCTGGTTGCCGAACCTCGTATCGCGGTCGAATTCCAGTACGTCAGACAAATGCTCGATATAGTCTATAACACTCCTGTGGCATGCTGCGATACCCTTGGGGACGCCTGTGGAACCGGACGTGTAGACCATGTAGATAGGGTCGGTATCGATCTGTCTGGATCTGATGCCGGCTAATGCCTCATCATTTGCCGGCGTCTTGCTGATATCCTCGAAGAGCTCAAGTCTGCCGTCATAATCGAACTGCTCCGCAAGTTCCTTCGTTGCCTGCTCGCAGATGATGAGTTCCGGCTTCATGGAACTGATGATCAGGTCGATCCTCATCCTCGGCATCTCTTCATCGATCGGCACGTATGAGCATCCGCCGTAGACTGTTCCGAAGAACGTGGAGATGGCCCTGGGTGTCTTCTTCATGAATATGATGACGGGCTGCTTATAGAAGCCGTTTGCTGCGAGAAATGAACCGATACTCCTTGAAGTATCGTATACCTGCTTAAAAGTCATGCTGCACGCATCATCTTCAAATGATTCGTATGCGACCTTATCCGGTACTTCGTTTACTGTCTGCTCAATGTATTCGAGAACGTTTTTCTGTTGCATCTTATTACTCCGCTTTGATATTTTTGCCGCATGCCCGGACGGATACTTCCGCGAGCGTGTCGAGTATGTCATAGAAAGGTCCGTCAAGATCCATGACATGTGCTGCCACGGACAGTTCGGTGCATCCGAGGATATAGCTCTGGGCGCCGTTAGCCTTGAGATGTTCAGCAACTTTGTAGATCCTGGCGGGATCGACCTTTTTGCCTGCCTTGACATCGCCATAGATGATATCCGTTACGATGTCCTGGTATTCCTTCTCCGGTTCGACCGGGGTGATCCCTGCTTCAAGGAGGGCATTGGCGATAAGACGGTTCTTGATACTGCCCTCCGTAGCCATGATGCCTGCACTTCTGATACCCTTTGCTGCGAGCTTGTCTGCCGTCTCCTTTATGCCGTTATAAACGGGGATGGAGACGTCTGAAGACAGAGATTTCGAGAAGAATGCAGCCGTGATGCAGGGAATCGAGATGGCACATACGCCCTGTTCCTCAAGCTTTTTGGCAAGTTCAAGGATCTTGGGATACGGATCTTCGCTGCTCTTGCCGAGGAAGAACGACGTGCGGTCGGGTATCTGCGGACAGCTGTAGATGATGGTATCTATGTGGTCCTGATCCCTGGCGGCATCAGTCATTGCAACGATCTTCTCATAGAAGACCGCCGTAGCCATGGGACCCATTCCGCCTATTATTCCGAGTGACATCCTATTCTCCTTGAACGTTTTACCGAATAATTATAATACAAAAGTTATATATAACAAAATAAAAGACTGCCGCAAAATCTCTTCTGAGGCAGTCTTAGGGCAACATATGTTAATCTTCGTCAGATCAATGCGTTGTAAATGATGTTGTTGACCTTGCCCTCATCGTTGAGAACGAATACGAGGCATGTGTCATTCTTCTCGAAAGTGATAGTTGTATCAGCATCCTCTGTAGGTGTGCCGTATGCCTTGATAACCTCATCCTTTGTGCTGCCGATGAAAACGCCCTCAGGTGTCTGCATGGTGTCATCGAACAGTGCG
This sequence comes from Mageeibacillus sp. UBA4314, assembly GCA_002394605.1. Classification (GTDB taxonomy): domain Bacteria; phylum Bacillota; class Clostridia; order Saccharofermentanales; family Saccharofermentanaceae; genus Saccharofermentans. The sequence continues at coordinate 27,903 of DGUI01000039.1, read as the reverse complement.
ATGCTGGAGATAACGTCAACATTACCGTTGGGGTTTGTGTTGATAACAACAGAACCTGAACCGAATGTGTATGTCTTGCTCATACCGAGACCTGCACAAGAAGCAGCCTCGAAGTAGGAGTAATCCTTACCTGCTGAACCCAGTGAAGGGAGGTAGGTATTCATGTCTGTGTTGACACGGAGATCCTGACCCTTGAACTTGAAGATGAAGCCTTCTGTGTTGGGAGCAACAGTAGTCTGTACTGTCATCTCTGATGCACCTGTTGTCTCAAGTGACAGACCTGAAGCATCAGAACTTCCTGTATTGTTCTTGTTACAGCCTGCCATGAGGCTCATACCGATTGCAGCTGTAAGAGCAACTGCGATAAATCTCTTTGAATTCATATTAACCTCCGGAATATTCCTTTAATCACGGCAATAATACCATAAACATTTAAAAGTCAATGATATGCAAGAATACAAGTTTTTGCTTGAAATTTATTGTTTCATTGTGAGGTTTGTGAAGTCGAGTTTCTTCTGGACTGACTTTGTAGCCCTGTCAGGAAGGCCCAAAGTCTTGATCGGGAACTTGGGATCCATCTCGTAATCACATCTCATGAACCAGTATGTCCTGTGGGCTCTCGTCTTCGTTGCATCGCAGTTATACCACTGTCCGTTGAGCTTGACGAGGTTCCAGCAGTGCCAGTATTTCTTCTGTCCGTAAACGTACTTATTCTCGATTCCTGCGATGTCAAGGAGTGCCTTGGCACATGCATAAGTGTTGTAGCAGTCACCGTGGAGCGTGTTGAATCCCTGGACTGCCGCGCCTGTCCAGTGGGATTTGTTGGATGTCTTGACATAGGTGATATTATCGTCACACCACTTGAAGATCCTCATGGCGATCTCGACATCAGTGTAATCATCCCTGTCAATGATCTTGTCGTAGATAGGCTGCGCGAGCTTATATACGTCCTCGGGATAGTAGTAGTTATCAGGACGCTTGACGACCGTAACACTTATCGGAACCGCGCTCCTGTTGCCGATCTCGTCGGTAGCATAATAAACGATCTGGTATGTTCCGGGCTTGGAACTGTCAAGGCCGGAAGCGTCAACGGTTACCTCAGGATTCTCCGTGTAATCGTCTGTTACCTTCAGGTTCTTCATCAATGTGAGGGGATCATCCTGAATGATCGTCAGGTTGACTGCGCCGTCGATAAAAGGCGGCGTCGTATCCGTGTAGATATTGAACGGAACCTTGACGATACTCGAATTGCCGTAAGCATCAGTGAGCTTGACGGGAACCTCGGTGTCACCCGCGACAGACAGATCGGGAGTGCCCGCATATTCAACATATACGGTGCCGCTTGCATCGAAGAGGTCCTTGACCGTATCGTTGGGATCCGGTGCTTTGTTTACGAATACGCTCTGTGGAACGGGCTTGCCCGTAGGAGGTGTAGTATCGCGCACCTGGAGGATGGAATTGACTTTCCTGCCATAGAGGCTTATGGCGATCTGGTATGTTCCCGGAACGTCCATGTTGATCTTCGAGAGATCAGTCAGGACCGTCGCCTTGTTAAGTTCGCCGCTGAAGAAATCAGCCCTGTTGATGAATGAGCCGGTCTCGACCGTTACCTCAGGCTTGATCTTCTTGAAATCATTTGTGACGATGAGCGACAGTATGGCACCCAGTGTAAGGCCGAGCATAGCAGCCAGAAGCCTTGTGGGGAGAGTTCTTCTGATCCTCTTCCGCTTGTAGCTTCTGACGTTATAGCCATACATCGATACTTCGTCTGCACTGTATGTAGCCAAGGTCCACCTCACTGTTTCAATATCAATATAAAATAACATTTTTCTTGCGCACAATCAAATTACAAGTTCTTGTCATTTTGCATTTGACATATACCCCCTAGGGGTATATTCTTATAGCGAAAATAACAGTGTTACAGCGGGGGATTACCACATGGATCACGAGTGCTGCAGGACAAAAGTCAGGGACGATAGCGAGAAGAAGGCGCTTCTTAACAGGCTGTCAAGGATCGAAGGCCAGATCCGCGGCATAAGCAAAATGGTGGAAGATGATGCATACTGCATCGATGTCATCACCCAGATCAATGCGGCATCAGGAGCCCTGTCGAGCCTTACGAAAGTGATCCTCGAGGATCACATCAGGACATGCGTCGCAAACGATGTCAGGGAAGGCAGGACGGAGAAGCTCGATGAACTCACGGAGACACTTAGAAAGCTGATGGCATAGGATGAAGAAATACAAGGTTACAGGCATGAGCTGTGCTGCCTGTCAGGCGCGCGTCGAGAAGGCCGTATCCAAAGTTGAAGGCGTTACCTCGTGTTCTGTCAGCCTGCTGACGAACACGATGGGGGTCGAAGGCAACATTCAGGACAAAGACATCATCAAGGCAGTCAAGGATGCGGGATACGGCGCCAGAACGCTCGAAGATGATGACGACATACTGTCATCCGGCAGGGAAGAACTCAGGAAGATGAGGATCAGGCTGATATTATCAGCGGTCCTGCTGGTCATCCTCATGTATTTCTCGATGGGGCACATGATGCTCGGGCTCCCGGTCCCTGAACTGTTCCATGAAGGACCTGCATCAGGGATCCTGCAGTTTGTCCTGACGGTGCTGATAATGATCATCAACAGGAAGTTCTTCATAAGCGGGACGAAGGCCCTTATACACCTGAGCCCGAACATGGATACACTCATCGCGACGGGAAGCGGTGCGGCTTTTGTCTACTCTACGGTAGTCCTGATTACAGGAGGAGATGATCTCTACTTCGAATCTGCATCCATGATACTGACTCTCGTGACAGTCGGTAAGACACTTGAGCAGTACTCAAAGGGCAAGACAACTTCAGCTCTGGAGAGCATAATGAAGCTCGCCCCTGATACATGCACGGTCATAAGAGGGGAAGAAGAGACCGTGATCAGCACCTCGGACCTTAAGGAAGGCGATCTCGTGGCAGTAAGGCCGGGTGAGAGCTATCCCTGTGACGGTGTAATAGAAGAGGGCAGCGGTGCATCTGACGAATCGCTCGTTACAGGTGAATCGATCCCAGTGGAGAAGGTCCCGGGTGACAAGGTGATATCTGCTGCGATCAATCTCACGGGATTTCTCAGGATAAGAGCAACGAGAGTCGGAAGCGATACAACTCTGTCAGGCATCGTTAAGATGGTCAGCGAGGCAGCGGCTACCAAGGCTCCCGTGGCAAGGCTTGCCGACAGGATATCGTCGGTCTTTGTGCCCGCGGTAATGGGGATCGCGCTGGTCACTTTCGCGGTGTGGATGATAATTGGGGCAGGGGTGTCTTACAGCCTTGCAAGAGCGGTGAGCGTACTCGTTGTAAGCTGCCCGTGCGCCCTGGGACTTGCTACGCCCGTGGCGATAATGGTCGGTACGGGATTGGGCGCAAAGCACGGGATACTGTTCAAGACTGCCGGAGCTCTCCAGGAGACCGGGAAGACAAGGATCGCCGCGCTCGACAAGACCGGAACGATCACGACAGGCAACATCAGAGTATCTGAGATAAGGCCTTGTGAAGGTGTCGGCAGGGAACATTTCGTAAGGCTCATAAGTGCGGCTGAATCAGGGTCGGAACACCCGGTCGGCAAAGCGGTCGCCGAACTTGGCGACGAGCCAGGAGCGACAGGCTTTACAGCATATCCGGGCTCGGGGATAAGTGCAGTTGTTGACGGTCATGAAGTCTTTGCAGGCAACAGGGAGTTCATGGCGGAGCACTGCAGTGTCGGAGATGAGGATGCGCCGGGAAGGATCTTTGCATCAGAAGACGGCAGATATATAGGGTATGTGACAGTATCCGACACCATCAAGGATGACAGCCGTGAAGCGGTAGAACAGCTCAGGAAGATGGGGATCTACACGGTCATGCTGACAGGTGACGGGGAGGCTGCGGCACTAAGGATCGCTGAACAGGCAGGTGTCGACCAGGTAGTATCACATGTCACTCCCGCAGACAAAAAAGATGTGATAATGCAGCTCAAAGAGTATGGCAGATGTGCTATGACCGGAGACGGGATCAATGATGCTCCGGCGCTTACGGAAGCAGATACGGGAGTAGCGATAGGAGCCGGAACGGATGTCGCCATTGACAGTGCCGATATCGTTCTGATGTCGAGTTCGCTCAAGGATCTTGCGGCGGCAGTAAGGCTGTCCGGAAAGACATATTCAAACATACTCCAGAACCTTTTCTGGGCACTGTTCTACAATGTCCTTCTCATTCCTGCAGCGTGCGGTCTCTATGCTTCGTTCGGGATCACCATGACGCCTGCATTGGGCGCTCTTGCGATGAGCCTGTCGAGCGTGTGCGTCGTGCTTAATGCATTGAGGCTCAACATGACAGACATATATAAGACAACGGGTCACGGAAGACCCGCGGTAATAACAACAAAGATTCCAATAACGGTCAGGGAGGTAAAGACTATGACAAAGACAATGAAGATCAAGGGCATGATGTGCGAGCACTGCGAAGCAAGGGTGGTCAAGACACTCGAGAAGATCGAAGGGGTAACTTCGGCTTCTGCAAACCATGTTACCGGAGAAGCAGTTGTTAACATGACTTCGGAAGTGTCTGACGATGTTTTGCGCAATGCTGTTACAGAGCAGGATTATGAAGTGATTTCCATTTCCTGAACAAAAGGGTATAATCTTACTATTCTGTAAAAAACAAAGGGGATTTGGTAATGGCTTTTTGGAACAAGAAGAAGGACACAGAGGATAAGCCCAAGAGCGAGCTCGAGATAGAGATGTCTGATGAGCTCCGTGCGATAACGGAAGCTCTCGAGGAGACGAAGAACGAGAAGGAAGCTAAGGCTAAGAGACGCGCAGAGGAGAATGCGAGAGTCGTAAAGGAACTCCAGGAGATCAACGATCAGACTCTTGAGAATGCTTCCGAATACATGGAACATTCTGTTGAAGATGAGGAAGGATTCGGTGCGGCATTCTACATGGTCGTCGAGAGCCCGGCAGACTTTGAACCCGTCAATGAAGGCAATGTCCTTGTCGAAGGTACAGTCTACGGCAAGGTCTTTAAGGGCGATAAGGTCTATCTCTTCCAGCCTGATAACGACATGATCGAAGTCACGGTCGATGACATCAGGACAGAGCCCGGTGTTCATGCTGAATCTGCGAAGAACAGGCACTGCATAATCGAACTTAACGGCAAGGGAATATCAGACAGTCTCAAGTATGCCGTATTGTGCAATACGGCGCCCGCTCCCATCGATCCCGAAGAGCAGATCTCATCCAATCCGAGACTTGTCGGCCTGACACTTGACTTCAACAGATTCCGTCAGGATCCCGAGTACTTCACACTGCTCGTTAACGTGATCATCAAGTCGAGCTTCATTACTCATGCAAGGGTTGAAGGCGAGAGGATCGGGATCATGTCGATCTCTGACAGCCAGAATCCTGACCAGAAGATGATCCCCGTCTATACTGATGAATTGAGCCTCTCGTTCAATGAACTCGATATCGAGGATGAAGAGATCGGCAATCTCGTAGTAAGCTTCGCTGACCTGGCGAATATCGTTACGACATCTCCTCATGAGGGATTTGTCATCAATCCTTTCGGGCCTGTGTCCATCAAGATCCCCGAGGAACTCATCAAGGACATCATGAAGAGTCCCAATTATTCCAAGATCGCTAAGGATACGAAGATCGGTACACCTGCACCTCAGCCCGGTCCCCAGAACAGGATCATGATAAGCATCCCCATGGAGAATAATGAGTACAAGGGGATCAAGCAGGCGATCTCCAAGCACTGTTCAATGGTTGCTGACATCAAGCGTGTCGGAATGGCCATGAAGACCATCGAAGGCGGCAAGGACATGTCTTACCTGTGCATCGTTGACTGTCCCGAGAGCAAGGAAGATGAGTGCTTCACAGGTCTGTTTGCGGCCGTTAAGCCCAGTCTTATGAATGGTCACAGGATCGAATTCATGAGGTATGATGAAGCGCCTTTTGCAGACGATTATTTCGCAAGGCAGCCGCTCATCTACACAAAGATCGGATAACTTCTATACCGTAGAGTGTCTCGTCAACAGAGTCTTCTTTGCGGACAAGACTGATACCTATATCGGCAACTTTGATGTTGCCGATTATTCTTTGCGCGTCCGGCGTTATGAGGCCGTGCTTGAGATAGCCGATGGTCACGGTAAGGTCTGATATGACGGCACATCCGTACTCACCCGTGTCACCGTTCATACCGCTGTTGATGTCTGCGGAGATCACATATGCACCGCTATCGTGTGCCTTATTGATGACTGATATCGCATCCTTGTAATCATCGCGCGGAACACCGCTAAAGCCGGTCCCGAGCATGCAGTCAACGATGATGTCCGCCCCTGTAAGTTCCTCCTCTGCGAAAGCGCTGACTGCGATCCCGGTACTTTTGCACTTATCCTTGTAATAACCGGAATCCTCCGTCGTCTTATCGCTCAGTGTGAGGACTGCAGAACTTATGCCATGTTCCTTCAGTACGACCGCCAGGGCAAATCCGTCACCGCCGTTATTGCCTGAACCTGTGACGATCACGATCCTGCCTGCATTACTCCACCTGTCAGATGCGAGATATATTCCACGGGCTGCGCGTTCCATCAGGACGATGCCCGGAGTTCCTGCTTCGATCGTTGCCCTGTCAGAGTCTCTCGTGTTTGCTACGGAGATAAGATCGATCATCTTCTAATTCCCTCCCACAAGATCAGATCACCTGTTCTAAGCGTCAGCTGCACATCTATTATCCTCTGGTTGGAAGATCCCCTGAACTGAAGCGTCAGGTTCCTCAAAGTCTCGTCAAACCTTCCGTCGACCAGCACATTGATGTTCCTTAAGATATCGGCCGTAACATCTATTGCACAGTGCGGATTACCGCCAGTGAGTTCCTCTAATGTGTACCCCGAGTACATCCAGATGTCCTTATCCTTATATGTCTCTCTCACTCTCTTCAGAAACGGCAGCAGCGCCCTCTGATTCTCCGGCTCCATGGGGTCGCCTCCCAGTATCGTCAGGCCCTGTATGAATGAAGGCTCGAGGAGCTTTATGATCTCATCTTCAGTCTCTTCCGTGAATTCCTTCCCGTAAGTAAAAGACCATGTCTCAGGCTGAAAACATCCCTTGCAGTGATTCCTGCAGCCTGACACGAACAGGGATACCCGCACCCCCGCACCGTTGGCTACGTCATGGTTCTTAATGGCTCCGTAATGCATGAAAGACCTCGTTATTGACCGTTTTGGTGTATTTTGTACATTATTATATCGCAAATCCTTTTTATATTTATGATATGTGTTCACAGAAATCATATTTACTGGATGAATAGTTTTCTGTAATATAACCTGGAGTATTCCGCTAACATGGAATAAGAATATGATTTTTGAGAGGAGATTTTGGGAAATGGGAATCATGAAGAAATTGGCTACCGTTGCTCTGTCAGCAGTTATGCTGGCTTCTATGTCAGTACCTCTGCAGGCTGCAACACCGGCAAGTGGTTCATGCGGATCAGATGCTTATTGGACACTCGATTCAGCAGGTGTATTGACGATCAGCGGCGAGGGTAAGATTAAGAGTGATACTTCATACGACTTTGCGTGGAATAGGCAGAAGAATAGCATTACCAAAGTAGTTATCGAGAGTGGTATTAGTGGCATTGGCGATTATGCTTTCAGTGAATGTAAGAACCTGTATTCTGTTACGATTCCTTCTTCTGTTAAGAGTATCGGGGCGCACGCGTTTCAAAACTGTGCGTCATTGGAGAGTGTGAAGTTGCCTTCCAAGCTGAAGACAATCAATTATGGTGTATTCTCTGGATGTACTGATCTTGAGTACGTTACAATTCCTATTACAGTGAAGAAGATCTATTCTGGTGCTTTCACAGGTTGCGATACCCTTACCATTAAGTACAAGGGTTCATCAGTCAGCTGGAAAGAAATCGATGGATACAAGAATACTGATCTTAAGGATATTTCCAAGAAGTATTCCTTAAAGCCTCTCAAGACACCTACACTCAAGAGTGCAGCTAAGGCCAGCAGGTCAAGATATGTAAGAGGCAGAAAAATTGAAGTAAAAAAGGCAACAGTTAAGTGGAAGAAGAAGACAGGCATCACAGGATATCAGATCCGTTACTACACTACGATTGTCGGCAGTTCTAGTCCTGAGAAGATCGTAAAGGTTAAGAGCAAGTCAACTGTTAAGAAGGTTATCAAGTTCAAGTACGGTTGGCTGGATTACAAGGTTCAGATCAGAACTTACAAGAAGGTCTCCGGCGGTTACAACTACTCCAAGTGGTCAAAGGCTAAGACAGTTAAGTATTGATCCTAAAGTATAGACGATCACTAGAATAACGACGGACTGCTCAGAAATGAGCAGTCCTTTTTACTAGTTGCAAAAATACGATTTGATACGGATTTTTCCGATTTTCGTATTATTTCGGAGCTTTTTCGCCCGGATCTTATGCTATTATCCTGCCCAAAGAACGGGCCCGTTCCTCCAATTTTTACAGAAGGAGGAGCATTATGAGATTAAGTAAAAGCGATCTTGATAAGATGTGTCTCTTTGACGACGCATTCTTTGCTGAGTGCTTCAGGGATCATCCTGAATGCACTGAAGAACTTTTAAGGATAATCCTTGGGATCCCTGACATAAAGGTTATCAGGCACAGTGTTCAGAATTCTTTCGCAAACGGAGTAAACCGTGGTGTCCGACTGGACGTGTACGCGGTGAATGAGAAAGACAACACGATCTACGATATCGAGGTTCAGAAGACGGATACCGGAAACCTTCCTCAGAGAGCAAGATATTATTCCTCGGTGATCGATTCGAATGATACCATCAAGCCCAAAGAGAACTTTGACCAGATCCCCAGATCATATGTAATCTTCATATGTAAGGATGATATAATGAAAAGAAACAAGGCGATCTACCATTATAGAAGGAAAGATGATGACAACGTAGAACTGAATGACGGATCTAATATTATCTTTGTCAATGGAGCATATGATGGTGATGATGCTATCGGAAACTTGATGAACGATTTTATGCAGACGGATAAGGATAACATAAGAAACGAAGTGCTTGCGAAGAGAATAGCAGAGACAAAGGAAGGAGATAATGGAGATATGATAGTAACACATTTTGACAGGATATTAATGGAGGCAGAAGCTGAGGCTCGTAAGACCGGGCTTAAACAAGGTCTTGAACAGGGTCGTGAACTTGGTCTTGAACAGGGTCGTGAACTTGGTCTTGAACAGGGGCTTGAACAGGGGCTTGAACAGGGCCGTGAACAAGGCAAAACTGAAAGTTCTATCGACACTGCTAAGCGCATGCTGGCAAAGGGAAAGCTGTCTGTAGAGGATATAGCGGAGTATTCGTCTCTTCCCATCGAGACGGTAAAGGAACTTGCAAAGGGCGCATGAGCAAAGGATCACAAGTAACTATAAGGGCTGCTTCAGAACTCTGAAGCAGCCCTTTGCTTATGAACTTAACATTGCTTCCTTACAGATGCAGCACCCTGTCTCTGATCTCCTGAGTCCTGCCCTGATTCCAGAACTGGGTTCCGATGTAGCCGCATGTCCTTCTTGCAACATTGAGCTTGTTCTGGTCGGTGTTGCCGCAGTTGGGGCACTTCCAGATGAGCTTGCCGTCGACCTTCTCGATCCGGATCTCACCGTCGAAGCCGCAGACCTGACAGTAGTCAGACTTTGTATTCAATTCAGCATACATTATGTGATCGTAGATAAAGCGAATCACGGATAATACGGCAGGGATATTGCTCTGCATGTCAGGGACCTCAACGTAGGAGATGGCGCCGCCCGGAGAGAGCTTCTGGAACTCTGATTCGAGCTCGAGCTTGCTGAAGGCATCGATGTTCTCAGTTACGTGAACGTGGTAGGAATTCGTGATGTAATTCTTATCCGTAACGCCTTCGATGATGCCGAATCTTCTCTGAAGGTTTTTGGCAAACTTATATGTCGTTGACTCCAGCGGTGTGCCGTAGATCGAATAGTCGATATGCTCCTCAGCCTTCCACTTGGCACACGCATCATTCAACCTCTGCATGACCTTGAGTCCGAATAACCTTCCTTCGTCCTCTGTGAGCTTTTTGCCGGTTATCGCATAAACGCATTCCCACAGACCTGCGAAGCCAAGTGAGATGGTTGAATAGCCGTTGTAGAGGAGTTTGTTGATGGTCTCGCCTTTCTCGAGTCTTGCAAGGGCGCCATGCTGCCACAGGATCGGGGCGGCATCAGATAATGTTCCCTTAAGCCTCTCGTGTCTGCACCTTAATGCTCTGTGGCAGAGTTCAAGCCTCTCATCCATGATCTCCCAGAACGCGGCGGTCTTGTCGGCCTTGTGTGACTGGCGCGCCGTACAAGCCACATCTACAAGGTTAAGCGTAACAACGCCCTGGTTGAACCTTCCGTAGTACTTGGGCTTGCCCTGTTCGTCTACATAAGGTGTCAGGAATGACCTGCATCCCATAGCCGTGTAGCAGTTGCCGTTACCGTTCTTGTCTATCTTGAGTGAGAGCATTACTTTCTCTGAGATGTAGTCGGGCACCATCCTCTTAGCCGTGCATCTTGCCGCGAGCTCGGTGAGATAGTAGTACGGTCTGTCTGGTTCTATGTTATCTTCCTCGAGCACGTAGATGAGCTTCGGGAAAGCAGGTGTGACATACACGCCGGACTCGTTCTTGACGCCCTGGATCCTTTGCTTGAGCATCTCCTCGATGATCATGGCAAGATCGTGCTTGAGCTGCGGATCGCTTGTCTCGTTCAGGTACATGAATACCGTGATGAACGGTGCCTGACCATTGGTCGTGAGAAGGGTTATTACCTGATACTGGATCGTCTGAACGCCTCTTGTTATCTCTTCCTTGAGGCGGCTCTCGACCACTTCACCGAGCTTGTCTTCTGACAGCTCCACGCCGATGGCCTTCATCTCTTCCTTCACATATCTTGTGATCTTCTCACGTGATACCTGCACGAAAGGGGCCAGATGCGTCAGGGATATGGACTGGCCGCCATACTGATTGCTGGCGACCTGCGCGATTATCTGCGTAGCGATATTGCATGCGGTCGAGAATGACTTGGGCTTCTCGATCATGGTACCGGAGATGACCGTTCCGTTCTGGAGCATGTCTTCGAGATTGACCAGGTCGCAGTTGTGCATCCTCTGTGCATAGTAATCGGAATCATGGAAATGGATGATCCCTTCCTTATGTGCCTCGACGATGTCCTGGGGGAGAAGGAGCCTGCATGTCAGATCCTTGCTGACCTCACCTGCCATATAGTCACGCTGTACGCTGTTGACTGCAGGATTCTTGTTGGAGTTCTCCTGCTTGACTTCCTCATTGTTGCAGTCGATGAGGGAGAGGATCGTATCGTCTGTCGTGTTGGCTTTCCTGACGAGTGTCCTGGTGTAGCGGTATGTGATATAGAGCTTGGCAACTTCATAAGCACCGTGAGCCATGATCTGCTTCTCGACTAAGTCCTGGATCTCCTCAACAGAGAGCGCCCTGCCGATCTTCTCACATTGCTTTGTAACGGAATCAGAGATCCTCTCGATCTGGACGGGGGTCATCCTCTCATTCTCTTTTGCAGCGCTGTTCGCCTTGGTTACAGCAGCTGTTATCTTGCTCTGATCGAATTCTACTTCAGCTTTGTTACGCTTGATGATCTTCATACTGTTACCCCCTGATCATGTCCTGTCCGGACATTAGACTAATTGTATCATTCATTGCCTGAGATCAAGCCATCGATCTTAGACTGCCCTCTTTGTATTGTGACAGATGATAACACAACATATTGTGGGATGGAATAGCAATAGCCACAATATATTGTGTTGTAACCAAAATGTCATCTCATGGGGTAATAATGCTCGCGGAGGCAATCACTACAGGCATTTGAGTACCATTAAGGGAGGGTATCATATGGCAACCTGACGAAAATGAACGCCGCAAATTGTGTGACTCACACAAATGCTGCCTTTACGCCTTCTTTTTGAATCTCTTGTAGATGACCTCATAGGCAGAGATCTTAAGGATCAGGTTCCCGTCCTTGTACATCAGGAGGGAGAAATCGTCGGAGTAATCACCTTCCGCTGTCCTTATCTCGTCGACGGTCACGGTTCCTTCCGTAACCCCGGTCTCATCAGTTATTCCCGCGAGTGTGAACTCCAGGCGGTCTGTTAAGACGCACTCGTCAAACCAGGGGAGGACTACGAGCGAGAAGGGAGGCTTCAGTCTGTCGGCAAACATCTTCCTGCTAAGCTTGAACTTTATGTTGCCGTTCTTATACCTCTTCACGGTCACATCGAGCGGAACGCCCTGTTTGCTGTCAGCAAACAACGATATGAATATCGGATTATAGCTGTGATATACATTCTTATCGGTAACGGTCTGCATCTTGGAGACTTCTCCCAACAGACGTTCGATGTTCTCCTTGACCTTGTTATCTCCATAAGAGCAGTTTGTCTCTATCCGCAGATCGATCGCAAACTTAGCCTGCAGGAGATAGATCTTGGCTACTTCCAGGGCACCTTTCCTTGCGGCCGGATCTATCTCGTACCTGCTGATGTCACGGAACAGGCGGCCCATCCTGTAGGCCACGTCAGCAAAACTGTTATCCGCCTCTCCGTTCTCGAAACGGTACTTGGTCTCGGCATATAGTTCTCCGACGATATCTCTGGCCATCTTCTCGTTCCTGGCAACGTAGTAGCCGTTAACGAACATGTCGGCGAGTTTATATTTCGACTCGACGATGCCGTATGTGGAACCGACGGAGAAATAGAAGAAGGCCTTCTCATAATCAGGCTTGCCGCCGGGATCGATCCTGCCGTAATAGTAGATGTATCCGAGCGTGTTTGCGGCCTGTCCGAAGCTGAAGTCCCTCCACAGGATATCCAGGAGCCTTGCTGATTCGGCCCAGTCACAATCATAAACGCTGTTGCCGCCGTAGCAGGCATATGCCTTGATCCTCATGGCATTGAAATTCCCGAGTTCTGACAGTTCATCCGTGAACTTCTTCCAGATGCGCCTCGTATCTTCATCGCTGTCCATGAGGAGCACGTCATTATCGAGTTGCATGATGAACTTCTCGCGCATCCTTACGGAGAATCTTCTCTCATCGACGGGAAGTTCCATGTCTTCATAAAAATTGTTGATCTCCAGGAGGAGCTGGTCCAGGTCGAAGAACTCACCCACCGGTGCCTGACCGAACCTGCTGTTATCCGAATTGCTGTACTCGGCGAGGATGTCCAGGACATAAACGAGCATGTCGTCTTCCGTCAGCGGAAGGGGCGGGTCGATCTTGCCTGCAGGGGCTGACACGCCGGTAAAGATATCCCTGATCATGAAAGCCTCATCACACTTGAGGACAAGGGGGAACCACCATCCCAGAAGGAACTTGTCATTGGAGACATGCTCATCACGGACATACTCAAGAGCCTCCCTGATATCAGCGAGGGATAAGGGGTATGTTCCTTCAAACTCACAGTCACCCATTGGGTCAGCATCGCAGTCACGGGCTATATCATTCCAATCAACTGCAAATCTGGCAAAATCCGCAAGTTTATTGACCGTTACAAAAATCGAATTATCTTTATTCATCATTGCATTATTATACTCTAAAATCATATCGAAAATACTTCCATTTTATTGTAAATTATAATTAGACATTTCTATCGGGGAGAGCTCTGGATGGCAGTTAACAACAGCGGCGAGAATAAGAACGAACGCCAGCGTTTGGAACAGTTCAGACGTTATATGCGTGGCGAGAAGGTTCCAATGAAGAATGTCTTCAAGTCGATGTTCTCGCTGCATGATGATGTTGCTAGCTATGAGGAGATCCGCGACAGGCTCTTATCCGGAGGCAAGGTAACAGGAACGAACATGGTCGTCATGATCTGCGCCATCCTCATCGCATCCGTAGGACTTAATACGAATTCCGTAGCTGTCATAATCGGGGCGATGCTCATCTCACCGCTGATGGGGTCTATCCTTGCCATGGCATACGGAACAGCCATCGCCAGCACCAGCGTTCTCGAGAGACATTCGCTCGGATTTATCACCCAGATAATCATAAGTGTTGCTGCTTCAACACTGTATTTTCTGCTATCACCCGTCAAGGAAGTCACAAGTGAGCTCCTTGCAAGGACCCAGCCGAACGCATTTGCGGTACTGGTTGCTTTCTTTGGAGGTGTTGCAGGCATCATCGGATCGACCCGCAAGGACAAGGTCACGAATGTCATACCGGGCGTTGCCATCGCCACGGCGATCATGCCGCCGCTGTGCACCTGCGGATACTCGATTGCCAACGGCAAGTGGGACATGCTCATCAAGGCGGCATATCTGTTCGTCATCAACGCATACTTTATCTTCCTGTCTGCAGAACTGATACTCCTCATCCTCAAGGTCCCCAAGGTCAAGGAACTGGATCAGAAGGAGAAGAGGACGTTCATGATGCGCAGGATACGCAACACTGTCCTCGTGCTGCTGCCATGCGTCATATTCGGTGTTTTGGCGGCAACTCACGGATTGGACTTTATTGGCTGATATATGTGATACAATAACAGTTAAAGCATTAGCAAAGGAGACAGTACCATGGGATTGAATTTTCGCAAGTCTATATCACTCATGAAGGGCCTGAAGCTGAACCTGAGCAAGTCCGGACCTTCCATATCGTTTGGTAAGTCAGGTCTGAGACAGAGCGTTAATCTTAAGGGACAGACAAGAACGACAGTAGGCATCCCGGGAACGGGCATTTACTATACAAAGCAATCTAACGTCAAGAATATCGCAGGAGCCTTGACAGGCGGCGGCAAGGACAGCAAGGGCGGCAAGACCGCCAAGGCAGCACCTGCATCTGCAAGGGACAACAGCAAGGCTCAAGCAGCGGCAGCCGCCAAGGCAGAAGCAGCACAGCAGGCTGCAGCGGCCAAGCAGGCAGAACTCGAGCAGGCACAGCAGAAGGTTGCAGAGTATGAGGAATACATCGCATCCATCAAGGGAGTCCACAAGGCATCTGACGGCAAGGTCGACTGGGAGAAGGTCAGGGCAGGCAATGTTCCTGCAGACATGACTGGGCTCATAAATTTCGCTGACAGGGTACTCTCCGGCGATACTTCTGCATATCTGGAAGTCATCGGTGCATTCAATCCTTTCGAGGATCTCCTGGAATACGGAAGCGGTTTCCTCGTCGGAACGGACGATCCCGATATCCTTGAAGTGGAATTCCAGGTAAGATCTGAAGAAGTGGTTCCCACTATTGGATATTCACTGACATCGACGGGCAAGCTCTCTGAGAAAGAACTCAGCAAGGCGGCATATTACGACTTAGTCCAGGATTACGTTGCAAGCACGATCCTGAGGGTTGCGAGGGATTCGTTCGCACTCCTTCCGATCAAGACTGTACTGATCCATGCATGTGATAATGTCATCAACACTGCAACGGGAATGGAAGAGGAGATGACTCTCGTATCAGCCAGGATCACGAGGGAGCAGACCGAGAGGATCAACTTCGAGCTCGTCGATCCTTCCGACTGCTTAGGACTCTTCGAAAGCAACTGCAACTTCAAGAAGACCTCAGGATACACTCCTGTTGACAGGCTTCTTCCCTAAGAGGTGTATATGGACAAAGTTGCAGTACTGATCCCCTGTTATAACGAATCCAAGACCATTGCAAAGGTCATAAAAGACTTCAAGGAGGTCCTCCCGGAGGACAGTGTCATCTACGTCTATGACAACAACTCCTCTGACGGTACGGCTGATATCGCCAGGGAAGCCGGCGCAGTGGTAAGGCATGAATACCAGCAGGGCAAAGGTAACGTTATCAGAAGGATGTTCCGTGAGATCGATGCGGAATGCTATCTCATGGTCGACGGGGACGATACATACCCGGCGGAATTTGCTCCCGAGATGATCTCCAAAGTCCTTGACAGGAAGGTGGACATGGTCGTCGGAGACAGGTTGTCATCGACTTATTTCGAGGAGAACAAGAGGCCGTTCCATAACATTGGCAACAGCATGGTAAGGGCTTTCATCAACACATTGTTCAAGAGCAATATCAAAGACATCATGACAGGCTA
This sequence comes from Mageeibacillus sp. UBA4314, assembly GCA_002394605.1. Classification (GTDB taxonomy): domain Bacteria; phylum Bacillota; class Clostridia; order Saccharofermentanales; family Saccharofermentanaceae; genus Saccharofermentans. The sequence continues at coordinate 11,810 of DGUI01000039.1, read as the reverse complement.
CAGGGCGTTCAGCTTCCAGTTCGTCAAGTCATTCCCGGTTTTGTCCAAGGGATTTGAGATCGAGACGGAGATGAGCATCCATGCCATCGACAAGAATATGTCCATGGAGAATGTCATCATCGAGTACCGTGACAGGCCCGAGGGAAGTGAATCCAAGCTCAACACATATTCAGACGGATTCAAGGTGTTAAGGACGATCGCGAGATTGTTCAGGACATATAAGCCCATGGCATATTTCGGAATATGGGCATTCATCCTGCTGGGTCTGGCGATAGGATTCTTCATCCCTGTCCTGATCACTTTTATCAAGACGGGATTAGTTCCCAACTATCCGACCCTCATCGTCTGCGGATTTGCCGCGATAGCCGGGATCCTCTCGTTCTTTGCGGGACTTATCCTGGAGACGATGGTACACAAGAACAAGCAGGATTTTGAATTGAGGCTCCTCCAGATCGAGAACGACAGGAAGAGACTTATGGAGGACCAAGGTCACCATGGCTAAGGCGAAGAGCAACATTCTCGTGGTATCCCTTGGCGGGACGATCACTTCCGAGATCAGGAGTGGTATCGTTAAGCAGTCATCGTTTGGCTGGGACGAGAAGTTCTTTGAGAAGCTCGATGGCAGGTTCAACTACAGCCTTGCCGCTCTTGCAGGTTATTCATCCGAGAATGCCACGATAGCTGATTACCGCAAGGCGATACTCGGGATCATGTCTGCCATGAAGAGTACCGAACCTGATGCCGTCCTGATCCTTCACGGAACTGACAGCATTGCATATTTTGCACACCTTGCAGTAAGGGTGCTGACACATCTCAATACGCCTGTCATCATAACGGGCAGCAAGCTCCCGCCATCACAGACGAAGAGCGATGCGATAAAGAATCTCAAGCTCTCGCTCGGTTTCCTTGGAGCGGCGATCGAGGGCAAGATCGGAAGCCGTACGTTCGGCATCATCTTTAACGACAGTTTTACGGAAGGGTCCGTATTTGTCAGGGCAATATGCAGCATGTCCCCGGATATCATGGGTGACATCAAGTCTTTCAATGACGAGACTTCCAGGAAGGAAGCTGACTTTAAGAGCAGGGAATATGTTAAGCGCGTGGAGAACTTTATCGCGGGCGGCGGCGTCACGGAAGGCCTTCTCGTTATCCCTGCGGCTCCCGGGCTTCCTTATGGTTCATTCTCACTTGACGGTGTTCAGGCACTCCTCATAGAGAGCTATCATTCAGGGACAGCCGATTCTAACGGACTCATCGAACTCGTAAGGGAAGCGAAGAACAGGAATATCCCCTGCTACATGGGTCCTGTTCCTTCACAGGGGAATGTATATGAGAGCAGGGCAGCACTCGAGAAGGAAGGCGTCATCGTTCTCAAGGGGATGCCTTTCGAGGGGTGCTGGGCTGAGGCCGTGCTGGGATAAAGAGAATCCTTTAACAATGTTACACTTATTGCAGATACTGAGGGTTTCAGCGATGAGACCATCGGTCGGTCTCTTGCTCTGAAAACAATAAAAGTACGCCCGA
>DGUI01000039.1:0-10131 GCA_002394605.1 Mageeibacillus sp. UBA4314 | reverse complement strand
TGAGGTGTCATTTTGCCCTGAAAACTGTAAAAGTACACCCAATAGTGACGCCCCGTGCGTCACTCTGAGGTGTCATTTTGCCTTGAAAACAGTAAAAGTACACCCAACAGTGACGCCCCGTGCGTCACTCTGAGGTGTCAATCTGCCCAAAACCACAACAACATCACCCAACTCTGCCCCATTTAATCCACTCCTAACCCTTGATTTTTGGGCGGCTCTGTGCAATACTTTGATAATCAAACTATTTTCGGCGGGGGAGTAGTATGCCCGCCCGCAGAACATTCGGAGGAAATAATGACAGGAAGAATAACAGGTATTGGTTCGTATCTGCCGGAGCGCATTGTTACGAACGATGACCTTGCCGCTATTGTCGAGACGAGTGACGAGTGGATCCAGGAGAGGACCGGTATCGCCAGGCGTCACATAGCTGATCCTATCAGGGAGAAGCCCTCATTCATGGCAGGAGAAGCTGCAAAGAAAGCTTTGGAAGATGCAGGCATCAAGGGCTCTGACATAGATCTTATCGTTGTATCCTGCACCACGCCTGACAAAGTGATCCCTACTATGGCATGCTGTGTTCAGGAAGCCGTCGGCGCTGACGGGTGCGGATGCTTTGATATCAATTCGGCATGTCCCGGATGGCTTGCCGCATACAATACGGCACAGAGCTTCATCGAATCAGGCAACTGCAGCAAGGCTCTCGTGGTCGGTGTTGAGTGTCTGTCCAATTTTGTTGACTGGAGCGACAGGGGAACATGCATCCTCTTTGGCGACGGTGCAGGAGCAGTAGTCATCGAAGCTGATGAGACGTGCCCCAGGAACAGGTTCATCATGCATGCTACTTCCAAGAAGGCCGAGTGCCTTACTGCTGAAGCAAGGATGCAGCCGAAGAGATGGGAGGAAGAGGGTTTCCTCAAGAATACGATGTTCCAGATGAACGGAAGAGATGTATTCAGGTTTGCAGTTACCGAGGTTCCCAAGATCATTACGGAACTGTCTGAGAAATATGATTTCGATCTGAACGATGTCGATCTGTTCATCCTTCATCAGGCAAATGCCAGGATCATCGAGACGATCGCTAAGCGCCTCGGTCAGGACATAGCAAAGTTCCCCATGACAGTCTACGATACGGGCAATACTTCAACTGCCAGCATCCCCAGTCTCATGGACAGGCTCAAGAAGGAAGGCAGGCTCGTTAAGGGTCAGAAGATCGTGATGGCGAGCTTCGGCGGCGGCCTCACGTGGAATGCTAATTATATCGAGTTCTAATATCGAAAGGAGATATCAGATATGTCAACTAGGATCACTGAATTAGTCGGAATCAAATATCCCATCTTCCAGGGCGGAATGGCATGGGTAGCTGACTGGCATATTGCAGCAGCCGTATCCAATGCAGGCGGACTTGGAATAATCGGTGTCGGCGGCGCAGACGAGAACTGGCTTTGTGACCAGATCAATAAGTGCCGTGAGGCTACAGACAAGCCTTTTGGCGTTAACCTCATGCTCATGAATCCCAGGGCAGACGAGATCGCCAAGGTCATTGCCGAGGAGAAGGTCAAGGTTGTAACGACAGGTGCAGGTTCACCTGAGAAATACATGGATATGTGGAAGAAAGCAGGCATCATAGTAATCCCCGTTATCGCAGGTGTTGCACTTGCCAAGAGGATGGAGAAGTGCGGTGCTTCCGCTGTAGTTGCTGAAGGAACAGAGTCCGGCGGACATATCGGCGAGGCTACTACGATGGCGCTCATCCCTCAGGTTGTTGACGCAGTATCCATCCCCGTCATCGCGGCAGGCGGGATCGCTGACGGCAGAGGCGTTGCTGCAGCATTCATGCTCGGTGCGGAAGGTGTTCAGTGCGGAACTGTCTTCTGCGCATGTGACGAGGTAAACGTTCACCAGAACTACAAGGACATGATCCTCAAGGCTAAGGACAACTCAACAAGAGTTACCGGCAGATCATACGGTCACCCCGTAAGACAGATCAGAAATGCCCTGTCCAACAAGTACCTCGAAATGGAATCTTCAGGCGTTACTTTCGATGAGCTCGAAGGATTAACGGTCGGCAGTCTCCGCAAGGCAGTTGTCGAGGGTGACAAGAACGAAGGAACATTCATGGCAGGCCAGATCGCAGGTCTCGTTAACGAGCAGCGTCCTGCAAAGGTGATCATCGAGACGATGTTCGCTGATGCCGCAAAGCTTATGGGAAGGGAGATCTGATAATAGATGAAGATCGCATTTGCATACCCCGGACAGGGAGCTCAGAAGATAGGAATGGCAAAGGATTTTGTCGATGCCTATGACTGGGCTAAGGAAATGATCAAGGAGGCTTCTGATGCTTCCGGGATCGATATGGAGAAGCTCCTTTTTGAGGAGAACGAGAACATCAATATCACAGAATACACACAGCCTGCGCTCGTTACGGCATGCATGATCATGACGAAAGCATTGACTGATGAAGGCATCACGCCCGACATCACAGGCGGTCTGTCCTTAGGCGAGTACTGCGCGCTTGTGGCATCAGGTGCCATGACATACAAAGACGCCGTTAAGCTTACAAGGATCAGAGGCAGCCTCATGAGCAACACCGTACCCGCAGGCGAGGGTACGATGGCAGCGATCGTCGGACTTGGAAGCGACGTTATCGAGAGCGTCATCAAGGACATCGACGGATGCACGATGGCAAACTACAACTGCCCCGGACAGATCGTTATCACCGGTAAGACAGAGGCAGTTGAGAAAGCGATGCCGCTCCTGTCTGAGGCAGGCGCGAGGAAGGTCGTTGCACTCAAGGTATCAGGACCTTTCCATTCACCCATGTTAAAGCCCGCAGGAGACAATCTCAGGAAGTATCTTGATGAGACTGAGATCTCAGAACTCAAGGTTCCCTATGTTGCCAACTGCAATGCGGAACTTATAACAGACAGTTCCGTCATCAGAGATCTCCTGCAGAAGCAGGTATCATCTCCCGTTATGTGGGAGCAGTCATTAAGGGTAATGGCAGAGCAGGGAGTTGAGCTCATCATCGAGATCGGCCCCGGCAAGACAATAGCAGGATTTGTTAAGAAGACCATACCGGAGATCCCGGTCATCAACGTATCTTCAGTTGAGGATATCGCCAAAGTAAAGGAGGCATTAAATGGCTAAGACAGCAATCGTAACAGGAAGCGCAAGAGGTATCGGCAAGGCTATCGCAGCAAAGCTCGCAGGAGACGGATATAACATCATCATCATCGATGCATGCCCTATCGAGAATTCCGAAGAGACAGCAGCAGAGATCGCTAAGCTCGGAGTAAAGACAAAGGCATATCAGTGCAATGTAACAAACTCCGAAGAGGTTAATAAGGTCGTTGAGGAAGTTAACGCTGAATTCGGTTCGGTCGATGTTCTTGTCAACAATGCCGGCATCACAAGGGACGGTCTGTTCGTAAGGATGAAGGAAGAGGATTTCGATCTGGTTATATCAGTAAACCTCAAGGGTACATATAATTTCACAAGGGCAGTTGCACCCATCATGATGAAGCAGAGATCAGGAAGGATCGTATCCATCAGCTCCATCGTAGGTATCCAGGGCAACGCAGGACAGGCTAACTACTCTGCTTCCAAGGCAGGCGTTATCGGTCTTACAAAGAGCGTAGCAAGAGAGCTCGCTGCAAGAGGCGTTACAGCTAATGCCATCGCTCCCGGATATGTTGAGACACCCATGACGGCAGTCCTTTCCGACAAGGTAAAGGAGGCCATGCTCGAGGCTATCCCCATGAAGCGCTACGGCCAGCCCGAGGACATCGCTAATACAGTTGCTTTCCTCGTCTCTGATCAGGCATCATACATCACCGGTCAGGTCATAAGCGTTGACGGCGGAATGCACATGTAAACCAGAGAGTTAAGGAGATCAACAATATGGCAAGAAGAGTAGTAATCACAGGTATGGGTGCGATCACACCTCTCGGAAATGACGTTGAGTCATACTGGGAGGGACTTAAGGCGGGCAAGACTGCAGTAGCTCCCATCACAAAGTTCGATACGTCAGAATGCAAGGTCCATATCGCCGCTGAGGTCAAGGACTTTGACGTAACAAAGTATATGGATTTCAAGACTGCAAAGAGAATGGAACTGTTCTCACAGTATGCCGTAGCTGCAGCTACGCAGGCAGTCGAGCAGGCAGGCATCGACATGACCAAAGAGGACCCCTACAGAGTGGGCGTTATCGTCAGCTCCGGCATTGGTTCCATGCAGGCTCACGAAAGGGAGCAGGTCAAGATCGCGGAGGGCAAGAAAGTAGCTCCTCTGTACATCCCATTGATGATCGCCAACATGGCATCTGCAAACATCGCCATCAAGTATGGCATGAAGGGTAAGAACACCTGCGTCGTAACTGCTTGTGCGACAGGTTCACACTCAATAGGTGATGCGTTCAAATCAGTTAAATATGATGAGGCTGACATCATGGTCGCAGGCGGCTGTGAGGCGGCAGTCTGCAAGTCAGGCATCCAGGGTTTCAATGCTCTTACGGCACTGTCAACAAATGAGGATCCAGAGACTGCATCGAGACCTTTCGACAAGGACCGCGACGGATTTGTCATCGGTGAGGGATCAGGCGTAGTCATCCTCGAGGAATATGAGCACGCCAAGGCAAGAGGCGCAAAGATCCTTGCAGAGGTAGTAGGTTATGGTGCGACATGTGACGCTTACCACATCACTTCACCTGCTGAGGACGGTTCAGGCGCAGGCATGGCGATGATCATCGCGATGAAGGAAGCAGGCATCAAGCCTTCAGACGTCGACTACATCAATGCTCACGGAACATCGACACACCACAACGATCTGTTCGAGACGAGAGCCATCAAGTATGCTTTCGGAGAGGATGCTTACAAGGTATCCATCAACTCTTCCAAGTCCATGATCGGACACCTTCTCGGCGGTGCAGGCGGCGTTGAGCTCATCGCATGCGTCAAGGCGATCGAAGATGGTTTTGTACATGTTACAGCAGGCTCTGTTGAGGCTGACGAGGAGCTCGATCTCGACTATACTTTCGGTGAGCCCAAGAAGCGTGACATCCGCTATGCAATGTCGAACAATCTCGGCTTCGGCGGCCACAATGCAACACTTCTTATCAAGAAGTTCGAAGAATGATCATTCGGAGGTTTATCTATGGCTAATTCACTTAACATCAAGCAGATCATGGACATCCTTCCTCACAGACAGCCGTTCCTGCTGATCGACAGAGTTGAGGATTATGAACCCGGACAGTACTGCATCGCTTACAAGAACATCACATATAATGAGCCTTTCTTTGCAGGCCACTTTCCCGGAGAGCCCATCGTTCCCGGTGTCCTGACCGTCGAAATGCTCGCTCAGACAGGTGCAGTCGCAATCCTCTGCCAGCCTGAGTTCAAGGGCAAGATCGCAGTATTTGCAGGCATCGACAAGTGCAAGTTCAAGAAGCCCATCGTACCCGGCGACGTGGTCCGTCTCGAGACGAAGATCACTGCCATCAGAGGTCCTGTCGGCATGGGCGAGGCAACAGCCACGGTTGACGGCAAAGTTGCCGTACAGTGTACCATTAAGTTCGCGATAATGACTTGAGGGCAAATATATTCTTTATGGTGAGGGGAGGGCTGTCTTTAGGAGAGACAGCCTTTTCTTTGTGTGGGGTGGGTTGGAGTGATGCGTGGGCGATGCTAGTTGAGGGGAATTACATGTAAATGTACATGTAGCAGAGTTTACATGTACGGATTCATGTAATCATGTTCCGGTGCGGTGCATACTGAGCAACGACAAAGGTGTCCCGGGTGGCATATATGGGTTGATTTAAGGCTGCCGGACGGTCCATTCTATAAAGTGCTCTATGTAATGGAAAAACATAGAGTGATTTATAGAGTATTCTATATATCGTTCTATGTAATGAATTTACATAGAGTGTTTTATAGAATGAGCTGATCCCACAACCGGGATCAAAGGTGTCCCGGGTGGCATCCGGCGTTGTCAGTCTCACTAACAGTGGTGCAAACGACCTCCGGACTTATAGCTAGTCAGACTCAGCCGCTTACCAAAATAATTGCAATGGGGATCGTGCAGCAGACAGCTTACCTGTCCAGCACGTACTCGACCGTCTCGCCGCTGCCGACAGAAGCTATCTTAACGACCTTATCCGTATCCGGAATGTATTCATAGATCGTGCTCTTCTTCTCGAAGAATATCCTTCCGTTGTCGTAGAACAGGCATGTGTGATAGAACAATCCGTCCACGCTGTCGATGGCGTTTCTAAGTCCGGGATAGGCATCTATCAGAGCCTCGGTCCTGATCGAGACGAATGCCGTAAAATTATGATCCACCTCTGTGTATCTGTCGCGCAGACCACTGTCAGTAAACCCGTTATATCCCGACAGCGGGCACTCGGTTATCTCCCGGGCCTTGACGTTGATCTTATACACGCTGCCGGTATTATCCGTCCTGAAATAATAGATGTTATCCCCAAGCACATAAACGAGGCTGTCCGGACTTGTGAACTCATCACGAAAAACACCACCATCATTATCAGCAACCGTCTCAAGTGCTTCTGCTGACACCTTGTCATTATCCGCCTTGATCTCATTGATCCTGTCCTCATTTACTGAGGAGAACGGCACCCTGACCTTGAAGATGGGATTGGCATCATAGAAATGGTGTGAACTGCTTATAAAACCGGATGTGCCGGTGACGATCGACGCATTGCGCGGAACAAGATACAGTGTTGCTGCGCCCGCAGCAAAGGCAACTATACCCAGGATAACAGCCAATACTTTCTTGCTCATGGTATAACCTCCCGGATCGCTCAGAGAATATCAGAATCCTTAAGCGTGCAGTACATCGTATCACCTTCCATGTAGGTAGTGAATACGCCTGTTACGGTTATGTCTTCACCGTCCTGGGGGTAATCCTTGGGAAATGAATACTTATCTCTTGCTTTGAACTCGACCCCCTGCGCACAGCACGCTGTAGCATCCTTGATTATGCAGGCATAATATGTCTTGCCTGTCTCATCGTTATTAAAGATGTTGAACTCGCCCCGCATCTTCACGCTCTTGCCGACATAGTCGGAGGGATTGCACATCATGTTATAGACTTCCGAATAGACCATGGTCCCTGACATGGCAGTAAGATCAACATCTATCCCGGCCTGGGGGACGCCTGTGGTACCCTCTGTAGTTCCTTCCGTAGATTCCGAAGTCTCGTCAGCGAAATACTCTTCACTGAAGTAATCTTCTTCCTCAGTGATGCTTGTTGCAGAAGACTCTGAGATGCGGGCATTTATTACGTCATTAACACCGGTGGGACCATTAACAAGTCCGGACGCAGCCGGATCGCTGTTGTTATTGCATCCTGTCATTGCAAACAAGAAGCTTAAACAGATACCGCAGATGACGATCTTCTTCATTCTTACCTATCCCTTCTGGTTTTGTGCAGATTATTTCACCAAAGCGCAGTAATGTCAAGAATATAGATAATATGCTTATTACTTGCAATTTGTCAGTATCTTTGTATAATTCTTATTTGGTTGACATATTTCGACGGGGGTTTTTATGAAGGACATCGATAATTCACGTATGGTGATCAATTTTGCCAACAGGATCGTTGTTAAGGTTGGTACTTCTACGATCACGTACGAGAACGGCAAGATCAATCATGGCAACATAGACAAGCTGTGCCGTGCGATCGCGGATCTTATGAACCGCGGGAAGGAAGTCCTTCTGGTTACTTCCGGTGCCATCGGCGTCGGTGTGGGTTTCCTTAATCTCTCCGAGAGACCGACAGATATCAGGGATAAGCAGGCACTTGCCGCTGTCGGACAGTGCGAGCTCATGAATGCGTATACGAGGAGTTTTGCTGAGTATTCCTACATGTGCGGACAGATCCTGCTGACTAAGGATGATATCCTTGACAGACTTACGAAATCCAATATTACAAATACTATCGAGGCCTTGATCGAGAAGAAGATCATTCCCGTAATCAATGAGAATGACTCGGTATCGACGGCTGAGATCCTTCATAACGGTACGTTCGGAGACAATGATACATTATCTGCCGATGTTGCGTGCCTGACAAATGCAGATTTGCTGATCATCCTGTCAGATATAGACGGGCTTTACGATGATGATCCGCATACCAATCCCAATGCCAACAGGATCAGTTATGTTGAGAAGATAACAGATGAGATGGTGGAAGCAGCAGGTGCTCCGGGCAGTAAGCTCGGTACTGGCGGAATGGCTACCAAAGTCACTGCTATGAAGAAGGTAATGGAACATGGCATATGCGGCGTCATCGCACAGGGTTCCACGCCTCAGATCTTGGAGCAGATCCTTGATCAGGAGAATATCGGCACGTTCTTTGCGGCTCTCTAACGGCAGAACAACATTTCTGTATGGATAATTCGCCATCGGCGTGGTCTATTTTTCGTCGCACTCCAGCTAACATTTTTAATTCAGTATTGAATATTGTTCAATACTGTGCTATATTCACATCGTAATCAAAACAAAGGAGGACTGATGCAAATTGAATACGCAGTTTAAAAAAGGCGTTCTCGATATGTGTGTACTCGCTGTTTTGAGCAAGGGGGATAGTTACGGGTATGACCTGGCGGAGGAATTATCGTCCAAGATACAGATCGCGGACGGAACCGTATACCCGCTGCTTCGTAAGCTCGCAAGCACAGGGGAAGTAAGTACATATCTTAAGGAGTCTTCGGGAGGTCCGCCGCGCAAGTACTACAGTCTGACCGACAAAGGAAGACAGAGGCTTGAGACGGATACAAAGGAATGGAAAGAATTCACCGCATTGGTTAGTGGGATCATAGGAGGAGAACAATGACAAAGAAAGAATATCTCGATTCATTGAGCGGCAAGCTCGGAACGATGTCATACAGCGACGTCACAGAGATCATTGCCGATATAGATGCTCATTTCGAAGAGGGGATAGCCAATGGCAAGACTGAGGAAGAGATCAGCAAGGGCTTAGGCGACCCCAGGGATCTGGCTATCGCGTACCTGGACGGCAACGAGACGATGATCAACAACGTCCTGAACCGTAATAAAGAGAAGCAGATCGACAAGATGGACAAGGAAGCATCAGGCCCTCTGTTCGTAGTCCTGTTTAATGTTTTCGTAGGTATCCCCGCGTGGGTAGTCCTGTTCTTCGTAAGTATTGCGCTTGCAGTAGTTGATGTAGGACTCGTCGCAGCGATCGTTGCACTCGCGATCAAGATCCCCGCAACAGGTTCATTTATGCCGGGTCTGATCATGCTGGACATCTCGATGTTCTTCACTGTGATCTTCCTGACATGCATGCTCTACTTCCTGTTCAAGCTCTTCTTCAAGGGCACCGGCAAGTACATCAGCTGGAACAGGAAAGTCTGGAATGAAGGTTTCTAAGGAGGGGTTAATATGAAAAAGTCTGCAGTTGCAATATTAATAACAGGTCTTTCTGCACTCGTTCTTGCAGTTGTGACGGGTATCATCGCGATTCTGCTCCTCATCGGACCTTCGGCAAAGAAGGTCGGCGAGTTCGACTTCAAGAAGTGCGTAAGTGATGTTACAGAATGGTTTGACGATACATTTATACCTGATGATAATGTCAACGTTAAGGTTAAAGTGAAATAAGGGAATAGCTCTTAATTCTTCTGGAACAGGGTGAAGGTTGTTTGTGTCAGGAAGGGTGCCCCATCGAGCCGGGGCACCCTTTCGGCGTATATAAATAATTAACAGAAAAAGTCCGCCCGATATGTTAAAGTATCTGCATAGGGTCTAACGGATCCGGCAATACGATTTCGGAGGTATCATTATGGCTTATGTATGTAAATTCTGTGGTTATGTCCATGAAGGTGACGAGGCTCCCGAGGAGTGCCCCGTTTGCTTCCAGAAGGACTGCTTTGAGAAGATAGAGGACGGCGAGCCTGCCAAGAAGGAAGAGAACAAGTCCGGCAACAAGTATGCCGGCACACAGACGGAGAAGAATCTCCAGACAGCTTTCGCAGGCGAGTCACAGGCAAGGAACAAGTATACTTACTTTGCTTCCAAGGCTAAGAAGGAAGGATTCGAGCAGATCTCTGCGATTTTCCTCAAGACAGCTGATAACGAGAAGGAACACGCCAAGATG
>DGUI01000022.1 GCA_002394605.1 Mageeibacillus sp. UBA4314 | reverse complement strand
CGCACGGGGCGTCGCAGTCGGGCGTGCTTTTCCCGTCATCAGATCACGATATCATCTATAGCCATATCGATCGCAGCCCATAGCATTCCTTCGATCTGCTCGGAGTTTATCTCGTACCCATGACCTATCCTGATAACAACAAAGTCCTTCATCTCAACAAACCCATTTGTTATACATGATGCAGTACTAAAGTATGACTTTGTGACATAAGACTCCTTATCTAAAGCTCCATCTACTTCGATCAGGAAAACCTTATCGATCTCCGGAACATAGAACAGAAAATCAGGACGGCGATGCGTGAACTTATCAAGATCAAGAAATACACCAGCTTTGAACTCATATCCCATTTTCTCAAGGATCTGAGCAACTACTTCTTCATTCTTTGATAACAGTTCCTGTCCTTTGTGATCAATAACCTTGTCATCACGATGCTCAACCTGATTGGGCTCCGCTTTTATGAAGAAATCATAGTTAAGTGGCCCTATCCGCCGTTTTAATAACGGAAATGCAATGTTACGCGGTTCTCCCTGGTATTGTGATTTCCATTCCTTGAGCAGCAGGTCCAGTTGTCCTTTCAATTCAACATATTCTTTGATCTGCTCTGATAATTTCTTCCCGCGTTTACTCGAACAGGAATATCTCCTTTTATTGCTGCGGGAAATAATAGAATCATCCGGATCGTAAAACACATACACCACTGAGTTACCCTTGAAACTGGCAAAATATCCGTGAGGTATAATGCTGAGCCTATACCTCAGATAATTGATCTTTAATTCCATATGTCTTTTACTCATAAACATGCGCCTATTCTACACACATATTCCGGTAAAAAAGCTCCGAAAAAATACGATTATCGGAAAAATCCGTATCGTTTGTCGTTTCTGCATACCATAAAAGAGCCGCCCCTCAACGAGGCGGCTCTCACAATCTCAAAAACTGTCAGATCACTCTTCTGCAGGTGTCTCGGGAGCAGCTTCCTCTGCGGGAGCCTCAACGGGAGCTTCTGCTTCAACAGGTGCCTCGACTGCTGCATCCTCAACGGGTGCCTCAGCCTCAGCCTCATCCTCAGCGGCCTCGTCCTCAACGGGATCAATGGGAGCAACTTCCTTGATGGAGATGGAGATCCTTCTTGACTCAGGCTGGATCTTGATGACCTTAGCCATGACCTCATCACCGATCTTAAGTACTTCTGCAGGGTTCTCAAGTCTCTTTGTAGAGATCTGTGATACGTGGCAGAGAGCATCGAGTTCGGGTTCGAGCTGTACGAAAGCACCGAAGTCAGTAAGTCTTACGACTGTACCCTTGATAATGGATCCAACGGGTACCCTGTTCTCGATGTCATAGTAAGGATCATCCTCTTCCTTCTTATAGCCGAGGGATATCTTCTTAGACTCAGGATCGAAGCTCTTAACATATACGTCGACCTCATCGCCTACGCTCAATACCTCAGAAGGCTTCCTGATCCTCTTCCATGAGAGTTCGGAATTGTGGCAGAGTCCGTCAACGCCGCCGATGTCGATAAATGCACCGAAGTCAGGGAGACTTCTTACGATACCTGTGTAGTGCTTGCCGACCTCGATATTGTTCCAGATCTCTTCAGCCTTAGCCTTGCGCTCGTCAGCCTCGAGGACTCTGTGTGAACCGGAGATCCTGAGTCTGTGCTTCTCTGTATCGAACTTTGTAACTCTGATGGTCATTACCTGGCCGACATAGTCCTTGAGCTCGCCGGGGTTACCGACGCCGATCTGTGTCTTGTGGATGTAGATATCGATACCGCCGTAAGAACCGATGATGCCGTCCTTAACAACGTTTGTGATCTTAACGTCAATAGGAGTCTTGTTCTCGAAAGCCTCCTGGATGGCTGCCCTGTTCTTCTCGAAATCAACCTGGCTCTTAGACAGGATGATCTCCTTACCCTGGTCTGAATTCTTGATGCTCTTTACGTAAACGGAGATCTCCTGGTGCTCGGCGATCGCCTTATCAAGGTCGAAATCGGGATCATCGTTGAATTCCTTCCTGGGGATCTTTCCTTCAGACTTGTCATGAACGTCAACATAGACAAAATCAGCGTCAGCCGAAGTGATCTCTCCTTTAACTACAGCATTTCTTTTTACCGAAGCCAACTGCTCGAGAGCCTCAGCGAAAATTGCATCAGTCTGTTCCTGATTTGTCTTTACGTCATTCTCGTTCATGGTATGAACAACCTCCAAAATTATTGCTTCTGGTGTAGAAGCACCTGCCGTAATCCCCACCTTGTCTCCCGGTCTGACATTGCCGTCGGCAACGATCTTACGGGCATCAGCTACGTCACTTATCAGGTACGTTCTATCACAACGACTTCTACAGATCCCGAGAAGTTTGTTCGTATTGGAACTTGCTGCTGATCCGATGACTAACATCACATCAGAGGCAGATGCCAACTCGGCGGCTTCTCTTTGCCTATTTTCGGTCGTACTACAAATTGTATCAAAAATACAAATATTTGCAATCTTATTTTTAATATTTGCACAAATATTGTTAAAAATATCTGCTGAAAAGGTCGTCTGGGATACCAGTATGCTGTTCTCAAGCGGGAAAGATATGCCGGATATCTCCTCTACACTGCCGATAACAGCTACTTCCACGCCGTGTCCTTCCGCATGTCCGCATATCCCCACGACTTCAGGATGGCCATATGTTCCGGTTACGATGATGTTCTTATGTTCCGATGCCGCCTGATCGACGATCTTATGGATCTTCGAGACAAATGGACAGGTACAGTCGACTATGGTGCAGCCCTTCTCATTGAGGATCCTGAACTGTTCGGGAGGCACGCCGTGTGCCCTTATGAGGACCGTGCTGCCGCCGGGGACTTCAGAAGCATCGCTGCAGATCACAAATCCGCCGTCTGTGAGCTCCTTGAGGACTATTTCGTTGTGGATCAGTTCCCCCAGCATAACAAGATCTCCGGAATACTTCCCGGAGACTTTGTCTTCAAGCATCTGGTGAGCCGTCTTCACCGCATGGCGTACGCCAAAGCAGAATCCCGACGAACTTGCAGTCTTTACCGGCATCGTTTATGCCTCGTTGAGATAAGAGATCAGGAGATCCTGGGTCTCTTCTATCCCCTGCCTGGACGTATCGATCACGATCGCTTCAGGCACCTGGACGAGCGGTGATACTGCCCTTGTCATATCCTGATGGTCGCGGTACTCGATATCTCTCAAAACCTCATCGTAGTTCTGGGAGAAATCCCCGCGCTCGTTGAGTTCGGCAAGCCTTCTCTCTGCCCTTACGGATGAGGGAGCCATTACGTAGAACTTGTATTTCGCATTGGGGAGCACGTTGGATGCTATGTCACGGCCGTCGAGGACAAAGCTCTGGCTCTTGGCGATCTCACGCTGCATGTCGACCATCTTGCGGCGGATGGAGGGGTGAGCGCTTACGTCTGAAGCAGCTACTGACACCTCAGGAGTCCTGATCTGGCCTGTAACATCCTCGCCGTCCAGGATCATGTGCTGGATTCCGTCCTCGAACTTAACCTCGATGTTAAGGTCTTCGACCATCTTATTGACCTGTGCCTCATCCTTGGCATCGATACCCTTCTTAATGGCGCAAAGGCCGCATGTCCTGTACATGGCGCCCGTATCAAGGTACATGATGTTAAGTCTTGCTGCAACGCCCTTGGCGAGCGTGCTCTTGCCTGATCCCGAAGGACCGTCCACTGCTATCTGAAAAATGCTCATAGATATCTCTCCTTGAAGCTTAATATTTACACAGACTGTATTATCTCACACCAGATACTTTTTTACTACGGGAATAGAATTAAGAGCCATTGACACGCCCATGGACAGGATGAATACGGCGATGCTTATCACAGGCACCGAGATGAGAGGCGATATCGTGAGTACCCCAAAGTCAAGATGCTTGTCCATGAAGATAAGAAATGCCTCGTGCACAAGATAGATCCCGAAGCAGGATCTCGACAGGAGCCTGATGAACCTGTTGTCCCTTCCCTGCGGCAGCATCGTAAACAGGACAAATAATCCTGCCGACATCAGCATGACGTTTACCGTCATGTAATCCATGAACAGATCGTTGGCCTCACCGTCCCTTATACTTATGAGCGCTGTAAGGAACACCGTAGCAAAGAGCCCGATCGCCCCCGAAAGGAGCATGAGCATCTTAACGTTTCTTGTAAGCTTTGCCCTGATAAGTGCATATCCCAGTATGAAGTAGAAGGAATACCCGATGAACATGAAGATATGGAAGTTGTCGTAACAAGCCCTCAGATTTGCACCCTTCGCATCGTCGATGACTGAGATTACCGATACAACCTGAGGCAGCAGGAACGAGAACACCAGTGATACGGCAAGGAAATAAGCCGTCGTCTTCCTGTCAGCCGTGATCTTCGTTATCACGGGCAGCGCTATGTAAAGCCCAATGATCATCGGGATGAACCAGAGGTGGTAGTTGCCTTCGATCAATACTTTCGACAGGAGCCAGTCAGATGCACCCTCCATCGTCCATATCATGAGATATAAGGCATTCCAGAAGATGTAGCATGTGACGAGCCTTAAGATCTTGCGCCCGTAAAGATCCTTAAGCGTATATTCACGCCCGGCCATGAGCGACCCGCTGATCATGACAAAAACGGGTACAGCCCACCTTACCGCGCAGTCGTAGAAGTTAACAAAGCTCCAGTCCGGGGACGAGACGTCAGCAACATACCAGGCCCGCTTCGCCGTATGGAGCACTATGACGGCAAATGTCGCAAATATCCTGAGAAGATCAAGATTTACATTGCGGGCACCGTCTCTGCTGTCCATCATGGTTCTCCTTGATTAATTACTTCAGGAATCCGTTAATGATCTCTTCTTCTGCTTCCTGTTCTGTAAGGCCGAGTGTCATGAGCTTCATGATCTGCTCGCCTGCGATCTTACCGATCGCAGCCTCGTGGATGAGCTCGGCATCGACATTATTCGCCTTGAGCGCCGGAACAGCAAGTACTACGCCCTGATCCATGATGAGGGAATCGCACTCGGAATGGCCGTGGCACGGTGCATTGCCGGAGATAACGGCATCGAATTTCTGATAGGACCTGTCTCTTGCAACAGCACGTGACACGACGTCTGCAGATGATCCTGCGCCATTGAGCTCGACTTCGTATATGCTTATGGCACGCTGGTCATCATGAGTCATGAGACGCTCGCTTACAAGGAGCTTGGCGCCTTCCTTGAGTTCTGCCTTTGTGGTCCTCGTTGTATCGTCAACGCCTTTGATCTGGACCATCTCCATCTCGCAGGAACTTCCTTCTTCCATGTAGACCTCGGTAACGGGGTTAAGGATCCTCTTGCCCGTTCCCGTCCCTGAACCGTAATGCTTCTCCACATACTTGATATGCGCATTCTTACCGATATAGAACCGGTGGATGCCGTCGTGTTCGGAGTCAGCGCTTCCGCAGTTATCGATGCCGCATCCTGCGACGATCAGGACATCTGCATCTTCGCCGATGTAGAAATCGTTATAGACATTCTCTTTCATGCCCGTCTTGGAGATAACGACAGGGATATGAACGCTCTCGTTCTTCGTTCCGGGCTTGATCCTTATGTCTATGCCGCTGACATCAGTCTTGGGCGTGATCTCGATATTTGCAGTGGAATTCCTGCCTACTGACTCACCGTTAGCACGGATATTGAAGGCTCCTACCGGGATCTTGTGAAGGTCTGCCACTTCCTCTAGGATCTTCTTCTGAACATCATCAAGCTCTCTCATTTTGCAGCACCTCCCTTCCACAGATCTGCGATATTACACGACAGCTCCACGGAATCCGTTCCCATGAGCTGCGGGATTATCTTATCCGCATTGCCCCGTGAAGCGAGCCTGCCATTCTTAACGAGGATTATCTCATCCGCGATCCTCAGGATCCTCTCCTGATGCGAAATGATTATTATGGAGCTCCCCTCGATATTAGCCCTCATTCCGTTGAACACTTCAATGAGGTTCTGAAAGCTCCACAGGTCGATACCGGCCTCAGGCTCGTCAAAAACGCTCATCTCCGAGTTCTTCGCCAACACCGTAGCGATCTCGATCCTCTTGAGCTCACCGCCTGACAGGCTGGCATTGACTTCACGGTCGATGTAATCCTTGGCGCACAGTCCTACTGCTGCCAGATACTTGCACGCATCAGCGGTCGACAGCTTCTTGGTTCCCTTGGCGAGCCTGATGAGGTCGAAGACCTTAAGGCCCTTAAACCTTACCGGCTGCTGGAAAGCAAATCCTATGCCCTTCTTCGCGCGGTCGGTAACGGACATCTCCGTTATATCCTCGCCATTAAAGATGATCTTGCCGGAATCCGGCCTGATGACTCCTGCTATGATCCTGGCAAGCGTGGACTTGCCGCCGCCGTTAGGACCGGTAACAACTGTCAGCTGTCCTGAGGGGATGGTAAGACTTATATCGTCCAGGATCGTCTTCCTAACACCGTCTTCTTCGACGGAAAATGTAATGTTCTTTATCTCAAGCACTTTGATATGCCCTTTCTAAGGACTCTCTTGAGCCCAGATGATTATAACACATTTTCGGGCGTTATTTGAGCCTGACAGTGGGGACAGTTCGTATGGTGACCGACGATGTACACGCCGCCGCAGTAGTCACAGTTTGCCTGTCTGAGGATCTCTGTCGGTTCGACCTTGATCATGTGCTCATAAGTCCTCTCTTTCTTCCTCATGAAGATCTGTGCCAGGACTGCTCCTCCGATACAGGACAACACGATCAGGATGGCAACTATGATCAAGGCCCAGTTGATGTACCCGGTCATTATCACGGGCGTCAGATCGTCGAAAGCTTCCGAGATCGCCTCAGCCACGGTATATCTGTCATTCTGAAGCAGCATCTTCTGCAGGTTCTTGTTAAACCTTCCGGTGTATCTGTCGTTCAGAATGTTATCCGTATCATCGCCCTGCATCCCTTCCCAGTACCAGTCATTAAAGTCCTCGTCAGGGGTATCAGGCTGTGAATATACGATAAGCCAGTGTTTCTCATCCTCAAATTTGTTGACATAAAGGTCATAGGCATACTTCTCAAGGTCTTTGTAATTGTCCCAGTCCTCGTTGCAGACCGTATAGACACAAGGCGTGATGCCGGTCTCACTCTGGAAATCCTCAAGGGACGACATCAGTGTCTTAAGGTCCCTGTCAGACATGATATGGGCTGTATCGGATATGTAGATCGCCGTACTGTAGTCAGTATCGAGCTTATGTGGAAAGTGGAACGATCCAACGGTAAACATGAAACCGTACATTATCCCCATTATGATGAGGATAGCCGTGATCGCGCCTCTCGAGGACTTGATATTCGCCTTGGGATCCACATTGGAGAAGATCTCTGCAGGCACTCCATTATGGTAATAGACATACCTCGATGCCCCGGGGAAATAAGTCTTGCTCGTTCTGACTGAGGAGCCTCTTCCTCCGTGCGAACCTCCGTGAGATCCGCCTCCGTGCGAACCTCCGCCTGATGAATGCGGCATGGTGATCCCTCCCTTATCTCTTTTGCTCCGGGCTGTTAAGGCGCCGGAAAATCGTCATTATCCTTGCGGTCCCTTCCGGTCTCGTAGACCTTATACTGTGACCATAATGTCTCAAGTGATTCAAAAGAACTCTTGATGTGATCCTTGCGGTGCATGCCCAATGTGACAAGGAGCGCGTTTATGAGCGACAGGGGCGCCGTAAGCGAATCGACAAAAGATGCCATCGAAGACGTCGCGAACAGCGATATATCGGCGTGCTCCGTCATGGGAGTCTTATCCCTGTCAGTTATGGCGATGGTCTTTGCCCCCCTCTTGTGAGCATAGGCCATTGAATTTATCGTCCTTGCGGAGTACCTCGGGAAAGAGATCCCGATCAGGACATCATCCTCAGTGATGGGCATAACCTGTTCGAACAGTTCGTTCGTGCAGTTGGACCTCACCTGGACGACGTCATCGAACAATACCGTCATGTAGAAATGCATGAACTCGGACAATGTAGCGCTCGACCTGATGCCCATGATATATATCTTCCTGGCGCCAAGGATCGTCTCCACCGCCTCGTTCATCTTCTTCTGGTCGATATTGGCAAGTGTCACCTTGACGTTGTCGATATCGGTCTTCATAACGTCATTTACTGCCTGGGAATCGTCCTGGAACCTGTCGGTATAATCAAGCCTCTGGACTGACGTTAACTTGGATTTGAGTTCTTCCTTAAGAGCCTGCTGGAACGCCGGATAGCCCGTAAAACCGATTTCCGTCGTAAACCTTACCACCGTAGCTTCCGATACACCCGTAACGGCCGCGAGCTTATTGGCAGTCAGATACTGCGCCTTGTCATAAGACTCGAGGATATAATCCGCGATCGCCTTATGGCTCTTGCTTAATCCGTCATACTTCTGATCTATCTGCTCCAGTATTCCCATCTGATGTCTCCCCTTTGCCTTCAGCCATGAACCCTTCGATCGTGATCTGCTTGTCTTCGCCTTCTGCGGCATTCTTAAGCGACTCCTCGAGGTCTCTTATGGTCTTGTAACTCATGAGTTCCATTGAAGGAAGTTCATCCGTTGATGATATGCCAAACTCCAGCAGGAACTGTCTGCTCGTCCTAAACAATGTAGGTCTTCCGGGAGCATCGAGCGTTCCGGCTTCCTCTATCCATCCCCTGTCCAGGAGACGTGATACGATACTGTCTGAAGATACGCCTCTTACGGCCTCTATCTGAGCTCTCGTGCAGGGCTGGTTATATGCGATGACAGCAAGTGTTTCGTACGATGCCTGTGACAGGGGCGGAGTCATCTTGGGGCTGTACATTACTTCGAGTACTTTCTTCATTGCAGGCTTTGTGATCATGCAGTAAGACGTATCCGCCTTGCGGATCGTGATGCCTGCCATGGGGTCATTCTCATATTTCTTGATCAGATCCTCCAGATACTCTGCGGCTGCTTTCGCCGGGATGCCGAGGATATCGGATATCCTTGCGATCTGCACTGGGTCTCCCGATACGAACAGGATGGCTTCGATCGCCGCAGGGATCTCCTGGGCAGTAAACCTTACTCTCTCTTCCTGTTCTAATGCGCTCTCAAATACTTCCTGTTCCAGTCCGTCCATGTTGATCACCTTTTCTCTTCGATCAGGATGCTGCTGAATGGCTTATCCTGCTCGCATTCGATCTTGTTATCCCTCAGAAGTTCCAGTATCGCCAGGAAACTGACGATCTTATCTATCTTCTCGACCTTCTTATCCTTGAACAGCTCCTCGAAAAGCATCTTCCCCTTGTTCCTGATCGTCCTGAACAAAGACTTCATCCTCTCCCTTACGGAGAGCTTGTCCTTCTTCAGGATGTGCGTAATCTTTGCCGTGATGTCAGCGAACCTGACCTCATTCCTGGCGCAGATGTCGGAGATTGCCTGATCGAACTCCTCTGAGACGAATTCCTGCTTCTCTTTCGGAGGTTCGATTCCGAGTTCTTTTGCTGTTGTGGGAAGCCTCAGGGCACATCCGGAATAGATGTCCCTTCTCCGCCTCAAGTCCTCTGCAAAGATTCTGCATCTCTTGTATCTCAAGAGGCTTATAACGAGTTCTTCCCTCGGATCTTCGCCCTCATCACCCTCGACCTTTACGGCCTTCGGGAGCATCATCCTGGACTTGATATTGATAAGTGTCGCGCCCATTACGACGAATTCTGAAGCGACTTCCATATCCAGAGCCTTCATTCCCTCGAGGAACTCAAGATACTGACCCGTGATCTCTGCGATCGGGATATCATAGATATCGATGTCATTCTTCTCGATAAGATGGAACAGAAGGTCCATGGGACCTTCAAACTGTCTTATCCTGAACTGCGGCTTGATGTGTTCCTCGGGCGGCATACTTATACCACCAGCGAAGTAAGATATCCGAACAGGGCTGAGACAAGGTTGCAAAGGTAACTGAACGGTGTCTCTATTATCTCAACAAGGTTGGAGAGGATCGGGATCCTTCCGAAAGAACTTGCCACGAACACCACCATGAGGATCATGGGTGCCATTCTCTGGAACTGCATGTATCCGTTCGACATCTTGACCTTGTAAGGAAGGAGTTCCTCGAATACGTGGAACCCGTCAAGCGGCGGGATCGGCAGCAGGTTGAACGCGAGAAGCCCGAGCGAGAACATGACGATATAAGCAAAGAGCATCGTCATCGTCATGAGGATAACATGGTCGTACTTGTAATTCAGGATCGTAAAGACTCCAAGAAATGCCGAACCTATAAGTCCAACTATAAGGTTGCCTGTTACGCCTGCCAGGTGGACCATTATGTTCATGGCCCTGTCACTCTTGAACCTCTTCAGGTTATTGGGGTTGTACATGACGGGTTTACCCCATCCGAATCCTGCAATGAGGATGAGTACAGTACCCATGGGATCAAGGTGTGCCACAGGGTTGAGCGTAAGTCTTCCCATATGCGCCGGAGTGTCATCTCCAAGCCATACGGCAGTCCTCGCGTGCATGAACTCATGCACGGAGAAAGATATCGTGATCGCAAAGAGCATACACAGGAGATGGAGTACCATCTCCTTGCCTGACAGTCCTGAGTTAAGAAGTGATGTTATCATGCTTTTGTTACCGTAAACCTGATCTTCTCGCCGTTTATCGTTACTTCCTTGGCGCTGTCGCCTTCGCCTTCCTCAAAGCTTACTGCGAGGACTTCTGAAGCGATGTAATCCTTTCTCTTGGCGATGACTGCGCCGAGCTTATCGTTGCCTGCATAGAGTACGTTGATCCTGTCAACGACCTCAAGACCCGTCTCCTTACGGAGATTCTGGAGCTTGCTGATCATCTCTCTGACGTGACCGTCTTCGATGAGGTCGTCCGTAAGGACTGTTGAGATAGATACTGTTACCTTGCCGTCCGTCTGTGTTGACAGGCCTTCAGGCTGGATCGTCTCAACGATGAAGTCATCCTTCGTCATCTCGAACTCTTCGCCATCAACAGTGATCTTGATCGATCCCTCTTCAAGAGCCTTCATCGTCTCCTTGCCTGGAAGTGCTGCGATGACTTCTTTGGCCGCATTGAGCTTGGGACCGAACTTCCTTCCGCAAGTCCTCAGCTGGGGCTTGAAGGAGAAATCCACAAGGCTCGTATTGTCCTTCAGGATCTCGATGTTCCTGATGTTAAGCTCCTCAAGAACGATCGACTTATACTCGTCATCGAGCGTAACGTCAGATACAACATAGATCGTTGACAGAGGCTGTCTGTTCTTGATCTTGGCAGCCTCACGTGCCGTTCTGCCGAGCTCTACGATCGTCTGGATGAGATCCATCTCTTCCTCAAGATCCTTGTCGATCATGCTCTCATCGCATACGGGGAAGCTCGTGAGATGTACGGACTCAGGTGCGCCTTGATCTACACTCCTTACGATGTTCTGATAGATGGACTCCGTAACGAAAGGTACGAACGGAGCGCAGAGCCTTGACATTGTCTCGAGCACTGTATAGAGCGTCATGAAAGCATTTTTCTTGTCTACTGTCATTTCGCCAGCCCAGTATCTGTCACGGCAACGTCTTACATACCAGTTGCTCATCTCTTCCGTGAACGCCTGGATGGCTCTCGTACAACCTGTTACATCATAGCCGGACAGCTTTGTATCAACAGTCTTTACGAGGCTGTTGAGCCTTGAGAGGATCCATCTGTCCATGGCACCCAAAGTGCTCTTGTCGAGCGTGCACTTTGTCGGATCGAACTTATCGATATCAGCATAGAGAACATAGAATGCATAAGTATTCCAGAGCTTGCTGATGAACTTGCTCTGACCTTCCCTTACAGCGTCATGAGAGAACCTGTTGGGGAGATACGGCTGGCATGAGTTGTAGAAATACCACCTTGCAGCGTCAGCACCCTGGTTATTCAGGATATCCCACGGGTCAACGACGTTGCCCTTGTGCTTGCTCATCTTGATGCCGTTCTCATCCATAACGAGACCCATAACGATAACGTTTTCGAACGGAGCCCTGCCGAACAGTACAGTACTGATCGCGATGAGTGAATAGAACCATCCTCTCGTCTGGTCCAGAGCCTCGGAGATGAACTGGCAGGGATAATGCTTCTCGAAGAATTCCTTATTCTCAAAAGGATAGTGATACTGTGCGAAAGGCATGGCGCCTGAATCGAACCAGCAGTCGATAACCTC
>DGUI01000008.1 GCA_002394605.1 Mageeibacillus sp. UBA4314 | reverse complement strand
GCCGGGAGTCTCATATACGCCGCGGCTCTTCATGCCGACGAGACGGTTCTCAACGATATCAGCGATACCAACACCGTTAGCGCCTGCAACCTTGTTGCAGTATCTCAAGAGATCAGCAGGGGAGAGCTTCTGTCCGTCAACTTCAACAGGGATACCCTGCTCAAACTTGATAGTTACATATGTAGGTGTATCAGGAGCCTTCTCAGGTGATACCATGAGCTCAAGGATCTTATCAAGGTTAGGCTCATTTGCAGGATCCTCAAGATCCATACCCTCGTGAGAGAGGTGCCAGAGGTTCTCGTCCTTGGAGTAGTTAGTCTCCTTGGTAACAGGAACTTCGATGCCGCGTGCCTGAGCATAATCGATCTCTTCGTCACGTGACTTGATATCCCAGATCCTCCAGGGAGCAAGGATCTTCATGTCAGGATCCAATGCCTTGATGGAGAGCTCAAACCTTACCTGGTCATTACCCTTACCTGTACAGCCGTGAACGATCGTTGTACAGTTGTTGGCGTGAGCTGCTTCAACGAAATGCTTAGCGATTACAGGACGTGCCATTGATGTTCCGAGCAGGTACTTGCCCTCGTAAACTGCGTTTGCCTTAAGAGTAGGGTATACGTACTCAGCAACGAACTCATCTGTGATGTCTTCGACGATGCACTTGATAGCACCGCACTTCAAAGCCTTCTTCTCGAGGTAATCGTTGTCAACACCGACACCGACTTCACCGCAGTAAGCAACTACTTCACAATCGTAGTGTTCAAGAAGCCACGGGATGATGATAGACGTATCAAGTCCGCCTGAGTAAGCCAATAAAAATCTCTCTTTTGCCATGATAGGCACCTCCTGTATTTGTATAATTATTCAATTCGTTGTATAAACATACAGATAATACTGCATGAATATTCAATAGTCAACATGTATTTTACATTATTATAGGGACGGTTACACAAAAAGTTATGAACCTGCGCGAAAATGAGTAGGGAAATGTGTAATATAAACAAAAGGAAGCACATCCTATGGCTATCACAGCGTAATTTCTGATTGGTTTGCTACTAGCCAACAAAAGTGCCTTTATAATTGAAATATCAAGCGTATTTATATAAAATTTACACATGAGTAATAAAAAGATAATCAAACCTCTGATCATCATATTATGCATACCTCTCTTGCTGGAGGTCTTTGTTTTCAATTTCAGATTTTGGGAATCGTTGTTCTTCTCCAATGCGGAAGCAGCAACCACGAGATATGAGGACGGCGTTTACTATGCAGAAGGCATTAACGCCAAGGTCCGCAACATTTACGTTAACACGACTGATTCTGCTGATATCGTTCATCTCAGGGTAATAGTGTCAGATCAGGCTAATACCGGCTTTGGCTATGATGTGACTGAGATAGTTAACTCAATAGAAGAGAGCAGGTATATCAGGATCCATCCTGACGGCGTTGTAAAGAACATCAGACTTGATTTCCACCCATATGAAGATGTCGATACATCTGTCCCGGGCAATGTGGAAGTAGAGTTCAATGTTGTAAGGCCTTTCTCGTTCAGAGTCATAAGGTTTATCGTTCTCATGGTCATAGCTTCGCTCGTTTATCTGTTCAGGCCCAAGAGCGGTATCTATTCAGTAAAGTTATGGGATAACGGTAAGAAGATGGGACATGATAACAAGATGATCGTTACTTTCGCGATCATTGCCATGTGCTCGTTTTGGATCCTTATCCTCATGAAGTATGAGGATGTCCCGATCGCTGAATACCAGGACAGGCAACATGTTGAGGCGATCTATTCGTATCAGGCGGAAGCGTTGCTTGACGGTCATACGTATCTCAACATCGAGGCTCCTGATTACCTCGCATCAATGGATAATCCTTACGATCCCGCTCAGCGTAATGCCATGGCTGAAGAGACAGGCATCAGGAGCAGGGGAGACTTCGCTTATTATGACGGCAGGTACTATTCCTATTACGGTGTTGTTCCTACTGTCATGTTCTATCTGCCATATATGGCTTTAACGGGGCAGGCGCTTCCTAATTCCGTGCCCGTTTTCTTCTGTTCGATCGTATTTATCATTGCTGCATTTATGATGATCCTGCAGCTTACCCGAAGATACAGCAGTATCTCTGTCGGCCATTATCTGCTTATATCAATTGGCACGGTATTTGCCAGCTTTGCAGTGTACTGTGTAATAACACCGTGGATCTATTCAGTCGCGTTTATTTCAGGCTTATCATTCGTTACTGCGGCACTTGCGCTGTGGCTTTATGCAGAACGAGTCATGTCATCATGCAAGGATCCTGACCGCAGCGCGCGGGTAATCTCTTCTCTCATTGGCGGTTCGGTACTCATGTCACTCGCCTTTGGTTCAAGGCCATCATATATCCTTTATGTTTTCCTGGCCTTTCCGATATTCGGCAAAGCTATCAGGGAGAAGCATTTCTTCTCAAAAAGAGGACTCATCAATACTCTCGCCGTTATTATCCCGGCATTGATCCTCTGTTCAGCCGTATTGTTCTATAACTACATCAGGTTTGACAGTTTCCTTGACTTCGGAGCCAAGCGAAATCTCAGCATCGATGTCATGTACCATGAGATGACCCCTTCGACTCTGGGTCTTGGTATCTTTGAATATCTTTTCCAGCTGCCGTCGGTGAAGGGAACATTCCCGTATATCCACAGTGTTTACGACTGGACATTCCATATGACAGATCATCAGGGCGTGTTGTTCTTCGATCCGGTATTCGGCGGGGTATATACTCTGGCGCCTTTCTCGCTGTTCTCGGTATTCCTGTTCAGGCGCTGCAAGACGCTCAAAGACAGTAAGCTTTACGGACTTGGCCTGCTCAGTATCGTTATTGCATTGATCCTCATGATCGTCGACATCCAGATGGGCGGCATTTCAATGAGGTATCAGATCGATTTCGCATTGCTCATTGCTTTGGCATCAGCGGTCGTTATGATCGATTTCCTCGGCAAGAATGAGATCGGTGCAGGGGATAGGTATGCAGAACTGTTCCACAGAGCACTCATCCTGTGCACGGCTTTTACCGTAATATGGCTTCTCATGACATCTATGGCCCTTGAGAAACAGAATCCAATGCTCACGTATTCGACAAACCTGTATTACTCGTTGAAATATTTGATTTTTGTTTTAAGATAGTATAGGTTCGAGGTGTGAATATATGAATTATCCGATTATCGAGAAGCCTTTGGGCGATAGATATTACATGAATGGAGAGCTGATCTCATCAGACAGCATTCCGGCAGAGGAGATGAGCAGACCGTCTCCTGAGGTCAAGTATTACGAGACAGTAAGGATCAAGGACGGTATACTCCTTTTTATCGAAGATCATATGGCAAGGCTTGCAAAGTCTGTAAAGGGGATTGAGGATTTTCCGGTTGATACCTCATTTATCATGGCTGAAGCAAGGAAATACGTCAGAGATATCGCATTTGCCGGAGAAGGCAATCTCAGGATCGTTCTTACATCAGATAAGCTCGTATTCCATATCTGTGAAGCAAACATCCCGTCGCCTGATCACTTCAGGTTTGGCATCAACACCAACATCCTTAATTGGGAGAGGGTAGATCCTAACCTTAAGGTGTTCAGGGGAGACTACAAGGCGGCTGTTGCCGAGGCTTTCGGGCGTGTTAACAAGCAGGGGCTGCCGTATGAGGTTTTGCTTACTGACAGGAACGATAAGATATATGAGGGCAGCAAGTCCAATTTCTTTGCCGTGATCGGTGATAAGGTCTATTCAGCGCCTGACGATAAGATACTTATCGGTATCACACGGAGCAGGGTCATGAGTTCGCTTGATAAGTCTGGCATAGAACTCCTAACGGGCACGTTTACGCTTGCTGAACTGAAGCAGGCGGATGCTGCGCTCTTCGTGTCGAGCACTCCTTTTGACATCCTGCCGATCAGCTATGTTGAAGGTTACAAGTTCAATTCCGTCAATAACAGCATTTTGACACAGATTTCACGTGAATATCAGGCTGCCACGGAAGAATATATTATGCGAAATAAATAATTGGAGGCGATATACATGGAAACTAAGAAAGGGCAGATATCAGTAACAACGGAAAACATCTTCCCGATCATCAGGCAGTGGCTGTATGAGGATCAGGACATTTTCGTGAGGGAACTCGTATCTAACTGTGCAGACGCCATCGCGAAATTCAAGAGGCTCGTGGAACTCGGAACGGCACCTGCTCCCGCAGAAGACGAGAAGTATGAGATCTACGTAAGATATGACGATGACAGCAAGACGATATCCTTTGAAGATAACGGTATCGGCATGACGGCAGAAGAGGTCGATAAATATATCAACCAGATCGCTTTCTCAGGCGCTCTTGATTTCGTTACGAAATATAACCAGGATTCAACAGATAAATCCGGTATCATCGGTCATTTCGGTCTCGGATTCTATTCGGCATTCATGGTTGCAGACAAGGTAACGATCGAGACAAAGAGCTTTGAGGATGCGCCTGCGGTCAAGTGGGAGTCAGAAGACGGAATGGAGTTTACGATCTCTGACTGTGATAAGGCATCCAGAGGTACACTCATCACTCTCAAGCTTTCCGAAGAAGCTGCAAAGATATTCGATTCCGCAACATTGCGCATGACCTTGCGCAAGTACTGCTCATTCATCCCTTCAGATCTCTACTTCATCGATCTTAAGGCCGACAGGCTCCACGAGGAACACGAAGAGAAGAAGCGCAAGGAAGCAGAAGAGAAGGGCGAAGAATATAAGTCAGAGCCTTTGAAGAATGCTCCGATGAATAATACCGAGCCTCTGTGGATCAAGAAGCCCTCAGAATGCACGGATGAGGAATATAAGTCTTTCTACCACAGCGTATTTAACGACAGTTCAGATCCTCTGTTCTGGATCCATCTCAACATGGACTATCCGTTCACGCTGCAGGGCATCCTTTATTTCCCGAAGACAAACAATGCATACCAGTCACTTGAGGGACGCATCAAGATCTATAATCATCAGGTATTCGTAGCAGACAACATCGAAGAGATCATCCCCGATTTCCTGTTCCTGCTCCAGGGCTGCCTTGATTGTTCCGATCTGCCTCTTAATGTGTCCAGATCAGCATTGCAGCAGGATGCTTACGTTAAGAAGCTGTCTGCCCACATCATCAAGAAGGTTGCTGACAGGCTTTGCGACCTGTTCAAGAATGACCGTCCCAGCTTCGAGAAATACTGGTCTGACATCTCCGTATTCGTTAAGTACGGTTCCATGAAGGACGAGAAGTTCTACGACAAGGTCAAGGATATCCTTATCTTCAAGACGGTGGATGATGAGTTCAAGACCATATCCGAGCTCACGACCGACGACAAGAAGGATATCTACTACACGAACGATGCGAAAGCGCAGGCTGCATATGTTGATATGTGCAAGTCATCAGGTAATACAGTTGTCGTTATGAACGATGTTTTGGATAACGATTTTGAATCGTTCTATGAGTTTAAGAACCAGGGATATAAGTTCAAGCGCGTTGATTCCGAGATAAAGGGCGATGAGTCTGACAACGAGACTCTCGAATCAGTACGCGACCTGTTCCGCAAGGCACTCTCTAATGACAAGCTCGACGTAAAGGCTGTCGCCATGGGAGCGGATCAGATGCCCGCGATGATAAGGGAATCCGAAGAGAACAGAAGGATCCAGGAGATGAGGAAACAGTATGAGCAGATGATGGGCGGAGCGATGAACCCCGATATGAATATCGACGAGCTCTATCCTGATCTCAAGGAACTCGTTATCAACACCGACAACCCGGTTGTTGCCAAGATCAGGGCTCTCCACAGCCTTGGCAACAAAGAGGATGAGGTAAGCAGGCTTGCCCTTCACATCTATGATCAGGCAAGGCTTGCTCACGGTTCGATCGACAGCGAGGCTCTGACAAGGTTCCTCAAGTACAATTCAGAATTGCTTGCCGAAAGTGCAGAAAGACTGTAAATGAGAAGGATCCTCCGGACCGTAGTTGCATTACTGTTAGTCATAAGCGTATCAAGCGGCTGTTCAGGCAGCAGTTCTTCTGATATGGAGACATTAAGGTTCGGAAGATACGGCGGTGAGGATATAGAATGGATCGTCCTTAAGAAGGACGGCTCGTCTGAACTTATCATCTCCAGGTATGCGATCGATGCCATCCCGCTTAACGAGGATTGGGTCGATACGACCTGGGAGACCAGTTCTCTCAGGAAATGGCTCAATAACGGGTTTATTGATGCAGCTTTCAGTCAGGAAGAGCAGGATAAGATCCTGCCTGCACATCTCAGCAACACGGATAATCCGTCATATGGAACTCCGGGCGGCAACGATACAGATGACCGCGTTTACCTTCTCAGCAACGAGGAGGCAGAAGCACTCTTTGAATCTGATGATCTGCGCAAGACTGCTCCGACATCTTATGCAGAATCAAGAGGGGGCCAGAAACACATCAACGGAATGATCTACTGGTGGACGAGAACGCCCGGCTGCGAAGGCCGCAGCGTCTCATTTGTCCATAGTGCCGGCTATGTCAATGACCGTGGCCGCGGTGTTACCGATTACAGCATCGGTGTAAGGCCTGCAATGTGGATCAAGACAGGTCAATAAAGATTGACTTGTTCCATCATAACTTGTGCTATACTTATTTATATATTAATTAAGACAGGAGATCCCTATGTCAGTAAGAAGAATCCTTTCAGAGAAGAAGCCCGAATTTGCAGTTGAAGCCAGGCAGATACTTCACGATGTATCATCAGACCTGGACATCAGGACCATCGATAAGGTCCGTATCCTTAATCAGTATGACGTTGAAGGAATAACTGATGAGGAATATGAGAATGCCAAGACCGTAGTATTTTCTGAACCTCCCGTAGATGATGTCTACGATGAGGAAGCAGACCTTTCAGGTTGCGCATATGTATTGCGCATCGAAGCACTTCCCGGTCAGTATGATCAGAGAGCTGACTCTGCTGCCCAGTGCGTTCAGTTCCTCACACAGAAGGAGCGTCCCAATGTCAGATCTGCAAAGGTTGTTTGCTTCTACGGTACTCTTACGGATTCTGACAAGGAGAAGATCAAGGGCTATCTCATCAACCCCGTTGAATGCCGCGAAGCAGATCCGGCTAAGCCCGATACTCTTGTTGACAGCTTTGATATCCCTACGACCGTAGCTACTGTTGACGGTTTTATATCAAAGTCAGACAGCGAACTGTCTGAGATGAGAGCTTCCTTAGGTCTTGCCATGAGCGATGCAGACCTTAAGTTCACACAGGATTTCTTCAAGGATCAGGGCAGGAACCCTACCATTACTGAGATCAGAGTACTCGATACATACTGGTCAGACCATTGCCGTCATACAACATTCCTTACGGAGCTGACAGATATCACTTTCGAGGGTGATGACGAACTTACGGAAGAAGTCAGGAATACGTATAAGGATTATCTGACGAGCAGGGAAGACCTCTACAAGGGAAGACTTGAAGAGAAGCACATCTGTCTCATGGATATCGCTACTCTTGCCGTTAAGAAACTCAAGAAGGACGGCAAGCTCGACGACCTTGATGAGTCTGAGGAGATCAATGCATGCTCCATCAAGATCAGGATCAAGGTTGATGGCGAGGATAAGGATTATATCCTCATGTTCAAGAACGAGACACATAATCATCCTACTGAGATCGAGCCTTTCGGTGGCGCTGCTACATGTCTTGGCGGTGCCATCAGAGATCCGCTGTCCGGAAGATCTTATGTATATCAGGCTATGCGTGTAACAGGCGCAGGAGATCCTACGGTTCCTGTATCCATGACACTTAAGGGCAAGCTGTCACAGAAGAAGATCGTAAGGACGGCTGCAGCAGGTTATTCATCATATGGTAACCAGATCGGTCTTGCAACAGGTCAGGTCGATGAGATCTATCATCCCGGTTATGTTGCGAAGAGAATGGAGATCGGTGCCGTCATCGCAGCAGCTCCTGCAGAGAACATCGTCAGAGAGAGGCCTCAGGATGGTGACATCGTTGTTCTCCTCGGCGGAAGAACGGGCAGAGACGGTATCGGCGGTGCTACGGGTTCATCCAAGGCTCACGATACTAAGTCCGTCCTCACATGCGGTTCAGAAGTCCAGAAAGGTAATCCTCCGACAGAGCGTAAGCTCCAGAGACTGTTCAGAGATCCTTCAGTAACAAAGCTCATTATCAGATGTAATGACTTCGGTGCAGGCGGCGTATCCGTTGCCATTGGCGAACTTGCAGCAGGCCTTGAGATCAATCTTGATGCAGTTTCCAAGAAGTATGAAGGTCTCGATGGTACTGAGATCGCCATCTCAGAATCACAGGAGAGAATGGCTGTTGTAATCCATCCTTCAGATCTGGATAAGTTCATGGCCGCAGCTGACAGGGAGAATCTTGAAGCTACCGTCGTTGCAAGAGTGACGGAAGAACCTGTTATGAAGATGGTCTGGAATGGCAACACGATCGTTGACCTTCCCAGGAGCTTTATCGATACGAACGGCGCCAAGCAGTATGCAAAGGCAGTTGTCGCAGCTCCTGACATGGAGAATGTCTATATCGACAAGACAATTGATGCTTATAAACCCGGTGATTTTGCCTCATCCCTTAAGGGCGCGCTTAACAGCCTTGACGGATGTTCCAGGAAGGGCCTTACTCAGAGATTTGACTCTTCCATCGGTGCTGCTACTGCGCTCATGCCTTACGGAGGCAAGTTCCAGAACTCACCTGAGGAAGGTATGGCAGCCAAGATCCCCATGGAGCATGGCGTTACTTCTGACTGCTCCGTCATGACATATGGCTTTGATCCCTATTACACAGAGTGGAACACATATGCAGGTTCTTATCATGCAGTAGTCGAGAGTTTGTTGAAGCTGCTTGCCATGGGTTCTGACCCTGCCAAGGCAAGGCTTACTTTCCAGGAATATTTCGAAAGGATGGGCAGTGAGAAGAGCTGGGGCAAGCCTCTGTCCGCGCTCCTCGGTGCTTACCAGGCGCAGCTCGACTTCGGTACAGGTTCCATCGGCGGCAAGGATTCAATGAGCGGATCGTTCAACGAG
This sequence comes from Mageeibacillus sp. UBA4314, assembly GCA_002394605.1. GTDB lineage: Bacteria > Bacillota > Clostridia > Saccharofermentanales > Saccharofermentanaceae > Saccharofermentans. Next base: position 9,779 of record DGUI01000008.1, on the reverse strand, counting down.
ATCCACGTTCCTCCGACGCTCGTAAGCTTTGCCGTCGGTATGACTACAACGGATAAGCTCATATCTTCCATCCTTACATCAGAGAACCAGAGACTCTATCTCATCAAGTGTGCAAGGAACGGCAAGGGCTTCTATAAGAAGGAACATGTCCTTCGCGTATTCAAGGCTGTCAAGGAACTGCAGGCGAGGGGACAGGTCCAGAATGCTGCAGTAGTAAGGGCATCCGGTCTTGCTTCCAGGGTTGCAGCAATGTGCTTTGGTAACGGGCTCGGATTCAATTTCTCTGATAAGCTTAGCGAAGAGGAACTCTTCAGCAGGACAATGGGCGCTATCATCGTAGCTATCCCCAATGATTCCAATGCTATCGATAAGGTAGAGATGGCGGGCGGTAAGTTCATCGGTACGACTGATGATTCAGGCAAGTTCACCTACGGTTCACAGGAACTGGCTGTATCAGATGCTCTTGAGGCATATGAGGGCAAGCTTGAACCCATCTTTGCCACCAAGGCTGTTCCCGCTCACGTCGAGACGATCAAGCCTTATAATACGGATAAGACATTCAAGGCTGCTCCTTCAGTTCTGACAGGAGCAAAGCCTCGAGTTGTCATCCCTGTATTCCCGGGCACAAACTGTGAGCTTGATTCTGCAAGGGCTTTCGAGAGAGCCGGTGCAGAGGCTGATGTATTTGTCATCAGGAACAAGTCATCCGAGGAGATCACAGATTCACTCGTAACGCTTGCAGGCAAGATCAACAAGGCGAACATCGTAATGCTGCCCGGCGGATTCTCTGCAGGTGATGAGCCTGAAGGATCCGGTAAGTTCTTCGCTGCTGCTTTCAGATCCAACCAGATCACTGATGCCGTAAGAGATCTGCTGTTCAACAGGGATGGTCTCATGCTCGGAATCTGTAACGGTTTTCAGTCGCTTATCAAGCTCGGACTCCTTCCTTACGGTGATATCAGAGAGCTTACGGCTGATTCTCCGACGCTCACGTTCAACAATGTCGGACGCCATCAGAACAGTTACGTCAGGACTAAGATCATGTCCAATAACAGTCCCTGGCTGTCGATGTGTGAAGTCGGTGAGGTCTATAACATCCCGATCTCCCACGGCGAGGGGAATTTCGCAGCTTCCATGGAAGTAGTAAGGAAGCTTGAAGCTAACGGTCAGATCGCGACATGCTATGTTGATATCAATGACCGGCAGGCTTCTGAGACTGCATTTAATCCTAACGGTTCCGTCTGTGCAATCGAAGGTATACTGTCACCTGACGGCAGGATCTTCGGTAAGATGGGTCATACTGAGAGATACGAATCCGATCTTACGAAGAACATCGGCGGCAACAAGCACCAGAAGATCTTTGAATCCGGTGTTGCATACTTCAAGTGATGAACAGAAGTGAGCTGATCAGATTAACAGAAGAGATAGGTTTTCTGCCCGAGTCCAGATTCGGGCAGAATTTTCTTTGTGATGAGGCGAGTATCTCAAGGATCATCGGACTGTGCGGGATCAAACCCGGGGATAAGATCCTTGAGATCGGTCCGGGTCTCGGATCCCTTACGAGAGAACTCGTCTCAGACGATACTGATCTTACCTGTGTTGAGATCGATAAACGCCTTGCAGGATATATCTCAAGCTCGATTGGATGCAGGGTTATCGCTTCTGACTATACCAGATTAGATCCTTCGGATTATGATGCTTCCTCATATGATGTAGCCGTCAGTAATATCCCTTATTACGTTATGACTCCTATCATGAAGAAGATGCTGTCTGAACTTAGGAATGCCAGGAAACTTGTTCTCATGGTCGAGAAAGAAGCTCTTCAGCGGATAATCTGCAGGCCGTGCACCAAGCAATACGGACCGTTATCCATATTATGCGAGCTGTGGGGGGAGATAGAGATCGTTTTCGATCTGCCGGGGAAGTATTATTATCCCGTTCCGAAGACTCAATCGACAGTATTTACGATAACCAGGGGAGAGAATGCCTGTAAGATCGATGAAGGTTTTGTATCTTTCCTTGAGAAGTGCTTTGCACAAAGACGCAAAAAACTGCTGAATAATGTACAGGTAAACAGGGAACTGCTTGAAGGATTAGGATATAATGAGAACAGCAGGGCAGAAGAGATCGCCGCTTTTGATCTTTTGAAGCTTTATAGTGATATAATCTTATCAGTCTGATTTTGTGAGGGATCTATGAAGAAGTCTAACAACACGAGTATCTTAGGTAAGTATTCCGATAATAATCTCAAAAAACGCAAGGATAAGACTATGCCTGCCATGGTCAGCTATGAGCAGCGTTACAGGGCTGATTCGCTTGCAGCTGAAGTTACGAAGCCGGTTAAGCAGGATACCCTTGAAGAGAAGATCGCCAAGAAAAAGAAGCCTGACGAATCCAAGCCTGATCCCTTGTCCAAGCGTGTAACTGTTACGATAGGTGACAATACATATCTGCTCGGCTCGACAGAGGATATTACGGAAGCCAGGATACGCAAGGTGGCTGAGCTTGCTGATGAGATCTATAGCGAGACCAAAGAGAATAACCCTTATATCGCGACTAACAAGACAGCGATCCTGTCCCTCATCGAGAGCTGCAACAGGTATCTGACGCTTAAGGAAGAACTGTCAGAGATGAGGACGGAGCTCATGTACTACAAACAAAAGGATTTCATTAACGAAGAGAAGAACGTATCCGAGCCTACTCCGATGGAGAAATTGTCATTTGGTAATGACGGTGACATAAATGATTGAACTCCTTGCCCCTGCAGGTAATCTTGAGATCCTCAAGGCTGCGGTCGATTACGGTGCAGATGCTGTTTATTGCGGTCTGTCTGCTTTTAATGCAAGGATCAATGCCGCCAATTTCATGCCCGATGAATTCAGGGAGGGCGCAAGATACTGTCATCACAGAGGTTCTAAGATATATCTTACCCTTAACACTCTAGTAGGCGATGCCGAGATGGAAGATGCCGTTGCTACGGCTGTTACCGCATATGAATCCGGATGCGACGGCATACTGATCCAAGATATCGGACTCGCACGCATGATCCACTCACGATATCCGGAGATCCCTCTGCATTGCAGCACACAGATGAATGTTTTTACCGATATGGACTTTAAGAGCCTTTCCGAACTCGGGTTCAGCCGCGTTGTCCTGCCCCGCGAAATGTCAGTCCGAGAGATCGCTGCAAGGACTAAGGCTGCTTCAAGATACAACATGGAGACTGAAGTCTTCGCTCATGGCGCGGTATGCGTCTGCTATTCCGGATTGTGCCTGTTCTCGGCAATGAACAGGAGCGGTTCAAGGAGCGGCAACAGAGGCGTATGCGCCCAGCCGTGCAGGGAAGAGTACTCTCTTATGTCAGATGGCAGAACTGTAAGGAAAGGTCATCTTCTGTCTCCCAAGGACAGAGATGTTTGCTCGTATCTATCCGATCTTATCAGGAGCGGCGTTGCTTCACTTAAGATCGAAGGAAGGATGCGCGATGTCAATTACGTCAAGTCTGCAGTTTACAGCTACAGGAAACTGATCGATTCTTATTATGCCGGTACTCTTGATGAATCTGTTGTTAAGGAAGTTACAGATTCTCTTCTCGTCAATTTCAACAGGGGCGGTTCTTATACATCACAGTTCCTTAAAGGCAAAAAAGAGAACGGCTTCCTGTCCGGTGAACATGTAGGCAAATACGGTCTCATGATAGGTAAGATCACTTCGTCAGACAGCAAAAAGGGTACTGTTACGCTCAAGATGTCTGATTCGTTCATTCTGCCTGACAAGGGTGATTATCTGTCGATAAGAAGATCTGACAAAGAGATCTGTTCATTCCCGGTGGGGAAGATCCATGAGATGCCAGGCTCCATTGCAGTCAAAGGATTGCATCCGGATATGATATCCAAGCTCGAGCCCGGACTGAAAGTATATCTGATGGGACATAAGACCGAGATCCCTGCAGCTATGAAGCGCAAGACTGATATCACTTTATCCGTTGACATAACATCCGGTTCGATCGTTTGCAATGCGATGATAAATGACGGCATGAATGCCAATACATTTGCCGAATATGAAGTCGATCTGCCGGCTGATTTTGGCGGTGAACCCCTTGGGAAGGACAGGATCGTTGCACAGCTTAACAAGCTTGGAGATACTCCTTTCCGTGCATCACAGGTCTACTTCACGGGACCTGATACTGCTTTGTGTCCTGTAAGCCTCATAAATGAGCTTAGAAGAGGCGTGACAGATCAGTTGATATCCGAACTCGATTACAATTACGACAGGGCTGTGATAGGCGCTTTCGTGCCACCTGTAAACATCGGGCTTGACAGGACACCCGGAGTCATTAGGACTATGTATACGTATCCATGTGTAAAGGATGATTTCGATGTGGTTGAGGCAGGTGCCGATATCTACGCTTTCAGTGCCATGGAGATCATCATCAAGGCTGTCCGTGAGAATATCATCAGGTTCATCAGGAACGGACAGTATGAGCTCTGCATCCTGCTGCCTGACCTGTACCACGATGAAGTTTCCGATAAGATACGTGACGCCGCTGCCATCATCAGGAACGAACTTCCGGATACTAAGATCTATTATATGGACTGCAGGGTGTTCGGAGAGAATACTAAGCTTGAAGGTCTGGGATTTACACATATGATCTCGCCCGGATCCAATATCCATAATACAAGATCGCTGGAATATGCCGCCTCAGGCTGTGGTTACATATCCCTCTCGCATGAATTGTCCACAGGTGAGATAAAAGACCTTCTTGGCTCGTCCGGTGCTGATGCATCCATCATTGTTCATTCTGCAGGTCCCATTCCGTGGATGCAGTCGGATTTCTGTGCTGTTGGAGGCAACAAGGTCAAGTGCGGTCAGTGTTATGATCGCGGCAAATGGCAGATGACAGGAAACAACATGGATGATCAGGTGACGATCGTACCCAGATCCGTTGATTGCTCTTCGGTCATCTACGGTGCATGCAAGAACCCTGTTGATGATGATACTGCACAGGATATTGCGGATCTCGGCTTCGACGTTATCATCAATACTACAATTCTGTAAGAAAGGCGGTCCATCATGTCAGATAAGATCGAACTACCCATATCAAAGTGCAGGGAACATGCCGTGATCCCCAAGTATGCCAATGACGGCGATGCCGGAATGGATATCTATGCAGCAGAAGACGTGATCGTCAGACCGGGATGCTCTGTACTTGTCCCGACAGGTCTTAAGATGGCTATCCCGTATGGTTACGAAGTACAGATCAGGCCCAGGAGCGGCATCTCGCTGAAGACTCCATTAAGAGTCCCTAATTCTCCCGGAACCATTGACTGTGGTTACCGAGATGAAGTCAATGTAATAATCTATAACGCATCCGTCAGGGAAGACGCATCTGAAGACGAGCCTTTTACTCTTAATGACAAGGGTGTAAAGCACGGTACTTACAAGATCTGCAGGGGAGATCGGGTCGCCCAGATGGTCATCGCGAAAGTAGAGTACTGCAAGCCTGTTGTTGTCGATTCCGTTGATAACATCGGCACTAACAGAGGCGGCGGGTTCGGATCCACCGGCATTGGCTGACTTCAGGTAGAAATAACCTAAAAAAAATGATAAAATTCTCTAGATTCAGTCGGAGCGGAGGTTAGTATGCTTAATATCTACAGTTCAGATGAGTATAAGCAGATCGGCAACCGTTCTATATATAAGACTAAAGAGACTGACACGATAGCTCCTGATACCTGGATCAACATGTATTCTCCGACTGAAGCCGAGATCTCGAGAGTTGAGACAGAGCTTAACGTTCCTCAGGAATTTCTAAGATATCCCTTGGATGAAGAGGAGAGACCGCGTATCGACTATGATGACGACACGGGCAATGTCCTGGTCATCATAGACATTCCTTACACTAAGCGAGAGAAGGATATTACCAGATATGAAACAGCGCCTCTCGGCATTATCCTGACTGACAAGAACATCATTACGGTATCGCTGCGCAAGGCTTCCATTATCGACCAGTTCATAGAGAACAGGATCAAGGACCTCTTTATTCCGTTCAGGACAAGGTTCACTATCCAGATCCTTTATGCTGTTGCCAAGGATTACTTGCGTCTCCTGCGGTTCATCGACAAGACATTGGAAGTCGCCGAGACCGAGCTTGCCAAATCGATCAGCAATAATGACCTGTATAAACTCCTTGCCCTTGCAAAGTCACTCATCTATTTCACGTCATCACTCAAATCGAACGAGGGTGTTCTTGAGAAGCTGATGAGGGGAAGGACAGTCAAGCTCTACGATGAGGATGAGGATCTCCTGGAGGATGTCGTCATCGAGTATAAGCAGGCTCACGAGATGGCAACGATATACGCAAATATCGTTAACGGTACACTTGATGTATACAGTTCGATCATCGATAACAACCTGAACTCGATAATGAAGGTGCTTGCAGCGGCGACGATCTGTCTGACCATACCTGACCTGATCGGCAGCTTCTTCGGACAGAACTGCCCCATGCCCTGGGACACGGGTTTTGCCGAGAATCCGGTACCTTTTATTATACTGACGTCAGCTTCCGTCATAAGCCTGATCGCCAGTATCATCATAATGAAAAAGAAGAAGATGTTGTAATACCATGAGTCTTGATTCGTCTTACACGCGCAGATCCAAGAGATCAGGCGGCAGCTTCATAACAAAAGCCGCACTAGTACTGAGTATCATCGCTACGATACTTATTGTTATAATAGTGCTTACGGTTACTTCTGCCAACCGTCTCATGAATATCGACAGGAATTATGTATCTAACGTTCCTTCCAATGTTCTGCCGCCTTACAGCAACTGCAGTTTCCAGTCTGCTGACGGACAGACAAACCTGTCAGGCTGGTTCTTTAAGACCAAGAATCCCGTTACTACGATAATCGTTGTACATGATACGGGTTCCAACAGGCTTCCTTTCGGAGTTACCATGATCGATATGGTGGAGAACTGGCTTGATTCCGGGTACAACGTCTTTCTTTTTGACCAGCGCAACAGCGGTGACTCAAACGGTGACATATCAGGCTACGGGTATCTTGAATGGCAGGATGTCCTTGGCGCGATCTCCATAGTCAAGCAGATATCTGTTACTACCGATGTAATCCTTTACGGGATCGGAACAGGATGTTCATCTTCGGTAATCGCCTATAATAATCTTCCGCCGTCTGATGTTACTGAAGCTGAACTCAAGAAGTACAGCACTAATATTCAAGAACTCGGTTTCTACAGGGATTATGTCTCCGGGATCATCCTCGATTCCCCGGCCAAGAGCACAGATGACTACATTAAGCCGATCGTCAGGAGCAGGGAATTCCTCGGTTTTGTTACCCAGTACTTTGTTCCTTATGCCATCAGGCTGTCGGCAGGGGAGAGCGAAGTAAACCTTGCTTCATCGATCGCAAGGCTACCCGTCCCTGTGTGCATAATCTACGGCGGTCACGACACTTTCATAGGTGCAGACAGGATCAATCAGATCATTAACGAACGTAACAGGTTGTCTGCCAACCTTACTGAGACGAAGATGATCTCAGGTGCCGGATATCTTGAGGAATACACTATCAATAAAGCAGAATACATTGAAGCGATCAACAATTATCTGACTACATTCTTCGCGAGGGAGAACTGATCATGAGTGATGTGTTGATACTCGGCATTGAGAGCTCATGTGATGAGACAGCAGCTTCCATAGTCCGCAACGGAAGGGAAGTGCTGTCCAATGTCATTGCCTCGCAGGCTGACTTTCACATGCAGTTTGGCGGAGTAGTTCCCGAGCTTGCTTCAAGGATGCATATCGATGCCATTTATCCTACAGTTCAGAAGGCTCTGGATGATGCCGGCGTTGAACTTAACGACATCGACGGGATCGCCGTTACTTACGGTCCGGGACTTGTCGGAGCACTTCTTGTCGGAGTCAACTTCGCGAAAGCGCTGTCGCACGTGTCCGGCAAACCGCTTATTCCCGTACATCATCTTAAAGGGCATATAGCAGCTAATTACATATGTTTCCCGGAACTCGAACCTCCATTCCTGACGCTTCTTGTCAGCGGCGGCAACACCATGATCGTTAAGGTCAATGATTACTGTAATATGGAGATAATCGGCAAGACACTCGATGATGCTGCAGGTGAAGCTTTCGATAAGATCGCACGCGTGATCGGACTTGGTTATCCGGGCGGTCCCAAGATGGACAAGGCGGGGCAGGGAGGAGACGTCAATGCTTATAAGTTCTCCGTTCCAAGGACCAGCGACAGGTTCGATTTCTCTTTCTCGGGGATCAAGACCAATGCACTTAACATCATTAATGAAGCCAAGATGAAGGGGACGGAGATCAACATCAATGATTTTACGGCAAGTTATCAGGCGCATATCGCCAAGTATCTGACAGATCATGTGCTGTTGGCAGTAGAAGAGACCGGTATAAAGAAGATATGTCTTGCAGGCGGCGTTGCTGCCAACTCCTTTATCAGGAGAAAGTTTGATGATATCAAGGACAGGGAAGGTCTGACGCTGTATTATCCAAGGCTGGATCTTTGTACCGATAATGCGGTAATGATTGCAAGTTGCGGTTATTACGAGTATATTAACGGAGTCAGAGCGGGACTGGATCTTAATGCACGTCCGTCTCTCAGATTAGAATAAAAGGATTTGATATGGCTATAGTAAAAGGCATAAAGATAATTGCAGAGAACCGCAAAGCATATCACGATTACTTTATCGAGGATAAGTATGAATGCGGCATCGTACTCTCAGGAACAGAAGTGAAGAGCCTGAGAGCAGGTAAATGCAACCTCAAGGACTCTTACTGCCAGGTCAAGAACGGTGAGATGTGGCTCATTGGTGTGCATATCAGCCCTTATGAGAACGGCAACCGTTATAACCTCGATCCGATGAGGAACAGGAAGCTCCTGCTCCACAAGAAAGAGATAATAAAGCTCTTCTCAAAGACAAAGCTCGAAGGTCTCACATTAGTGCCTACAAAGTGCTATTTTAAGGACAGTAAGGTCAAGTTCGAGATAGGCCTGGCACGGGGCAAGAAGAACTATGACAAGCGTGATGCGATGTCCGAGAAGGACGCAAAACGCGATATCGAGCGCGCTATGAAAAACAAGAGCAGGTATGATAGAATCTAATCATGATCAAGGGTAAGAATCTTAGGATATCCAAATTGAATGCTTTTCTGGCAGTGATCTTCTGGTTGCTGACCATTGTATGTGTTGTCATGATATTCTATTTCTCGCACCAGAACGGTGATGAATCATCATCGACATCTAATGCTATCGTCGAGGCGCTTAACAAGCTCTTTGGCAATGTGTTCAGTTCAAACGTTGTCCGCAAAGGTGCACATTTGTTCGAATTTCTTGTTCTGTCGATATTTACATACAGTGCGATCTACAACACGAACAAGATATCTTCAGAAGGATCATATTCAGAGAGCAGCGTTAAGATCATCAAATCAGATAATGAGATGTGCATCATTTTTACGACATGGTTCTGCGTACTTAATGCCGTCGTTGATGAATACCATCAGTTATTCGTCAGCGGCAGGAGCGGTTCGATCGTCGATGTTGGTATCGATATGATCGGCGTAGTCTTTCTGATGCTCGTGATCAGACTGATATTCACATTAACACTTAAGGTAAAGGGTAAGACTGAGATCAGGTATAATGAATGATCTTATGATTTTCTATGGAGGGGAAGCTGTCGCCGGTCCCCTAATTTTCTTTTACATCTAATTCGGTATAATTACAATTTTG
>DGUI01000013.1 GCA_002394605.1 Mageeibacillus sp. UBA4314 | reverse complement strand
ATGTTCTTGCCGATGTCGTGGATGTCGCCCTTGACAGTCGCTATGACAAACTTTCCTCTTGATACGCCGGCACCGCCGGAAGCCGCCATAAATGCTTTGATCCTCTCGAAAGCAAACTGCGACGCCTCCGCACTCATCAGAAGCTGCGGCAGATACATCGTCTTATCCTCAAATCCCTTACCAACAACATCGAGTGCAGGAATGATCTGCTCTGCCACGATGTCGAGCGGTGCGGTTCCCTTGAGAAGCTCGTCCGTCAGCTTGGCCGACTGTTCCTTCATTCCCTTGACGATGGATCGCTGGAGCGGCGTAAGTCCGTCATCAGCCGCAGGAGCTGCCGCCTTGTCCGCAGAAGGTGCCGTCAGTGTTGATACGGCATACTTATCGATATTTGATATGTAGTCAGTACAGTTCGCATCAATTCCCATCAAAGTCTTGAATGAATAATAGACCTTCATCATCTCGTTCGAAGACGGGTTCATGATGGCTGCGGATAACCCCTCGTTCAGTGCCATGAGGAAGAAAGCCGATGTGATAACTTCTCTCTGCGGCAGACCAAACGATACATTGGATACACCAAGCGACGTGTTGCATCCTAATTCATGGCGGATGTAATGAAGTGCGCCAAGCGTTGCGAGTGCTGCCTTGTCGTCAGCACTTACCGTCATTGCCAGAGTATCAAAGATCAGATCTTTCTTAGGGATGCCGTACTCTTCCGCACGCGCGATTATCTTCTTTGCTATGTCGATCCTGCCCTGTGCAGTATCAGGGATCCCGCCTTCATCAAGAGTGAGGCAGACGACGAGGCCGCCGTATTTCTTAACGAGCGGGAATATTGCATCCATGACCTCTTCCTTGCCGTTGACGGAGTTGATCATGGGCTTGCCGTTGTAGCATCTTAATGCCCTCTCCATGGCGACTACGTCAGTTGTATCGATCTGCAGCGGCAGGTCGATTATCGCCTGGAGTTCATACGTTACTTCCGTCAGGAGTGCAGGTTCGTCTATCTCAGGGATACCGACGTTTACATCAAGGACGTGAGCACCTCTCTCCTGCTGTGTGAGTCCGACACTTAATATGTGTTCTATATCATGTTCGCGGAGTGCTTCCTTGAACTTTTTCTTGCCTGTCGGATTGATGCATTCACCGATCAGGACCGGAGACTTGCCGAACTCAACAACATGGGTATATGAGCTTATCACTGTCCTGTTCTTGTCAGTGACCGGAACCGGCGTGATACCCGATGCTTTCTCACATGTTGCCCTGATATAATCGGGCGTCGTTCCGCAGCATCCGCCTGCGATCCTAACCCCCTGTCTGATGTAATCAGCCATGAGATCAGAGAACTCATCGGGATAGACATCATAGACCGTCTTGCCGTTCTCAGTCCTGGGAAGACCTGCATTGGGCTTTAGGAGTACAGGCAAGGACGAACATGCCAGATATTCATCTACTACACCCTTGAGCTGTGCAGGCCCCAGCGAACAGTTTGCACCGATCGCATCAACGCCAAGGCCTTCGAGCATCGCCGTCATTGCAGCAGGCGTTGCACCCGTCATGAGCTTGCCATCCTCACTGTAAGCATTTGAGACAAATATGGGAAGATCAGAGTTCTCTTTCGCTGCGAGAACAGCGGCCTTTGTATCGTAGGAATCGTTCATAGTCTCGATGAAGATCAGGTCTACGCCGGCTTCCACGCCGAACCTCACGGTCTTTGCATATACAGAGACAGCCTCTTCGAAATCAAAATCACCGTAAGGCTTCAACAGCTTGCCGATGGGTCCGATATCAAGGGCGACGAACTTCTCTTTTGGGTTCGTACTTAAATCCCTGGCCGCCTTAACATTCTCAGCCGCGGCAAAGATTATCGCCTTGAGTTCCTCATCGCCAAACTTAAGAGAATTCGCTCCGAAAGTATTAGTCGACACGACATTGGATCCCGCATCGTAATAAGCCTTGTGGATATCCCTTACGATATCCGCATGAGTCATGTTCCATCTCTCCGGCAGTTCTCCGGGCATTAGCCCCTTATCCTGCAAAAGAGTTCCCATTCCTCCGTCGAGGAATAACAGATTATTTTGTAAGTATTCCAGCAAATCCATATTAATCTCCGATCAATTCCATAAGCAAAAAAGCCAACAGAAACAGTATAACATATCCCAACAATAGAGTTTCAATTAGAACTATTCACATTTCTAATCATGCTCATATTTACTCAACAACTCTATACATTACCAACAAAGATAATAGTTATCAGTAACTCGTTGGGCAATTGATGCCTTTTATTACTATGTTTTTATTAAAAATCAAAGGACAAACACGTTTCCTATTCTATGCTAACAAACTTAACATTAGGCCTCAGTTTTGAGGCTTCGTCAGCAGTTTGCTGGTCAGCTACATATATATATTTTACGTAAGGCATCTTATCAGATAACTCTAAAACATCTTCAATACTGCGATTCTGCATGGCAACTATCTCAATGTCATCGTGATCAAACAAGCATTCAAAATCATCATATTTCATATCTACCATAATCAGATGATCACTAAGGGTATTGTTAGGATAACAATAATTAGACAAAGATGCCATTTCCAAATAATGGTCACCATTCAAACTTGAATGATCAAATTCGTTAAACACGATGTTTACACTACATTTCCTAAGTTCACTTTCAGGATGATTATCTATGTAACAATTATAGATTTCTCGGCAACGTTCAATCAAATACACTTGCGAAATCTTCGGATTAGACAGGTCGTTGATTTGTGTATATTCCTTTTTGAATTCCACATTCCAAACGAGCGAGAAAAGCGTTTTATCATTAACACCCAACTCTTCAATACTAGGAGAAGGGAGTGTTAAGTAATCATTAAACTCACTCTCTATATTATTTTTAATTTCCTTCAGGTCTTTATCAAATTTAAAACTCGTAGTGTAATAATCACGGGAAAAACAACCACTTAAGCAGAATACTTGTAGAGACAAAGTCAAGATAAGAGCAAAGCTTTTAAATGTTATATAGACACGTTTCATATTAATCACCAATCAAAACACAATCCAACTTTAACGTTGTATCCAATAAACTCATCATTGAGGTCTAATTTTAGCAAGATTATTGGGATGCTTCTTATCTTCAACGAGAATGATTAGTCCACTGAATATCAAGATAGCTTCGAAGACACTCAAATATAATAATATCATATAAAGACGATGTTCATTCAGGTAAACAATTGTATCATTAGGTTTATCACTACCAACAAATAAATAATGAGACAATAAATTTGATGTCTGATCATCAACCTTTTTTTCCATGTATATATTCATATTAACTGCTATATCAGTGAGAGAAAACCAATCTGGAGAAAGAAACGACCTCGAATACCTATCTTCATACTCTCTTGTATCATCTTCAACAAAAACAATTTGACTGTTTGTATTACTCAATGATTCCAACAGGTGTCCAAATGAATGGTCATCAGATAAATAACATGAACTAAAATACTCTTCGTTATAAGTATGCTTGTCTGTAATCAATACTGCATTATTTAATATATACTCCAACATTTTAAGGTAATGTCCCTGAATATTCCTCTTGGCCTTAGATTCTTCAAACGTAGGTAGATCGTTCATTGCTCCATAAATGTAATAAGTATCAAACCCTGTGTAATTATCATAATAGCCGAGATTAGGAACAATATATCCTCTTGTTTTTGAATTATCAAAACATACATCACAAAACCTCTCGTTATCATAATTTGAAAAAGTAATCAACGCTCCGTTCGGATATTCAAAGGACAGAGAAAAACCATTATTCACATTGATTACACTATTAGCAATTGTCAGACAATCCTTGGGAGAAAACGAAACATCCTTAATTCTCAACCCCTCATTGATATAATACTTTTCTACATAAAACTTGAGATGATCTTCTTCGTTCTCTTTCACCGAAAAAACACCAGGATATGCACTGTTACACATATCAATTATTTCACGATTATTAGCATAATAAGATCGGTACAGTGTTACTGAAAAAACAATAGTCAGTGAGGAAACTGCCAGAAGATATATTAGACAAATAATTAGTCTAATTCTCTTTTGAGTCAGACATATGATAAAAAATATGCATATCAGACAAAAAGCTACGCTTAGAAGACGACTAGCATAATCAAACGAAAGCAACACTGAAAATACACCAATGCACAAAAAAGCAGCAGGAACAATAACAATGACTCTTTTTATGCGACTCATAGCTATACTCCTCTATATAACGAAATCTTCAAGCAGTATTTCATCACTCTTCCCTTCTATACTCACAACTTAAAAGCCCGCACATACTGCAATCGTGACCATCGTGGCTCATCTCTCCGTCCTTGATGCCGAACAGCGCCGTAACCGACTTTGTCGGGGTCATTAACAGACTCTCGTTTAATGATATGCCGATCTTATGCTCACACTGAAGCACTTCAAACAGATCCTTCTGCGTCTCCAGAGGAAGATCACCGTATCCCGGTGAATACCTGGGCGTTCTGCCTTCAAACTCTGAGCAGAACAAATCGCACAAAGCCTCGACTCTCTCAGCTCCCAGTGCCTGCAGGAACAGAGCCCTTGTAGGTTCGATCCTCTGGTACCTCCTGATCAGGCGGTCGTATTCGATACCGACAGTGGCTGCAAAAGTCACCACTTTGTCAGCACCCTGTATCACTTTGGCGAGGCCCTTGGAATCTGTCTCAAAAGGAACCTTGTCAGTTACCGTAAAACATACTCTCGGACGGGCTGAAGATGCGTATCTGTCAAGCGTGTCCATCATAAGCTCAGTAAGTTCCGGCTCATCAGGAATATCTTTGCATCCGCTGTATCTCCACACTTCCCTCTCATTTACCGGGGGAAGATCTGACTGATCATACTGGCGGACTTCAACATTATATCCTGTCATGCAAATTCCCTGCCGAGTATCGAAGACAGGTTATTTGATATGCCTTCGGCAACCTCGGGCTTGTTCATTGAATAAACATGAACATTGGTAATACCGTTCGCATAAAGGTCGATGATCTGATCGGTCGCATATGCGATACCGGCCTGCATCATAGCGGCGTCATCCGTTCCGAACCTGTCGACTATTGTGCGGAATCTGACAGGCATGTATGAACCTGACAGCTTGATCGCCCTTTCGACCTGGTTTGCCTTCGTGATGGGCATGATGCCGGGCAGTACGGGAACCGTGATGCCCATGTCCCTGATCTTGTACAGGAAGTTGAAGAACAGGTTGTTGTCGAATACCATCTGCGTTGTGAGGAAATCGACACCTGCATCCACCTTCTCCTTGAGGTGCCTGAGATCATCCCTCTGGTTCCTGCTCTCGGGATGGATCTCCGGATAGCATGCTGCACCGATGCAGCAGTCAGGAAATGCCGCCTTTATCTCGTGGATGAGCTCCACCGCATAGTGGTAATCAAGTTTTGTCCTGTCAACATCCGCCATATCTGCAGGGATGTCACCGCGGAGAGCCATGATATTGCTGATACCGTTGCTCTTGAGATCTGCGATCCTGTCGTGGACAGTCGCCTTGTCTGAAGATATGCATGTGAGATGCGCGAGCATGGGAACACCGTACTTCTGCTCTATCTCTTTGCTGAGACGCAGCGTGTATTCGCTCGTTCCTCCGCCCGCTCCGTAAGTGACGCTCATGAACGAGGGCCTGAGCATCGCGATCTTGCCTGCTGCGCTGAGCACATTATCAAAGGAAGTCTCCACCTTGGGCGGGAAAACTTCGAACGAGAGTGACATCTCATTACGGTTCAGTATGTCGATTATCTTCACTGATCTCTCCTCCTTTGTACGGCGTGCCGATCATCTTCGTGAGGGCTTTGCGCAGCGGCCTGAACAATACGAGACACAATATGGTGTTGCTCACTGCATGCAGGATATCAAAAGGGATCCCTGCTATCCACCATGCCACTGCCACCTTGATCCCTCCGAAAAAGACATACGGCACTGCACATATCATACCAAAAAACAGACCGTAAAAACCACCTAGAAAAACAAATGCCCAGTCAGGCAGTTTCTTCTTGCCCATGAAGTACGATATCAAAACTAAAAGGGGCCATATATAGATGTACATGATCACCCATATATGGACACCCCAGATAAGCGTCTCAACCCCCGTAAAGATGAGGGCAGCTATACATGTCTTAAGACCGTAAGTCACTGCGAATACCATGAACAGCAGTGTCACCATCTCGACGTTCGGTATGCCCTGCAGGGCCCACTTGACAGCCTCGATAAGAGCCGTCATCAGACCGATCGTCGCGATGTCCTTTACGGTAAAGCGCATGTCATGTTATTTCTCGTAAGCGAGCTTGAATGAATCCCCGTCGTTAACAGGCTGTGTATCAGCACCGAGCTGACCGTACTCACCGTTAACATAGATAGCCCAGTAAGCCTTATCAACATTGTAGTCTGCCTTGAGGCCGTTTACTGAATCGATATAGAGTCCGTACTCACCGTCGGTACCTTCATATGTGAAGTCACCCTTAGCCTTGAGCTCATCCATGAGCCCCTTGAGGAACTGGGTATCAGTCTTTCCCTTGTACTCCTTGGAAGCACCCTTGTCATCTACTACGACAAACGTGTAAGCCTTCGTTCCTTCTTCTGCCTTGGGCTTGTTCATGAAATAAACAAGAGCAAATACTCCTGCCGCTACTACAAGTGCACAAGCCGTGATGATTATCGCCAGCTTAGCCCCGCCTTTTTTGTTCGTCATGTTACACACCTCTTTCTGTATTAATCGTCTTTATATTAGTAGATATCGATCATTTGTCAACCTGTCAGACAAGCCCCTTGCACCACCTGAACCCGAGTTCCTCCTTCATCAGTATGATGAGCGGTATACCGAAGAGGATCGGGAATACCGCTGTGTTGCACACGACCGATATGGCGAACAGTCTCCAGTCCACCTCCGGATACACAAGAGCTACAGAAGGAGTTATTATTACGGCTTCCAGGACAGCAGCGAGGATCAGTGTCAGGGAATACTTGAGAGTGTTCCTGACGGTCCTCAGTGTCAGTTCAGATGCGGATACATGATTCCAGTAAACGGTAATGAGGTAAGGACCCATGAAGTTGGCGATAAGCCCTGCAAAAGATGACCATGCAAGTCCTCCCGATATTATATCCATGACAAGGTTCATGAATGCGAAGATGATGCATCCGGGAAGTCCGAAGAACAGACCGTACACAGGACCTAACAACGTAACCGGCCTTATGTCGGCGAACCCCGGTATGACTTCCATCACCTTAAAGGGAACGGCCACCAGGAAGTAGAAGATGACCAGCAGGACGTATGTCTTAATTCTCTGCTTCACGGATCTTCCCCCTTCCGTCAGGTATTATCTCAATGATGTTTCCTGCTATTACGAGCAGGACGCCGAACAATATCCACGGAGTCATTTCGACCTGATCCACGATATTGGCAGGAAGCAGGATCCCCCATACCACGGAGAAAGCGATCTCCAGTGAATAGATGATCGTCGCGTTTGCAGGCGTGGATCTCCTCTGCGCAAATATGTTCAGGGTCTGCGCGAAAGCAACGACAAAATACGAATAGATCGCCATGCTCGCTATGACGTCAGTCTTCCACGGTATGCCGGCAAATGTAGAGGGTTCGGTAACAAACCACGGAATAAACGATAAGATCCCCACGATAAGCGATATGAACGCGGAAATAACGACAGGGTCGTTTTCGCGCGCGTATTTGTTGAGCAGCACGATAAAGAAGGCTCTGATGATACAGCCTATGCCTACCATGACAACTCCCCATATCTGACCGATGCTGGCCGTCTGGCCTACAGCCAGGAATATGCCGGCAAAGACGAGCGCTGCCGATGCCCATGTCTTGAACGAGACTTTCTGGCGCATCGTGAGAAGGATAACCGGAAGGATGACTGCCGTCATGGACAATGTGAAGGCACCCGTGGATACGTCAAAGAACTTCAGCCCGTACAGGTAGAGGACATTGTAGCTCATGTTAAGGATGCCGAGCCATATGCATTTGATGAGAAGCTTCTGTTTATGCTTTCTGATCTCTGCAGTGATCCTCTTAAAGAAACACATTATAAGGAGCACCGCGCCGATCATGGACGTTATGCAGGTAGTTGCAAAGGGAGGTATCGATTCAGGAATGTTTGCAAATATGATAACCTCTGTTGACCAGCAGAGGGTTACACAAATAAGACAAAGATTAGCCTGCATCGAGTTCATATGTTATCAGCACCTCTCAATCTCAAGATCCTTGAGTACATACGGGAAGATCAGTTCGAGCCACGCCTTGAGAGCCGATGCGGTGTGCAGATACGTCGCATGGTTCTCGCCCTTGGGATCAGGGATGGATATCGAAGCTATCCTTCCGTCATCACTCTTGAAGACCAGTCCCTTGTCTGCGCAGTAAGATGACAAAGAGAACACCTTGCCGTCAAGTTCAGGGAAAGACCTCAGTATCTCATACGCCTGTTCGTCACGCATCGTGAAGATCAGGTCGTTCGCATCAAATACGGAAGGATCCGTCCTCCTGGTCCTGTATGAAGATATGTTGACCTTGCTGACCTCAGCTAGCGACCTTACCATCTCCTCATCAGGCTTATCATCCTGATATGCCTTGAGCCCTGCTGACTCGCAGTAGAGCTCGCAGCCGATATCCTTATCCTGCCTCAGGCGGTAGGGAGCATTCCATCTGATAAGCTCGGTGAAGATGCCCTCGCAAGCAATCGACAGTCTCTTGTTATCGTCGCAGACGAACAGGACCGATGCAGTATATGTGCCCTTGAAGTCAGACAGTTCGCTGCCTCGCCTGTCCTCTTCATAGTTGACGCCTTCAGGGATATCGCCGCCTTTAACGGCCGCCTTGCCGAGCCTGTTCATATATGCCCTGCTAAGACCCTCGCCTTCGAAACCCTGTGCGAGGATGATGCCGACATCCTGGCGGTCAAGGTGCCTTAAGCCGTCGAAAAGGCAGTGACTCGCAGCAAGCACATCAGCTGCCCTTCCGTATGCGTATGTCTCCGTGTGTGCAGAGATCACTTTGTCTCCCAGCTTATCGATGAGCGCGCATACCTCATCGCCGGCAAAGATGCCGATCCTGGTGGCAGGTGAATCCTTGAGGATCTCTCTTATCCTGAACACAAAGGGTGCAGCGATATCGACAAGATCCTGCTTCTGATCATCGTCGAGTTTCTTGAAATCAAGATATGACTTATCCTCTGCCGCCTCGTATTCACTGCCGGGCTCATCATTGATTATGACGGTCTTAGCAGGCATCTTCATGATCTCGACCAATGCCTTGGGAGCATAATGCCTGTATTTCATTCCCGGCGACATCGGTGTCTCTCCTTCCTTGAGCTGACCTGCCATCACGACATCGCCGCACAGACTGCGGATCGCGGCAGGTGTTATAGCTCCCGGCCTTAATATGACGGGTACATCACCCGTACAGTCGACCACGGTGGATTCCAGACCGTACGTACATTCCCCTCCGTCAATGATCCCGTATATATATCCGTCCATATCCCTCATAACATGCGCTGCAGTCGTAGGAGAAGGACTTCCCGACAGGTTTGCCGATGGTGCTGCCACAGGGACCTTGCAGGCTGCAAGGAACTTCCTTGCCGTTAAGTTCTCCGGCATCCTGATGCCCACGGTATCAAGGCCTGCAGTAACTTCAGAGGGTATCCTGTCACTCTTCTTCATTATGACAGTGACAGGTCCCGGCATAAACTCATCTATCAGTTTCTTAGCAACCGGAGTGATCTCCCTGACGCACTCTGCGATCTGATCCTTATCCGCGATGTGGCAGATAAGGGGATTATCTGAAGGACGTCCCTTGGCAGCGAAGATCTTCTTCACCGAATCGGCAGAGAAAGCATCCGCGCCAAGACCATATACAGTCTCCGTCGGAAACCCTATGACTTCGCCGCCCCTCAGGTGCATTGCAAGATCTTCGATCCCCCTGTCATCCGTAAGGTTAACAACCTTTGTCCTGTCATATGTCTTCTTCCTGTCCATCAGTCTTCTCCTTCATTACCTGATCCGCTGACGAGCTCATCGGCAGCGGCTGCTACTGTGAGCGCATCGATTATCTCATCGAGGGATCCGTTCAGTATCTCCTCTAATTTATACAATGTCAATCCTATCCTATGATCGGTGACCCTTCCCTGGTGATAATTATATGTCCTGATCCTCTCGGATCTGTCACCCGTTCCGACCTGTGACCTTCTGTCACTGTCGATCGCGTCCTTCTCCGCGCTTCTTGTCATGTCCCACAAGCGGCTCTTAAGGACTGCCATCGCCTTATCCTTGTTCTTGATCTGGCTCCTCTCATCCTGGCACTGTACAACGATCCCCGTAGGGATGTGAGTGATCCTTATGGCCGAATCAGTCTTGTTGATGTGCTGTCCGCCTGCGCCTGATGCCCTGTACCTGTCTATCTTCAGATCGGAAGGGTTGATGACGACGTCTGCTTCATCAGCTTCCGGGAGCACTGCGACCGTGCAGGTCGAAGTGTGGATCCTTCCGCCTGATTCCGTCACGGGAACGCGCTGGACCCTGTGGACTCCGCTCTCGAACTTGAGGCGGCTGTAGGCACCGTATCCTTCAACCTCCATGACGATCTCCTTATATCCTCCGAGCTCGGTCTTGTTCTCGTCAACAACTCTTACGGTAAAGCCCTTGAGGGCTGCATATCCGTTATACATCTTGACGAGGTCTGCGGCAAAGAGCGCAGCTTCCTCGCCGCCTGCTCCGCCCCTGATCTCCATGATGACGGAACGCTCGTCCCTAATGTCCCTGGGAGCTAAGATCAGCTTGATCTCCTCTTCGAGATTCTCTGATTCAGCCTTGGCTTCTTCATATTCTTCGGAAGCCATTTCGCGAAGTTCGTGGTCGCTCTCATTGTTCATTATCTCAGCAGCTTCATCCATGCGCGATAATGCGGACATGTACTGCTTTATCTTCTCTGCTTTCGGAGTCAGATCGGCAAGTTCCTTGCTGAGCTTCATGTATTCCTTCATGTCGGAAGCAGTTGCAGGATCAGACAGAGCCTGAGTGATCTCATCGGCTCTTACGGTTATCTGCATCATTTTCGCCGTGTCAATCGCCATTGTTCATGTCTCCTATAAGGTATTCGATAAGAGCGGTATTCCTGTCCTTCTCATCCGCATTGATAACGTGGCTTGCAGAACCTCCCTTGAGGCTGTATGCCAGCGAATCCTCGGCGGAGTAAGCCAGATGAGGGAGCATGAGATATTTCCTGAAGGGATAGATCGCATCACTTCCGAGTACGATGACCCTGACGCCGTTATCCTTGACGCACTCCCTGATCAGTTCATAACGCTCATCCGTAAGTTCCATATGATCGATCACGATGTACAGGAAATGCGTGTATTCCACGGGGATCCTCTCGGCTATCTTGTTGCCCTCCGGATCATACTCCACCATGTGAAAATCAGGGCTCTTCATCGGCATGGTATCGGCCGTTACTTCCTCGGGAACTATCACCTTGGATGAGACTGCGCTGAGTTCTTCGGGAAAGCTTCCGATCCAGTAGACCGTGACATCCTTCTCGAGGAACTCATTGTACAGTTCTTCCTTCTTCTGCACTTCCTGAGCTTCCCTGCGCGAATCAGCTGACTTTTTGGCCAGCACGGCAATTCCCACCACACTCAGAAGCAGGAGCAGAAGAATCAATACGACTGCGATATATCTGTCCTTCATCTGAGAATATACCTCTAATCACGCTCGATAAAAGGCTTTACCCCCTTGATCACCTGCATTGCAAACTCCTCCTCCGAAGAAGCGCACATAAGATCAAGACCGTCAACATACGGCTTGATAAAATTCTTGAAAGTATCAAGAATGTATTCTTTCTTCTCATTGAGATCACCGTCCAGTACGAAGAGCCACGTAAGGACTCCTGCACTTCCGACGCGCATCAGGCGGACCCAGACCTTGTCTACCGCAGGCTCGACCTTGAAGAACTCCAGGATCATCTCCCTGAGCTTTGGCGGATAGTGATCCGGCTCGCCAACTTTGGCGGTATCATTCTTCCCGCGCATCATGTCGCTTATCATGGTCAGCATATCCCTGCCGAACAATACTTCCTCAAGTCCCGGATTGATAACAAAGCCCTCCATCGAAGGAGTGTTCACCACGGCATCGATAAGGTCTTCAAAATTCGAAGTCACGCCATAGAGGGGCTTGCCGTCTGACCTGACCTCATAGCTCTTCGTGTCAGCATAGACGACCATGTAGTTCTTGCCCTTGGAATCGTTCATTCCCTGGACATTGACCTTGCCGTCATCAGAGATTATCAGGGGAACGATGAACGTAGATACGGCTGCTTCCTTGAGGAGCGTCACCATGTTCTCCTCGGACGGATCACACCTGACATCATTCATCAGTTCATTGAGTCTCTTGTTATCTATAACTTCCTTCAGGATGTACTGTTCTTTGTCCATATCTTAACCCCGTTATGTCAGAAGAACCTGTAGCAAAGGTAAACGTATATCGGAAGGGTTATGAGCATGCACACGAAGCTCATGAGGACCGCGCCTGATGCGAGCTTCGGTGAAGTGTTCTCCCTCTCTGCAACGAGTACGTTTATTATCCCGCATGGCATGGCCGTCATGAGGACGATGACTGATGCCGTTACTTTCGCGATGGGGACAAGGCTTCCGATGGCGAGCATCGTTGCGAAAGCGATCCCCGGCAGGATCAGAAGCCTGAACAGTGATACGACGAACGATTTGAAATCGAAGAATTTCCTGAGGTTGATCGTTGAGAATATGGACCCCACTATGATCATCGACAGCGGGATCGTCATGTTGCCGACGAGGTTGATCGTGTTCGACACGAACAGGGGCATCCTCCACGGCATGACAAAGAGGATTATCGCCAGTACCGAAGCAGCCGTGACAGGGTTCAATATGAGTTCCATGGGTTTGAACTTGGACCTTGATAATGTGTGCACACCGAAAGTGTAGAAGAACATGTTGAACATGATATTGTAGATGGCTCCCAGGAGCTGTCCGCCGTCACCGAACATCGATTCCATGAGCGGGAGACCCAGAAAGCCCGTATTGGCGAAGATTATGGTCGTCCACATTACACGCGCATCATCAGACCTGAAAGCAGGTTTACTGTGCATGAACATTCTCATTATGATCAGTGTCAGACAATAATAGAGCGTTGCAAAGAGCGCGACTGCCAGCATTCCCCTGACGAGTTCGACGGAGAACCTGTACTGGCTCGAAGCGATTATGGAGAAAGGAAGCACAGCCTGAAGGAGTATCTCTGTAAGCGTTCTCTCGGTACGCTCGTCGATGACCCTTCTCTTGCGCAGGATAAAACCGATGCCGCTGCACACAAGTATCTGAAACAAGACTATGTAGATCTGATTCATATGTTAAGCGCCATCCTTACTGCAGCTCTGTAGCCGTCCATCTTTGCCTTTGCCTCCTCAACTGACATCTTAGGTCCGTAACTTCCCCGGGGTCTATAAAGACTCCTTACTTCAGAGACCGAACCGTAGAATCCGCAGCCGATCCCGGCGAGCAGTCCGACACCCATGGCGGTCATCTCGTCCGATCCGGCCCTGGTAATTGTAACACCAAGAAGGTCAGATTGAAACTGCATGAGAAAATCACATGCGCATACGCCTCCGTCGACCTTCATTCCCTTTGCCGGGATCCCGGTATCAGAAGTCATGACATCGACCAGTTCAGTCACCTGGTATCCGATCGATTCAACGCCCGCCCTGACGATCTGAGCACGGCCGGAGCCTCTCGTCAGACCCGTTATCACGCCCCTGACGTCACTGTTCCAGTAAGGTGCGCCAAGGCCCGTAAATGCCGGAACGATGTATACTCCGTCAGTGCCGTCCACCGACTTGCATATCCTGTCACAATCTGAGGGCTCATCGATCATCCGCATCTCATCCTTGAGCCAGCTGATGATGGAGCCGCCCTGGAACACGCTGCCCTCGAGTGCATAATATGTAACCCCTCCGATCGACCATGCAGCTGATGTCAGCAAGCCGTTAGTGGAGAACACGGGCTTCGTTCCAACGTTCATGAGCGTAAAGCATCCTGTCCCGTACGTAGTCTTGCAGTCGCCCTCATCGAGCGCGTTCTGACCGAACAGCGCGGAAGGCTGGTCACCGCATACGCCTGTGATGCGGATCCCGTTAAGTGTCATCAGTATCTCAGTCTCGTTGGTACTGAGATCGAGCTCATTAAGTTCTTCCCTTTTGAGACAGATCTCGCCGTAATCATCACAGGATGGCCTGGGATCGGCAAGAGAAGCTCTGTCCACTCCGAAGAGTGAGAGCAGCCCTTCATCGTAATCGAGCTTATTGATATCGAAGAGCATGGTCCTCGAACAGTTGGAATAATCCGATGCAAAGCACCTGCCTGCCGTAAGGCGGTATACAAGGTATCCGTCAACTGTCGCGAGCAGGCAGCCTTCTGCCTGCGGCACATTCTCATGAAGCCACAGCATCTTTGTCGCAGAGAAGTAAGGATCGATCTTAAGGCCTGTCTTAGCCGATATCTCATCGGCGCGCGAAGCGATCTCATCTCTCCTGCAGATGTCAGAAGTCCTTCTGCACTGCCAGACGATCGCGTTATACGGACTCTTATATGTATCCCTGTCGAAAGCGATGGTCGTCTCCCTCTGGTTCGTTATGCCGATCCCGTCTATGTCACGGATCGCATACGGATTCTCGGAGATAACATTGGCCATTGCCTTGATAACGGAATAATAGATCTCTTCAGGATCGTGCTCGACATAGCCCGGCCTGGGATAGTGCTGTGTTATCGGAACGGACTTGCCCGATATAAGCTTCCCTCCCCTGTCCAGAAGGAACGCCTTGGTCGATGTTGTGCCCTGATCTACACAAAGAATGTAACTGCCCATCGTTATTACCTGAAATAGATCCTGTTGAGATTGGTGTACCAGTCGTTGTCGATACCGTCCAGGTCTTCCTTCGTAAACCTCACGATCCAGTTGCCCGTTGCCGTGCCGGGAGTATTCATCCTCGTATCACCGCCGTAACCGAGCATATCCTGGATGGGGATGATCACGACGTCGGCGTGGCTCATCCACAGCGTCTTGATGATCGCCCTGCATGACTTGCTGTATGTACCGCCTTCGCCCCAGTTGTCGCCTTCAAAACCGCAGTATTCGAGGCAGCACTTGCGGACGTGCTCGGGAGAATCCCAGAGCCATCCGAGGAGCGTGTTGTTATCGTGAGTGCCTGTATATGCGACACAGTTCTTGTTGAAGTTGTGAGGCATGTACGAACTGTCATCACCGGGGTTAAATGCAAATTCCATGATGCGCATGCCGGGGATGTGAACGTTGTGCATGAACTCTGCGAGGTCAGGCGTGAACTCGCCTAAGTCCTCTGCAATGAGCCTTGATCTGTCACCGAACTTCTTATCAAGTGTGTCGAAGAACTCAAGGCCGGGTCCCTTCTTCCATTCACCTTCCTTGGCCGTGAGCGCATTCGCATCAACCTCCCAATAGGAAGAGAACGCACGGAAATGGTCGATCCTCAAGTAATCGTAGAGCTTGTAGCTCTCCTCGATCCTGGACATCCACCACTTATATCCATCCTTCTTGTGCTTATCCCAATCGTAGATGGGATTGCCCCACAGCTGTCCGTCAGCGCTGAAATAATCAGGCGGAACACCTGCAACCTTATCGAATACGAGTGCTTCCTGCTTGACATTCCTGACATCCTTTGCAGCATCCTCGCCGCCTTCCTTTACCGCCTTCTTGACTTCCTTGTCGTAATCGGCAAGGAGCTTGCTGACCTTCTTTGGATCAGCCATCTTGAACTGCTCACGGCAGCCCCATACATCGGCGGAATCGCCTGATACATAGATCGGCATGTCACCGATTATCGCGATGCCGCACTCATTGATCTCCTTCTTGACCGCCGTCCACTCGTCAAGGAATATGTACTGCACGAAAGCATGGTACTTATAGTTCTCCGTGCCCCTGATCTTGCTTATTGCATCCTTGTCACAGTTCCTGAGCTTCTCATCCGGCCAGTCCCACCATGCATTCTGGTAGTTATCGTCTTTGATGGCCTGATAGATGGCTACATCATCGACCCACTTATTGTCCTTCGCGAACTTATCGACTTCTTCCATAAGCTTCTTGTCCGCCCTCGCGAAAGCCTTGCGCAGGATCTCCACGCGCTGTACTCTCAGGAAATCGTAATCGATCCTCCACTTGTTGACATTGTATTCACATGACACGACTTCTTCAGGTGTAAGAAGTCCGCGCTTCATGAGCCTTCTGGGATCGATGAACAGCCAGTTGCCTGCAAATGCCGAGAAACTCTGATAAGGTGAATCTCCCATGCCGGGATACGTGAATGGCAATACCTGCCAATATCTCATGCCCTGCTTCTGAAGCTGCTTTGCAAAGCTGATGGCCTCCTCTCCAAATACTCCGATACCAAATGGTCCGGGCAATGACGCTATGTGCATCAATACACCGCCACCTCGTCTCATTGTTAGGTCCCCCTGAATCTATAGTTATTCGGTTGCTCTAAAGCTAACCTTTTAATTATACCATAAGGGTTAAGGTAATCCCATTATTTCGATGTTCCTGGTTATGACATCCTCATAGCTGTCCTCAAGGCTCTCCCAGGCGAAGAGCTGATAGATCCTTGCGCCCTCCTGATAGAAATAGAACGACATCACGACCTGCTCGTGCTGACTTGTATACTTGCAGTATCTGATACCGTCCTTCTCGCCCTCATCCTTATCGTAATCGTCAAAGCCCGTGATGATCATCGCTCCGTAAAGGTCAGCGGCAGCTTCTTCAGAATCCAGCGTTATCGCGATGACGCGGTAAGAGCCCACGCCCTGCTGGATCTTCCTTTTGGTCCTGCCGTAGATCGCCTCGCCCTGCACGAAATCAGCCTCGAACTTATTGTCCGCCGAATAACCGATATACTCCAGTTCCTCAAGTGTCGAAGTCTGGTAGTAGAGGACCTGGCCCTTGTATTCGTCCCTGTACATGTTGCCGTTTGCGACCTCCGACATGTCGATCTCCCGGCAGCCGAGCTCCTCTTTGATCGTGAGCATCCTGTCGCCTTTTGCAGCTGATGCCTTTGTGCAGTCAACATCATCGAGTGATGGCCTTCTGATTCCAAGCGCGTCACAGCCCGCATATACGATATCCCTCATCCCGTTTGTCTTATACCCGAGAGCGGCGCACACATATACTGACCTGCCGTCCCTTACAAAGCTCATGCAGAGGGCATATTTCCTCCAAGTCGCGATGATGTTCACATAGGACTCATCTTCATCGTCAACATCAGTCTTCTTGTTCTTATCGTAAGAGAGGATGTCACTTATCTTCGTCTGCACACTCTTAAAGTATCTGTCCGTATCATCATTATTCCCGAACTTGCAGCAGAAGAACAAAACATTGGAGTATGCATCTCCGTCCTTGACGGACTTTGCGGCGATCACGGCCTCGTCCGCATCGGAGGGCTTCAAGGCGCTTATGAACTCCCCGTCAACACCATCGTAAAGCGCGTTAAGGTTATCGTCCCTGAAGATGTCTCTTATCCCGTCCCCGGTCCTTACATATATGCCGGCTTCAAGCACTCTGGCATTATCCGTGTCACCAAGGAATTCTTCCGTGCTGCCGTACTTCTCATATTCGGCAGCGGCAGCCATGTCAGTTACTTTGTCCACCGATATCCTGCCGCCTGACAGGGTGCATCCTGACAGGTGCAGCACCAGCACCGCAGTCATGAGTAATGACGCTGCTCTGACCTTCATCATTACCTGTCCATACCCCTCTTCCCAATCTGATCGTTTCTTATTATATCAGATGTGCTATAATACACCATTGCAAATAAAATGATTAAGGATGAGACTATGGCTTTAACTACCGGAGAAGAGATTAGAAGACGAAGGACGTTCGCGATCATATCGCACCCTGACGCAGGTAAGACAACAATGACTGAGAAGCTCCTGCTCTACGGAGGCGCCATTCACATGGCCGGTTCCGTCAAGGCGCGCAAGGCTGCACGTCATGCCACGTCAGACTGGATGGAGATCGAGAAGAAGAGAGGTATCTCCGTAACGTCTTCGGTCATGCAGTTTAACTATGACGGATTCTGCATCAATATCCTTGATACTCCCGGTCACCAGGACTTCTCGGAAGATACCTACCGTACATTGTGCGCTGCGGATGCCGCAGTCATGCTCCTTGACGGCGCCAAGGGTGTCGAGGCACAGACGATCAAGCTGTTCGCAGTCTGTCGCAAGAGAGGGATCCCGATATTCACGTTCATCAACAAGATGGACCGTGCCGCCAAGAATCCTTTCGATCTGATAGATGAGCTCGAGAAGGTGCTCGGGATCAGATCCTGCCCCATCAACTGGCCTATCGGTACGGACGGCGATTTCGAGGGCGTTTATGAGAGAGAGTCAGGCAAGGTCCTCTTCTTCGATAAGGCTAACCAGGACCACGGCGCTTCCATGGTCACACAGCAGGTCGCAGGTATCGACGACCCCAAACTGGCTGAGATGATCTCACCTGACCACTACGAGACATTGCAAAATGATATTGAACTCCTCGACATGGCAGGAGATGAATTTGATAAGGAGAAAGTGGACAAGGGACTTCTTACACCAGTATTCTTCGGCTCAGCCATCACAAACTTCGGTGTTGAGACATTTCTTAAGCATTTCCTCGAAATGAGTCCCATGCCACAGCCTTATCATACAAGCGACGGATTTGCAGAACCGACCGACGAGATGTTCTCCGGATTCGTCTTCAAGATCCAGGCCAACATGGATCCCAACCACAGGGACCGCATGGCGTTCCTGAGGATCTGCTCCGGCAAGTATGAGAAGAACATGACAGTCAACCACCTGAGGATCGGCAAGAAGATCACCCTCTCGCAGCCCCAGCAGTTCATGGCGCAGGACCGCAACATCGTTGAGGATGCATATGCGGGCGACATAATCGGTATCTTCGATCCGGGCCATTTCCGCATCGGCGATACGCTTATCTCAACAAACAGGAAATTCGAATTCGATCCTATCCCGGTGTTCCCTCCCGAGAATTTTGCCAGGGTTGCACCTAAGGATTCCATGAAGCGCAAGCAGTTCCTCAAGGGCATCGAGCAGCTCTCACAGGAAGGCGCAGTCCAGCTCTACAAGCAGCCCGACATCGGAACCGAGACTTACATCATGGGCGTAGTAGGCGTTCTGCAGTTCGACGTTCTCGAGTACCGCCTCAAGTCAGAGTACGGCGTTGACATCTTAAGGACTCCCCTCAACTACCGCCTTGCCAGATGGGTCAAGAGCGATGCAGAGGGAGTTGATTTCGACCCGCACAAGATGACTCTCACATCAACATCATGTCTCGTATTAGACCGTGATGATGAGCCCGTCGTTCTGTTCGAATCAGACTGGGCCGTTCAGTGGGCAGTCGATCACAACGAAGCGCTGAAGCTGAGATTTGAAGATATCCACACAAAGGACATAAGCGATACCTGATATCAGGTATTAGGCTTAGTCACATTCTCGTCGTAAGCATCTTTCTGGTAAACGCGTACCCAGTCGACGCGCATCTGTGCGTGCTTGTCGAACTTCGTCTTCTCATCAGGGTCGCCCGGCCAGTCGCCACCTACCGCAACATTGAAGATGATGTAGAAAGGCTTGTTGAAAGGTGCCGGATAATCATAGACCAGCGTTGCCGCAGGCGCCGAGAACCAGTCGGATTCCGTGAAGAATAAGATGTCGTCGATATAGAACGAGATCTTGCCCGGCTCCCACTCGCACGCATATACGTGGAAGTCATCCGACAGCTCGATATCATCAAATGTGTAAGACCCCTGCCTCATGTCATGCGGGTTGCCGAAATGCAAAGTTCCGTGAACTGAGTTCTCCTGGCCGCCCACGATCTCCATGATGTCGATCTCGCCGCCGATCGGCCATCTGCCCCTGTTGGGCAGCATCCAGAAAGCAGGCAGGAATCCCTTGCCCTCAGGCGTCTTGATCCTCGCCTCGATCCTTCCGTACTTGCACGTAAACTTGTCGCATGTATTAACACGTCCGGAATAGTACTTGACCTGCCCGTCCTTCTCTTCCTTCACAGGCTGTATGATCAGCATCCCATTCTTGACGTAAGCATACTTCTCGTCCGCCTTATACTCCTGCAGCTCGTGGTTGACCCATCCCTTCTCGTGCGTCTCGCGCGTCCACGTCTTCTCATTCAGCGAATCCCCGTTGAACTCGTCGCCCCACACGAAATGGTATCCCTCCTTCACCACCGCATCCTCCGGCTGCTCCACCGGCTCGAAAGGAACCGTCGGCATCTCCGTCGTCGTCGCTGTGGTCGATTCTTCCGTCTCTGACTCTTCAGTATCCTCTGATGTCTCCGAAGTTGCCTCAGTTGATTCCGTTATTTCAGTTACAGTGCCCTCAGTTGCCGAAGTCTGTGACTCGCCTCCGGTCGAACATGCAGTAAGCATAAATGCAGCCAAAAGAACCATTGCAACGATACGTTTTTTCATAAGACACCTCCCGGGGAGCTTTTGAAGATATTTTACTACACATAGCAATGGTTTTGTCGGATCTGATAGATCTGTTCTAATTTAAGAGGGTTGCCTCTTATGAGACAACCCTCTCAGCTGATTTACTTCCTATAACCGGTCTTCTTGTCGAATGTGTAATACTTGCCATTAACCTTCTTCTTGCCGGTCAGCATCCTGCCCTTCGTATCAAAGGCTCTGTACTTGCTGCCGAACTTCATGAATACGGTCTTGCTCCTGCCCTTGTTATAGACAAATCCCGTGCCCTTCTTGAACAGATAGTAGTAGCTTCCGATCTTCTTGAGCTTCCACATCTTGCTCGGGCTGTTGGAATCACCCTTGGAAGGGATATATCTGAAGCCTGTGGACTTAACGAAGTAGAAGTAGTTTCCGTCGATCTTCTTGAATCCGTATGCCATAGTAGCACGGCCCTTGGAATCAAGACTCGAGAAATACTTCTGCTTGGTCTTGCCGTCTACTTCATAGTTCCTCCAGTGGCTGTAAGTCTGGCCGTTGTCTTTACTAAACAAGCCTGTCTCCATCGCGCCGCCTGCTGAGAAGCAATATGTCCTCTTCTCACCGCTTACCGTGATCTGGCAGATACCCGTCTTAGGCTTGAAGTCATCATTCTTGCTGATGTAGTAGATATCCTTGCCAGTGTAATCCTTCTTGAATCCGGCAGCCTTATCTGCATTGCTCAGCTTAACGGACTTGATACCGCTTACATATACCCAGCCCCACAGCTTCTCTGCATCATCGAGGTGGAGATCATTATTACTGTCTCTATATGCCGTGATCTTGTCATTCTTAACGACTATGCCGAGACCTGCCGCTTCTTCACCTGTCATGTAGGAGAATCCGTACTTCTGCATGTTCTCAACGGGGGTATGATACTTGTGAGCCTTTACTGCGCCGTCAGCCTTTACCAGTTCCTGATAACCTGTGTTATCCGCGAAAGCGATCCTCGGTGCCACAGCCTTTATGAACTTGCTGCTGTTGGAAGACTTAAGACCATGGTGAGCCATCTTGAGGATGTCTGCCTTGAGAGCCTTGCCGTACTCAGCAACGAGATTCTCTTCTTCAAGCTTCTTTACGACTCCGCCATTCTTGCCGTATGTTGTCTGGTCTTTCTTGAGATTCTGCTGGAACTCGATGGACTCGATATCACCTGTTGTAAGGTACTTGATCTTGCCGCATGTGAACATCGTGGTAAGTGAGTAGTTGTTGAGATAATGGCCATCCCTCTCGCCATATACATTAGACGGGAAGTAGTTATTAAACTCATCCCTGTCATACTCTCCTACAGGACCCAATACCTCTGCGTCAACATCGCCGATCGAGAATGTGCTGCCTTTCTTGAGGAACTGGACTTCATCCTCATTGTTAATGTCAAGACCGGTCCATCCGATGATCTTAGAGCACTGGTTGGCCGTAGTACCGCCATTGGGACTTTCCCAGTCACCACCGAGTGAACGGTCCGGAAGATAGAGCTTGTCGATCGTGATCCCGCTGCTTGCTATAGCCAAGATCCCTTCAAAGTGATCAGGATGATAGTGAGAAACATAGATACTTAAGTGCTCAACGCCCCTGTCCTTGAGAGCCTGAACAACGGAGTCGCTTGTCTTGGATGCTGCGGCATCCATGAGAAGGTACTTGCCGTTGGACTCCATGAGGACTGCATCACCGAATTCCGCTTCACCGCCGGGCTCAGGTTCGCAGCCCTTATTAGGCTTGATATAGAAAGCATAGAGAGTCATATCCTTCGAAGCATCTTCATCAGCAAACCCGATCGAATAGGTGCTTACCAAAACAGTCGATGCTATGACCGCAGCTGAAATAAATTTCTTAAAGATACTCATATTATCACCTGCCTCACTAATTAAATGATCATAATAGTTCAGACCTGTATAGCTTGATTATATCACGCAGGAGCAGGCTTCTGAGCTAATTAACACTTAATTAATAAACAGCGGTGAATGTTAACAGGATTTAAACGTCGCGCACAATTTCGATGAGGAGAGACGTGATCTTCGCCATGCTTTCGCAGGGAACGAATTCGTATATTCCGTGGAAGTTGTGGCCGCCTGCGCAGATGTTGGGGCAGGGCAGTCCTTTGTATGAGAGCATGGCGCCGTCGGTGCCTCCCCTGACAGGAAGGATCAGCGGGTTTATCATGGCGCGCTCCATGGCCGCAGCGACGCGGTTAACGATATGCATGTTGTCAGGTACGATGATATCGCGCATATTGTAGTAGGAATCCTTTATATCTATCTCAACAGAGCAGCCCGGATTATCAGATTCCACCTTCCTGCAGATATCCGTAAGGCGGGCCTTTTTCTCTTCGAACAACTCCCTGGAGTGATCGCGGATGAGATACTTCATCGCCGTCTTATCACAGTCACCCGTAATCGCCACGAGATAGAAAAATCCTTCGCGGTCGCGTGTCGTCTCCGGACGTTCTTCATCAGGGATCATGGAGTCTATCTGAAGTGCCAGGCGCTGGGAATTGATCATCTTGCCGTAGGCTTCGCCCGGATGGACCGTCCTTCCGTTGACCGTTACCGATGCTGTCGCCGCATTGAAATTCTCGTACGACAGTTCACCTAATACGCCGCCGTCAACGGTATATGCAAAGTCTGCTCCGAACTTATCTATATCAAAGAATTCAGTACCTTCACCGATCTCTTCATCAGGAGTAAATGCTATGCAGATATCACCGCGTTTTATCTCAGGATGAGACACGTAGTAAGAAGCCATCGTCATGATCTCTGCAATGCCGGCTTTATCATCAGCACCCAGCAAAGTGTCACCCGATGATGTGATCAAGGTCTGTCCCTTGTACATATTAAGTTCAGGGAAGTCTGAAGGCGACAGCACTTTGCCGCCTCCGAGCGCTATGTCACCGCCGTCATAATCTCTGACGATATTAGGCTTAACGTCACGGCCCGATGCCTCGGGAGAAGTATCCATATGTGATATGAATCCTATTCTGGGAAGATCCGGATCTCCCATGATGACGCAATAGACGTAGCAGTGCTCTTCGTCGATATATACAGGCAATCCCATCTCCTTAAGCTCATCTGCAAGGATATGCGCCAGGTCAAACTGCCCGGCCGTACTCGGATGAGTCCCCGTTGTCTCGGACGACTGCGTATCTATAGCGATATATCTTAAGAATCTTGATACTGTTTCTTCCTGATGATCCATTATTCTTCCTCTGCTGTCTTGTTCTTCTTACCCGGGATAAGGCATGTTATAACGCATCCAAGGACAAGGACTATCGTAACACAAAGTCCTCCCTCCAGACCGAAAGCACCGCCGTTCCAGAGCTCTTTGCCGTCAACGAACGTTGTCCTGAAGAAGCTCGACAGCTGATCATTGCCGCTTACAGAGATGCCGTAGAAGTTGCCCTGAACAAGGTTCCAGACACTGTGCACTGCAGAACATACCCAGATGTTGTTCGTCTTGATGAACAGCAGTGATGCGAAGATGCCGAACAGTGTGAGGTTAATGAACGGCAGAATACCGATACCGGGATTGAGCAGGTGCATTGCAGCAAAGAATACTGAATTAACGATGACCGCCAAAGGAATGGAATACCTTCTTGCAAGCGTCGTCATAAGGAAACCTCTGCAGACGACCTCTTCTTCCATACCCTGAATGATCCATGCACCACAGTACAGGATGAACGTCACCACATTCGCATCAGTTGAGCTTGCGATAGTAATGGCACCTGTAAGATGACCTATGCCAACTGCTAACGAGAACACTGCAAATCCTGCTATGATACCGATGACATACTGAAGGAGAAAACCCTTTTTGACAAAGCCAAGAGTCCTTGCCTTACGCTTCTCGACAAACCGGGCATAGAGGATGAACAGTATCGTGATAATGAAGAGCGGGTAAAGCTGGAGCATCATAATACCGTCGGAAGAAAAACCGAAAGCATACCCGCCTGTTTCACTAACGATCGCTTTTATCACTGCAATAACGAGTAAAGGTACGAGTGCTAAGCCCACACCCAGATACTCAACGCCTAATGTTATCAGCACCGATAAGATCCAGATAAGACCCGGCTTTTTGCCGGGCTTGGCTTTCTTAAGAGCTGATTCCCTTGCCTCAACTATGATCTCCGGTACACTAAATAAGTCTCTCATAATACACTCCTGTTTCAATAAAACTTATTATACCTTTTTTCCCTCAGCTTGACGATGCCGCACATGAAGCTGCGACAGAAGCACAGATGCAGCATGTGATGGCAACTTCTTCTGCGATCAAGGCAGTTACTGCAGCCCCTGCCGCATTGGCAGCGGAAGCATCGCTGCCGCAGAATTCTCGGTTTACCATCAGTATCGCGAACATGGTGCGGAGCTGCTTGCCTACGCCCCATACACCGCCTGTTCCCCGGCGTGATGCCATCAGTTTCTCAGCTTCAGCAACCTCATTAATGAGCATTGCAGGATCCTCGTTAAATGATGCATACACGAGAGGTGCGAGAACGGCTGATGAATCATATGCGCCGACCTTAAGGCCTCTTGCCCTGAGCATGTCTCTGATCTCTATAGTTCTGCGGCACTTAGCTTCAGCAGGAATGTCATAGAGTGCG
Source organism: Mageeibacillus sp. UBA4314 (assembly GCA_002394605.1). Lineage (GTDB taxonomy): Bacteria > Bacillota > Clostridia > Saccharofermentanales > Saccharofermentanaceae > Saccharofermentans. The sequence goes on along the minus strand of DGUI01000013.1, from coordinate 33,204 downwards.
AGCATGTTCGACAGCATCAGACAGTCCCCCTTTCCGGAGAAGCTCTTTGCCAGATACTGATAGCATCTCTCTGTCTCTTCGACAAGGTATTCCTCATCCTTACCGGATACTGCCAGTATGGCGCAGACGGCAATGTCGGAGGATGATGTCAGGAAGCGGTGCTGCTTCTTCATCAGGTCATAGATCTTCCTTGTCCTCATAGCCATTTCTGATGCCGGCTTTCCGGACTCGCAGATGATCACCGTTGCCAGTGCAAGATACTCGCTTGCGATGAAGTAATTCTTCAGGACCTTATATACATCCTTGATCTCTGCGATCGCACGGTCGGGATCTGAACTCTTCACTACCGAAGCTGCCGTTACGATCCTTGCAGCCGTATCACCAAGCGCAGACAGGAAGCCGGTGTTGTTAGCCACCGTCTTCTTTGCTCTCTTCAGATCATCGATATCCACCGCTCTCTCAACAGATGCAGCAAATGCCGTAGCCGTATATGATCCGTCCCACTTATAGACCTTTGCGACCGTCTCAATGTTATGTGCGAAAATATCACAATTCTTAAGTACATTAGTATTCATAACGATACCTCCTTCCTTATTCCGTCAGGATGATATCATTTTGCGAGACTGTGTTACGTGATCTGTCGCGAACAGTATTACTGCTGTCGTGACTTGAATGCCTTCATCATCTCGTTTGTCAGTGAGAAATCGTCAGGCTGCAGTTCGATCTCATCTGCCGTTACCCACTTGGCGATCTTGAGCTCGCCGTCATCCATCCTGATCGTATCGTCCCCGTCGACCTCGCAGAAGAACCCTGCGAGCATGTCTGCAGCAGTTCCCCACGGCTGTGATTTGTAATATGTAATGTTCTTAACCTTGAGTCCGACTTCCTCGCCAACTTCGCGTGCGACCGTCTCCTCAAGCGTCTCGCCTATCTCGGCAAAGCCTGCGACCAGCGCATAGTATGGCACGTTAGGCCTGTTGGCATACTTGGTCACGAGGATCTTATCCCCGTTACGGATCCCTACGATGACCGCAGGATTGATCCTCGGGTAGATCGTGTTGCCGCATACCGGGCATACCATCGCACGTTCCTTCTCTGAATGGACTGTCTGGCTGCCGCACCTTCCGCAGTACACGGAATCCTTATACCACTTATCGATGTGGTAGGCAGTATAGAGTGCAAACATCATGTAAGAAGGACCTGCACCCGACTTCCTGACATCCTGGATCTTCATGAACTCAAATCCCTCAGGAGCCTTGACAACGGGCGGTGCTGCCCTGTAATAGCACGTATCGTCCACTGCGAACAGGTAGATGTATTCCCCCGCCCCGAGCATCGATACCGTAGGCAAAATGATATTGCCGTCCTCTATCTTCACAAGGCATGTCATCCCCGCGAAAACAAACACCTTATCTCCCTGCTTCGCCTTCCTGTCAGTCCGGAATCCGTTGATCAGCCTGTGTGGCGCTATCTCATGTATCATCAGTCTTTACGCTCCGTTTCCTTGATATAAGGTCAGGACCAACAGTGCAAGTCATCCTGACACTGTTGGTCCTGCTGATAGTTAGCTCATCCGGACAAATATTACTTTATATCTGCGTGGAAATCCTGGAGAGCCTTAACTCCAAGATGTGTATTATGCTTAACTGCCTTGATGCCCTCAGCAGAAGCCTTGGCAGCAGCCATGGTCGTGATATAAGGTACTCTGTGCTTGATGGCTTCCTTACGGATGTAAGAGTCATCGTGAACAGATGTCTTGCCCGCAGGAGTGTTGATGATCAGATCGATATCGCCGTTCGTGATCATGTCGGCGATGTTAGGTCTGCCCTCATAGAGCTTCTTGACCTTCGTTGCCTCGATGCCGGCCTCAACGATCATGTCATATGTCTTGCCTGTAGCAAGGATCTTGAATCCGTCTTCTGCAAATCCCTTCGCAACGTCGATAAGGTCGCACTTATCCCTGTCGCATACTGAAAGGAGGACTGTTCCCTCCGTGGGGATCTGTGTCTTTGTTGCTTCCTGAGCCTTGAAGTAAGCCTCACCAAATGAAGGCGACAGACCGAGGACCTCACCGGTTGAACGCATCTCAGGTCCCAATACAGGGTCGACTTCCTGGAACATGTTGAACGGGAAGACAGCTTCCTTGACACCATAGTGAGGAATGTGCTTGTGCGTAAGTGAAGGCACGGGTGAAGCCTTGCCTGTGAGCTCAGAAGTCATGATCTCCGTAGCGAGCCTTACCATGTTGATCGCACATACCTTGGATACGAGAGGCACCGTTCTTGACGCTCTCGGGTTAGCCTCGAGAACATATACAACGTCATCCTCGATCGCATACTGCATGTTCATGAGTCCGACGACGTTCATTTCGATGGCGATCTTCTCGGTGTATTCCTTGATCGTCTCTACCTGCTTGGGTGAGAGGTTCATCGAAGGAAGGATGCATGCGGAGTCACCGGAGTGAACGCCTGCGAGCTCGATATGCTCCATAACGGCAGGAACGAAACAGTTCTTACCGTCAGAGATCGCATCTGCCTCACACTCTGTTGCGTGGTGGAGGAACCTGTCGATAAGGATAGGTCTGTCAGGTGTAACACCTACTGCAGCGTTCATGTAGACCCTGAGCATCTCGTCGTCATGTACGACTTCCATTCCGCGTCCGCCGAGGACGTATGAAGGTCTAACCATTACGGGGTAACCGATCTTGTTGGCGATCGCAAGTGCCTCGTCGACATTGACGGCCATGCCAGCCTCAGGCATGGGGATGTTCAGCTTGTCCATCATTGCCCTGAAGTGATCTCTGTCCTCAGCGAGGTCGATCGTCTCAGGTGATGTGCCGAGGATGTTTACGCCGTTCTTCTTGAGGTCTGCTGCAAGGTTCAGAGGTGTCTGGCCTCCGAATGAAGCGATGACGCCCAAAGGCTTCTCTTTCTCATGGATGGAGAGAACATCCTCTAATGTGAGCGGCTCGAAATAAAGCTTATCGGATGTATCGTAGTCAGTGGATACAGTCTCAGGGTTACAGTTAACGATGATCGACTCGAATCCCATATCCTTGAGTGCGAGTGCTGCGTGAACACAGCAGTAGTCGAACTCGATACCCTGACCGATCCTGTTGGGACCGCCGCCGAGGATCATGATCTTCTTCTTATCCGAGCAGGGGCTCTTATCCTCAGAGAGGTGATATGTGGAGTAGTAATAAGCTGCATCCTGTGTGCCGCTTACATGTATGCCTTCCCATGACTCCCTAATGCCGTATTCGTAACGCTTGTTGCGGATATCTTCTTCCTTAACGCCGAGGATCTGTGACAGATATCTGTCTGAGAATCCGTCGAGCTTTGCCTGGAGGAGAACGGGCTTGGCGGGAACTTCGCCCTTGTTCTTCATGAGAGCTTCCTCCTCATCAACTAGTTCCTTCATCTGCTCCAAGAACCAGTGCTTGATCTTCGTGAGCTCATATATCTCATCGATCGTTGCGCCCTTGCGCAGAGCCTCGTAGATAATGAACTGTCTCTCGCTTGAAGGTGTTACGAGCTTAGCGAGGAGCTCGTCCTTGGTAAGCTCATTGAAGTTCTTCGCAAAGCCGAGGCCGTATCTTCCGGTCTCAAGGCTCCTGATAGCCTTCTGGAAAGCTTCCTTATATGTCTTGCCGATGCTCATTACCTCACCGACGGCACGCATCTGTGTACCGAGCTTGTCTTCAGCTCCCTTGAACTTCTCAAAAGCCCATCTTGCAAACTTGATAACGACATAATCTCCGTCCGGTACATACTTATCAAGTGTTCCGTACTTGCCGCAGGGGATCTCATCCAAAGTGAGGCCGCATGCGAGCATTGAAGATACGAGTGCAATCGGGAAACCCGTTGCCTTGGAAGCAAGGGCTGATGATCTTGATGTTCTGGGGTTGATCTCGATAACTACGATCCTGCCGGATACGGGATCATGTGCGAACTGGCAGTTACAGCCGCCGATTACCTCGATGGCCTCAACGATCTTGTATGAGTACTCCTGGAGCTTGTCCTGCACGTCCTGGCTGATCGTGAGCATCGGAGCCGAACAGAAAGAGTCACCAGTGTGAACGCCGATGGGGTCGATGTTCTCGATAAAGCAGACAGTGATCTTATTGTTGTTCGCGTCTCTTACGACCTCGAGCTCGAGCTCTTCCCAGCCGCTGATGGACTCCTCTACGAGGACCTGTCCGACAAGGCTCGCCTGAAGTCCGCGCTCGCAGACTACCTTAAGCTCATCCACGTTATATACGAGGCCGCCGCCTGCGCCGCCCATTGTATAAGCAGGTCTCAATACTACAGGGTAGTGGAGTTCCTCAGCGATCTTAACTGCTTCCTCTACTGAGTATGCCTCGTGGCTCCTCGGCATCTCGATGCCGAGCTTGTTCATTGTATTCTTAAACTCGATCCTGTCCTCACCACGCTCGATAGCGTCAACCTGGACACCGATAACCTGTACGTTATACTTCTCCAGAACGCCTTCCTTGGCGAGCTCGGAACAAAGATTAAGACCGGACTGTCCACCCAAATTAGGCAATAATGCGTCCGGTCTCTCTTTCTCAATGATCTGTGTAAGTCTCTTAACGTTAAGCGGTTCGATATAAGTCCTGTCAGCGATGCCGGGATCAGTCATGATGGTAGCGGGATTGCTGTTGACAAGAACGATCTCATAACCGAGCTTACGGAGTGCCTTACACGCCTGTGTGCCGGAATAGTCGAACTCGCATGCCTGGCCGATGATGATGGGGCCTGAACCGATAATTAGGATCTTGTTGATGTCGTCTCTCTTGGACATAATTAATCACCTCCGATTTATATCTTAATAAATATATCACATTTTCTTGTAATGAGAATGACATATTTTAAGTATCAGAGATATTTGTAATATGGTGATCAATTTCGAAACTCTATGATCTCCGAAAGATCCTTGCGCGGCCTTGCGACCGGATCCTCATCAGGATATCCGACGGCGATGGCCGCTATCAGCTGCTTGTCGGTCTTAAGGTACGCCCTTAAAGGCTCATGCGCATAAAAAGTGTTGGCGATCCACAAAGTCCCCAGCCCCTCCTCCGTTGCAGCCAGCAGCGTATTCTCGATCGAAGCCCCGCACGACATGCTGTCGCATATCTCCGTGATCCTCCCGAAAATATCCAGCGGCTTTGCAAACGGCGATACCCCGTTGGTATTGAGCACCAGGATTATAACGGGCGCCCCGCGCATGATCCTCAAAGTGTTCTTCGCATCGGCAACACCCGCCTTGCCCTGCTCGGGAAGGCTCGGTTCAGCCAGGGCCATGTCAAGTCCCCTGTCCATGACAGAGAGCACCTCTTCCCTCGCCGCGCCCTTAAAGACAATGTATTTCCACGGCTGCCTGTTCTTGGCCGAAGGCGCCGCGGCACCTGCCGATATTATCTTCGTGATCAGTTCATCAGATACATCAGTATCCTTGAACTTACGTATGCTCCTTCTCCTGCCGATCGCGTCCATGAACTGTCCCCCTAATAGTGGTTGTCGGAAGTATTATAGCAGAGCGGAGGAGATATTTATGAGTTTCTGAAGGCGTAATGTTGACTTTACGTTTCTGGCGGGGCATGGAGAGTTTCCGCGGGGGCAAGGATGAGATCATGGCAGGAGTAAGGGTGTCCCGGGTGTCAGATATGGGTTGGTTTAAGGCTACCGGACGATCCATTCTATAAATAGCTCTATGTAATGCAAATACATAGAGTGGTTTATAGAATATTCTATGTAGCGCTCTATGTAATGAACAAACATAGAGCGTTTTATAGAATGAACTGATCAACTCCATGACTCCTTGCCGTATCGACGGTGTCCCTGGTGGCATCCGGCGTTGCCAGTCTCACCAGGTGTATTGGACAAGGATTGTCAGTCAGACAATCGCTCAGACTAACAGCCTCTAGTCTGAACATTAATCTGAAAGATCACCTATTGTCATATGATCTGTCCACTCCGCAGTCTTCCGCACTTTACTATACTAATGCAAAGGTGTCCCCGCTGTCATCCACTCCCCATCCACTCTCCAGTCGCTCCCCGCCAGTGCGAAGGACAATTTTCCGGGGATCTTTTGAGCCGAGCGGCAAAAAAGACGCAAATGTGTTGCACACATTTGCGTCTTGTGATGCGAGCGACTGTCCCCGGAAATATTGTCAGTAGCGCCCTTTTACTTAGACTTCGTATACTCCACTGTATTAAGGCCGTTGCTCCACTTCATCGAATCGCCTTTCATGACAACCTCGTATTCGTTTTCGGCATGGAGGGCGGAGTTGAGCACATAGATCTTATTCTCGTCGACCCTGTATGTCTCCGGATAGTTCATTGAATCGATGACATTGCCGTCCTTATACACGGTCCTTGTATATGTCATATTGCTGTTGAAAGTATATGATTCGGTCTTGCCGTCATATTCCCTGATCCATGTTCCGAAGACATCTTCAGCCTTGATATCCTTGGTTGAAGAACCACATGCAGTCACAAAGCAGCAAACACCGATAACCAATGTCATGATAAGAGCCAGCATTCTTTTACCCATAGTCGATACCTCCATAACTGTGATCAGATCTCTATCTTGCCTAATACTTCCGAAATACTTTCGTGGAACACCAGCTCGGCCATCCTGTCAGCTGATGTAACGTCGCGGTTGATGATTATAAGGTGACGGCCTCTGAACCCGAATGCGAGTGAAGCCGCCGGATTGACTACAAGAGAAGTGCCGCCAACGATGAGGCAGTCTGCCTTGTCAACGAGGTTGACGGCATTTCGCCACGCTTCTGTCGGGAGGCCTTCGCCGTACAAAGTTACGTCAGGTCTGATCATGCCGCCACAGATACTGCACTTAGGGATGGGATCTTTGGACTTGAAGATCGCATCGGCGGGATACTTCTTATGGCACCTTTTGCAGTAGTTCCTGAGCGTCGAACCGTGAACTTCCTGGACGTTGACCGAGCCGGCCTTCTGGTGAAGGCCGTCGATGTTCTGTGTTATGACTCCGTCGAGCTTGCCGGCCTTTTCCATCTCGGCAAGCTTGTAGTGAGCCTTGTTGGGATCGATGCCTTCAACATTCATCTTCTGGCGGTAGAACTCGTAGAAGATCTTCGGGGCATCCTCGAGACAGTTGATGGACAGGAGATATTCCGGCGTATATCTGTCAAACTGCACGTCACGGTTGTTGTAAAGACCGTCCTTGCTCCTGAAATCAGGTATCCCACTCTCAGTGGATACGCCCGCGCCTCCGAAGAACACGATGTGTTCGCTCTCAGAGATTATCCTGTTAAGGTCATCATACTTGCTCATAATCCCACCTTAGATATCAAGCTTCATGTCTCCAAACTTGATCCAGTTCTTCTTGCGCATGAATTCCGAAATGCCGAGGCTTATCGCTGCAGGCAATACGAAATACATCAGTACGATCTCGCCAACGACGATCCAGGGATTGGTCGTCTCAGCCATTGTAGTGAACGTTGATATGGGTCCTACGAGTCCGGCAGTACCCATTCCTGAACCTACCGCATTGCTCGTCATCCCGAAGACCATCGTGGATATGGGTCCTAAGATCGCGCTTGAGATGATCGAAGGGATCCAGATCCTGGGATTCTTGATGATGTTGGGCATCTGGAGCATCGATGTTCCGAGACCCTGGGCAAGAAGACCGTCCATCTTGTTCTCTCTATATGATATTACCGCAAAACCGATCATATTACAGCAACAACCTATCGTTGCAGCGCCTGCCGTTATTCCCGACAGACCGAGTGCGACGCCGATCGCCGCAGATGAGATGGGCAGTGTGAGGAAGATGCCCATGAGAACTGATACGATGATACCCATGAGGAGCGGCTGCTGCTCCGTACCCCAGTTAACGATGCCGCCGAGCCATGTCATGAACGCCGATACCCAGGGACCTAAGAGGATGCCTGCAGTACCGCCGGCTGCGATCGTGCACAGGGGCGTGATGATGATATCGACCTTTGTCTTGCCTGCAACGAGGTGACCGATGCCGATGCCTACCATTGCCGCAACGAAAGCGCCCAAAGGCTCACCGGGTGAAGGCAGCAATACCTGCTTGCCCTCAAAGAGGAGCGCGGCATCTGCCGTGAAGACTTTCGCATAGGAACCGATCATGCCGCATACTGCAGCTGAGATCGTAACGAGCGGCGTCTCCTTGTACTTGACTGCCACACCGAGACCTATGCCGGCACCCATGAGGCACTGCGCCATCTTACCGATCAGCGTGATGAATACGCCGATGTCACCGGGGATATATCCGCCTATCGTTCCTACGATGGTACCGATGATAAGTGTACAGAACAGACCTGTCGCCATTCCGGACAGACCGTCGATGAAGATCTTGTTAAGGACCTGCTTAAGTTTGGAATCCTTCTTTTTTGCTTTGGGATCCTCTCTTTTGACTGCTTTGCTTGACATAAATAACACCTCTCCATTTGTTCATAAAAGCAAATTTAACTTATATTACTACATTTTCGCTTTTTTACCACAATAAGTTATGTATAATGTAATTACATCAAATAGTGAGGTAATTTTCTATGTTAGATGCATTGAATGGCAAAGATTGGCTTGAACAGTATAAGCAATTCACCGATCCGGCAAATGACTGCACCATTGAGGAATTAAGGAAAGCATACCTGCAGATGACAATGAACCTGATCAATGAGATCGTCAGCACCAAGCAGCTTGAAGAATTCGTATCCGAGCATTACGGCGAGGAGCAGGTCGAGAAGCTCTCTGTTGAAGGCGCGCTCAGCAACAGGCTGATCAGGATCCTGTGCCAGCATCCCGATGATCTGAAGGCACAGACAGATGCAGCAGTAAGCTTTATCGAGTACAACGTACTGAAGTAATGCCCAAGCGCAAGTCTGTTTTATATCCGGATCTCAAACCCGCAAACAGGGTTGAGTATTTTATGTATGAAGCGATCAAGGAAGCCGAGAAGGCACTCGACAAGAGAGAGTGCCCTATCGGCTGTATTATTGTCAAGGACGATAAGATCCTTGTAAGGGCGCACAACCTAAGGCTGACGAGGGGCAACGCGATCTGCCACGCAGAAGTCCTCGCGATCGACAAGGCATGCAGGAAGATCGGCGACTTCAGGCTCAACGACTGCGATATGTACGTGACGCTTGAACCTTGCACGATGTGTGCGGGCGCGATCATCCAGTCGAGGATCCGCAAGGTTTATTTCGGAGCGTATGAACCCAAGAGCGGTGCCGTGTGCTCATGCAATGACATCTTCAATGTCAGCCACGGACATAACCATCAGGTCGAATACGAGGGCGGCATCCTTGAGGAAGAGTGCGCCGCCATGATGAAGGATTTCTTCAAGATGCTCAGATCTCAACCAATCTCGAGTATCTTACGAGATAAAGATATCTTGACTTGACCGGGATGTCCGAAGCCTCACACGAAGCCGCATAGCAGCTTATCTGGAAAGAATGCCTTTCACGGGCATTTTTTATTATCTCCTCATCAGTTACCGGGCCATAGTCATCTGTCTTGTAGTCAACGATCACCGCGCCGTCATCTTCGTAGAAGATTGCATCGATGATACCCTGAACAAGAACGAAGTCCTCAGAAGGCGCGCCCTCATATGCGGGAACTGCGAACACTACCGGCTTCTCAAATTCGGCTCTTCCCTGCTCTGACGCCTGTGCCATCTTGATGCCCACGGAGCTTCCTGCAAAGGCCATTATCCCGTCAGCAAATTCTTCTGCGACAATCCTTATGTCATCAGGCTGATACCTGTCGAATACGCCTTCTTCTATGAGCCTTCCGACTTCACTCATCAGGCTCTCCACGCCGTCTTTGTAGACTGCAGGATCAGCCCACTGCATGATAAGGTGTACGATCGTACCCTTGCCTGATGCGGTCACCCTTCCCGAGAACTTATCGAGGTATTCCTCCTTGTCCTTGACCTTCATGTCAACGTGAGTCGTGGTAGAGATGTTCCAGTCGTTGATACCAGTTACCGCCACCTTGAATGGTATCGTTATCACCTTCTCATGCTTATACGCTCCGTGATCAACGGCACTTACACTATCGACCGGCTCCTCAACGCTGACTTCAGTATTCTCGCCTGCCACCTTGGAAAGCTCTATCAGTTCGTCATCAGTCAGCGGGCAGAACTCAAATCCGTCGTACGGTATCACTCTCTTCATCATCGCCTCATTGATGCCGAGGCACTTCCTCAAGCCGGAAGCACAGGACGCCCTTATCACGGCTGACATTACCGCATACCCGATCTTGGCATTGCCCTGCAGCCAGTGCCCCAGCCCGAAAGTGATATCCTCATTCGCCATCGCGCCTTCGATGCTGTTCTTCGCGAAAGAGACACCGCCGCCCGCTTCATAATCAACTCCGGTTACGATGCTGAGTTCGGACTTGGCCCTCGTCAGCGCGACATAGAGGAGCCTTAGTGTCTCCGCATTGTTTGCCTTCTTGTTCTTGACGGCATTGATCGATTTCTCCAGTGACGTCATCGTCCTTAATGCCGATTCGTCAAAATCATCTGCGATCAGACCGTAATCCCTGTCGAACACGACAGTTCCGCTCCTGTCGGCGCCCTCCTGGCTGTCATCGAAAGCGAGGATGACACACGGGAACTCAAGGCCTTTGCTCTTGTGTATGGTCATGCACCTGACTGCCTGCTCGGAATAATCCTTGGCACCGAACAGGGCATTCCTGTTGATCTTGATCTTCATGTCCTCGAGCTTGCTCGCGATCGTACCTATGTCGGTACCGTATCTCTTGAAATTATCAGTCAGCCAGTCCTTGAGCAATATGAGTTTCTTTGCTCCGAGGTTGTCCTCTGTCTTAACGTTTGCCATTATCCCTGATGTCATGTAGATCTCGTCGATAAGATCATCGATGTCACCTACTCTGGAAGTCATCCTGAGATCATCAAAGACGTCGATAAAATGTGCGAGTCTCTTTGCAAGGTCAGACTCTTCATCTTCTTCACAGAACTTCCTTAATCTGGTCATGAGATTAAGGCTCAGATAACCCGGATCACTGACCTTGAAGTATGCATTGACTCCGGCAAGATCATCGAGCGTAAAATTACTGAACCTGAAATTCCTGAGCATTACCGACATAAGGTACTCGTCGCGGTACTCATTGCCCATCAGTATTATCAGGTGTATCACGCTCTGGATATCAAGGTCCTCGAAGATCCTCGTCCTGTCATCAGCCTGTGCCGCAATCCCGTTCTTCCTCAGAAAATCCGCAATGTATTTGCACTGGTCGCTCTTCTTGGCCAGGATACAGATATCCTCCGGCTTATAAGACAGTTCGTTAATATATCTCCTCACCTCTTTGAGAACGCCAAAACACAAGGCAGGCTTAAGCCTTGCGCTGAGCACCTTGGAATCGATATTCCCTTCTTTGTTCCTCTTAACTGCAGGTGCAGCCTCCTGTTCATCGTCTTCTTCAGTATCGCTCCTGACGCCATTACTGTCATATGTATCCCAGAACTTTGCCGACAGGTCACAAATAACAACGCGCGGAATATTGGAATCCTTTGCTTCGTCAGACGGGTTGAGCTTTTGGTTCTCATCGTATTCGACCTCAGCTGCATCCTTTGTCATCACCTGTTCGAAGATAAAATTGACAAAATCCAATATCTGCCTGCTGCTCCTGTGATTCTGTGTTATGTAACGAGTCAGCTGTGTCTTGTCATCCTGTCTCTCCATGAACATATAAGGATCGGCATTTCTGAACTTATAGATGCTCTGCTTAACGTCACCAACCCTGAATACATTGCCTCCGTTCTCACGCCTGGCAAAAGACGTGATTATATCATCCTGCAGTGGGCTGTTGTCCTGATACTCATCGATATAGATCTCGATAAACTTATCGCGGTAATAATCCCTGGCATCACTATCTTCGCCCTTAAGGACGCTCAGCGCACCGAACTCCTGGTCGGCAAAATCCGCTCCGTGAACGGATGCCTTGAGCCTTGCATAATTCCTGTCACATTTCTTGATGAGCTCAGTATACGCGGTGATGATCTCCGTATTGATCCTCGTTTCCTCCAGATGCTCATCAAAGCTCCTCGCAATGATATTCTTGAACGACTCCGGAAGGCGGTTAGCTCCTGCGTATCTGGCAAAGTTAAGCGGCACCGAACACTTCCTTTCCTTGAGAAGTCTGCCCGTCAGATCGAGCACTACGCCGAAGCACGACAGATTGTATGCAAATTCCACATCATCGGGATCGCTGTGATCCATCTTCTGAAGGCCGCCCAGAAACTTAGCTGACAGCACTTCAGCAACCGGATCTATATTCCTCACCGCTTCATATTTCTCACGTTCGGTAAGACCCGGGGCATCATAAGCATCAAGAACACTGTCTACATACTCTTCGAAAGCATCAAAGGCATGTTCACACGCCTCCTCCCTGTTCTTCTTGACACTGGCAGGAACCGGTAACCGTCCGGTCCTGAAGCAATAGTCCTTTGCATCCCCGAACTGACCTTTTATCTTCCTGAACGATCCGGCTATCGTCTCGAGCAGAAACTCGATCGCACGGATCTTCTCGGCCTGATCGTTAGCTCTGCGTTCAGCAGTAAATTCCTCTATCTTTGCAATATAATCCGGCAGGCTCCTCAGTTTCTTATAGATCTCAGTAACACTTGCAATGAGCGAATCGTCAGTCCTGCCGTTGCCGAACCTGTTCGTCAGTTTGATGAACGGATCATCTTCGCCGCTTGCCTGCGTAAACATCTCATCTACCGCCAGGCTTACCGCCTGATCGAGGATAAGGACAAGATTGCACTCATCCAGGATGACATTACCGGGCGCGAAAACATCCATGTCCTCAGGAACCTTGATAAGGTATCCTTTCTCCTTGATGACACGAGAACAGAAACTGTCGATCGTCTGGATATATGCATTCGGGAGCAGGTCGAGCTGCTCTGCAAGCCTTCCGGCAAGCTCCAAGTCACCGCTGTCCCTGGCCTTGGTGATCTTCTCCTTCAGCGAATTCTCGATCTTATTTGCCATGTTATCGGCAGCATCATTTGTAAAGGTCACGACGAGCAGTCTGTCGATCGACAGCTTGCCCTCCGAGATCTCCCTTATTATCCTCTCGACAAGGACAGTCGTCTTACCCGAACCTGCCGCAGCAGATACGAGCACGTCGCTGATGTCCGCATCTATTATCGTCTTCTGTTCACCTGTAAATTCAATCTTGCCCATCTTCTGTCTCACCCAATATCTCAGACATCTTGTCAATGTAGTTCTTATCTTCAACTTCAATGGCAGGCTTTGTGACCGGCTTGGACTGCGGGTTGCCCGAAAGCCCCATCATCTTATGGAAATCAGAATGTCCCTTCGCAGCCTCGCTGAGGAGCGCGTTGGCAATACCCGCTGATATGTCTTCGATCGCCTGCTTTATCACATGATCAGCATATCTGATCGCGATATCCATCTCTTCCCTGCCGAGGTTAGCGTTCTTCTGCTTGAATACAGGACCTGAAGCAGTCGTTGTTATGTCAAGGGATATCTTGGAATACCCCATGTCGACAGGCACGAGATCGCTGTTGCTGTGGCACACTGACGCAGCATATGCGGGAAGCTGGATCTGCACGCCGTTAAGGAGCAGTTTGGGATCGAACGCTTTGACGTAAGTCTTGTAATCCTGGATCCTGAAAGCATTCGGATCATCAGCTGACACATCGAGCCTGTCGATCGAACCGGTAAAAGAGAACTCATGCCCCCTTGACCCGTATCTGAGCAGATAATCGCCTTCCCCGATCCTAAGTTCATAGCCCTTTGGCATAAACCTGCTGTCGGCACATTCCTTAAGCACAGGCGGATACAGGAACCTGAACATCCTCCTCAATTTGTTGCCCTGGTTATTATTGAACGTCCTGTTGATGCTGCCGTCCGCATCAAGTGAACCTGCAAGCTTCTCCTCTCTTACTGTCCTCTCAAGGACTTCCTCGCAGACCCGGTTCAGCAGCTCATGGTCAGTGGCGAGCTTAGCTGCATATTCGCCGAGCTTCTCCGGCGTATCGAAGACCTTGCAGGCCTCTTCCACCCCGACCTCGAACATCTTATGAGCGAGCGTTCCGAAATGATTCGCCTTGACCTCCCTGTTATCGTCACGTTCCCTGATGCCGAGCACCTTATCGAACATAAACTCGATCGGACATTCCATGTATTTCTCGATGGTCGTAACGCTTACCCTCATTCCGTCCTTAAGCAGGATATCCATGAGTTCGGGAGAGATCCTGGCTGTCTTGAAATCAAACCTTCTCGGAGTGTATTCGCCATAGATCCTGACCTTGTACGGATCGATCCTGATGTCTTCCTTCCTGACACAGAAGGTAAGGTCATCGAAGACCCTGCTCGTATGTGCGCCATGCTCATGGATCATGTAGAGACGGTCCGTTACGGCTCCCAATATGAGACAGGAGGTTATGAATTCTTCCCTCGACTGCACGACTTTCTTATCGGGGAGCGTGACCGAGATGGAACCTGCAAGTTCACTCAGTTCAGATGAGCTCATTATCCCGTCGACACATCCCCTGTAAGGGAAGTTGTCACGTTTGGCGCCTAAGATGAACATGACCTTGCACGGGGAATAATAAGCATGCTCGGGCGATGTTATCTCAACTGAATCGACCTTCAGCGGGATGGTGCCCGACACCTTGTTCATCATGTCGGTCCTGTACAGTTCAAGGAAATTCCTCTGCGTTATCTCCACCCTGTTCATCTCATGCATGAACGCCGCAAGGAGCGCCATCGTCTCATCGTATGCACGTATCGTCGCCTCTGCCACATCCGTCTTGCCGCTGTCCATCAGTTCATCGCGCAGAGCTTCCGTGTAGTCCCTGATGCTGTCGAGATAATCAAACAATGCCTCCGCCTTGCCTGCCATATCCTCCCTGTTATACACTTCCAGGACGGATTTCCTAAGCGGCATGAGGACACGCTCCACGATGTAACCATAAACAAAGCAGCCTGCCGTGACGATCTTCTCTTCCTCGCCCGGAACGGTCCCTTCCTCGAGCAGCATCTTCATTGCATACTTATCTTCAGCATCATCATAATTCGCCTCGTTGAACATCCTGGTGCTGTCCACGATATTCTTCGCCACGCAATAGTTCTCGAAGATATCAACATAACGCGGATGGACCTTGAGCATGCCGCTCCTTAATATTGCCAGTACGTCCTCAAGCCTGAACCTCGATATGGGGAGCTTCAGGAATAACTCGACGAACTTCGGCACAGCCGTATTATTGAGTGCGATCTTCCTGTCGATAAAGATATCGAGCCCGTACCCGGATGCGATCGACCTGAACTTTGCCGTCAGGTCCTCATCACAGCAGACGATCCTGATGTCTCTGTATCTGTAACCTTCCCTGCGGGTAAGATCCATTATCCTGTCCATGATGTATCCTATCCTGCTGTCGGTACCTTCGATGTCGGACAATACGACCTTATCAGTGCCCATGTCCTTCAGGGGCTTCATATCGCCCTCCGAATAGCATCCGGCGATCCTGGTAAGATCTGATCCCGAATCTTCATACGGCACATTAATGAGCTTTGCATCACATGAATCCTTCAGCGTCCTGATCACCTGATCCGAACACTTGTAGAAGGCACCCCGGCCCTCTTCCGTGCTGCCGTTCAGATATATGTCAACGCCGCGCGACAGCCTGTCTAATTCCTTCAGGAGCGCATACTCGCCCGGTGTGAGATTACGCGTCACGCCAAACTGTACGACTGCGATATCATGACTAAGGATCATCCGAAGCTGCCTGTATCTTGCAGCGGATAGATCTGCCTCGCCGATCCTGCTTAAGATATCCGAAGCCATGCCGATCGGGTCTGTCAGCAGCTTAAGCGAATACATGTCACTGAGCTCATTAAGATACTCCATCAGGAGCTTGATGTCCTTGAGCTTCCCGACATATGACGACTCCTTGTCCTTCGCCGCATCGACCGCCCTGCCTATCTCCTCAGCATTGATCCTGTACCTCGCGAAATCCCCGAGTATCGATATGAGCTTATTGATATTCTCACACCTGCCCATGAGATTCCCGAAAGTATTGAACTCATCATGATGAGCAGCCAGCACATCATAGATCGCATTGCGCAGGATTATGTCGCCCGAAGAAGGCATGATCACACCGCAGGCACCAAGGATCCTGTCAGACAGCTTAAGAAAGCTCACGACATCGCCGTCCGCGAAAGCGGCAGTCACCGGGATCGTCTTGGTCTTATCCCTGACCGATGCCTTAAATGCTCCACCGCCGTTCATGCCGGCAAGCGTATTGATGACGCATCTCTCGACCTGCGCTTTCGCAGGTTCGGGAACAATGAACACGGTGTCACGGGACTTCTCAAGAATGCTCTTAACCGCTGATCCCGTGATACATGAAGTGCTGTCTGTAATGTATAGTCTCATTCCAAATCTCCGTCAGATTTTGATATCGAACATGTTAGTTATATAATAGCAAAGAAGTGAGGTGTCTGCTGTGAACAAATCAATTCTCTACGTCGTTACAGGTCTTATGATCCCGTGTCTTGCCGGGTGTACCATACTGACTCCGTCAGGCAGTACCGCGGCACCGGAAGGATCATCTGCTGATGCCACATCAGCAGCCGTTACCGTAACTGAACCCTCCGTCTCAGGCTCGTTAGAAGAACCTTCTGACACCTCAGATACTTCAGAGTCATCCGGTGATACTTATGCTCCTCTTCCCGCACAGACCTATGAGGATCAGATCAGGGAGATCTTAGACGAACCGTACACCTGGGAGACATATATGCCTGATGGTGCGGCCGGGAACATGATCTCATTTACTGACCTCGACCTCGACGGCAATGTGGAACTCATCGTCGCCAGGACTGAAGGCGATGAATTCACCACTTCATTCGAGTTCTATGAATATGATCCGTCCGTTCCCCAGAGATACAGCTTCATCGTCGCCTACGACAGGACGATGGCCAACACTCCCGACATCATGGCTGACAAACTCGATGCGTACTACGATGATACCCAAATATGCTACGGGATCAGCGACATATCACCCTCAGGAACCGCAGGCCGCAATGAGATCAAATACCTGATGTCACTGCGAAAAGACTTTCTGATGTTCGAGCCTGTCGCGACCGGCATGTACCACGTTGACGAAGGCGGTGATCTCGGAAATTACTTCGATATCCGCGATAACCGGCTCACCAAGTCAGAATATGACAGGATCACCGATACCACCGCCTGTGGTCAGATGGGGCTTACCAAGACATCCGTGACCTTAAGCTGGTTCCACGCAGATGATACAAGACCATCAGATGCCGCCCAGTTTGCCGGCACTGTTGCCTGCATCACGCGCCAATGATACCTTCGGTAACAACTGCCACTACACCCTGATCGAGAGTATAAACGACTTCCGCCCTGGCTTCATCGCCGATCTTATCGTAGAGCCTTCCGGCGCTCATCGTCTCACCGATCCTTGTCTTGACACTGTTCGCCACGTATCCGATCTTGCCGAGAGGTGTCACCTTGACGGCGATCGCCTCCGTATCGTACTCGTTGTCAGGCTCCTTGACGAGGTTAAGAACATCGCCCTTCTCGAGGAAATCAGAACCGTGCCTGAACTCTGTGCCTGCAATCGTGATAAAAAACTTGTTATCCATGGTCTTAAGCCTCCTTTAATTAGCGTTCACCTGTCTTTGTTGTCCTAATGATATCATGGGGCATGTGTCATTAATGGTACAGAGACGGTGTTTTGGGAGAGGGTTTGTGAAGTTTTCGCGGAGGGGGTATATAATAATATCATGCATAAAAAAGGACTTACCTGCGTTACATTATATTGTCACTTTATTCATATGCGCGTATTTCAAAAGTGATATAATCTCCTCAGGAATACAAGAATTGTGTGCAAACCAAAGGAGACATCATTATGGACGACAAGAGACCTATCATAATCACATCGATCATCTTAGGCGTACTGATCGCAGCACTCGTTACAGTACTGCTCATCAGATCCTGCAACAAAGCTGACGATCTTCTCCCTGACACGACAACAGTATCTGATACGGGAATGAGCTCATCAGACGGTTCAGCAGCTACGGACATCACGATCATCACGGATGAGACCGGCAACATCACATTTGATCCTAACGCAACGACAACAACGATGCCCTGGGGAGATCCTGATGACGGCACGACTACAACGACAACTGCTCAGACAGTGGCTCCCGCACCCGGACCTGCTACTGACGGAGGCGAAGTGATCATTACCGAACCTACCAAGGAGAGCAGCAAGACTCCTACGAAGACGCCTACAAAGGCTCCTACAAAGGCTCCTTCCAAGCCGACTTCCAAGCCGGCAGATCCTACAAAGTCGCCTGCAACGAACGCGCCGATCGAGCTGCCTTTCGTTCCGGCTGACGAACTCTGACGAAGATAAGATTAGATAATTGATGAGAACCGCCTCGTGAGAGGCGGTTCTTTTTGTGTGGCGGGGGTGGCATGTGAAAATGTGAGGGTGGCATGTGAGATGCGAGGGTGTCCCGGGTGTCAGATTTGGGTTGGTTTAAGGCTACCGGACGATCCATTCTATGAATTGCTCTATGTAATGCAAATACATAGAGTGGTTTATAGAATATTCTATGTAACGCTCTATGTAATGAAAAAACATAGAGTGATCTATAGAATGAGCTGACCAACTCCATGATTCCTTACCGGATCAAAGGTGTCCCGGGTGTCATCCGGCATTGTCAGTCGCACTAACTGTAAGGCATATGGCATCTGGCTCAGACAAGCACTCAGACTAACAGCCTCTAGTCTGAACGTTTGTCTGAATAGTCAGACTAGTCCTCAGACTAACCGCCTCCAGTCTGAACGTTTGTCTGAATAGTCAGACTAGTCCTCAGACTAACCGCCTCCAGTCTGAACGTTTGTCTGAATAGTCAGACTATTGTCACATGATCTGTCAGATCCACAGGATTCCGGTCATTACTGCACTAACGCAAAGGTGTCCCGGGTGTCATAACAGGAATGGAATGTAATGTAACAAGCCACCCCTCCCCCTCCCTCATTTTTCATGAGCAAAAATCACCAAAATAATATACAATGTAATGCATTATGAAGCTAAAGCAGAAAAAACACAGCAAAAAGGATAAGATACGGTTTGCCTTGATCGGCATACTGGCGGCGGCAGCCTGTGTTGCCGTTATCATAAACAGCATTGATATATTTATGTTCTACCGCGACTCGCTGTTTGTTTGGGGGAAGTCAGATCTGAAGGGGGATGACAAGCCATTGAGTGTTAAGGCGGATATGGGCTACGACCCGGGGGATGCGAATCTCCTGACTCCGTTGCCTGCCAAGAAGGATGAGATCATAGCATATACGAAGATCCCCACCTACAACCAGAAGAAGGAAGGGTATCCTTTGGGGTGCGAGGGCGTGTCGCTCTACATGGCGCTTAGCGGCAAGGGATACATTAATTACATGTCGCTTCATGATTTCATGGATACCATGCCGAAGGGCGATACGCCTTACGACGGATACATGGGTAATCCGTGCATCGGACATGAGGGCACGAATGAGGGCAAGCGCACTTCGATCTACCCCAAGGCGCTTGCGGAGTGGGCAAGCAGGTACGGCGGTGCCAGGGACATTTCGGGGGCGTCGCCTGCACAGCTCATAAAGGAGCTTCAGGCAGGTCATGTCGTGCTGGTCTATGTGACCGGCAGCTGGAAGGCGCCTGAGTGGAAGCACTATGAATGGAGCAGGACGGAGAAGGGCGAGGTCGAGAACAACCACTGCCTGTGCGTCGTCGGTGCTTACGGGGATAATTCTTTCATCATCAATGACTGTGCGGCCGGCCACCTTGGCGAATACAGGATCTCAGCTGAGATATTTGAACCGATCTACAATGCGCGCCAGTTCGCTGTAGTCATCTACTGAAGTTCGCTGTTCCTTTCGAGCATGTTATAGATGCCGTCTTCAGACAGGACGCCGCGCTTCAGCTCGGGCGGGAGCATCCCCAACCTGTCAAGTTCCAGGTCTTCTTTCCACTGCCGGCTTGTATAATAATCTTCCAGGATCTTGATCTCGGACTGATATTCCTCATACGCGCAGGTGGCTTTCTCGAGGTTAGAGATCACAGTAAGCGCCTTATCAAGGCGCTCTTCCATCGCGCTTATGCGCTCAACTGCTTCATTTACTTTCTCTGCATCCATACGCACATTATATCAAAGACCTTAATCCTTGATATGCTGGCAGTCATGTCACGGTCAACTTCATTCACCTGCGCAACATCCCCACGGCAAAAAATAGCTGATATTTGTAATCTAAAAAAACGATAAATGCGATAAGATTAGAAGTGACAGGTTCGTTTATGCGCGGTACGAAGGAGGTACGCCCTATGATCAAGTACGAACAATGGCTGAGATCAGCCGCAGCTCTGCAGACACAGATAGAGAAGTTTTTCAAGGATACGCAGTACCTGGATCAGGAACAGGTCCAGATCCCGGATCTCATACCGAATGCCGAGACTTTATATGTCCAGGAACAGCTGGAGCATTTCTGCAAAGAGCTGGAGGAAGCTTACTACCAGGTCAAACGCCTTAATGCAGATGTAGTGATCACGGGCAAATTACGCCGCGGCGGAAACGGCAGGTTCTGGCTCGAGAATGAGGAGCTTGCATGCGGCAGGAGCGTGGAGCTTTACTACAAAGATAAACGCGACATATACGGGATCGAATACTGGCACGCAGGCAAGATCGACCACAATGGCGACAAGTACTATTTTACCGGAAACCGCAACCTCGAACTCGAAGGGATCCCTGCCAGGATCAAACAGCACTTATAACTGTCAGACTTCTGTCTTGAGATCGTGGATGATCCATTTGCCGCCCACGTTCTGAAGGAGTAACACATAGAATGAGGTGCTGTTCTGTCCGGCAAGTGATGAACCTTCCAGCGGTTCCATATCGACAGTAACCTTGATCTTATACATATGAACACCCTGGTTGGTCTCATAGAACTCACCGGGTCCGTATTCCGTGACCTTTGCCCTCTTCATGCCGAACACTCCGCCATCACGGAAGCAATTGCTTATGCAGTTCAGGGAACAATCAGGCTTCATCTGTTCATAGTCGCCCTTATCGAAGGCATCGAAGAACTTGGCAACCATCTCCTTCAGTGCTGCTTCATCGCTTTGTGACTTCTCCTGGTCAGATATGGCATCAGCGATCTCCGGAACCTCGATCCTGCTAACAGCAATCCTGTAGCAGACAGAACAGTAGTAATTTCCTGCGTCTTCGGAATTGGGATAGACCTTAGGATCTAACAGGAACAGTTCCACTTCATCCTCGGTCTTGCCGCATGAGGCGCACTTCTTTTTGGAACTGCAGCCGGCAAAAGAGAAAACAAATAATGCTGCCAACAAGATACTTACGATCTTCGTACTTCTCATAACCTAACCCTCCCCTAACGATCTTACTATATCATACTACTTGAGCAATTCCCAGAAACTGATGGCGCTCGCTGCAGCGACATTCAGCGAATCCACCCCGTGATGCATTGGTATCATTACGCGGTAATCACTTGCTGATATCACCTCATCAGGAAGTCCCGTGCCTTCAGTACCGAGTATCACGGCAAGCTTCTCATTGGACCTTATCTCATCGTTGTCAACGCTTGTGGAATCTTCTGTCAAAGCCATGGCGACCGTTGTAAACCCGTAAGAATGAAGGACATCTATCAGCACTTTGCCTTCCGGATCGCAGCGCGTGGCCCTTGCCCAGGGGATCTGGAATACTGTGCCCATGCTCACCCTCGCGGCGCGCCTGGTCAGCGGATCGACCGTGACGTGAGTCAGAAGGACGCCGTCCATCCCGAGCGCGGCCGCAGACCTTATGATCGCGCCGACATTAGCGGGATTGACCACATCCATCAGGACAGCGATGCGCCTTTTTCCTGTGCATAACTGTTCGATCGTGAGTTCTTCTTTCCTCCTGAAAGCCATCCACAGACCGCGCACAAGATGATATCCTGTAATATTGATCATGACTTCCTGATCTGCCACATACACGGGAAGAGTATCCATTATCTCCCTGCCGCAGCACCTCTCCACGGCATCGAATACCGGTACAGCCTCAAGTTCCAGTCTGTTGGTCTCCACTAGCATCGATAAGGGCTCATAGCCTGCCTCGAGGGCACTTATTATCACATTGCCGGTCTCTGCAAGGAACAATCCCGGACCTGTCTCGTAGTAACTTCTCAGCTGGGGCTCCGTCACCCTCGCGAAGATATCCAATTCCGGGGCGTTTATGTCATCGATCCTGATCAGGTTCATAAGGCTGATTTAAGCGCCTGCTTGCGCTCGTACATGAGTTCATCCGCGCGCTTGAAGACATCATTGTAATTGCTGTCCTGCCCGGGGATATAGACCGCAAGTCCGCTCGATACAACGACAGAACCGTTCTTCTGATTATCGTCGATCTTCTCTCTGAACTCGATCTCGAGCTGCTCCCTGATCTCATAGTCGCCGCCCCTGAGGATGGCTACAAATTCGTCACCGCCGATCCTGAACACGGGACTATGCCTGAACTGGTGGCATATGAGCATGCAAGCGCTCTTGATGTATTCATCGCCTGTCTCATGTCCCATTGTATCGTTGATGGTCTTGAGATCATTGAGGTCGAATACCACAACGCCATATTCCGTGAGTGAACCATCCTCCACGGATGTCTCCAGGTCTTCTAAGGCCTCGAGATATGCCAGCTTGTTCTTGACTCCCGTAAGCCCGTCCCTGTACGCCTTCCTGTTGGCAGCCTTCATCTCGTGATCGTGCTCCACCTTCCTCTCCCTGTACACGAAAGAGTGGATAACGCACGTTCCGAACATGCATCCCAGTGAATATAACGGCATCTCAGGCGACCACATCTGAAGAGTGATGAAAGCTGTCATTATGACACCGGACAGAGCGACCATTATATGATGATATCTCCCCGTGCCCTTGACCTTGATCGCTGAATAGAAAGCATATAATGACGTGGAAAAGAAGAGCGCCATCTGCATGTAAAGGGTAATGTATCTTCCGGGAAGAGGCAGGTATACATTGTCTTCCGCAAACGAGAATACGAACGGCGTGAAGATATTGATCACGAGCACCAGCACCTCGAAAGTGAAGATAAACCATCCGCCTCCGATAAGGATCCTGGCGACTATGCTCTTGCTGCCGGTAAAAGCTACAACGGCCCTCGTCCAGAAGAGGACAGACAATACCATAGTGAAGAAGAACATGCATGTATCGATGTATGTGGGTATCAGCCACCGCTCTTCATAGAAGAATCCCCAAAATGCATCCGCAATGTAAAATGCGATCAATGCATACAGATAATTGCGGTATCTGGAACGGATCAGATTCTCGCCCGGTACGTCTACTATACGCAGCGCTTCAAAATTAACGATAACGTGAACTATCAATGCTATTATTCCAATACTGGCATAATACAACGCTTTAAACCTTCCCCTCTACCCATATTGTCTTGATTATAACCGCATAAGGCGCCAAAAAGGAACCCGTTAACGGATTATTTTATAAATTATTTATAAATCGCGGCAAGTCCGTGCTATCATTACATATAAAACAGGATATTACGAGGGGGTGCCTCTTTTTTGCGTGAGAAATGGTCGTCCAGATCTGCCTTTATCCTTGCGGCGATAGGATCGGCAGTAGGACTTGGTAATGCCTGGAGATTTCCGGGACTGGCCGCCAAATACGGCGGCGGAGCTTTCATATTTGTCTATTTCATCGCCATGATCATCATAGGTATCCCCCTTCTTATGATGGAGATATCAGTTGCAAGGCACACGAGGCTCGGCGCTCCGGGCTCCATGCGCACGCTCAGGAAAGGATCTGAGGGGATCGGCTGGATAGCCGTGTCCAACAGCATCTTCGTCTCGATATATTACGCGGCTGTTTTCGCGTGGATCATAATGATGTTCTTCATGAGCTATAAGTTCATGGGGCTTACGGGAAATACAGAAGCCGCCAGCACACTATGGCTTGACACGGTCAAGGCAACAGGAGATTTCTCGGGTTTTGACATCATCTCATGGCCCGTGTTCGGATGCCTCATCCTGGCCTGGGTGCTGTGCTACGTTTGCATACGCAACGGTACGACAACAGTCGGCAAGGTCGTAAAGTTCACGGTGTCACTTCCCGTCATCTGCCTCGTCATAATGGCTTTCAGGGGACTTATGATGCCGGGGGCTATGGAGGGTTTTGCCAAGCTGTTCATCCCCGACTGGACGGCGCTTGCTGATTCAAACCTCTGGGTTGATGCGATCGGCCAGGTCTTCTATTCACTGTCGACTTCCATGGCTGTCATGTTCGCGTACGGGTCGTTCCTCAGCAGCGACTCGAATGTCGTCACAGATACGGTCATCATCGCTTTCGCAGATATGTTCATAAGCCTGCTGGCGGGAATAGTCATGTTCACCACGATGGCAGGAACGGGAATGCTGGGCGACATGTCCGCATCAGGCATCTCGACCGCATTTATCATCTATCCGCAGGCTATAGTCAAGATCTCAGACAGCAGTGTCTTCAACATGATCTTCGCGTTCATATTCTACTTCTGCCTGATCACTCTGGCGATCGATTCGCTCTTCTCAATGGTCGAAGGCGCATCGACTGCGATATCGGACAAGTTCCATCTGAACAAGAAGAAGACGACTCTGGCGCTCTGCATCAACGAAGGTATCGCAAGCCTTATATTCGTTACGGGAGCAGGCGTTGCCATACTTGACACCGTTGACTACTTTATCAACAGCTACACTCTGATCATGACGGGCGTAGCTGAGATGATCACGGCAGGATGGTTCTTCAAGACCACGAAGATCCTCGATGAGATCAACCGCAACACCGGAAAGTTCAAGGCTCCGTCATGGTGGTTCATCCCTTCCATCAGGATCATATCACCTGCCGTTCTTATCGGACTTATCATATGGAACATCATCACCCTCTTGAAGAGCGGCGGCATCTATGGAGCTGCTGACGGTTACCCGCTGTGGGCCAACATCGTCTTCGGCTGGTGCATCATCATACTGAGCATCATGTCAGGCCTGATCGTCAAGCTCGTTGTGAAGATAAGATCATCCAAGGGCTTTACCGAAGATGACAGGTCATGGGATGATGCCGGCTATTCATGAGCAGGTATAACCGGGCTTCTTATAAAGAGAATCCATCTCGGGAGCGATATCCCTGTCCCATACTTCAGGCTTCCAGTCTTCCTTGTCATACTCCTTGACGGAGACGGAGACTGATGACATGTCACATCCCAAAGTATTTGCCACTTCCATAGCTACTTTGTCGGCGCAGCCCTGAAGGACTTCTTCTGAACGCCCCTTATAACATTTGATGATCACGTGCGGCATATTGACACCTCCTAACCCATATCAGGGATTGATACTATTATAAATACAAGTGCTGCACAGAGCAGGATGCCGGCCACAGAGGTCAGAAGTCCCATAAAAGTAACCCCTACCCTGTAGATACTCCTGCTCCTTATGGAATACGGGATATTCATGACCGATAATATCAGTCCTGCAATCCCGGTCCCCATCCCTATGATACCAAGGATGATGGCAAGGCCAAGCTCATGAACCGTCATATACTTAAAAAGATTAAATCCTGACAAACATGCCGAGATCAATCCCAAGATACTGTTCAGGTTGAGCTCTCCCGTAACAGGATTATAGTACTTGTAATGCTTCTTCGGGCCCCATCTGTTATAGACCTCGAAATACTCGTCAAACCATTTGCCCATGCCCTTACCCCTACATCACGAAAACAAAATGTAAAAAGATCTTGAATGTCTCAATTGTATATCCAAATGTGATAAAATAAAAGTTACTCTATATAATGCTGGTTGGTAAGAATGAAGAGATCCGGATCTTTCTTGTCGTCAATAAGCACCAAATTGATGCTTCTTATCATAATCGGAGTCTTTTTACTCTCCGCTGTCCTCGTGACGGTCAGTATCGTACTGACGGGCAGGATATTGACAAAGGGTGCTGCAAACCAGATGAACCTGTTCTGCGAAGAGCGCGGCTACGACCTGGACACTGACCTTCTGAGGATAGAAGATGCCGTAGGGTCTCTTGCCAGGTGGACGAGGAGCAAGATCCCTGATGTCAGGACGATCACAGAGGATGCCGACCTGCGCGATGCGATCGTTGACGACGCAGATGACCTTATCCGCTACATGACCGAGCACAATGAATTCATACAGGGCGCATATATCCATTACACACTTGATGTCACCGGAAACACGAACCGTGAAGAAGGCGTATATTACACAAGAGGTGAGGACGGGAAGTTCACTCCCATCTCCTTTACACAGGAAGAGATCGAGAAGGATCCCGTTGCTGAATACTGGTATTACGGTCCCATCAGGAACAAAGGGGCCCTCTGGACCAAGCCCTACTTTGATTACAGCGTTGAAGATCACCTTGTCTCATTCGTCGAACCTGTTTTTATCGATGATACCCCTGTCGCCATAATCGGCATCGACATCAGTTTCTCGAGACTGCTCGAATGGGTCGATTCCCTCAAGTACCATGAGACAGGCTACATGTATCTCAAGGAGGCGGACGGAAGCGCCCACTATCACATTGGTGATCTCGGGGAAGATCATCTTCACAGCGATGCAGAAGATCATATCTTCGAGCATCAGGAACTGCAGTCTCAGCCTGAGACCGGGGATGAACTCATACGTTACTACTATGAAGGACGCGACCGCGCGATGGCTTTCGTGACGCTGAGGAACGGCATGAAGTTCGTTCTTTGTGACAGTTATGACAGCATATTTAGCGAGAGGAACCATGCAGTCGTACTCATGACTTCCCTGACGGTCGGATTCGCGATACTTTTCGCAGTGGTAACGGCGATCCTGGCTTCCCGTATCACTGACCCTCTGCGCAAGCTCACGGCAGCAGCGCACGAGATCAGCGAGGGCGATTATGACGTCATCCTCCCTCCCGAGAAGAATAATGAGGTGGGCGAGCTGTCGAAGGCATTCAGGATCGCTATAGACAACATAAGGGCAAGGTCAGAACACATCAAGGCGAAGGTAAAGGCGCAGGAGAACGATCTCATCGCCATGAAGAACCTGGCATACGTAGACTCCCTTACTAACGTCAAGAACAAGCATGCATATGAAGATACCGTCGGATACATAGATGAACAGATCAAGAACAGAACGGCAGAGTTTGCCGTGGTCATGTGTGACCTGAACTACCTCAAGCTGATCAACGACAATCTCGGTCACAAGGCCGGTGACGAGGCGATACTGAAGGCATCGAGGATCCTGTGTACGTCTTTCCCCATGAGTACTGTCTTCAGGATCGGCGGAGACGAATTCGTGGTCATCCCTTCCGTCCTTGAATACGCGAGACTTGATGAGCATCTGGACAGACTGAAGATGATGCTCAAGGAACAGAGGGACTCATCCGCCAATGTCCTGGAGCGCATCTCGATCGCATACGGGTGTGCCGTCTTCGATCATGACAAAGACCATTCATATCAGGAAGTCTTCGAGCGCGCCGACAGGCTCATGTATGAGGATAAGAAGAAGATACACGAGACTGACGGGATATCGACTGACAGATAGTTTCCCGATCATCAGGACAGTCCGCCTACGGATATATATTCACCTGATCCGGGATCCTGCATCGTGAATACGTTTATCCCTTCAAGAGTGCGGTCGCGGGTATCGATCCTGGTCTGATAGTATCCGAAGTTCTTATATACGGTACCATTATCCGTTGTCACATCTCCGTAGTTGACGGACAGGTGCGAATCGCAGATTGTACCGTCCTTATCAACTTCCATCCCCTCATGCGAAGATCAGCGTGATTACTGCCCATCTCCTCATTGCTCAAAACTGCCATAGGCAGAAACAGCCTCATCTATCGTCATCTTGCCCATACCGACGTTATAGACTGCCTGGCGCATCTGAAAGACCGCATCATCAGACAGACCGATCAATTCAGGTGACAGGATACGTGACTCGGGGACCTCGCCGAATGCAGCGTAGATGCTGTTGAAGGACAGTTCTCTCGTAGGAGACATGAGTCCCTTGTTCTTAGCTATCTCGCTGAGCTCACTTGTCGTTACCAGGAAGCGCATGAACTCGTTTGCCATGTCCAGTGACTTGCTGTCCTTGTTGACGGAGAACTGCAGGTTAGACATGTCGAGGAACTGTGCACCTTCATCCGACATGGGAACGGGGACAAATGCATATGTGAAGGGGTTGGCGATAAATGCCTCCGAGCGGCTTTCGCGCTTCTTTGTGCCTGAGACCGTATCGCCAGAGCATGTCATCATGGGAACGTCGCCTTCGAAGAAGCGGAGGATGACGGCTTCATAGTTGTTCTCGATTGCGTCACACGCACTGACGTCGATGCCGCAGTCAGTCATGAACTGTGAGATCTTCTCAAGCGAAGGACGCAGATATGTGCCTGCCGAGGGATCAAGTGAATTGAGCTTATTTACCGCATCCTTGTCGTTTGCCACCGTGCCGCAGAAGTACGGATAGATCGACAGCGTGAACAGTGATGTAGTCTCATTCTGCGTGAAGCCCATCAGCGGCTGTTTGTAGCCCTTATCACGGAAAGCCTTGCACACATCAACGAGCTCCTTATAAGTCTTAGGAACGCTAAGCCCCTCCTTCTCGAAAAGGTTCTTATTCACGAGCATCCCGTATGTATTTGCAAATACGGGGACCATCGGCAGCGTTCCGTCATTCGTGTTCAGTATGATATTGCTCCTGATGCAGTCAAGGTCGAGGCCTACGGAAGCATCAGCCAGGTTCTCCGCGTGATCTATCGAAGACTTGTACTGGTCTCTGCCATACATCCATGAATAATTGACATAGATGTCAGGCGCATCGTTGCCGTCAAGGACGGTGCCGATCATGTTGTGGTAATCATCGATCTTTGTATATACCAGCTCCACGTTGGGATAGAGCTCGTTGAAGCGGTCGATCTCGGTCTCGAGGGCCTCAAAGTTATCGTAGCCTCCCGCGATGCTGATATGGCAGCTTGTCGAAGTATCCATTGAAGGCTTGAATACTTTTGCCTCCGTCTCCTCCGGCTTATTAGAATTGCATGCTGCAAGCCCCGTCATCATCAGGGCAGATAAGATAACGCACATTGTCTTCTTCATGGTCATACTCTTCCTTCCTTTATCCTTCTTATTTCTTTGATCACCAGTTTTATGTCGACGGGCTTTGCGATATGCCCGTTCATACCTGCGTTCAGGCATTCCATCACGTTCTCGGAGAATGCGTCTGCGGTCATCGCAACGACCGGGATGGACCTTGCCCATTCAGTATCGAGCGTCCTGATCGTCCTTGTCGCGTCGAGTCCGTTCATCTCAGGCATCTGAACATCCATGAAGATCAGGTCATAATGCCCCTCTTCCGCGGCACTGAGCATATCCACGCAGATCCTTCCGTTCTCTGCACGTTCGGTAGTGATACCGCACATTGAGAGCATGGCTGATATTATCTCCCAGTTGATGTCATTGTCCTCTGCAACGAGGATATTCATGCCGTTAAGATCCGAATAGTCATCTTCAGGCTCGACAGACTCAGGTTCCTTGCCGGTAAGGGCGCTGATCTTATCGTAGAGAGTGGAACGGAAGAGCGGTTTACTGACAAAGCCGTTCGCTCCGGCAGCCTTCGCCTTATCCTCTATATCCGACCAGTCGTATGCCGAGATGAGCAGGATAGGAGTCGTGATGTCTTCCGAACGTATCCTTCTTATCGTCTCAAGGCCGTCCATCTCAGGCATCTTCCAGTCAACGATGATGACATTGTAATCACGGCCTGAGGCATGCCTGTGTTCGATCATACCGAGAGCCTCCGGGGCGCTGTTTGTCTGTTCTGCTGATGCGCCTAAGGACTCAAGCGTGTCTACGGCTGTCTGAAGCATTATCTCATCGTCGTCAACGATAAGGACATCGACTGCTCCGAGACTCATATCCTCGCGCTGCCTGTCAGCTAACGGGATGTCGAGCACGACAGTGAAGGTCGTACCTTCCCCCTGCTTACTGGTGCATTCGATCGTTCCGCCGATCAGCTCGACCATCTGCTTTGTTATGGCAAGACCAAGGCCCGTCCCTTGGATGCTGTTGACACGGCTGTCAACCTGGCGCGAAAAAGGTTTATACATATTCTCCATGAATTCAGGACTCATTCCGATGCCCGTATCCGCTACGACATAAGTAAGACGCACCTTGCCGGGTTCTTCACTTGCCTCCTCACGCAGATCGACGCTGACACGCCCGTCCGGCTCAGTGTATTTGATGGCATTGGACAGGATGTTGATGAAGATCTGGTTCAGACGGAGCTGATCCGTGTACAGGTATTCCTTCTCTATCTGGTTGATGTGGAAACTGAAGTCGATGTTCTTCTCCTTGATCATAGGCTGCGAGATGTTAACGAGGTTCTCGACTGTCTCAACGATCGAGAAAGTCAGGGGGCTCATCTTCAGGTTGCCGCTTTCGACCTTGGAGATATCAAGGATATCGTTGATCAATGTCAGCAGGTGATTGCCCGCAAGACCTATCTTGCGCAGGCTCTCGCGCGTCAGTTCAGTATCCCCGGGGTTCTTCTCGGCGATAGTCGTAAGTCCTATGATGGCATTCATCGGCGTACGGATGTCGTGAGACATGGTCGACAGGAAGTCCGTCTTCGCCTTGTTTGCCGACTCGGCTTTCCTTGCGGCGATCTGGAGGCGTTTGTTCATGTACATCATGTAGAACATGTCGTAGAGGAACAATACAAGAAGTCCTGCAGAGACGACTCCTATGAGCACCCAGTTCCCGGTCCCCACATTGAGGTCTTCTGCCGGAACGAGACCCAGCAGGGTCCAGCCTGATGTTGCTGACATGGGAGTAAAGGCAAGAATGCACTCCTGCCCGTGCGAATTGAGTATCACTTCAGAACCTGTCGCAGAAGTAATGCGCTCGAACAGTGCCTTGGATGATTCAGGATCGTTCTGATTATAAGACTTGTAGAATTCAAAGAAACTGGAGTTCTTAAAGCTGTGTCCCTTGAGGATGTAGTCGCCGTTGGCGTCGATCATGGACAGTTCCGCATTCACGAGTTCCGACTGCGGGAAGACCCACTTCTGCTCAAGTTCCGCGATTGGAATGACCCTGAGCAGGACAGCTTCAACGGGGGCATGGCTCTTAGCGTCGATCAGTGTGATCTTATTGCAGAAAGCCAGCGACTGCTCGCCGTTCATCGGGTTGGTATAAGCACGCGTGATGTTAATCGACTTTCCCGTCTCATCGATCCAGCTTGAATCCTGCAGGAGGGTAAGGCGCTGGTATGAGACCTCATATTCGTCATCAGTCCCCAGCTTGGGACGCGTGGAAAGGCCCGTAAGAGTGTCTAATGCTACCACGTGCGCCGAGGTGCTGCTTAATACATGTGAGGAACGGATAAAATCCGCCGCCTCTTCGACCGTCATCTTACTGCCGTCGATATACTTCGCCCACACGTCACAGACACTCTGTTCACCTTCCAGATAGTTCTCGGTAACCTTCTTCATGGTCACGGTCGTATTCTCAAAGTTCTCGATCTGCCTGCGGTAAGAATCCCTGCTCTCAAACCGGGAATAGAGAATGACGAAGATCAGTATGGCGGCCATGATGATCACATTGACAACCATGATCAAAGATTTCTTCATGCCACGATCTGATTCCATAACCAATTCCCTTACTGTTTGTCACGAATATGAGTGTGCCTGTCAAATATTATATTTTATGAAGCAAAAAATGACAAATCAGCGGGAATGTGCAAAATGAGGCAGAAATCAGGTTTTGTGTGCAGATATGCAACAATGCGCGCATCCGGGTTGTATTAATGGCAAATACCAAGCATGGTAAATACGCAGAATAGCGAGGTGAATATTATGAAAAACTTAACAACAAAGATCATGGCACTCGGAATGACATTAGCATTCCTCACATGTGGACTTACGGCATGCAGGAACGCCTCTGCAGCAGAGCCCGAGAAAGCTCCCGCAGTTCCCACATCAAACGAGCAGGAAGAGCAGGCACCCGTCAACAACGGACAGGCTGTAGGCGGCTGGCAGATCCAGGCATCTCTTGAAGTTACGGCAGAAGCAAAGAAAGCTTTCGATGAAGCAATTGGCAAGCTCGACGGATTCGGCTATGAGCCCGTGGAACTTCTCGCCACACAGGTAGTCGCCGGCACGAACTACTGCCTCCTCTGCAGATCGACAGTGACGGCTCATTCAGGTCCTCTCGACTACGCCATCGTCTACATCAACGTAAACCCTGCAGGCGAAGCCAACTACCTCAGGAGTGACGTCCTCACCCTCGGTGGCGCACAGGCAGCAGAGAACAGCGTCGGCAGCTGGACCAGGACAGAGTCATGCGCCCTCACCCCTGAACTTAACGAAGTCCTCTCGAAAGCAACCGCCACACTCACAGGCGCCTCCTACAACGCCATCGCCTGCCTCGGCACCCAGGTCGTCTCCGGCAGGAACTACGCCTTCGTTTGCCAGGTAACCCCTACCGTCCCCGACGCCAAGACAGCATATGCTCTGGTATATGTATATGAGGATACGAGCGGGAATTGTAAGATCAGTAATACTATCGACATTGGTTTCTTAGCGACTGGTGAGAGTGGAAGTATCGGGTGAGAGTGTATAGTTATATAAATATGCTGCATAAGGGTTGCCGTTGAGGCGACCCTTCTTGATGCGAGGGATTGTTATTGTGTTCGCTGCGAGGGTGTCCGAGGAACTTTGACTTCTCTGCGAGGGTGTCCCAGGTGACACATCTGGAACGGCAGGGTTAAGGTTCAATGTGCAGGCAGACTAAAGCTCATACTAGAGCGGATTAGATTGAAGATTAGTCTGCGCAGGCAGACTAAAGCTCAAACTAGAGCGGATTAGATTGAAGATTAGTCTGCGCAGGCAGACTAAAGCTCAAACTAGAGCGGATTAGATTGAAGGTTAGTCTGCGCAGGCAGACAAAAGCTCAAACTAGAGCGGGTTAGATTGAAGATTAGTCTGCGCAGGCAGACAAAAGCTCAAACTAGAGCGGATTAGATTGACGGTTAGTCTGCGCATTCAGCAGATCACTCAA
>DGUI01000034.1:33505-95819 GCA_002394605.1 Mageeibacillus sp. UBA4314 | reverse complement strand
AGTGAGTAGCAGTAGTCTGCATCGAAGTTGGAAGGGAAAGCACATCTGCCCTCATAACCGAAGAAGTGGTGGAGGGGAGAGAACTTGCCGTTATAAGTGCCTGCTGCCTTGCGCTTCTTAAGTTCGTTCTTAACGAGCTCGGAGAAGAGCTTCTCTGACTCGATGAGTGATACCTGAACGTTGCCGTGAGGATCTCTCTCGAGGAAGAGCTGCTGCTGGATACCTGCAGGGAGGATATCAAATACTGCGAATGCAGAAGCGGACAGACCGTTCTTGATGAAATCATACTTATCCTGCCATGAAGGAAGTGCATTGAACTTCTCCGTAGCTTCGCCTGCGAGGAGCTCGTTGATCTCGGCGATGAGTGCGGAGAACTCAGGTACGAATTCCACGATACCCTCAGGAATGATGGCAACACCGAAGTTGTCGCCGTTAGCAGCTCTGTTTGCTACAGAATCTGCGATGTAATTTGTGATCTGTGCAAGAGACATCTTCTTAGCTGCAACTTCCTCACCGATGAGGCAGATGTTAGGCTGTGTCTCAAGAGCGCACTCCAGTGCAACGTGGGAAGCGGAACGGCCCATGACCTTTACGAAGTGCCAGTACTTCTTTGCGGAGTTTGCGTCACGCTCGATGTTGCCGATGAGCTCTGAATATGTCTTTGTTGCCGTATCGAATCCGAATGAAGCCTCGATGTCCTCGTTCTTCAAGTCGCCGTCGATAGTCTTGGGGCAGCCGATAACCTGGATGCCTGTTCCCTTGGCTGCCATGTACTCTGCAAGAGTAGCAGCGTTTGTGTTGGAGTCGTCACCGCCGATGATAACGATAGCTGTAAGGCCGTTCTTCTTTGCATTCTCTGCAACGATGTTGAACTGCTCCTCTGTCTCGAGCTTAGTTCTGCCTGAACCGATGATGTCGAATCCGCCTGTGTTCCTGTATGCATCGATGAACTTATCATCGAATACGACGTAGTCATTCTTGAGAAGTCCGTCAGGACCGCCCTTGAAGCCGTAGAGAACGTTCTCCTTGTCAGTAGCCTTCAATGCATCATAAAGACCTGTGATGACATTGTGTCCGCCGGGAGCCTGTCCGCCGGAGAGGATAACGCCGACAACCTGCTTCTTAGCAGCTGATGTGTTCGCGCCCTTCTCGAAAGTGATCTCGCACTTGCCGTAAGTGTTGGGGAAGAGGGCAGCGATCTTGTCCTGATCTGCAACAGACTGTGTAGCAGCGCCTTCCTTTACGGAGATCTCTGAGATCCCGTTACGGAGCATGCCCGGAAGCTTGGGGCTGTACTCGTATCTTGCCTTTTGAAGTGGTGATAAGTTCATAAAAGTACTCCTTTATGTTTAATATTTCTTGATCGACAACTAATTATACTAAAATTTACTTCTATTTGCACCATTTATAAAATTGTTTGATATAATCAGACTGTATGAGTAATCTGGTCAGCTACGTAAAACACTTCTTATACAAAATGTGTAATATCGGTCTTTGGACTTCGAAGACTGACGTTACTTTTTTTGTCGGTTTTATCGTGCTGCTCGTAATGTCTTTCCTCGATACGATCGGGTTTATGTTAGCTTCCGTATTCGGCGGATGTGAGATCACTTTCGTATTCCGCAACATGACCAAGATGCAGCTGGCCATGTTCTGGTTCTTCTTCCTGCTGACGATCATAACCACGGTGATCATAACTTCGATCTTTGTCGTGCTCTATGAGAAGCTCATCTTCGATCCGGTCAAGGATATCAAGACCGAGCTTGCAGCCATCACGAAGAGTGAATTGTCCGAGTACTATGTACAGGGTAAGATCAGCCAGCCTTTCAGGAATCCTGACAGTGCCGTCACGTGGGAAGACCAGGTCAAGTTCTACGTTGATGCCGCATCGGTGGAGAAGTATATGGATGAGCTGACCGGATGCTTCAACCGTAAGTATTTCCAGTATAAGCTGACTAACTACATGGAACTGGTGAAGCTGTCCAACGGCATCTCTTCATCCAAGGTGAAGACTTACGGTTCTGATGAATATGCGGTATTCATGATCGATATCGACCACTTCAAGAGCGTTAATGATGACTATGGCCATGCGACTGGTGACATAGTCCTCAAGAGCGTCGGCAAGCTCCTGAGGGAATGTGTCGGTGATAACGGCGTTGTCGTCCGTAACGGCGGTGAGGAGTTCGTCATCGTTTACTGCGCCAAGTATCCTTTCGATTTTACGACTGTGGCTGAGAAGATCAATCAGGCGTTCAGGGATAAGATCAAGGTTCCCAGCCAGGGACAGATCAGAGGCCGTGATGTTACCTGTTCGATCGGTTATGTGAGATATCCTTTCTTTGACGGGGCTGAAGGCCAGCTGACACTTGAGACTCATGTTGACCTCGCGGATATGGCGATGTATGCGTCCAAGCAGGCTGGAAGGGATATGTGGCATGAGCTCGTGTCTGACCGTGCTCCCACTGAGAAAGTCGATATGGTACTCTACGCCAGCAGCGTGGAATACGGCACGAAGAGAGGTTATTACCACCTGAGACACAGATGACAAGTAAAAAAGCTTGACAAACTAACGGAACACCTGTATCATTCTGCAGGTGTTCTTATTTTTGAGGAGGAGTTTATCTTAGTGAAATCGTTTGAAGACAGCCTGCTTCTTGATTTTTACGGTAATCTCCTGACCGAGAAGACGAGGAACACATTAGAGCTCTATCTTGATGATGATCTTACATTGGCTGAGATCGCTGACAGTGAGAACATCACGAGGCAGGGAGTTCACGATACGGTTAAGAGAGGTCTTAACCAGCTTCGCGAATATGAGGATAAGCTGGGACTTGCAGGCAAGTTCACATCCCAGATGACGATCATAAACGAAGCGATTGAACTAATAGATAATGATGATGCAAAGGGAGCCAGAACGCTCCTTGAAGCACTTAAGACGGAGATATGATAAATGTTTGAGAGTCTGTCGACAAAACTGCAGAACATAACATCCAAGATGCGCGGCAAGGCACGCGTCACTGAAGCAGACATCAAGGAGATGATGCGCGAGATCAGGATGGCGCTCCTCGAGGCTGACGTTAACTACAGCGTCGTCAAAGAGTTCGTTGCTGACATGAGCGAACAGTGCAAGGGTGTTGATGTTCAGGGTTCTTTTACACCCGGTCAGCAGATCGTTAAGATCGTCAGGGAGTCCTTAGTCGAACTCCTCGGTACAGGTGAATCAAAGCTCTCGGTATCTCCTTCCGGCTTTACGGTAATAATCCTTTACGGTCTCCAGGGTGCAGGTAAGACGACTACAGCTGTTAAGCTTGCCAAGCTCCTGAAGAAGGACGGCAAGAAGCCCATGGTAGCTTCCGTTGACGTCCACAGACCTGCTGCTGCAAAGCAGCTTGAAGTACTGGCTAACGGCGTGGGCGTCGACTGCTACATCCATCCCGAATGCCCTGATGCTGTTCAGATCGCAAATGAAGCGGTGGAGAAGGCTAAGTACCTTCTTTGCAACTACCTTATCATCGATACGGCCGGACGTACTGTAGTAGATGAAGAACTGATGGAGGAGTTAAGGCTCATCAATGATGCAGTAAATCCGACTGAGAAGCTCCTCGTAGTCGATGCCATGATCGGTCAGGAAGCCGTTAATGTCGCTCAGAGCTTTGAAGGAGCGATCGGCATGGACGGATTCATCATGACTAAGCTCGACGGTGATGCAAGAGGCGGTGCCGCACTGTCTATCCGTAAGCTTACAAACAAGCCGATCAAGTACATCTGCGTAGGTGAGAAGGTTGATGCGATCGAGACTTTCTATCCCCAGCGAATGGCGGACAGGATCCTCGGAATGGGCGATGTCATCTCCCTTATCGAGAGAGCATCCGTAAATGTTGATGAGGAAGAGGCCAGGAAGCAGATCGGCCGTATGATGAACAACGAGTACGATCTGAATGACCTCTATACCCAGTTCGAGCAGATGAAGAAGATGGGGTCCCTTAAGGACCTGGTAGGCATGATCCCCGGTGCTTCCGGCAAGGTTAACGAAGAGGATATCGACGACAGGATCATAGACCACAACATGGCTATCATCTCTTCCATGACCAAGAGAGAGAGGAAGAACCCCAAGCTCCTTGATGCCAGCAGAAGGAAGAGGATCGCAACAGGCGCAGGTGTGTCCGTTGCAGATGTAAATAAGCTCATGCAGCAGTACGAGACATCAGCAAAGCTTATGAAGCAGATGAGCAAGGGTGGCGGCCTTAAGATCCCCAGAGGTCTTGGCGGAATGAAGGGATTAGGCGGTCTTGGTGGCCTTGGCGGCGGCTTGGGACTTGGCGGTCTGGGAGGCGGCTCCAAGGGCAAGAAGAAGCCCAAGAAGAAAAAGGGCAGAAGATAAATAAGTTATTCCCGCCTCATAAGGCGCGATAAATAAAAAAGATCAATTTTTAATTGGAGGAACAAAAAATGGCAGTTAAGATTCGTTTAAGAAGAATGGGTAAGAAGAAGGCACCTTTCTACAGAGTAGTAGTTGCAGATTCAAGATATCCCAGAGACGGACGTTTCATCGAGGAGATCGGTACATATAATCCCCTCACAGATCCTGCAGAGGTTAAGATCGATGCAGAAGCTGCTAAGAAGTGGATCGGCAACGGTGCTCAGCCTACTGACACAGTTCGTGACCTTCTTAAGAAGCAGGGAATTATCTGATAAGGCGGTAACAGATGGATCTACTAAATTTCATTGTAAAAGAGCTTGTTACCAAGCCCGATGAAGTCAGCATCAAGGAGACTAACAGAGGCAATACTGTTGTTTTCGAGCTGTCCGTTGCGCCTGAGGATACAGGCAAGATCATCGGTAAGAATGGTAAGCGCGCTCAGGCTATCCGCGCCATCATGAAGGCGAAGTACGCTAAGAGCGGCAAGCGCGTTATCGTTGATATCGTCGGATAATATGAGGAATGAGCTGATAATAATCGGCAAGATCACAGGTGTGCACGGTGTCAGGGGAGAGGTCAAGGTCTACCCTCTGACAGACGATGCGCACCGTTTTCTTAAGCTTAAGGAGTGCTTTCTGACCGATGAGAAGATGAAGGCTCAAAAGCCCGTAAATGTTGCATCTTCGAGGCTCGATAAGGGCATGGTGCTCTTAAGGTTTGAAGGCATCGATGACCGCACCATAGCTGAGGGACTTAGGGGTCAGTATCTGGCCGTTAACCGCGAGAATGCTGCTGAGCTTCCCGAAGGCCGTTACTATATCGTTGACCTCATCGGACTTGAAGTCATCGATGATGTCAGGGGACCGCTGGGCAAGATATCCGATTGTTATGAGACCGGCGCCAATTACATCATCGAGATCAAGAGGAAGGGGAAGAAGGAACTCCTTATCCCTTACCTCAATGACATCTGCTACGATGTCGATATCGATAACGGGACGTTCAAGGTCAGGCTCCCCGAGGGCTTATACGAGATATACGAATAATGGATTTTTACGTTGAGACATTATTTCCCGGACAGGTCAATGCTTTCCTTCGCGAAAGCATAACCGGCCGTGCCATGGAGCGCGGTCTCATAAACCTGGAATGCGTAAACATCAGGGACTTCGCCGTCAACGATTACGGCAAGGTCGACGATACGATGTACGGCGGCGGAACCGGCATGCTCATGCAGTGCGATCCTGTCTACAACTGCTGGAGATCGGTATGTGATAAGGCAGGCAGTAAGCCTTATACTATCTATGTCTCGCCCAAGGGAAATGTCTTCAACCAGGCGAAAGCGATCGAACTGTCGAAGAAGGACTCTCTCATGATCATATGCGGTCATTACGAGGGTATAGATTCCCGCGTGATCGACGAGATCTGCGATGAAGAGATCTCGATCGGTGATTTCGTGCTCACCGGAGGTGAGATAGCTGCCGTAACGATCATCGATGCGGTCTCCCGTATGATTCCCGGTGTGCTTCCCAATGAGGATGCATATACGAACGAATCCCATATGGCGGGAACCCTTGAAGCAAAGCAGTATACAAAACCTTCAGAGTGGCACGGCAGGGCTGTTCCTGAAGTATTGCTGTCCGGTAATCAGTCGGCGATAGATGAGTACAACCGTATCAGTTCTCTTGTCGAGACATGGCAGAAAAGACCCGATATGCTTGATAGACTTGAGATATCTGAGGCTGATTGGGAGAAAATGCTTGCCTTACAAAAAGGCTTGTGATATTATTTTACAGTTTTAATCAGGATGGTCCTCTGCCCCGATTCCAGGCACGAACATCTGCAGGACAAGGAGGACAGACAAAATGGATTTAGTAAAAGTTGTTGAGAACGAGAATCTCAGAAACAACTACTCCGAGGTCGAAGTTGGTGACTATGTAAAGGCTCACCTGAAGATCAAGGAGGGTAACCGTGAGCGTATCCAGGTATTCGAAGGCTATGTTATAGCAAGGAAGGGCTCCGGACTTTCAGAGACAATAACCATCCGCCGTATCTCTTACGGTGTAGGCGTTGAGCGTATCCTTCCCGTACATTCACCCAAGATCGAGAAGATCGACATCGTACGTAAGGGTCGTGTAAGAAGAGCAAAGCTCTACTACCTGCGTTCACGTCAGGGCAAGGCTGCACGTATCAGAGAGAAGCTCTGATAGCCGTACAGGACAAAAGAACAATGATAAAGACTGCCTCAGTTTGGGGCAGTTTTTTGATGCTCGTCTGATATAAAAAGTGCCTGTTAATGATATGATTGTATCAGAACAGCTTAGTTGTGCTCTTCCTGAAATATATCGAGGAATAATATGAAACTATGGAAAAGGATACTTATTATCGCAATTGAGGCCCTTCTGATGGGTTATATAAGTTTTTCTGTGTTCTCAGGTTATTATGACGGATATAAATGGACTGATAAAGATAAATGCTACTATTCAGAAAAACTGACTGTTTCAGATGATATTGTTGTGTCCCTTAAAGAAGGCGGACAGTATTTGCTTAAGCGAAATAGTGAGATCCAGTCGTGTGCTGTTGACAGGAATGGCTATATAGTAGATGCTTATTTTGGAACCTCAGAAAATGAATTCCATGATATAAGTGGTGGTATTGCCCCGGAATGCTTCGTTGAGAAAGAGACGATAATCGCTGATTCAAAAGAATTGTTTATCAAGAAAGATGATGCAGATTCCATTGCTGTTCGTTCGATGATAATTGAATACTGTTTGTGTTTTCTGATCAGTTTGGTGCCGGCTATTATCATAATGCTTGTATCCCGTAGTAATATAAAGATACATATTGTGCAGATCATTCTTTTGGCTTTGATATCTTTATCGGCTCTCTGCGTTGTTGGTTTGGGCGGTTTCGACCATCCTTTAAGGTAAAGAAAATGGAGAGATCATTAATGAAACTAATAGGGGTGCTGTTGCTCGTGTTGATGATGATTTTGACATCAACTTCCTGTGGACCATTCTCCGACCCATACGTCAAAGGGGCAAGAGATCATTATGATAATGAACTTGATTCCGAATTGGATGATATTATTCGTGGCATCCAACGAATAGATACTATGAATAATATCGAGTTTTTCTCTTTGTATAGCGATCAGTTTTCTTCGATCAACATAGATTTGTACGGGTCTGACAGGATTGAAGATATTATCAGCATAGGGCGCTATTTAAACAATTATCTTGAAGATAGTATTAATTCACGGATAATCAATGATAAGGTTAAGGTGTGTATTCATTTGTTTAAGGATGAGCCGGAAAGAAAGACTCATGAAAAACTGTGGTATTTTGCTTCTCTGGCAAACTATAATCAGATTAATAATACTTCTGATTCTGAATGGAATAGAGAGTTTAAGTTCCTGGATATCAACGTTTCTGATGATCTGAAAACATCATCATTTAATAGCTGTGATATCCCTTTCGAAGTGATCTGGTTGCCAATTAATACTATATTTGACGATTATGATGTGTTTATCAATATGAAATCTTTGAGAAAACTGGTTTTTGATGATCCCGTATTATATGAAAACCGAGTTAACTCAGATAACAAAAAAGAAGAGATCAAGTATTATGATAAGATCACAGATCTTCATTTTAAGTGCTATGTTGAGTAGAAAGAGACGGGAATGGGACGAGTTACAGTAATGATGAATATAATTAAAAATGTGATAATAGTTCTTATTGAATCCTTATTGTTGGGATATATTGTGTTTGCATTAACTTCAGGATATTACAACAACTATAAGTGGAGTAACAAGAACACAGTTTATTACTCCAGAGATCTTATTCTTTCTGAAAACATAGATGTTATGCTTGACACGGGTGAACAAGTTTCAATAAAACAAAATGAAGTCATTCATTCTTGTGCTATGACTATAGATGGATATGTCATTGATGCTATATATGAGCCTGAACCGGGAAAGTGTCTGTATCTTGATGAGAAGATCGGTTTAGATATGTTTGTGGAGTCTGAGAGTTTAAAAACCGACCTTAAACAATTAGTCGAAGATAAGGAAAAATCACTTAGTGAATCCGAAAGAAAAATGATAGTTGAATTATTGTTTTCCTTTTTGGTTTCGTTATCTGTTTCAATTCTTGTTATGATCTTTACAAGAAGATACATATTGATTCATTGCATAATAATAACTATACTCTCTTTGGTGGCTTTTTGTGTTTTCCAAGTAGTTGGGGGCGGATATATTATTTGAATTATGGCATTGAGCTTATTATCAGTTTTGCAGAGAATCAAATAGGAGACAACTCATAAAATGGCAGAAGACAGATCGAACATAAACTGGTTTCCCGGCCACATGCGCAAGGCCTTGAACCAGACGGCTGAGAACCTTAAGCTCGTGGATATCGTTTTCGAGACGGTTGATGCGAGGATACCGTTTAGCAGCAGGAATCCGGAGTTAAATGACATCATAGGCAATAAGCCCCATATTATCCTGCTCAACAAGGCAGATCTTGCTGACCCTGACAAGACGAATGAATGGGTGAACCATTACAGGAAGCAGGGGATAAAGGCAATACCGGTCCAGGCAAACCGCAATGGCGGGATCGACAGCCTCAAAAAGGCTGCAGAGGAGGAACTTAAGGAATTGCTCGAGAAGGCTGCGGCAAAAGGAAGGACAGGAAGGCCGATAAGGGCTATGGTAGTTGGCGTTCCCAACACGGGTAAGTCCACGCTCATAAATGCGCTGTCAGGCAAGAGGAGCGCGGTGACCGGCGACAGGCCGGGCGTTACGAGAGCCCCCAAGTGGATCAAGACCGATTCGAGGTTCGATCTGATGGACATGCCCGGAGTATTGTGGCCGAAGATCAAGAGCAAGAGATCCGGGATCTGCCTGGTAGCAACGGGAGCTGTCAAGGAAGAGGTCATCGACGTGACAGAGGCCGCGTATGAGACGATGAAGATACTGAATGAATTGTATCCTGATCTGATGTCGGAAAGATATAAGGTCGAACTGCCGGCGCAGGATGATTACGATTGTTTCCTTGAGATGGCCAGGAAGAGAGGCTGTCTCATGAGCGGCGGCAGGATCGACGAAGAGAGATTTTCAAGGCTCCTGCTTGACGATGTGCAGGCAGGAAGAGTTGGGAGGATAACACTGGAAGTTCCGGTGCTTAAAGACTGATATGGCAAGACTTACGACAGAACAGCTTCAGGAGAAGTATAAGGCGCTCAATGCATTTGAGGATGAGTACGCGGCCAAAGGCTATCGTGTGATCGCTGGGATAGACGAGGCCGGCAGGGGGCCGCTGGCAGGACCTGTAGTCGCAGCATGCTGCATCCTGGATCCTGATAAGCCCGTCTTAGGCCTCGATGACAGCAAGAAGCTCTCCGAGAAGAAGAGAGAGGCTTTATTTCCCGAGATCAAGGAGAAAGCGCTTGCATATGCTGTAGTTGCGGTCGATGCCCAGACGATAGATAACATCAACATCCTGGAGGCCACCAAGAAAGCCATGCGCGAGTGTGTTTCTCAGATATCTGAAAAGCTTGCTCCTGACCTGCTCCTGATCGATGCGGTGAAGCTCGAAGGCGTTACGCAGGAAGTCGTCCCGATCATAAAGGGAGACGCAAAGTCCAATTCGATCGCAGCAGCTTCCGTCCTCGCGAAAGTGACCAGGGACCACATCATGTGCGGCTACGACAAAGAGTATCCGGGCTATGGTTTTGCCAAGCACAAGGGCTACGGTACAAAGGATCATTATGCGGCCATAAGAGAGCAGGGGATGACGCCGATCCACAGGAGAAGTTTCCTCAAGGTCATACATTGATCAGGTTTTTGATAAAAATGCTTGACAACCAGGATAATAACGGCTAATATATGCAAGTCAATCAAAGCAGAACACTTCCGTTCTCACCTCAAGCTTTCGTGTAAAGAGGTCACATGGCATTTTTATTGCTGTAAGGCAAAGGGCTGTTGTGAGAACGGATCAGATCCGTTCTTTTTTTATGTCAGGAGGTGAGTGAACATCGCTAAGGGAGCTGAAACACAGATGGTAGGTGACGCTATCAAGTTCGAGCAGGTCAGACTTATTGACGCTGACGGTAACATGGTGGGTGTAGTACCTATCGCAAAGGCACGTGAGATGGCCGATGAAGCAGATCTTGATCTCGTATGTATCTCGAGCAATCCGGATAATCCTGTATGCAGGATAATGGATTACGGTAAATTCCTTTTCGAGAAGGGTAAGAGAGAGAAGGAAGCTAAGAAGAAGCAGAAAGAGACAGAACTCAAAGAGATCGGCTTAAAGCTCAACACTGATGTTCATGACATTGAGGTAAAGAGGAAGGCAGCGATCAAATTCCTTTCGAACGGTGACAGGGTCAAGGTGAAGATCAGGTTCCGCGGCCGTGAGATGGCTTTCCAGGAAAAGGGCTTCGAAGTAATGGAGAAGTTCGCGGAAGGATTAGCAGAGTGCGGCAGCATTGACAAGAAGGCGAAGGTAGAAGGACGCGACATGGTCATGTACTTATCGCCCAACAAGAAGAAGTAATTAATTAACAGGAGGACAGTATAATGCCTAAGCAGAAGACACACAGTTCATCAAAGAAGAGATTTAAGGTCACAGCAAGCGGTAAAGTGCTTCATAAGCAGGCTTTCAGAAGCCACATCCTCAGCAAGAGACCTACAAAGAGAATGAGACATCTCCGTCACAACCAGGTTTGTGCAGAAGCAAACGCTAAGGTTATCAAGAAGATGATCCCTTACGCTTGATCACAGTTTTAGTAAAAGATTTAGGAGGAAATAAATATGTCCAGAGTAAAGAGAGGCATTCGTACAAGAGCCCGTCATCATAAGATTCTTAAGCAGGCTAAGGGATATTGGGGTCACAAGAGCAAGCTGTTCAAGGTTGCTAACCAGGCAGTTCTCAAGTCAGGTAACTACGCTTACCGTGACAGGAAGCAGAAGAAGAGAGATTTCAGAAAGCTTTGGATCGTTCGTATCAACGCTGCTTGCAGACTTAACGACATGAGCTACAGCAAGTTCATGGGCGGTCTGAAGAAGGCCGGCATCGAGCTCGACCGTAAGGTTCTGTCTGA
Organism: Mageeibacillus sp. UBA4314; assembly: GCA_002394605.1. Taxonomy (GTDB): domain Bacteria; phylum Bacillota; class Clostridia; order Saccharofermentanales; family Saccharofermentanaceae; genus Saccharofermentans. Next base: position 84,301 of record DGUI01000034.1, on the reverse strand, counting down.
TATCGCCATCACAGATCCTACAGGCTTCACAGCACTCGTTGAGAAGGCTAAGGCTGCTATCTGAGATTAAGAAAATGATCGAGTTTTCCGCCCCGCGCTTTGATGCGCGGGGCGTTTTGTTGCCCTGGGTTTTATGGAAATTGCAATTGAGAGTGACACCCGGGGTGCACCTGTTGTGGGCAATTCCAGCCAGATCATACATGGGATTTACGTCCCCATGCCTCCGGGTATGCCAACTCCAACAAAAAAGAACTGCCTCAGCTTTGAGACAGTTCTTCTCAGATCGATTGTTAAAATGATCGACTCGTGATCACCCTCCGAGGATAGGCTTATCGGGGATCTCGTCTCCGCCTTCGTTGCCGGCCCCTTCAGAATTAGCATCATAAGTTGCGAGGTTCGCGGGAACGGTACCGATCACGCTCTTGATAGCTTCGTCGATCTTTGCATACTCTTCTGTTGCGAGTTTAGCTTCATCGTCAGCAGATGCGTTCTCACCGGCACTCTTACCTGCGATAACGAAGATAACGAGGTCGTCTGTCTTGTAGATCTTGCCGCCCTCAACCTTCTTAACTCCGAAAGGATACTGGTGGATGTAGTGAACGGACTGCTGGAAATCAGCGTTGAACGCCTTGACTACTTCATCGCCGTAAGCTGCATCGCTGAGCTTAACGATAACGACCTTATCTGCATCAACGGAAGGCGTCTCAGCCTGCTTGCAGACATAACTTGATATCTTGCTCATATCAAGGTCGGCAAGAGGTGTCAGGTACAGGTCATCTGCTGCGACTTCCACAGTTGCAAGGTAGCCGTCACCGACTGCCTTGGCGATCGCTGCTTCGATGTCTTTGGGCTCAGCGCTCTTTGCTGCCTGTTCGCTTGCTGATGTGTTTTCTGTAGCTGCATCTGATGTTTGTGTCTTTGCAGAGCATGCGGCCATTGATAAAGCCATGCACAATGCAAGGACTGATGTAATCGCTTTCTTCATATTCATTACCCCTTTACGGTTTATTTGGTCATTCAAATGACCACTTATTATCTCACTTTCCCGCGATTATGCAACATAAATCTTAATCGCCCATATTTTCACTAAACTATGTTATAATGCTACCCGTATAATAATAATATAAATAAAGGGAGTCTTTGCCCCGTGCATAAATATATCTTCAACAGCCGCGATATAGCAGCATACATCAAGTACTTCTCGGTACCGCAGTACCTGGAGGTATCTTACATGCAGTATATCTTCAACCTGGGACCTACTGTTCTTGCAGTTCCGCTTACCAGGAACTTCGAATCTTTCAAGAAAGATGTTTACCGCGAGCTTTACTTCCTCTGGGCCAATGGCTTTGAGGATGAGAAGTCCGATATCGCTTACATGATCGAGAAGGGACAGCTGACACTCGTATGTGATCAGGAATGTATCAATCTCGAATCGTATATGAAGCTTATCACGCTGCACCTGATATTTACCAGGAGCCTTCCTTATGCAAACCTGAATTTCTACGGACTTCCGTTGCAGCTCGGGATCAAGTGCGATTTCGATATGTATGAGAGGAATGTCGTGATGATAACCGAGTCTTTGCAGCTTCATGTGTCTGACAGGTTTGGGAATGATTTCGATCTGACTAAGGGCGTGCCTGATGAACTTTTGAGGCTCTCCCTTAATGCTGATATGAAGAAGATGCTCAATGATGGGGCTGATTTTAAGCTGGCAATGAGAGAAGCACAGCGTAAGCACATGGAGGAGCTGAAGGCGAACTCACTCAAGGTATTCGGTGAGAAGAGGAGACCACGCCAGTTCAAGGCTCATCCGGCTTCTGCCAGGAACTCGAGGGCTTCAAGCGAGAAGACCGTCGGAAGATCACTCTACGACGGCAGGACAGCTGAACCTACGAGCAACAGGCAGCCTAAGGGCACTCCCAAGATCAACAACGCAAACACCAAAGGAGATAAGTAATGGACATACGCTACAGATTAGGACTTGATATCGGTTCTACGACGATCAAGATCGTTTTGCTGGACGGAGATAAGATCGTACATAACGAATACAAGAGACATCATTCCGATGTATCGGGACTGCTCAATCAGCTCTTCGAGGAGCTTAACGATAAGTTCCCGGGTATCGACGTAAGTGTCACGATAACAGGTTCGGGCGGACTGTCCGTTGCAAACTGGCTCCACCTGAAGTTCATCCAGGAAGTAATGGCTGAGACCGTTGCGATCAACAAGTACCACCCTGAGACGGATGTCATCATCGAGCTCGGCGGTGAGGATGCGAAGATAACATACATGCACCCGGTCCTTGAGCAGAGAATGAATGGTACATGCGCGGGCGGCACGGGCGCTTTCATCGACCAGATGGCATCTCTCCTGCAGACCGATGCTGACGGACTTAATAACTTTGCAAAGGATTACAGATCTCTTTATACCATTGCAAGCCGCTGCGGCGTGTTCGCCAAGAGCGATCTCCAGCCCCTCATCAATGAAGGTGCAGCCAAGGAAGACCTCGCAGCCTCGATCTACCAGTCCGTTGTTAACCAGACTATCGCAGGTCTTGCGTGCGGCAGGCCGATCAAGGGCAACGTTGCATTCTTAGGCGGCCCTCTTTACTTTAATTCAGAACTTCGAAATGCATTTGAGAGGACACTGAAGGACAAGGTTGATTCATTCTGGATGCCTGATGAGGCACAGATCTACGTTGCGCTGGGCGCGGCATTATCAGCCGACAGTGAGCCCGTCAACCTCAAGGAACTCCTCGAGAGGTTCAAGAACAAGGAAGGCTTCAAGCCTGACATCATAAGGATCTCCCCTCTGTTCAAGGACGAGGAGGAGAAGAAGGCTTTCTACGACAGGCACGAGAAGACTGCCATCCCCGTAATGGATATCAGCAAGCAGAAGGGTGCCCTCTACCTTGGTATCGACGCCGGATCCACTACGACCAAGGCTGTTGTCATCAATTCCGATAACGACATCGTTTACACGTTCTACGAGAGCAATAAGGGCAACCCCGTCATGAGTGCCGTAAGCATCCTCAAGGACATCTACAGACATATGCCTGATAAGTGTCATATCGCATATTCCTGCGTCACCGGTTACGGTGAGAATATCATCAAGGCTGCCCTTGGCGTAGATGACGGTGAGATCGAGACGATGGCTCATTTTACATCAGCCAAGTTCTTCTGTCCTGATGTTGATTTCATCATCGACATCGGCGGACAGGACATGAAGTGCATGAGGATCAGGAACGGCGTTATCGATTCGATCATGCTGAACGAAGCTTGTTCATCGGGATGCGGATCGTTCATCCAGACTTTCGCGCAGACGCTCGGCATGGGTTCAGAGCAGTTTGCGAAAGAGGCACTTAAGGCGACCAACCCGGTCGATCTTGGAACGAGATGTACCGTATTCATGAATTCCAAGGTTAAGCAGGCCCAGAAGGAGGGGGCATCTGTAGGTGACATCTCCGCAGGTCTGTCCTACTCCGTTGTGCGTAATGCACTCTACAAGGTCATCAAGATCAGAGACACCGAACAGCTCGGCAAGAACATCGTTGTACAGGGCGGAACGTTCCTTAACGATGCCATCTTAAGATGCTTTGAGATCATCTCCCAAAGAGAGGTAATAAGACCTAATGTTGCCGGCCTCATGGGTGCATTCGGTGCTGCTCTCATCGCTAAGAACAGGTGTCCTGTGGAACAGTCTGACGGCACCAGCGAAGAGGCTTCCTCCGGTATCCTCGGACCTGATGAGCTCGATTCATTTGAGATGGAGACGGAGAACACACAGTGCCCCGGCTGTACGAATCACTGCCGTCTCACGATCGCCACGTTCTCGAACGGCAAGAAGTTCGTATCGGGCAACAGATGTGAGAGAGGCGAGGACATAGCCCTCGAGCAGGATCACAGGAATGATAAGGAAGCGATCCCTAACCTATTCAAGTATAAGTACGACAGGACTTTCAACTATAAACCGCTGAAGAAGGAAGATGCGCCCAGGGGCGAGATCGGTATCCCCAGATGCCTTAACCAGTATGAGAATTATCCTTTCTGGTTCACGGTCCTCACAAATCTCGGATTCAGGGTCCAGATATCGTCAAGATCATCACACATCCTCTTCGAGAAGGGAATGGAGACGATCCCCTCAGAGTCCGTATGCTACCCGGCAAAGCTCGCACACGGTCACATCGAGAACCTGATAGGCAAGGGCATCACAACGATCTTCTACCCGTCTGTCCCGTACGAGCAGGTAGAAAATCAGAATTCCGGCAACCACTACAACTGTCCGATCGTATGCTCCTATCCTGAAGTCATCAGGAATAATGTGGAGAACCTCAAGGAGAAGAACATCAGATACATGAATCCGTTCATGCCCCTTGATAATATGGACACTGTAGCGGTAAACCTCACAAAATGCTTTGAGTATTGCGGCGTCACGCTTGAAGAAGCAAAGAAGGCCGTCGAAGCAGGCTGTGAAGAGTACTACAAGTTCAAGGAAGATATCAGGAACAAGGGCAAGGAGATCCTGGAGGATATTAACAAGCGCGGCATAAAAGGCATCGTCCTCGCAGGAAGACCGTATCACATCGATCCCGAGATCAACCACGGTATCCCTGAGATGATAAACTCATTAGGTCTTGCAGTCCTGACAGAGGATTCAGTCGCCAAGCCCGGCAGACTTAAGAGACCTATAAGAGTCGTGGATCAGTGGATGTACCACACAAGACTATATGAGGCGGCTGCTTTCGTTATCACAAGACCTGAATTGGAACTTGTTCAGCTCACGAGCTTCGGCTGCGGACTTGATGCCGTTACGTCTGATCAGGTACAGGAGATCCTTGAGCAGTCAGGCAAGCTCTACACATTGCTCAAGATAGATGAGGTATCCAACCTCGGTGCTGCAAGGATAAGGATGAGATCTCTTGTAGTCGCCATGAACGAGCGTACGGAAATCGCGAAGAAGAAGAAAGCCGAAGGAACTGCTGAGGATCCCGGCAAGATCGCCGAGGAGGGAAGATATACCCTGAAGCGCAATGAGTTTACAAAACAGAATAAGAAGGAACATACTCTCATCGCTCCTCAGATGGCACCTATCCAGTTCGATTTTGTAGAGGCTGCGTTCCATGATGCAGGATATCATCTCAAGCTCCTGAAGCAGGCGACAAGAGAAGATATCGAATGCGGTCTGAAGTATGTAAATAACGATGCCTGTTTCCCTACGATCGTAGTCGTAGGCCAGATGATGAATGCAGTCTTAAGGGGTGAAGTCGATCCCGATAACTGCACGCTCATGATCACGCAGACAGGCGGCGGATGCCGTGCTACGAACTACGTTGCATTCCTGAGGAAAGCGTTGAAAGATGCCGGATTCCCTCAGATCCCTGTTGTTGCATTGTCAGTTCAACAGTTCGAGAAGAATGAGGGCTGGAAGATCACTCCGGGATTTGCACTGGCAGCAATAAGAGCGATCTGTCTTGGCGATATGGTCACGACTTTGCTCCTCAGAACAAGGCCGTATGAGAAGGTCAGGGGATCTGCCAATGCTCTCTACATGTATATCAACAGAGTAGGCAGGAAGATGCTCAATCCTTCAGGCAAGGATGATGATCTCTCTCCGAGATACGACCAGGTTATGCCTAACAATTACTGGAACAGACCTGAAGATGAGAAGAAAGCCATAAAAGAATGTCTTATGGGCATCGGTGCTGACATTGATAACATCCCCAGGATCAGGTCATATAAGAAGTTCATTAATCTTGCCGTGGGACTGTTCGATAAACTTCCTCTTCAGGATATACCAAGGAAGCCTCGTGTCGGTCTCGTAGGTGAGATCCTTGTTAAGTTCCATCCTGATGCAAATAATAATGCTATCGACGTTATCGAGGCAGAAGGATGCGAAGGCGTATTGCCCGGCGTTCTTGATTTCTTCCTGTATTGCTGTTACAACCCTATTTGGGCCAATTCCAACCTGGGAAGGAGCAAGCGCGCGGCAAGGATCAACCAGGCTGCGATCAATGTTCTCGAGAGGTTCAGGAAGCCGATAAACGATGCATTCAAGAAGACTGGGGGCAAGTTCATGCTGACCGAGAGGATCGAAGAACTTGCATCCAAGTCATCAACGGTATTGAGCTGCGGCAACTTCTGTGGTGAGGGTTGGTTCCTCACTGCGGAGATGATAGAGCTCATCCAGGATGGCGTACCGAATATAATCTGCGCACAGCCTTTCGCTTGTCTGCCTAACCATGTTACGGGCAAGGGCATGATCAAGGAGTTAAGGAGACAGTATCCCAAGTCCAACATCATCCCGATCGACTACGATCCGGGTGCATCCGAGGCTAACCAGCTGAACCGTATCAAGCTGATGATCAGTACTGCGCATGCCGTAAGGAAGAGTGAGATCGAAGCGGAGGGCAAGTAATGGGCAGACTATTACTCGTTGACGGCAACTCCATCATCAACAGGGCTTTTTTCGCAGTTATCGGAAGAGCGCCGATGGCTGCTCCTGACGGAACTCCGACGGGTGCGGTTAACGGTTTCCTTAACTCGATCTACGGTGTGATGAAGGAGTATGATCCCGATAAGATCTGCGTATGCTTTGACCTCAAGGCTCCTACGTTCAGGCATAAGATGAGCAGTGAGTATAAGGCTAACCGCAAGGGGATGCCCGACGAATTGTCAGCGCAGATGCCTGTAGTCAAAGGGATACTTGATAAATGGGGTATCGCCAGGATGGAACTTGAGGGATATGAAGCAGATGACCTCATAGGAACACTCTCGAGGCTCGGCAGTGAAGCTGGTGATGAAGTGTTCATCTTCAGCGGCGATCACGACGATTTCCAGCTTATATCAGATAACGTATCGGTAATACTTCCGCAGTCAGGCAAGGGCAAGGATCCCAGAGTCCTTTATGACCGTGCGATGTTTGAGAACACATATGGCGTCAAGCCTGAAGTATTCGTATATGTTAAGGCTCTTATGGGTGATAATTCGGATAACATCAAGGGCGTTGAGAAGGTCGGCGAGAAGACTGCATTTAGGCTCATAGCCCAGTATGGCGACATAGAAGGTGTCCTCGCCCATACGGATGAGATGACACCTGCATTGTCCGCGCGCCTTAAGGAAGCAAGAGAACTTTTGGACCTTAACATCAGGCTCTGTACGATAGACAGGAACGTTCCTGTTCCGTACGGCATCGAAAGAACTGTCTATAACGGACTTCCTTCTGATGAGGAAGCAAATGACAGTCTCTACGATGAACTCGACAGACTGGCTCTGAGGAGTTTCATCAAGAAGACCGGCATCACCAGGAGAGGAAGTGCCGGTTCCAGGATAGAAGGCGCCAAAGCTGCTTACGAAGAAGAGGAGAATGAGCAGAAGAAAGAGATCCTTAAGAACCTGTCAGAGTTCTTAAGATCTGAGATGAAGAAGGCTGATGCTGCCGATACTGATCTCATCGCAGAGAAGATCAAAGATACATGTTTTGCGATCGATTTTGCATCGCGGGGAGCTGTCATAGTAACGGAAGATTCTGATGATTACTATGTGCTTGGCGAGGATGATCTGTTCGATGTCTTTGCAAAGACGGGAGAAGTCATACCGGTCAGCATCGACTACAAGAAAAAGTCCAAAGTTTTATCGCGAAGCATTCCCGGTGTGGATAAGGTGTTCGATACTTATATCGCAGGTGCCGTATTGAATCAGATCGACGGAACTACGCCTGATCTTGTAAGGCTTTACGAGTCTTCTACGGGACTTCTGTATCCCTTTGATACTGAGGCTAAGAATAAGCAGCTTACGATGGATTTCCTGATGGATGCAAAGGATGACAGTGAGGAGATACTGGAGACTGCCAGGAAGGCAAAGCTCAATATCTTTATCGCCAGGCTCCAGATGGAGGAGATAAGTTCAAGAGATCTGACGAAGCTCCTTTACGATATCGAGTTTCCCCTTATCATCACCCTGGATGCGATCGAGCGTAACGGAATGCATGTTTCGCGTCAGGCCTTAGATGAGCTCCACGGGGAATATACGGGAAGGCTTAAAGAGCTTTCTGATGATATCTATGAGATGTGCGGGACCACGTTTAACATTAATTCACCCAAGCAGCTCGCAGATGTGCTGTACGGGGAGGATAATCTTAACCTGCCTGCAGGCAAGAAGGGCAAGACCGGCGTGTATTCCACCGGTATCGACGAGCTTAACAGGCTCCGCAGATACCATCCCGTGATCGACAGGATAATCGATTTCAGGGAGATAAGCAAACTCGATTCCACATATGCTGCAGGACTCATCAGATCGATAGGCAGCGACGGAAGGATCAGGACTACTTTCACGCAGGCAATGACCAATACCGGAAGGCTGTCGTCAACGGAACCCAATCTCCAGAATATCCCTGTCAGATCTGATGAAGGTGCGAGGATCAGGGCCGCGTTTACGGCATCTGAAGGCAAGGTGCTGGTCGATGCTGATTATTCGCAGATCGAATTAAGGCTTCTTGCGGCACTGTCCGGTGATAAGGATATGTGCGATGCATTTATGAATGATCAGGATGTTCACAAGATGACTGCCGTCAAAGTGTACGGACTGTCCGGCATCGACGAAGTAACTCCGAAGATGAGAGCTGCTGCCAAGACTGTTAACTTCAGTATCATCTACGGTATCTCCGAGTATGGTCTGTCCAATGACCTTCAGATCAGTTACAAGGAAGCTTCCGATCTTATCAAGGAATACGAGAACCAGTTCCCGGGTATCATGAATTTCCTTAACGGCCTTAAGACCGCAGGAGAGAAGCTCGGTTATGTTGAGACGATCTACAAGAGGAGAAGGTATCTGAGCGAGCTAAGGTCACAGAACAGGAACGTCAGGAATTTCGGCCTGAGGGCTGCAATGAATACGCCTATCCAGGGAAGCGCCGCAGACATCATCAAGATCGCGATGAACAAGGTCTACAGGGCTTTGGCGCGCGAATATCCTGAGGCAAAGCTCGTTATGCAGGTCCACGATGAACTCATAGTCGAATGTGATGCATCTGACAGAGAAGGAGTCGCCAATCTCCTGAAGCGCGAAATGGAATCTGCAGCAGATCTCAAGATACGCCTCATAGCTGACGTTCATACCGGCAGCAACTGGCTCGAGGCAAAGTGAGGTAATTATGTTTGTATTAGGTATTACAGGCGGTATCGGATCAGGCAAGAGTACGGTCAGTTCCTATCTTAAGGATAAGGGCCTAATCGTGCTCGATGCTGATGAGATATCAAGGAAAGTTACCGCTTCCGGAGGTGTGGCTCTTCCTGCAATAGCCGAGATCTTCGGCAGGAGGGCTCTTAAGGATAACGGTGATCTGAACAGGAAGTATGTATCTGACATAGTCTTCAAGGACAGGATGAAGCTCGACATGCTTTCTTCCATCATCCATAAGTATGTACTTACAGAGATGGAGGAGGAAGTCCAAAAACTCCGTGAGAAGGGTACAAAATGCGTTGTTCTTGATGTCCCGATCCCGGTCAACAGGTTCATTGCTCTGTGCAACCAGATCTGGGTCGTAACGTGCAGGGAAGACGTCCGTCTCAACAGACTCAGGGACCGCGGAATGGATCTTGAGGATGCAAAGAGAAGGATGGCCATGCAGATGGATGATGAGGAGTATTCAGAATTAGGCGATCATGTGATCGATAACTCCGGAACCATTGAGGACACATATAAAAAGATCGAGGAATTGATCTCGCAGGAATTGAATGGAAGAGGTATAAGATTTTGAATATCGTGATCGCAGCATTGTTCAGCGCAGCAGCATTAATGCTCCTCGTGATACTTATACTGGTGAAGCCCAGGACACTGCTTGCTCAGGTCCGTAAGTTCCTTATCGCGACATCTGCGATCTATCTGTCGGGAACTTTGCTGATACTAATCTTCGCGGTAACGATGGATAAGCTCCCGCCGGTCTTCGTGGTGATATCAGAGGTATCCATCATGTTTGTGTTTGGAATATCGATATTTACGATCTTAAGGATAAGCAGGAATGTTGCGTCGATAATGCGTGATGTTGAAGAAGGGAAGATAAAGGCAATAGAAGATGAAGAAGACAAATACGGAAACGACACGGAAAACGAAGATTAAAAAGTTCATAAAGCGGTTTATCATCGTATGTCTGATATTAGGTCTGCTAGGCGGTATCTACATCGGCATAGCCAATGCCGTGATGCTGAACTCGGTAAGCTCACTTATCTACCGTGAAGACGAGATAATGGGGCCTGAGGAAGACTGCGACTGCATCATCGTTCTCGGGTGCGGGATATGGGAAGACAATACTCCCACTCCTTTTATGCGCGACAGGCTCGAGACATCGATCAATCTCTATAAACAGGGATATGCCCCGAAGCTCCTCATGAGCGGGGATCATGGAAAGGAAGGCTATAACGAAGTAGGCGTCATGCGTCAGTATGCAATCGATCACGGCGTTCCTTCGGAGGATATCTTCATGGATCATGCAGGGTTCTCAACTTATGAGACGATGGTCAGGGCTTCCGGGATATTCGGGATCAGGAAAGCGATAGTCGTAACACAGGAATTCCATATCGCAAGATCGGTGTATGACTGCAGGGCTTTCGGCATCGAATGCAGAGGCGTTATCGCAACGAACAGCGGTTACAAAGTATTTGCCAAGAATTACATCCGTGAGACGCTCGCCAGGGGTAAGGACATGATCTGGTGCATGATAAAACCTGCGCCTACTTACGGCGGTGAGAAGATAGACATCCACGGAAACGGTGAGCAGACTCTGGATTGAAAGGGGTTTAAACGTTAAACCTGAACAGGACGACGTCGCCGTCCTTCATTACGTATTCCTTGCCTTCGGATCTTACAAGACCCTTCTCTTTTGCGGCATTGTACGATCCGCAGTTCATCAGATCATCAAATGATACGACTTCAGCCCTGATGAATCCCCTCTCGAAATCAGAGTGGATCTTACCTGCAGCCTGGGGCGCTTTTGTGCCCTTCCTGATCGTCCAAGCACGTACTTCCTGAGGACCTGCAGTGAGGTAAGAGATAAGGCCGAGAAGCTTATATGAGGCCTGGATCATCTTATCAAGACCTGCACAGTCGAGACCGAGATCTTCAAGGAACATCTCCCTGTCCTCAGGGTCGAGCTGACCTAACTCATCCTCGATCTTAGCTGATATGACAACGACTTCCGCATCCTGGCTGGAAGCGATCTGGCGTACCTTCTGTACGTAGGGGATATCAGGGTTCTTAATGTCATCTTCTGCGATGTTTGCGCAGAAGAGCACGGGCTTCAATGAGATAAGCTGGCAGTCGCGGAGAAGGAGCTGCTCGTCTTCATCGTATTCGAGACTCCTTGCGGGCTTCTCTTCTGACAGACATTCGTAGATCTTCTCGAACAGGTTGAGTTCAGCCTGGTAAGACTTATCTCCGCCTTTCATCATCTTCCTGATCCTCTCGAGCCTCTTCTCAACGATCTCAAGGTCTGAGAGGATAAGCTCGATATCGATGACTCCGATATCACGCTCGGGATCGGCATTGCCGTCGACATGCACAACATCAGGATCGTCAAAACATCTTACGACATGAACGATGGCATCGCACTCACGGATGTTCGAAAGGAACTTGTTGCCGAGACCTTCACCTTTGCTGGCGCCCTTTACAAGACCTGCGATGTCAACGAATTCAACTACTGCAGGCGTGTACTTCTCCGGGTTGTACATCTTGGCGAGTTCATCAAGACGGCTGTCGGGAACTGCAACGATACCCACATTGGGTTCTATCGTGCAGAAAGGATAGTTTGCTGATTCAGCACCTGCTTTTGTGATCGCATTGAACAGTGTGCTCTTGCCTACATTAGGAAGTCCGACGATTCCAAGCTTCATATATTGTTCCTCCATAAGATGGTCAATTCATTTCTCAAATGAGAATTGTAGCACAAAACCCTGTAAAAATGACAATTGATTACAATTTTTCCGATTTTCGTATTTTTTCGGAGCTTTTTTCCGGGTTTTTGACTGTATCCTCATCGTAAATCAACTTACAGGAGGTGATCAGATTGGCAGTAAGACATAAAGTGGTCAAGGTCGAATCGTGCTTTGCGGACGGAATGACCGCGACAAGGTCGGTGATAGAGATATCTTTGTCTCCGGGGATCCCGACGTTCGACATTACGGGACTGTGCGATTCGTCGATAAGGGAGTCGAGAGGAAGGATCACGTCAGCTATTAGATCGATGGGGTTCCTGATGCCCAAGGGGCACATAACGGTCAGCATATCGCCTGCATATATGCACAAGTCAGGTTCGGGATTCGATCTTCCGATCGCAATGGGGATACTCTTTATCTCTGATGTTATCCCATACTTTGATAACGTGAGGGTCTATGCACAGGGGGAACTGTCTCTTGCAGGTGATGTCAAGGGTTCTCCCTTAGCCGGTCTGAGGTTATGTGAAGAGGCCAGGGACCCGGCAGACATGGTGTTCATTCCGGAAGAGGAGATCGGTGCGGCCGCGGCTGCTGGAACCGCGTGCATGCCCGTAAATACGCTGCAGGATGTAGTGGACGTACTGAATTCTTTCGCGTATATGCAGGAGACATTTGAGCCTGAACTTGACTTCGGGAAGCCCAGGGTAATCCATCACCTGTCAGATCTTAAAGGGCAGCCTAAGGCACAGGAAGCTATCGTTACGGCTTGCGCGGGAATGCATAGCCTGTTGCTACTGGGAAGCCCGGGATCAGGGAAGACGATGGCGGCAGGGATAATCGAAGACCTGATGCCTCCGCTTACGGAGGATGAAGCAAGGCAGTACATGATGCTCACCGAGAACGAGAATGATCAGCGTGATGGCGTGATGTCCCTTGCAAGGCCGGTGCGGCATATATACGGTAACTGTTCCATCTCAAAACTGACGGGCAGAGCAGGTTCCATGGTCCCGGGTGAACTTGCACTCGCTAATAACGGCGTGTTGTTTGCTGATGAGATAACCGATCTTGATCCCAAGATCATCGACGCGCTTAAACTCCCACTCGAGGAACATCTGGTGAGGATGACGAAAGACAACGTGACAAGAGAACTTCCTGCATCATTTCTGTTCGTTGCTGCCGGAAATCCGTGCAGATGTGGCCTCTACTACGAGAACGGGAGCAAATGCAGATGTACGTCAGTCATGCGCAGGAAGTATCTGAGCAAGCTTTCCGGAGGGTTCCTTGACCGTATCGATATCTTTACTGAGATGAGGTCCGTCAAGGCAAAGGACCTTAAGGATATTACAGGTGGCATAAGCCGCCATGAGACAGAGGAAGACAGGGAAGCTCGAAGGCGTATAGCAACAGCCTGGGAGATGCAGAAGAAAAGATACTGCTGGACGGAAGGCATCACCAAAGTCTATAACGGCACATGCGAGAGGTGCGACATGAACCTGTTCAAGTTCAGTCCCGAACTGTCGGCATTTGCTTCTGAAGCGGCGATCGGAATGGGTCTGTCTGCAAGAGGGTTTAAGAACCTGATGAGAGTATCAAGGACAATAGCAGATATGAAAGGGGCAGAGGAGATCACTTTACCTGATGTAAAGCAGGCTCTGATGTATAAGGTGAGATTAGATGGCATTTGAAGGATATGACAGGAACCTGATGTATTCGGTCCTGATAAACAATACTGAGATAGACAGTAAGTGCATCAGCGAGTTAACGGATAAGGGTCTTATAGGAAGCTATAAGGAACTTTTTGAGTATATATGCGGCGGTCTTAAGGAGGAAGGTCTGACAGGAAGGACTTTCGTAAGGCTCAATGAAGCAAAGTCGATGCCTGATAAGATCAAGGAGATCTACAGGAGATATGAGGAGATCATATCCAAATGCGGGATAACGATAATACCTGATGACAGCGGCAGTTATCCGGGGATATGGAAGGAGCTCTCCGGAATGCCCAAAGTGATATACGGCAGGGGCGATATATCGTCGCTTAAGAAGGTGGATGACAACGGTTCGGTATCAGTAGTAGGTTCGCGTAATCCCGGCAGGTATTCGCTCTATGCCACAGGTGACTTTGTCTCGAAGATAGCATCCAAGGATGTCGTGATAGTATCCGGCCTTGCGATCGGCATAGACAGGGCAGCTCATGAAGCAGCAATGAGGGCTTCGGGGACTACAATAGCAGTGCTCCCGTCCGGATGTGATGAAGTATATCCTTTGCAGAACAGGGATCTCTTTGAACGCATCACTGGCGGGGGAGGAATGGTCCTGTCAGAGATGCCGCCATTAAGCGGAGTCAGGAAACAGTACTTTCCGTCACGCAACCGTCTGATATCGGCTCTGTCGGACTGCTGTCTGATAATGGAAGCAGGAGAATTCTCCGGAACGCTGCATACGGCATCATTTGCGGCATATCAGGGAAGAGATGTGTTCGTGCTGCCCAATAATATCTATGCGGATAACTGCATCGGAGGTCTAAGGCTCATAAATGACGGCGCATCCATACTCCTGTCGGTCGATGATGTCATAGATTCAGTTACTTCAAGGCTCTTATACCGGAAGACGGACAAGATGGTGCTGAACGATAAGGAAGAGAAGAGAAGACTGATCGAGACCATCAGAGCAAAGGTCAGTAAAGACTGTTCCGGTGTCAGTGATGAAGAGATCGCGATGCTTGTAAAAGATGAGCTGGAGGTCAGGGATCTTACTGCCGACGAACTGTCCAAAAGGCTCGGGATACCGTTCTTTTTGCTCTCCCAGGTGCTGTCTGACATGGAACTTAGCGGGAGTATCGGCCGCGAGAAGGGAAAATTCGCTTTGACAATATCGCTTTAATGAATTATATATATTTAGGAGAAAAAATCACGAAAGACAGGTAAACATGAGCAGAACATTAGTAATTGTTGAGTCTCCTGCCAAGGCTAAGACGATCGGCAGGTACTTAGGTAAGGATTATATCATCGAGGCATCGAAGGGACATATAAGGGATCTGCCGCAGAAAGTAATGGGTGTCAACACCGCAAACAATTATAAGCCGATGTATATCGATTCGCCTGATAAGCTTCAGGTCATCAAGGAGATCAAGAGCCTTGCTGAGAAGTGCGACAACGTGCTGATCGCAACGGACCCTGACCGCGAGGGAGAGGCTATAGCCTGGCACATCGCGACAGTACTTAAGATCGATCCTTCCACCAAGTGCAGGATCACCTTTAATGAGATCACAAAGAACGCGATCCTTGCAGCTGTTGCAAACCCCAGGGAGATAGATCTGAACGTCGTTGATGCACAGCAGGCAAGGCGTGTCCTGGACAGGCTCTACGGATATGAATTGAGCCCGCTCCTCTGGAAGAAGATCCAGAAGGATCTGTCTGCCGGAAGAGTACAGTCTGTTGCAACGAAGCTCGTTATGGAACGTGACGATGAGATCAACGCATTTGAACCCAAGGAATACTGGGAGATCACGGCTGAAGTGTCCAAGGAGGGCGCGAAGCTCAAGAAGGACAGGTTCACTATCGATTTCTACGGCAGGAAGAACGGCAGTTCATCTGATAAGGTAACACTTAACAATAAGGACGAGGCTGACAAGGTATTATCTGAAGTTCAGGGCAAGGACTTTGTGGTCGATTCTGTAGTCAGGGGATCCAAGGAGCGCAAGGGAGCAGCTCCCTTCACGACATCCACGCTCCAGCAGGAAGCATCAAGGAGACTCGGTTTTGCTCCCGCAAGGACGATGAACGTGGCTCAGATGCTCTATCAGGGTGTTGAAGTACAGGACATGGGTTCCACTTCACTCATCTCTTACATGAGAACTGACTCCGTGAGAATATCGGATGAAGCAGTCAAGGCGGCAGCTGCGATCATTACAAAGAAGTACGGCAAGGAGTATCTCTCGCCTTACAAGCGTGAATTCAAGAATAAGAATACTGCCCAGGATGCTCACGAGGCGATCAGGCCTACTCATTTTGAATGCGAGCCTGATATCGTTAAGAGTTCTCTTACGAGCGATCAGTATAAGCTCTATAAGCTGATCTGGGAGCGTTTCTTCGCATCACAGATGTCACCTGCCAAGCTCGATACCATGAATGCTGATATCTCATGCGGGGAAAATGTGTTCAAAGTGTCAGGCGAGGTCGTTACTTTCGACGGGTTCCTTAAGGTGTATGATGATCTCAAGGAGACTGACAAGGAGCAGACAAAGAAGCCTAACGAACTTCCTTCGCTCGAGACAGGAGATGTGCTCAAGAATCATAAGACTGAAGCAGAGCAGAAGTTCACACAGCCCAAGCCCCACTATACCGAAGCAACGCTCATCAGCGCGATGGAGAAGAACGGTATCGGAAGGCCTTCAACATATGCCCCTACGATCTCAACGATCGAGAAGCGCAACTACGTTGAGAAGCAGGGCAAGAACATCCTTATCACAGACATCGGCAGAGTAGTTACCGTGTTCCTCGAAGACCACTTCAATGAGGTAATGGACATCGGCTTTACGGCTGACATGGAGGAGAGACTTGACTCGATCGAGAACGGCGATGTACCGTGGGTCAAGGTCATCGACAGCTTCTATCCGAAGTTCCATGAGCAGATCAACAACGTATCCAGGAATGCGGACAAGATCAAGATCGAAGACGAGAAGACAGGTGAGATCTGTCCCGAATGCGGAAGCGAACTCGTATATAAGAACAGCCGCAACGGCAAGTTCATCGCATGTTCCAACTATCCCGCATGTACATACAGCAGGAATATCGAGTATAAGCTCAAGGATACACCTTGTCCGTTATGCGGATCGGGTATCAACATCCTGAAGTCAAGGAAGCATAAGAACAAGATCTTCTACGCCTGCGACAAGAAGGGTTCAGATCCTGACTGCCAGTTTATCTCCTGGGATCCGCCTGTCAACGGCAAGACATGCCCAACATGCGGTACATACATGGTTTACCGTAAGTTCCGCGGCAAGACATATCAGAAGTGCGGCAACAGAGACTGTCCCACAAATCAGAAAAAATCAGGATCATGAGCAAGGTAACTGTTATAGGTGCAGGTCTGGCTGGTTGTGAAGCGGCGAACATGATCGCTTCATTCGGCATCGAGACAGATCTTTATGAGATGAAGTCCAAAAGGATGAGTCCGGCTCACCATAACCTGAAGTTTGCCGAGCTCGTATGCAGCAATTCTCTCCGTGCGGCGCAGATCACGAATGCGGCCGGTCTTCTCAAGGAAGAACTCAGAAGGCTCGATTCTCTCATCATGAGAGCTGCTGACAGCACTTCTGTTCCTGCGGGAGGTGCACTTGCTGTCGACAGGGAAGAGTTTGCTTCTTATATCACTGACATGATCCGTAATAATCCCAAGATCAACGTCATCGAGGAGGAAGTAACCGAAGTCCCCTCATCCGGGATCACGGTTATCGCGACAGGTCCGCTTACTGACGGAGGCCTCTATGAGAGCATAATGGAGAAGACGGGTAACCGTGATCTTCACTTCTTCGATGCGGCAGCTCCGATCGTATCTCTCGATTCGATCGACATGTCGAAAGCGTTCAGGCAGTCACGTTATGGCAAGGGCGGGGATGACTATATCAACTGCCCGATGAACAGGAAAGAGTATCTCGCATTTTATAATGCGCTTATAACGGCTGAGCGGGCCGAAGTAAAGGATTTCGACAGGGAAGTAGTGTTCGAGGGCTGCATGCCCATCGAGACGATGGCTTCCCGCGGTGAGGATACCATGAGGTTCGGACCATTGAAGCCTGTAGGACTTACCGATCCTGCAACAGGCGAGGAACCTTACGCCTGCGTACAGCTGAGACAGGATGACAGGTCAGGAACGATGTATAACATCGTCGGATTCCAGACAAGGCTTAAATGGGGCGAGCAGAAGCGCGTCTTCGGCATGATACCCGGCCTTGAGAATGCAGAATATCTGAGATATGGTGTAATGCACCGCAACACTTACCTTAATTCGCCTGAGCTCCTTAATCATCATTACGGATCAAGAAGTCAGAAGGGTCTCTATTTTGCAGGTCAGATGACCGGCGTTGAAGGTTATATCGAGTCAACGGCATCAGGTCTTCTTGCAGGATTATATGCAGCGCTCGAGTGCCTTGGTGTGGAAGATGTTCCCGAGCCTGATTCAGATACCGTTATCGGATCGATGGCTAATTACATCTCAGATCCGAACGTGAAGCATTTTGTTCCGATGAATGCCAACTTCGGACTGGTGAATCCTTATCCTGGAAAGTTCAAGGGTAAGAACGGCAAAAAACTCAAGAATGAGGCGATCGCTGCAAGATCACTTGCGAAGATCGATGATCTATCGAATATAATAAGAGTTATGAGGAATGAATATGGCATCTAAGATGAAAGTCCGCGCAACAGATTATGTAGAGACAGAGCATGGTCCTATATATAATTTCTTCTACAGCTTCTGGACACATGTGCTCCAGTTGATGGGAACCAATGTCCTGATACTGGTCTTCAACATACCTGCGATGATACTTGCTTATGTCATGTCCCTCTATATGCTCCCCAGATTATCAAGCTTCTTCGAGCTCAATAACTTTATCGCATTCATGAAGGAAAACGGGATAACCGGTGAAGCGACGCTCTTCAACGAGATCACGGGAGAGGATGCAGCGGTACAGCTTTATTTCTATGTCATAGTGTTCTGCGTAGTGTTCCTGATCAGTTCCTGTCTTGTATGCATCGGACCGTTCCAGGCCGGTTTCTCGCAGATATACCGTAACTGCAGAAGACAGTCCGGAATATTCTTCTTTCCTGATCTCAAGGAAGGTATCAAGGGCAATTGGAAGCAGTCGCTTGCAGCAAGTCTCATATCGCTTGTTGTTACATTTGTATCGCTCTTTGCGATCGGGTTCTATCTCAATCAGGGAACAAAGATAGGTTCGTTCCTTGGTGCATTCTTCATTGCATTCTTCTTCGTGTTCATGCTCCTGCAGAACATCGTTTATCAGATCATGGTATCAAGGGAGCTCAAGCTCGGACAGATCTACAGGAATGCGTTCCTGTTCTTCCTTATGAACTTCGGACCGTGTCTTGCGATGATCGCCGTGATGATCATATTCCTGATCATCATTCCTTTCGCGATGATACTCAATACGTCTTACATGACGCTTGGTCTGTTCGTGTTCATTTACGGATTCTTTATGATAGCATTTATACAGTACCTTCTCGCATTCTTCACGGGCGGTCTTTTGCACAAGTATATGCCGGCACCCAAGCAGGATGATGAGGAAGGAGAAGAAAGCGAAGAGAACGAAGAAGCTGAGAGTAACGATATAGATAACGATGAGTGAACTGTTTGAGATAGACTTCAGGATGGGACTTGCGGTATTTCTTATGATCCCGATGGTCCTCTCAGGGCTTATCGCATTCGCTTATTTCCTGGACAACTATTTCAAGAAGTACAGACAGAAGGTAAAGGATCTCGGTACGTCAGACAGAAGACTCCTGTGCATGATCTCGTGCTTCTCGGAACGCGGAAAGAGGAACCGACAGGAAGATTCGTACTATGTCTCTCCCATGAACAATTCTGAGAAGGACGGCGTCATAGCCGTTGTGTCAGACGGAATAGGCGGCCTCAAATACGGTGATGAGATCTCAAAGATAGTTACGGACAAGATCTCCGAGAATTTCCCTTATGATTTTGATGATACGGAACACAATTCCGCAATATTAAGAGGCATCTCAAGAGAGATCTATAACCATTACAAGCTCGAGGGCGGCGCAACGCTGGCGATGGTCCATATCAAGGATAATTACATGAACCTCTACAGCTGCGGCGACAGCAATATCATCCTCGTCAGGAAGGGTAAGGCCATGATGCTCAATACAAGGCAGAATTATCTGTCCGTCCTGATCAACAAGCTCGCGACAAACGGCGAGGTAACCAAGGGCGCTTACCTTGATAAGGATGCAAAGGCTCTCATAGATTTTATGGGTAATTCTTTCTCGAGGGTAAACAGGACATGTAAGCCGGTAAGGCTCTTTGACGGAGATTTTATCGTAGTTGCATCTGACGGGCTGACTGACGCGATCCCCGTCGATAAGATACCTGAATACATCAATAAGTATTCTGTATCGACAGCGCAGCATCTGAAGCTTTCCGTAAGGAACAGCAGGAGACCTTCCCAGGATAACTACACTGCGATAGTCATCAGGATGGTATATGATCTTTTCTGACGGAGGCTGATATGATAGAGTATTACATCTTCAAGCATAAAGGCGGACAGCCGCAATACACGGACGCTATCGTATCCGTGCCTAATCCTGAACTGTCCATGGGGATCATCGCATCAGAGAAGCTGGGCGAGAATGCCCAGAGTTCAAAGAAGATCTTCTCTGAGATCATGAGGTCTGACTTCATTACTCACGAAGTCCATGAGATAGCAGAAGAAGTCGATAAACACATCAATGATAAGGCTGAATACATGATCTTCAGGATCACTGACACGACGATCTCCAGCATGCGCAAAGGCGGTGTGTACGGCAAGATAGTCAAGAACGGCGAACTTAAGGTGCTGCCGAACGGAATACTCCATCTTGAAGATGAGGACAGGATCATCTGTGCGACTGAAGAATTCTTCTCATTCCTTGAAGATGAGGAGATACTTGTAGACAGTCTGTTTGCCGAGAGCTGCCAGGAGTGGATGAGTTATATGGTCAGAAGGATATCAGACATCAACTGGCTGTCCGGGAAGAATCTGTCCGCTGTTACGCTTATCGTCAGAAGTTCCGAATAAAACGGTTCCGGTTATCTCTCCAACCCGGAATACGGATTATATCTTGCTCCAGCATACTTCGCGAAAAACTCATCCCTGAGATCCCCGAGGCTGTCTGAAGCGATGGCTTCCCTTACACGCTCCATCAGATTGAGGAGGAAGTGTATGTTGTGATATGTCGCCAGGCGCATCCCGAAGATCTCCCCGGCCTTGAACAGGTGTCTTACATATGCTGCCGAATAGTTTTGACATGCGTAGCAGGAGCAGCCGGGATCCATCGGTTCAAAACATTCCTCATGCTTCTTGTCGCGGACGATCTTCCTGCCTTCGTCGGTCAATATCGTGCCGTGTCTTCCGAGCCTTGTAGGGAGGACACAGTCAAACATGTCTATCCCGCTGATCGCACCCTCGATGAGATAATCAGGAGTTCCGACGCCCATGAGATACCTGGGCTTGTCTTCGGGCATGAGAGGGGTCGTACAGTTGAGCACTTTGTAGAACAGTTCTGCAGGCTCACCGACCGATATGCCTCCGATCGCATATCCGGGGAGGTCAAAAGAAGTGATCGCTTCTGCGCTCTCCTTCCTCAAGTCCTCGAACATCGATCCCTGAATGATGCCGAACAGTCCCTGCGTATCAGCCTTCTTGTGTGCTGCCAGGCATCTGTCGAGCCATCTTGTAGTCCTTGCCTGTGATCTTGCGGCATATTCGTGCGTGGACGGATAAGGACAGCACTCGTCGAAAGCCATGATAATGTCAGCACCGAGATCATTCTGTATCTCGATGGACTTCTCAGGCGTCAGCAGATGCTTGGATCCGTCAATGTGTGACCTGAAGTGAACGCCTTCCTCGACGATGTCCTTCGGTGTTGCAAGGGAGAAGACCTGAAATCCGCCGCTGTCAGTCAGTATCGATCTGTCCCAGTTCATGAACTTGTGGAGTCCGCCTGCTTTCCTGACCAGTTCGTTGCCGGGCCTCATCCACAGGTGATATGTGTTGGATAATATGATCCCGGCGCCCATCTCCTTGACTTCCTCCGGGCTCATGCCCTTAACTGTGGCCTGTGTGCCGACCGGCATGAACGCAGGGGTCATGAATGACCCGTGGGGCGTCGTAACGCGGCCGAGCCTCGCGCCCGTCTGTTTGCATATGTGAAGTATCTCGTACTTTACCGGGTGCTGCATCTGTTATCCCTCCGCCGTCTTCTTCGTATCCGTAATGAACATCGCATCGCCGAAACTGAAGAATCTGTAGCGCTCCTTCACGGCCTCCTCATATGCGCTTAGAACATTCTCTCTTCCTGCCAGGGCAGATACGAGCATTATGAGTGTGGATTCGGGGAGATGGAAGTTCGTGATAAGTGAATCGATGCACTTGAATTCATATCCCGGATAGATAAATATGTTCGTATAACCGCTTACAGGCATCATCTCAGGATCATTGGATGCCACTGTCTCGAGGACCCTCGTCGAAGTGGTGCCGACTGATATGATCCTTCTGCCGTCAGCTCTCGCACTCCTGATGACATCCGAAGCTTCCTTGGGAAAGTCATACCATTCAGTGTGCATCTCGTGTTCAGATATGTCTTCAGCCTTAACGGGCCTGAATGTTCCGAGCCCCACATGGAGCGTGAGCTCCGTAATGATCACACCCTTAGCCCTTAATTCATCCATGAGTGCGTTCGTGAAATGAAGACCTGCAGTAGGCGCTGCTGCCGATCCGTTATTCTTGGAATAGACAGTCTGGTAGCGCTCCGGGTCGTCGAGTTTCTCGTGGATATAGGGAGGGAGAGGGATCGTACCCGCCTTATCGAGGATCTCTTCCCAGATCCCTTCGTAATCAAATCTGATGATCCTGTTGCCGCTGTCTAAGACTTCTTCACATTCAGCCTCAAGAACGCCTTCGATAAATGTCATCCGGCGTCCGGGCCTTACCTTCTTGCCGGGCCTTGCAAGCGTCTCCCAATGGTTGTCGTCGATCCTCTTGAGGAGAAGGAGTTCGACAAAAGTTCCCGTATCGCTCCTGACACCCAGAAGTCTTGCGGGAATGACCCTCGTATTATTGACCACGAGCACATCCCCCTTGTGCAGGAGGTCTTTGATATCAGCGAAATGCTTGTGGCTAATGCTGCCCGTGTTCTTGTCCAGGACCAGAAGTCTTGATCCCGTTCTGTCCGTAAGAGGAGTCTGAGCTATCAGTTCCTCGGGTAGATCGTAATAAAAGTCTGAAGTTTTCATGAATAAGAATTTACTATTTTCTCCCGCAAATATCAATGTTTTATTATTTATGTTAAAATATCACGGTAAAAATGAAGTGAGGTTAGATATATGGCGTTACGTAATCTTGTTCTTGAAGATGATCCCCTGATCAGGAAGCATTCCAGACCTGTAGATGAGATCACACCCAGGATAATAAAGCTCCTGGATGACATGGCAGACACAATGTACTATGAGAACCGCGGCATCGGTATTGCAGCTCCCCAGGTAGGAGTGCTCCGCCGCGTATTTATCGTTGATGTCGGAGATGATCACGGACTCATCGAGTTCATCAATCCCGAGATCACTTACATGGAAGGATCGCAGATCGGTGGAGAGGGATGCCTTTCCGTTCCCGGCAAGACATGTGAAGTAGACAGACCGCAGAAGATAAGGGTCAAGGCTCTGGACCGCAACGGCAATGAGTTTGAACTGGAGGCAGAGGACCTCTTGGCAAGATGCATCTGCCACGAGAACGATCATCTCGACGGCATCCTTTTTATCGACAAGTCAGTTGACGGCAAGGTTTACAGGATAGAGGACCAAGATGGAGAAAAGTGATCTTAGGATAGTGTTCATGGGAACGCCTGATATCGCTGCAGATATCGTAAAGGCGCTTAAGGAGGATGGATATAACGTCGTTCTCGGCGTATGCCAGCCTGATAAACCGGTCGGAAGGAAGAAGGTGATCACACCTCCGCCGGTCAAGGTCTTCTTTGAGGCGGCAGGCATACCCTGTTACCAGCCTGGTACGCTTAAGTCTGACGAAGCATTTGAGATACTCTCGTCCTATTCGCCTGATCTCATGATCACATGTGCTTACGGCAAGATACTGCCGCAGAACGTGCTGGACATCCCCCGGTACGGATGCCTTAATGTGCATGCATCACTCCTTCCTGCGAAGCGAGGTGCAGCTCCCATCCAGAGAGCCATCCTTGACGGTGATGAAGTAACGGGAGTTACCATAATGAGGATGGATGCAGGTCTTGATACCGGCGATATACTCGCAGCAAAAGAGATAAGCATCGGGAATGACATGCATTCGGAGGAACTTTTCGGGGTGATGGGAACAGAGGGCGCCAAGCTCCTGCTCGATACGGTCATGCCGTATGTTAACGGGGAGATCACGCCTGTGAAGCAGGATGATGATGAAGCAACATACTGTCCGCCCATAAAGTCTGAGGAAGGCGAGTTCACCTGGGATGATACGGCTTTTGCGATCCACAAGAGGATCCATGCGCTGTCAACATGGCCGGGTGCATTCTTCATGAGCGGCGGCAAGAAGGTCAAGATATATGATTCGTCACTCATAACGGATGATATTCCGGACGGTGCTTCTGACGCCGTGCCGGGAACCGTTGTCAAGGCAAACAAGGGAGACCTTTATGTTAAGACAGGCGACGGGATAATCGCGCTAAGAGTGATCCAGACTGAGGGGGGCAAGAGGCTTAATGCGATCGACTGCGCCCATAACTACAAGGTCGGACAGCATATCTGAAGACTGATGGCGGTAACTGATCTTAACAACAGAACGATAGCGGAGCTTTGCAGGGCCGGAAATGTCAGGGAACTTACGGCGCTTATGCTCCATGAAGTCTATGAGAACGGGGCGTATTCGAACCTCGTTCTCAAGAAATGCGACAAGGTGAAGGGATTTACAGGTTCTCTGTCGCGAGCCGTCAGGGCGATGCTCTACGGGACTGTTACATATACCTGCTCGATCGACTTTATGGTCAGGCATATTGCCAAAAGAGACCTTAATGAGCTCGACCCTTTCCCGAGGACTCTGATAAGGCTGGGCAGCTGGCAGATACTGTTCTCTGATACGCCCGGATTTGCTGCCGTGTCAGAGACTGTGGATATCGCCGGGAAGTACTGCCCGCGCGCCAAAGGACTCGTCAATGCGGTATTAAGACGCGTTAACGAGGCAAGTGATGATGAGAAGGATATCGATAATTACAGGCCCGACGTTGCCTGCTCGCTCCCGAATGAACTGTACGGGATACTTAAGCGTGATTACGGCAAGGACAGGGCTCTTTCCGTCGGAAAGGCTTTCCTTAAGATTCCGGTCCTTACGATAAGGTTCGATCCTTCCAGGATATCTGCAGAGGAACTTAAAAAGCGTCTTGCTGATGAGTCTTTTACCGTCACGCCCGGTTCGTTCCTTGATGAGGTCCTTACCGTTGCAACAGGAGGAACTTCGATCGAGGATTCCAAAGCATATCAGGAAGGCCTTTTTATCGTTCAGAATGAAGCTGCGGCACTTGCATCCGTGATCGCTTCTCCGAAGGATGATGACAGGATACTTGACTGCTGCGCGGCTCCCGGCGGCAAGACAACTCATCTTGCAGAGATCACGCATCACAAGGCCGACATCCTTGCCCTGGACAGCAGCAGCTCACGTCTTGAACTCCTCAAGGATAACCTTAAGAGGCTCAAGATCGACAATGTAAGGACAATGACCGCTGATTCTACGGACCTGTCAACGGTTGAAGGAAACTTCGATCTGGTCCTCTGTGACGCACCGTGCAGCGGTCTTGGCATCATCGGGCGCAAGCCCGACATCAGGCTCAACATGACATATGAGAAGATCTCTTCGATCGCAGATGTCCAGCGCCGGATCCTGGATCAGGCCGCATCGAAAGTCAAGTGCGGCGGCACCCTGATCTACTGCACATGCACAGTAAATAAAGACGAGAATGAGAGAAGGGTTGAGGAATTCCTTCAGTCGCACGACGGTTTTAAGGCTGTATCACTGATGCCTTTTCTCCCTGAGCATATTATAATGGATGATGACCGCAGATCCTCTGCCATGCAGGGGCATATAACGCTCCTGCCTGATGTTGACGGATGTGACGGATTCTTTATAGCAAGACTTGAGAGGAGCATCTGATGAAGAGATTCTGTCTTGATCTGACGTTGGAAGAACTGAAGGAATGGTGCAGAGCAAAGTCCGTTCAGTCTTTTCGTGCGGGTCAGATATACGGATGGCTGTCATCCGGAGTGACTGATACGGAAGGAATGACGAATGTTCCCAAGAATGTCAGGGCGATGCTCGAGGAAGACTTCATCTTCGGAGAGTTCAAGGTCCTGGAGAAATACGTCTCGGCGATAGACGGGACTACAAAGTTCGTATTCCGTCTTCACGACGGCAACATCATCGAGACAGTCGTAATGCGGTATAAGACAGGTCTGTCGGTCTGCATCTCTTCACAGGCAGGATGCAAGATGGGATGTGAATTCTGTGCGTCTGCAAAGGCCGGATTCGGCAGGTCCTTAACTTCCGGTGAACTGCTGGCACAGGTACTCGTGTCGGGAAAGCTGATGGGAGAGAGGATCAGGAGCATTGTCGTAATGGGGATAGGGGAGCCTTTCGATAACTATGACAATATCACGGGATTCATCGGTCTTGTCACGGATCCCGACGGCTTTGGTCTCGGCGCACGCCACATCACGATATCAACTTGCGGGTTAGTCCCTAAGATCAGGGAGTTTGCTGCCCTCAAGTCACAGGTCAACCTGGCCGTCTCGCTCCATGCTCCTAACGATGAAATAAGGCTTAAGATCATGCCTGTCGCCAAAGCATACCCCATGGAGGAACTGCTTGCTGCATGCCATGAGTACACTTCAATTACCGGAAGAAGGATAACTTACGAGTATTCGCTTTTTGCGGGAGTCAATGATTCAGTCAGATGCGCAGAGGAACTGGCAGGGAAGCTCAAGGGCGAACTGTGCCACGTTAATCTCATAGCGGCTAATGAGTTCCCGGGAAGCGCTTTCAGGAGGAGCCCTTCCAAGTCAGTTGCGGCATTCCGCAAGAGACTTGAGGAATTAGGCATCAATGCGACATTGAGACGTGAGATGGGAACGGACATAATGGCCGCGTGCGGCCAGCTTCGAAGGGGGATGGAGCAGTCATGAGGTACAGCTATGCACAAGGCTCTGTCACAGGCCCGGTAAGGAGCAATAATGAGGATTACCTTGATGTCATCAAGGCCGGAGATCAGCTCATCATAGGCGTTGCAGACGGTCTCGGAGGATGTCCGTACGGTGAGATAGCCAGCAGGGTAGCGGTAGATACGGCCCTCGGATTCCTTAAGGAGGAACTGCCGTGCGAAGACATCGAAGATAAGATGGATCTTGCATTTAACAAAGCAAATGTCGCCATCCTAAAGGACTGCGCAGATGAACCCGAGCACATTGGAATGTGTTCGACACTTACCGTTGCCGTTCTGAGCGGCCTTGAGATACATATCGGTCATTATGGAGACTGCAGAGCCTATCTTGTCTCTGACAATGAGCTGATAAGGCTCACTTCCGACCATAATCTGGCTGAGACACTCCTTAGGGAAGGTAAGATCACTGAGGAGGAAGCAAAGGTTCATGCAGGCAGGTCCAACCTGATCAAATGCCTGGGTGAGAACATGTACATAAGGCCTGACCTTAATACATATAATGCAAAATACGGGGATTGTGTTATACTTGCAACTGACGGAATGTATTCTCTGTTCGATGAGGATACGGTCAGGGATATATTGAACGGCAGGGATGACCTTGATGCTCTTGTTGATCTCCTGATGGTCAGGGGGGCATCAGACGATTCCAAAGATAACTCCACTGTTGCGGTCATAAGATTCGACAGTGGCAATGAAGAGGATGGTGTATGAATAACGTGCAAGGCCCGGAGGGCATGACATTTGCAGGTAAGTACAGGATCGTCAGGCTGATCGGCCGCGGCGGCATGGCTAACGTATACCTTGCAACGGACATCTCTTCCGGCGTCAATGTCGCCATCAAGATCCTCAAGCCTGAGTTCTCTTCCGATGAGGAGTTCATCAGGAGGTTCGATACGGAGGCAAAGGCCGTATCGATGCTCAACCATTCCAATATAGTCAAGGTCTTCGGCGTCGGCCATGAAGGCAACTACAGATATATCGTACAGGAGTATGTTGAAGGCATCACTGTCAAGGAACTCATAAACCAGAACGGTCACCTTGACTGGAAGGTAGCCGTGCCGATCGTTATACAGGTCGGGCTGGCGCTTGAGAATGCTCACCAGAACGGCATCGTTCACCGAGACATCAAGCCCCAGAACATCCTCATATCGCGTGACAGGATTGCCAAGATCACAGACTTCGGTATCGCCAGGGCATCTACTAACAGCACGATCACCATGACGTCAGGCGGCGCCATGGGATCAGTTCACTATTTCTCTCCCGAGCAGGCGAGAGGCGGCAACGTAGGCCCTGCTTCTGACATCTATTCCGTCGGAGTCATGCTGTTTGAGATGGTCACCGGAAGGGTTCCTTTCGACGGGGACAGCAATGTGGCGATAGCAGTCAAGCATCTCCAGGAGAATGTGCCGAAGGCTTCATCATTTGTTCCTGGCATTCCCCAGGGACTCGATGCGATCATAAATAAGTGCATGCAGAAGACACCGGACAGGCGCTATAAGTCCATGATGGAGATGGTAACGGAGCTCGACGCGATATTAGTCGATCCGGACGGAGTCTATGGTGTCATCAACAATACAGGCTACAGTGACGGAGAGGCCAACCTGTCATTCAGACAGGATCCTAACTATGACAAGATCAGTGAGATCGAGAAGTCCGCTGAGGCAAGAAGATTATCAAGACTTCGCGATAATGTGCTGCTGATACTTATCATAGTAGCGATCATAGGCGTTGTCGTCGGTCTTTCCGTACTTGTCATCACTTCCATCAAGAATGCGACCAATACAGAGCAGAATGTGGATTATGAGGTCCGCAATTATGTCGGCATGAAGATCGAGGAAGTCAAGGACGAACTCGACAGCAACAATATCAATTACGATATCCAGTACGTGAAGACTGACGAGTATGCGCCCGGCGTTATCATCGAGCAGAGCATACCCGAGGGAATGAAGATATCCATAAGGAGTGCGGTTAGCAAGCTTATCCTCAAGGTCGCAGCGCCTTCTGATGCTTCGCTGCTCGCTGACTATGCAGGAATGCAGTATACGAGCGCTTATCAGTCGCTGTCGGCACTGGGATATGTCGTATCCTTAAGATCCGAACCTAACGAGGAAGTTGAGGAAGGCATCGTTATAAGGACCGAACCTGCAGCAGGCGCAAGTGTCAGCGCGGGCGATTCCATCTGCATCATCTATGCAGCAGAGCCGACCAGCAGCGTTATCCCCGATCTCAGGGGCAAGACTCTTGCAGAGGCAAGGAAGGCACTTGCTGACTGCAACCTCATCGTCGGACAGATCGAAGGTTCTCCTGAAGTCCTTGCCCTGTCAGAGAAGAAACAGTTCGTCATGGCAACTAATCCCGTAGCGGGAACCCCTGTTCCCAGAAGATCATCCATCAAGCTTATCGTCGGTTCTGCTGATGATGTGGCCAACGGAGGTACGCCTACACCTACCCCTGTAATGTATGAGATCAAGATCGAGATCAAGGGAAGCGGTACCGTATCCGGCGGCGGCAGCTATGAGCCCGGCGCTACAGTAACACTGCGTGCCGAACCTGCAGCTGATTACGTATTCGATTGCTGGAAGGATTCACTTAATAACATAGTCGCATATTCTGCTGATTATACTTTCGTCGTCGGCAACAGCAATGCTACATACAAGGCAATATTCAAGCGTGCGGATACGCCTACGCCAACACCTACGAATACGCCTACGCCGACACCTACAAATACACCGACTCCTACGCCGACACCGGTTCCCGTGGATCCCGATCCCCAGGATCCGGATGAGATTATCATCGGATGATAACAGAAGGGATAATCACAAAGGGCGTTGGCGGACAGTATGAGATCAAGATAACTTCAGACTGCCCGGACAGAGGTGAGAGAGTCATCTGCGGAGCCAGAGGCATAATGCGCAACAGGAGGATGACCCCTGCGATCGGTGATCAGGTCGTGATCGAACCGAGCGGGGATCCTGATGTTCCTTATGTCATCAAGACTGTCAAAGAGAGGAAGAATATCCTTGTCAGGCCCCCGGTGGCCAATCTCAGCACGATCATCCTTACATTTGCCTGCGTTGATCCCGTTCCGGATCTTAAGCTCCTTGATAAGATGCTCATAATCACCGCAAAGCTAGGGATCAAGCCGGTCATAGTATTTACAAAGGGCGACCTTGACAGGCAGGCGTGTGAGGAACTTCAGAAGATCTATTCTGATGCGGGATTTGACGTCCATGTCTCCGGAAGCGACAAAATGATCTGTGAGGAGGAACTGAGGAGTTCGATACTTCCCGGGATCATTGGCTTTGCAGGGCCTTCAGGAGTCGGTAAGAGTACGGCTCTTAACAGCGTCTTAAGCGGTGAGGTGATGGAGACGGGTGAAGTGTCCAAAAGGCTTAAACGAGGCAAGCACACGACAAGGCATGTGCAGCTCTTTGATTTCGGAGAGGATCATATAGTCGATACCCCCGGGTTTACTTCGCTCAGCCTTTATGAGCTTGGAGTAGAATATACCGATGTGATCCTCGGTTATCCTGAGATAAGAGAACTTGCATCAGGATGCAGATTCGATGATTGCAGACATATTAATGAGACAATGTGTGCTGTCCGTGGTAATATTGACAGCGGAAGATATGACAGATACAAGGAATTCTATCTTGAACTGTATGAATTACGTAATACTTATGTTGGGAGACTGAAGAAATGAACAGCGACTTGATAGCGCCATCGATCCTGTCGGCTGATTTCGGATACCTTATGGACGAGATCAGATCGGTAGAACCTTACAGCAGATATCTGCATCTGGATGTAATGGACGGACATTATGTATCCAATATCACGATAGGAATGCCGGTCATCAAGGCGCTTAGGAAGCATACAGACATGATCTTCGACTGCCACCTCATGATCGCTGAGCCGGAACGCTATGTTAAGTCATTTGCCGAAGTGGGCTGCGATTACATCACGTTCCACATCGAATGCAGTGATGATCCCCGTGCTTTGCTCGAAGAGATAAGGAAGCTGGGGAAGAAAGCAGGTATCGCGATCCATCCCGACACTCCCATTGAGAAGATATATCCGTATCTTCCGTTTGCAGATCTTGTGCTCATCATGTCCGTCAGACCCGGATTCGGAAGCCAGAGCTATATGGAAGGATCGACTGACAGGATCGCTTCGGTACGTTCTGAACTTGACAGGATAGGTTCTGATGCCATTTTGTCTGTCGACGGCGGCATCAATGTCAACACCGCTGCGGAAGCATACCGCGCCGGTGCAAGGCTGCTGGTAGCGGGAAGCGCCGTGTTCGGCGCTGAAGATCACGGTAAAGCCGTTAGGGATCTTGCCATATGCGCATTGCAGTGATCACGGGAGGTCCCGTCTATCCTGAGGCTTCTTTCATCGCCAGGGCGGCAGACTGTGTGTACTGTGCCGATTCCGGTATAGATTACTGCATGGCAAACGGCATAAAGCCCGATCTGTTCTTCGGAGACTGCGATTCCGCTTCAGAAGAAGGACTTCATTATCTGGAGAAGAGCGGCATACCTCAAAAACTATTCTCAACGGATAAGGACAAGACCGATACTGAACTTGCCCTGGACAGATGTCCTGAAGGTGCTTCCATCGACCTGATCTGTTCTCTCGAGGGCAGGATCGACCATGTTCTTGCCAACCTCGGATTGTTGTTCCGTTACAAAGAAGCCGGTTTTGACATTACTGCAACAGACGGCGTTACTGACATAATACCTGTGTCAGGAGGCAGCAGCATAACTCTTCAGGGGGTTAATGGAGACGGCCTGGCTGTATCTCTTATTCCTTTTGCAGGCAGGGAGGTTACCGGTGTGACAACGGAGGGGCTTTCGTATAAGCTTGATGATGCCGTGATATATCCTACCAGTTCGCTTACCGTATCCAATAAGGTCGCACCCGGTTCAGACGCCATAAAAGTGTCCATTAAGGAAGGCCGTCTTCTCGTCGTTTTGACAAAGGCCGTCTAAGCCTTATGAAATAAGGTCCAAACAGTTGTTTTGACCTCCGGAGATCTTGGAAAATACCCCCCGAAATTGAGACTTACGGGTATTGAATGAGACTTAATACGGTCCTATACTTAAGCTACATATTTATGAGTTTCCGCAGATCAACGGTCCGTTATCCGGGCCGTTTTTTATTGCCCGGAAAAGAAAGGACCAAACTATGGAAAAGAAGAGTTTAGACGAGTTTAAGCAGTGGATAGAGGAGAACATAAAGCTTTATCTCCCGCCTAAGTACGCAGACTGCAAAGTTAGCTTTGAGAAGATCACCAAGCACTCGGGAAGTTATAACGGGATGTTCATCAGACCGGAAGACCAGTGTGCATCGAGCATCGTGAACGTTGATGATTTCTACTGTCTTTATCTGAACGGCGAGAAGGATGAAAGACTTCTAGAGGAGATGGCCAAGATCGTGACAATGGCAACGCCTGCAGAACTTAAGCTGAGAGAGTCGATCCTTGATTATACGAAGGCGAAGAAGAACCTCTTTGTAAGGGTATGCAATAAGGAGATGGCAGGGAACGCTTTCGACGGGTTCCCGACGACAGATGAAGGCGAGTTCGTGATGACATACAACATCAGGCTCAAGTTCGGGCCGAACAATTACGGCTCTGTCATCATCGACAATGCAATGCTGAAGAATTACGGGATCACGAAGGAGAAGCTGCATAAGGATGCTATGGCTAATTCCAATAAGATCTTTCCTGCATGTTATGACAGCTGCACGGAGATAATGACCAAGGTGGAGCAGACCGTGATCGATGACATAAACAGGATACCGGAGTGCATACGCGAGATGCTGATCGTATCAGACAAGTATTCCAAGGCCGGGTCTGCAGTGATCTTCTATCCGAAGATATTAGAAGAGATCAGCATGAAGCTCGGCGGGGACTTCTATCTGCTTCCGTATGCTGAACTCAGTACGCTTGCTTTTGCAACAAAGTATCATGATCAGCTCGGTGAATATCTGAACTTTGCATGCAATACATACGATCCGAATAATGACGGAGTGATCCTGTCACGCAATCTCTACAAGTTTGATTCGGATGTCAAGGAACTCAAGGTCGTAGATGCGGTCATGTGAATCAAGGGGGTTAGTGTTTATGAATGATATTAGAAACAAGTTGTGTTCCCTGATACTTGCAGTCGCAGTCTTTGTAACATGCACGCTGACTGTCGTTGCTGCAGACTGGTTAAGTGTCAAGGAGAATCTCCGCTCGCCTCTGGAAGCAACAAAGATGAAGGTTGATGTAACTGACGTTGACAGAAAGGTGAGCAATCTCTGTTACGACCTTCAGAGCGAATATCCGACGTCTCTTTATAAGCTGAAGGCTGACGGCAGGTCACACGATGCGATCTGCGTTGCAGCAAAGAGAAGTACGCCAGGTGAAGGCGGCACAGTCTACAGGCTTGATATAAGCGGTCTTAAGAGCCATAAGGGATCATCTTCCAGGCTTCAGGAGGCTTCTGCGAATCTCGTTGCTTCCGATGAGAATTATACGGTGTGGTGGTATGCATACAGGTATTCTGACCTGTATAAATACAATGATGAGCAGATCATGCGTAAGATCGCATGGCTTGTCGATGACGGTAAATGGACGTATTATCCGCTTGCAGAAAAGTATGACGCGGACGATACGCATGACGGGATCAAGCTTAATTTTAACAAGCCACTCACCTCTTCCAATATCTACCGTGATCTCCAGATCAGTACTGATGCGCAGGACAGGTATAAGCCTTTTGATATCCCTGATTCCCGTGTAGGTGACAAGATCAGCGGGCTTTACGGCGCTGCACATGCCATCGCCAGCAGGATTATATCAGGTGACCGTTATAACCTGTCCGGGACCATCTATTATTCCTTCACGCTTACTGATTCCGACAAGTCGACGTATCTGAAGAACGGGCATGCAACGTATGCTTACGGAGATGACGGAAACGGCAATGAGAACAATATGTTCAGAAGGATCCAGCTGATCCAGTACTTCAATATAATCGCTCATGCTCCCGAATACGACGGAGAACTGTATCTTTATACGCCTGACAAGCGGGCAGGATCAGGCCAGCAGTGGCTCCTGTTCGTCGACAGGAATTACGATTATGTCGATAAGGTGTGTTATGTCAAGCCTGCGGTAGACAAGAATGCAGCTGACAAGAGCCAGATGAACGGCGCTGAGTTTACGGTCTACAAGGATGCTGCCCTTGGCAGTGTAATGGGAGTATTAACCGATAATGACGGAAATGGTTATTATTCGAATTATTTAAACAAGCTCAAGGGTGAAAACGAGAAGGACTCACTGATACTGCTGAAGAATAATGATGACGGAACGTTTACAAAGACAGTTTATCTTAAGGAGACCAAAGCGCCTTCTGAGATCGTATATTCATCAGGCAGCAGTATGGCCCTGACTGAAGAACTGACAGATGATACCGTTTATAAAGTCACGTTCAAATATGATTATGCCGGCAAGACAATGAAGGTTACGGTAAAGTCAGGTGATGATACGGTTTATACAAAAACATATAAGGATTACGATGCTGTAAATGATCCGTCAAATGTCTATATCGGAGGCAATGCTGACGGTGACATCAAGGACGGTGCCGGACTTACGGTCATCAAACAGACTGATACAGGCTTTAATGTCAAGGATACCGTTTTCGAGTTGTATAAGGGTGATGATACCGGATCTGATCCCGCTGCATATTTTATGTATGACAAGGAATGGGCGTGGTATCAGGATCCGGAAGGCAAGATGCTTCTCGGCAAGTATTTCCCCGTAGCACCGGATTCAACATATACACTGGTTGAGAAATATAAGGATAACTACTACAAGGATACAAAGATAAGGAACGAGACCGTTAATTCATCGGGTTGGGAGAAGACGGGTGATAACACCTATAAGCATACCTTCACGACGGCGGGATACGGCAATGGTGACCTGATATCCGTCAAGGTTATAAATGACCTGGTAACATCGGGAATCAGGATAACAAAGACATCCGATGATAATATCGTGGAGGGCATAGAGTTTGATGTCTATTATCTCGGAAATGATACTGATGCAGACGCAGGCGAAGGGATCCTGCTCGATACGGTCAGGACCGGTAAGAACGGAACTGCTTCTCTTGATGACATGCCCCTCGGATGGTACAGGATACGCGAAAAGGACCGCGAAGGCTATTGCCTGAGCTGGCAGGAAGGAACGATGACATCCGGAGGTGATGCACTCGTTCGTCTGACAGGAGATACGAAGACTGTAGAACTTACTGCAAATAACAGGGTTTCCGTAAGAGTCTCAGTAATAAAGAAAGATTCATGGACGGGAGAGTATCTGCCGGGTGCGGTATTCAGGATGTATGAAGATGTAGACAAGGACGGGAAGATCAGCGCAGGTGAGAGATCCGTATTTATCGAACTTAAGGACGATGACAGTGACGGGATCGCAACTGCAGAAGACATCGGCATCGGAAGATATGTGATCGAAGAACACAAAGCTCCGTCAGGTTATTATGCTTCCGAAGAGAGCTGTGTGATCGATGTAACAGGCAAGACGGACAATGTGGTAACCATAAACGGAAATGAACTCTATTCTTATGTTGCCGAAGTGTCTGATGAACCGTATGCGGCGCCTGTCAGGATATATAAGACCGACAGCCGTGATGACTCCAGGAGACTTACCGGTGCATCCTTCATGATCTGTGAGGATACGAATGGTTCGGGTAAGTATGAAGAGGGAGAAGATAAGGCTGCAAAGGTCAGGAAAGATGACAGGTTCTATGAAGTGTCCGTGATCGAACGTGACGGTTACTATGAAGGTGTGATAGATACCGGAACGATCGAGACTGCTAACTTAAGGTTCGGGACTTATTTCATAGTTGAGACAGCTGCTCCCGAGATGTACGTCCTCTCCGGCGAAGTGAAGACTGTCGTGATAGACAAACAGGATACGTCAGAAGAAGTTAAGCCCGTTGAAGTCACGTTTGTCAATGAACTTGATTTTAAGACATCACTTACCGGTGAAGGCGGCAGCAAGATCGCAGGATACGGCAAAGAGATCAGGCTGACTGATACGGTATCTTACACGAATCTCGTCGCCGGAAGGGCATATACCGTCAAAGGCGAACTGATGCTGAAGGGTGAAGACGGAAAGACCGTATCAACCGGCATCACGGGAAAGGCAGATTTTACGCCGGAAGATAACGGTACGGGCGTGTCCGTAAGTGACGGAACCGTACGTGTTAACGGAAAAGTGCAGGTCGAATTCCTTATAGATACAACAAGTTACAAAGGAAAGGAGATTGTTGCATATGAATCGCTCTTTACTGAAGGAAGGCTCATTGCAGAGCATAAGGATCCTGATGATGAAGACCAGACAGTAAAGATAGGAGATCTGGTTACTTCTGCTACCGGTTCGGGTGGCGTGAAGATCATAAGACCCGTAAAGAACACTTCGATAACTGACAGGGTAGAATATAAAAACCTTGTCCCGGGTAATCAGTACAGGATCAGGGGAGAGCTCCATTATGCCTCAAACGGTAAGGAGCTGACAGATCGGTCAGGTAAGACTGTGACTAAGGAGGTAGTCTTCACCCCTGAAGAGGAGAACGGCGCTGTGAATGTTATATTCAGTCTTAATGCATCGGGACTTAAGGAAGGCGACAGGATAGTCGTGTTTGAGGATTGTTACGCCGTATCAGGCGAAGACCATGTTCTTGTCTGCTCGCACAGGGATCCTGATAATAAGGATCAGACCGTAACTGTTACGGACATTCCAAAGACGGGTGATGAAGGCATAAGCGGCGACGCAATAACCGGTCTTGCGGCAGCTGCAGGTATGTTGATATCGATCATCGGAATATGCATAATGCTCAATAAGAGACTTGTTGATCTGCTATGAAGACCGGAACTAAGATCATGATAATGTCAGGGTTGTTTTTGCTTCTTTTTTTTACCCTGGTGTTAGTCTGGATCTGCGGGAGCGATGTGCTCCCGCAGATCACAGACGATATTACAAGCGGTCTGTATTACAGACGGCTCGCAGAACAGACCGGTGAACTTGTCAGGAATACTGAAGGTAAAGTGCTGACTGAACTCATGGCAGACGATAATGACAATGTGTTCCCATGCTGGCTCAGGATAGACGGCACTGATATCGACTATCCCGTCATGCAGGAGGAACAGGGCAGAAAGGGGTACTATCTTAACCACAGACCGGACGGAAAGAAGAGCAGATCAGGAAGCCTGTACATTCCCTGTTATGACAGTACCGGTGAAGACAACATCATCGTATACGGGCATCACATGAGGAACGGCATGATGTTTGGCGCTCTTAACCGGTATAAGGACAGCAGATGGGCAAAAGACCACAGCAGGATAGAACTGAAGGTAGACGGTGATGCAAGGATTTATGAGGTTTGTGCGGTGATAGTCTTAAGTCTTGATGACAGGGACTTAAGATGGGAAGATAAGATCCGTTTTGACAGTGTTGAAGACAAAAAGGACTATCTTTATAAAACACGGAAACTGTCATGTGTCGATACCGGAACCTTGCCGGACATAAAGAAAGGCACACGGTTCATCACTCTTGTTACGTGTGATTACAGTGTGCCTGACGGAAGACTTATTGTGGTCGCGATAGGATGATATCAGAGTTCCTTGCGGTGCTCTATCTTAAGTTCCTCTGCGACTGCGAAGAAAGCTCTTCTGGAATTGAGGATCGTCTGCTCTGATACGCAGAAAGCAAGTCTGGCATATCCGGGCTTGGCAAAGCTTGCACCCTTGACGATAAGAAGGTTCTGGACGGCGCATATGGACTTGAACTCATCATCTGTCAGTCCTTTTGGTGTCTTCATGAAGATGTAGAGTGCGCCGCTGGGTTTTACGGCATCAAAGCCTGCATCGATGATGTTGGAATAGAGGAGGTTCCTTCTTCTCTCATAGCTCGATGTATCTACCTTGGCGTTAATGGTCCTCTCGATGACCCTCTGCCAGATGGCAGGAGCATTGACGCTTCCCAATGTCCTGTTGGACAGCGTGATGGCATTTGTCAGATCATCGTAATCCTTGTGCCTGGGGCTGACGAGAGTGTAACCGATCCTCTCGCCGGGGAGGGACAGTGACTTGCTCCATGAGAAGCAGATGATCAGATTGTCGATGTACTTGAGTACGCAGGGAACTTCCGTATTATCGTAGATCAGATCTATGTAAGGCTCATCAGCGATGACATGGATGACATGATCCTGTCTTATGAGCATATCGTTGAGGTTCTTGAGGAATGATGCAGGATATACAACGCCTGAAGGGTTGTTGGGGGAATTGATGATGATTGCCTTTGTCTTAGGCGTGATGGCCTCACTGATCTTCGTGAGGTCAGGCATGAAGTCATCATCCGTATCAACGATCACGACCTTGCCGTTGTGGTTCTCGATATATCCTGTGTATTCCATGAAGAAAGGAGCGAGAACGATGACTTCGTCTTCGTCATCGAGGATCGAATGGAGCGTATCGTTCATTGCTGCCGCTGCGCCCGTCGTCATGCAGACTGCACCGGGTGCGATGGCGATGCCTGATTCAGCTGAACGCTTGTCGGCTACCGCCTTGCGCGTGGATTCGTAACCGTTGTTGCTCATGTAACCGTGCATTCCGGGCACGGGATTGTTAGCGATATCGATAAGCGCATCAAAAACTTCCTTAGGGGGTTCCACGTCGGGGTTGCCTATCGAGAAATCAAAGACATGATCCTCTCCGTAGATAGTCTTAAGTCTGTTGCCTTCCTCGAACATCTTGCGGATCTCTGAGCTTCCTGCGAGCTTGTTTAGGATCTTCTTTGCGATCATGGTGATACCTCCAAATATAAAAAGTCAACTAATTATACAACTATTTCGAAAGCGAGGCTATAAGAATGCAGAAGCGTGTAAATACAAGGCAGATAGGGAAGATGGCCGAAGACCGGATCGTTGAAGTGTTCCGTTCCAGAGGCAAGCGCCTGCTGGTAAGAAACTACGAGGTGCACAATGTCGGCGAGCTCGATGCGGTTTTCGTAGATCCGGATAATGTATACGTTGTGGAGGTGCGTGCGCGCAAGAGTGCTGCAGGGTTCCCGACCCCGGCCGAGAGCGTCGATCATACCAAGAGACGCAAGATCGTTAAGACGACACGTCATCTCATAAGAGAATTTGATCTTTACGACCGTAATATTTACTTTTTAATCGGACAAGTGACCTTAGACGGCAGGGATTTGGTACAAAATGTAGAATTTACGCCTTTCTAAGAGAATTAAATGAAAAATCGTTGTCTAAAAATTGCAAATTCAATATAATAGCAAAGGCAAAAAATAAAAATGCGAAGCGAAAATGAAATTTTTAGATTCTGAACTTTCATAAATCGTCGAAGGAGAGGTCATTATGAAGCCTTACAGCAGTATGAACAGGGAAGAGCTCCTGGCACAGAGAGCTCTGTTGGCAGCAAAGATCGAAGAGTACAGGAAGATGGGGTTAAACCTCGATATGACAAGAGGCAAGCCTTCACCTGAACAGCTCGATCTGTCTAATCAGCTTTTTGACGGATTGTCAGAAAAGGGCTTCAAGACACAGAATGGCACAGATACAAGGAACTATAACTGCCCTGCAGGTATCGAGGAGATGCGCGAAGTGTTCGCACAGATCCTTAAGACATCAGCTGACAACATCTTCCTCGGCAACTCTTCGAGCCTTAACCAGATGTTCGATTCACTTATGAGAGCTACCGTGTTCGGCGAGCATGATTCAGATAAGCCCTGGGGTCAGATAGAAGGCAGGAAGTGGCTCTGTCCCGCTCCCGGTTATGACAGGCACTTCAGGGTAACTGAGACTCTCGGATTTGAACTCGTGACAGTTCCCATGACTAAGGATGGTCCTGACATGGATGTCGTTGAAGAGCTCGTTAAGGATGAGAAGGTACTCGGTATGTGGGTCAATCCCGTATACAGCAATCCTGACGGCTTTGTCTGCTCTGAAGAGACATGCAGGAGACTCGCATCCATGAAGACTGCTGCTAAGGACTTCAGGATCTATTGGGATAATGCTTATGTTGTGCATCATCTTTTTGATGATGAATCAAGCCAGGGCAGCGTTCCGGATATGCTCGCTCTTTGCAAAGAGGCTGGCAATCCCTCAAGAGTCTATGAGTTCGCTTCGACTTCCAAGATCACTTTCGCCGGTGCAGGAATCTCCTGCCTGGCAACAAATAAAGAGAATATGGATCATGCCAGGAAGTACATGGCAGTGCAGACTATCTGCAACAATAAGGTCAACCAGCTGGCTCACGCAAGGATGCTTCCCGACCTAGCTTCAGTCAAGGCTCACATGTCCAGACATGCCGCACTCCTGAGACCTAAGTTTGAGATGGCTCTCAAGGTCCTTGATGAGCAGCTCAAGGACGCAGGCGTTGCTTCATGGAATGAGCCACGCGGCGGATACTTCATCAGCCTCTTTGTCATGAAGGGCACGGCAGACAAGGTCGTAGCGATGTGCAAGGAATTAGGCGTCGCACTGACACCTGCCGGAGCAACATATCCTTATGGCAAGGATCCCGATAATTCCAATATCAGGATCGCACCCAGCTTTCCTTCCGTATCCGACATCGAGCAGGCGGTGAATGTTCTTGCCGTATGTGCTAAAATAACAGCGATAGACAAGATCCTGGAGGCATGACAACATGAAAGATTCATACGAGAGCCCTTTGAACTCGCGTTACGCAAGCCGCGAGATGCAGTACATCTTCTCGCCTGACAAGAAGTTTCGGACCTGGAGGAAGCTTTGGATAGCGCTTGCAGAGTCCGAGATGGAATTGGGACTTAACATCACACAGGAGCAGATCGATGAGCTCAAGGCTCACGCTGATGACATCAATTATGATGTTGCTGCCGAGGAGGAGAAGAGAAGAAGACATGACGTTATGAGCCATGTTTATGCTTACGGTGTTCAGTGCCCTAATGCCAAGGGTATCATCCATCTGGGTGCCACATCGTGCTACGTCGGTGACAACACTGATATCATCATCATGCGCGAAGGACTCGAACTCGTCCGTAAGAGACTCGTAGTCGTTATCGATGAGCTTGCAAAGTTCGCAGATAAGTATAAGGCGATGCCTACTCTGGGATTCACGCATTTCCAGCCGGCACAGCTCGTTACAGTCGGTAAGCGTGCTTCACTCTGGCTTCAGGATCTAGTATTCGATCTTGAGGAAGTTGTCCACGTTGCTGACGGATTAAAGCTCCTTGGCTGCAAAGGCACAACGGGAACACAGGCAAGCTTCCTTGAACTGTTCAAGGGAGATCACGGCAAGTGCGTTGAACTTGATAAGAAGATCTGTGCCAAGATGGGTTTTGCTTCTTCTTATTATGTTTCCGGACAGACTTATTCACGTAAGGTCGATTCAATGGTCCTGAACGCACTCTGCGGAATAGCACAGAGTGCTCACAAGTTCTCAAATGATATCAGACTCCTCCAGCATCTGAAGGAAGTCGAGGAGCCTTTCGAGAAGTTCCAGATCGGATCTTCCGCCATGGCATATAAGCGCAACCCCATGAGGTCCGAGAGGATCGCTTCACTTGCAAGATATGTTATCTCGGCTGCTACAAGCCCCATGATGACAGCTTCGGAGCAGTGGTTCGAGAGGACTCTCGACGATTCCGCAAACAAGAGGATCTCGGTACCTGAGGCATTCCTCG
The DNA here is from genome assembly GCA_002394605.1 of Mageeibacillus sp. UBA4314. Taxonomy (GTDB): domain Bacteria; phylum Bacillota; class Clostridia; order Saccharofermentanales; family Saccharofermentanaceae; genus Saccharofermentans. The sequence continues at coordinate 42,648 of DGUI01000034.1, read as the reverse complement.
CGATCGATGCGATCCTTGGCATCTATGCTAACATCGCAGACGGTCTCGTCGTATATGACAAGGTCATCAATAAGCACATGATGGACGAGCTTCCTTTCATGGCAACAGAGAACATCATCATGGATACTGTCGAACTGCGCGGCGGTGACAGGCAGGATCTCCATGAGAGGATCCGTAAGTATTCAATGGAGGCAGGTGCAGTCGTTAAGCAGGAAGGCAAGCCCAATGATCTTCTCGAGAGGATCGCAAAAGATCCCGTATTCGGCATCAAGCTTGAAGATACAGACAAGTTCATGGATCCTTCACTGTATATCGGAAGATGTCCCGAGCAGGTCGATACATTCCTTAACGAGTGTGTAAGACCTCTCCTTGATAAGTACAAAGATGATCTTAATGTGAGTGCAGTCGAACTTAAGGTATGATCTACTTTGATAACAGCGCTACAACCAAACCGTGTCAGGCTGTTATTGACGACATCACAGCGCAGCTTAATTCCGACCTTTTTGCTAATCCGGGCTCTCTTCATAAACTCGGTCTCAAGGCAGAGAAAGAGTACAGGAGAGTAAAGGACTCAGTTTCTTCGATGCTCGGCGCAGGGAGTGAAGAGATATATTTCACATCCTGCGGTTCCGAGAGCGCGAACACGGCTATCAGAGGCTATATGAGCCGCAATAAGAGGCGCGGCAGCAAGATAATATCAACACGTACCGAACACAAGGCAACTCTTGAAGTTCTTAACGCTCTTCAAGCTCAGGGGTGTGAAGTCGTGTATGTCAGCTGCGGCATTGACGGCAAGCCGGATCTCGGGGAGATCGCAGACAACATAGACGGCTGTTCCCTGATGTGCTTTACGCATGTCAATAACGAGACAGGCGCGGTCCTTCCGTTGGAAGAGATCGTAGAGATCCGCAATAAGAACAACCGTAATTGCGCTATATACCTCGACTGTGTCCAGTCACTCGGCAAGCTCGACATCAACCTTAAGAAGGCCGGAGTTGATATGGCTTCATTCTCCGGTCATAAGATACACGGTATCAAGGGCACAGGGGTTCTGTATGTGAAGAACAGTGTGAAGATAGATCCGCTCATCTTAGGCGGCGGTCAGCAGAAGGGCATGAGGTCCGGCACGGAGAGCCTGCTCCTCGCTTCAAGCTTCGCTTCAGCTCTTAAGGAAGCTTCTGCTGCAAGGGAAGATGCATACCGGAAGGTGTCTGAGATCAATAAGTATCTCAGGGAGGAACTTACAAAGAGAGGAAACAAGATCTTATCTCCTGATGATGCGCTCCCGTTTGTGTTGAACTGCTCATTTGACAGGTTTGAATCCGAGACCATGTTACATTGCCTCGAGATTTATGATATATTTGTATCCACTGTGTCTGCCTGTTCCTCCAAGACGAAAAAGGTCAGCTACGTCCTGCTCGAATGCGGTATCGACCGCAAGACGGCGGCAAATGCAGTCAGGCTTTCGTTCTCGAGGTTCAGCACGATGGAAGAGGCACGGGAGTTCATTAAAGCGGTCGACGAGATCTACGACAAGTATCTCGTGCAATAATACCATAGACGGAGCATTATTATGAGCAATGTAATTCTCGCCAGGATGGGCGAAGTAACCCTTAAAGGGCTTAACAGAGGTAATTTTGAGACACAGCTTAAGCACAATCTCAAATGGAGATTAAGGTCATTCGGCAAGCTGTCTATTTATCAGAGTCAGAGCAGGATCTGGATAGAAGCAAAGGATGAGGACAACCCCAACTTTGCAGATGCAGCATCAGCACGTGAGATAATGAATGCCGTAACGCAGGTGTTCGGCATCGTTTCAGTCAGTTTTGCCGTTAAGTTCGAAGGCGATTTTGACTGCATCCTCGCCGAGTCGGTAAAGTATGTTACTCAGCTCCTTGCGGACAACCCGGACTATAAGACATTTAAGGTGGAATGCAGGCGCGGCAACAAGAATTATCCCCTGGATTCACAGGAGATCGCTGCAGAGGTCGGCGGAGTGATCCTCGACAGTTTCCCCGATCTGCAGGTAAGGATGAAGGATCCTGATTTTATCGTTAATGTTGAGGTCAGGGATTTTAATTATGTTTACTCCGGCAAGATAATGGCCCACAGGGGTCTTCCGGTTGGAACTGCTGGCAAGGGGATGCTCCTTCTGTCCGGAGGGATCGACAGCCCCGTCGCAGGTTACATGATGGCCAGCAGAGGCATGCCGCTGGAATGTGTATATTTCCACTCCCACCCGTACACGAGCGAGCAGGCCAAGGAGAAAGTCATCGATCTTGCAAGGATCGTATCCGGCTTCTCGGGGACGATCAAGCTCCACATCGTTAACTTCACTCAGATCCAGCTTGATATGCTCAAGAACAGCCCTCAGGATATGATCACGATCACGATGAGGAGAGTCATGCTGCAGATCGCTGAGAGGCTTGCAAAGCAGAATAACTGCAAGTGCCTGATAACGGGTGAGAGCTTAGGACAGGTGGCAAGCCAGACGCTCGAGGCGATAAACGTGACAAATGAAGTAGTAAAGATGCCGATCTTAAGACCGCTTATCGGAATCGATAAGCAGGATACATGCGACATATCAAGGAAGATCGGCGCTTTCGAGACTTCCATACTGCCTTATGAGGACTGCTGCACCATATTCGTCGCAAAGCACCCCAAGACGCATCCTACGGAAGAGGATGTAAGGAAGGCTGAAGAGAACCTTGATATCGGGGCAATGGTCGAGTCCGGACTCAAAGATGTTGAGACAATCGTCATCTGATTTGATATACTATCTGTACTATTCTTACAGGCGGTAATTGAAGTGTTTGAACTAAATATCAATGTTTTTTGTAATATCGGCAAACCCGGTGTCAGCGAGATCTTTAAGACAGTCTCTTTCTACGATAATATCAAGATACGTTTCTGCGATATGTTTGATGATGCGATCGGATATTGTCTTCTTATATCTGACAACCATGAGGAAGCTACTTCGTTCAGGAGCGGTTCCGGAGCAAGCGCGAAGCTGTATTCGGTATATTATGGCGACATAAAGAGTATCGAGAACCGCGTGGATACGGTTGATGACATGTGGTCTTCTGATGAGAACCTTAATGTTACCGTAGGCCGTTACAGGAAGATGATAGCTTATATCAAGGCAAACTATGACGCATGGTTCTACCGTAATCTTTATTCAACCGCGATGGATTCCATTCCCGATCCTGCATGGTATAAGGACCTTGAGGGACGTATCTCTTATGTTAACGAGTCTTTTGCCGAGATCGTCCGCAGGCCGCAAAAGGAATGTGAGGGCAAGACCGATGATCAGATCTGGAATGTTGATACTGACTTCAATAAGGATGCTGACATTGTTGATTCTGACGAACTCGTGATCAAGGAACAGAGGACGCTTGCCCTTGACCAGACGATAACTACGATCGACGGAATGATGAAGCTGGCAACGTATAAATCACCTCTGTTCAATGAATTTGGTGACATTATCGGTACTGTCGGCATAGCACATGATGTTACGGAACTCATTAATGTAAGGCGTGACAAGGATCTCCTTGTTGAGAGTGTACCTTTCCCGGTAGTTGTGGTCGATTCCAATTGGAAGACCGTGGTCGTCAATGGCACGATGAGACGCCTGCTGAAGCTGGAGGGACCTGCCGAGAAGTTTGACTACCTGACATGGAAGAAGTATTTCCTTACGCCGAAGACCGAGAAGGTCGTGGATGAGGAGCATCATTTCACAAATCAGATCTTTACCGCTAATGACAATATGGTCGATTTTGATTTCCAGATCAACGAACAGGACATCATTGATGTTTTCGGAAATATCACCGGACATATCATCATTCCCAGAAGGCTTGGTCCGAATGGTGAGATGATCGGCGTAAAGCCTGACTACACGAAATAAAAATCGCTGTTTACTAATAATAATAAATAAAGTAAACTATTCCAGGAAAAAATTAATTTGGAGGCGTTATATATATGTACGATTACATCAGGGCAGAGGATCCGGAGGTCTTTTCCGCGATCTCACAGGAACTTAACAGACAGCGTAACAAGATCGAACTGATCGCTTCTGAGAACTTTGTCTCGGAAGCTGTCATGGAAGCTGCAGGATCACCTCTTACGAACAAGTATGCAGAGGGTTATCCCGGAAAGAGATATTACGGCGGATGCGAGTATGTGGATATCGTAGAGCAGCTCGCTATTGACAGGCTTAAGCAGATCTTCGGTGCCAAGTATGCCAATGTACAGCCTCACTCAGGTGCACAGGCAAATACTGCTGTTTATTTTGCCATCCTTGAACCCGGCGATACGATCCTCGGCATGGATCTTTCTCACGGTGGCCACCTGACACACGGCATGAAGCTGAACGTATCCGGAAGGACATATCATTCCGAGTTCTATCAGGTCAATCCCGAGACACAGATGATCGATTATGAGGAAGTCAGGAAGAAGGCACTCGAGTGCAAGCCCAAGGTTATCGTTGCCGGAGCTTCTGCTTATCCCAGGATCATCGATTTCAAGAAGTTCCGCGAGATCGCAGATGAAGTAGGCGCTTACCTCTTCGTTGACATGGCTCACATCGCAGGACTCGTAGCAGCAGGACTTCACCCCAATCCGGTACCTGTTGCCGATATCACTACTACAACAACTCACAAGACTCTGAGAGGTCCCCGCGGCGGCGTCATCATGTGCAATGATGAAGAACTTGCCAAGAAGATCAACTCAGCTGTATTCCCCGGTCAGCAGGGCGGCCCTCTTATGCATATCATCGCTGCTAAGGCTGTTGCATTCAAGGAAGCTCTCACACCTGAATTCAGAGAGTATGCCGGCAACATCATAAAGAACGCAAAGGCTCTGTCCGAGAGACTTCTTGCCAATGGTGTTAATCTCGTATCGGGCGGCACTGATAACCACCTCATGCTCATCGATCTGAGAGGAACGGGCATTACCGGTAAGGATCTCCAGCTCAGGCTTGATGAATGCAATATCACCGCCAACAAGAATACCATCCCGTTCGACCCCGAGAAGCCTTTCGTTACTTCCGGTGTCAGGATCGGTACTGCTGCCGTTACATCAAGGGGCATGAACGAAGATGACATGCGTGAGATCGCTGATCTTATCACAGCCTGCATCTTTGAATTTGATAATAAGAAGGAAGAAGTCATCAGCAGGGTTGCTGCCCTGACTTCCAAATATCCGCTCTATCCTGATCTTAAGTAATGTCAGATTATAACGATAACAAGATCAAGCCGCTCGCTTACCGTATGTCTCCCAGGACGCTTGACGAATATGCAGGTCAGGAGCACATAATCGGTAAAGGGAAGATGCTAAGACGAATGATTGAGGCAGACTCTCTGTCCTCAATTATTCTTTTTGGTCCCCCGGGTGTCGGTAAGACTGCGCTTGCACGGGTTATCGCCAATGCGACAAGTTCCCGGTTCGAGCAGCTCAATGCTGTTACGGCAGGCGTATCAGACATCAAGAATGTCATATCAGATGCCCAGAATCCGATCCTGAGCGAAGGTAAGAAGACGGTCCTTTTTATCGACGAGATACACAGGTTCAACAAGCTCCAGCAGGATTGCCTGCTCCCTTATGTGGAGAACGGAACGGTCATCCTTATCGGTGCGACGACTGAGAATCCTTTCTTCGAAGTCAATAAGGCTCTCATATCAAGGTCAACGGTCCTGCAGCTCAAGCCGCTCGAACAGACTGATATTGAGAAGATACTGAAGAATGCCCTGTCTGACAGTGAGAGGGGATATGGTGATACTGATGTGGTCATCTCCGATGAGACAGTATCCAAGATCGCATATAACAGCAACGGCGATGCCCGTAATGCACTCAAGGCATTGGAACTTGCCGTTGTCACGACTGCACCGGACATGGAAGGCAGGATAGTCATAACTGATGAAGTCATTGCTGACTGCATGCAGAACAGGCTGATAGCTTTCGATAAGGACGGTGAGAACCACTACGATAATATCAGTGCCATGATCAAGTCCATGAGGGGCTCTGATCCTGATGCCGCCATCCTGTATCTTGCAAGGGCGCTCAAGGCGGGGGAGCCTATAGAATTTCTCGCAAGGCGCATCATGATTTGCGCTGCCGAGGATGTCGGGCTTGCAAATCCCAACGCGCTCCTCATAGCTGTTGCAGCCTTCCAGACCGCAGTCGCCGTAGGAATGCCGGAGGCGAGGATCCCTCTTGCAGAAGCATGCATAGTAGTTGCCGCATCACCTAAGTCCAATGCATCCTATCTTGCGATAGACAAGGCCCTCTCAGAGGTGGAGAATACTGATACGGGCGTCGTTCCGATGCACCTGCGCAATGCTCCTGCCAAGGGAATGGAGGAGATGGGCTACAGTGTCGGATATAAGTATGCTCATGACTTCCCCGGACACGTGGTGAAGCAGCAGTACATGACGGATAAGACCATAGGTCATAAGTACTATGAGCCTACAGTCATCGGCTACGAGGCGAAGATAAAGGAATACCTTGATAAGGTCGACAAGATAATACACGGTGAATAAGTGAGGTTAACATGAGAAGATTATTAAGTCTGTTACTGGTCGGTGTTTTTGTGTTGGGCGTTGCAGGATGCAACAACAATGTGAGCAAGATGGATGTTGATGCTCCCGTCACTGCCGCTGAAGTTAATTCTGCTTCTGACTTCGTAGTAAGAGGCTTTCTGGAATCCATCTTTAACAATGACAGGGAGCTCTTTGAGAAGTGCTTCCCGGAACAGTTCATAACAGATTCGAAAAACGCCGGCATCGATCTTTTTGATCAGTATGTAAAGACTCTTGAGGATGACGGGACTTTCGTTGGTACGCAGTACCTGAACTATAACGAACTCAGTGCTGAGGGCGGATACAGTGATGCTGATTTCTACCGCCACAATATCGCGTTCCTCGTCGGTGCGGAGTCTGATAACGAGATCACCGCGATGCACATCGATCACATCAAGGTGTATTTTACCGTGGATGGCACAAACAGGTACCGTGAAGTCTATGGCATTGCCTATGAGTATAAAGGTGCATGGTATATGTATGAACTTCAGAATTCTGATGCGGAGTTTGGCAAGAAATGAGATTTGTTATCCAGGTAGTAGATAATGCCAAAGTCGATGTTGACGGCAAGACCGTTGGCAGCATCGAACGCGGTTATCTTGTCCTCGCAGGTATCGGACAGGGTGACACGGAAGAGATAGCCGACAGGATGGTCAGAAAGCTGATCCAGCTAAGGATATTCAAGGATGAGAACGGCAAGACAAATCTCTCGGTAAAAGACGTAGGAGGACAGATCCTCCTGATCTCCCAGTTCACATTGTATGCTGACATGAGGAGGGGGAACAGGCCCAATTTCCTTAATGCTGCGGCACCGGAAGACGCTTCAAGGCTGTTCGATCACGTCGTTGATCTCGTAAGGCAGGAGATCGATGTTGTCGAGACAGGCGAATTCGGTGCGCACATGATAGTGAGCCTCGTAAATAACGGACCTTTTACGGTTATCCTTGATTCCAATGATCTGAAGATCTGAGACTAAGATCTGTAGCTTCCGTTGATCTTTACATAATCATAAGAGAAATCGCAAGTATACATCCTGTCAGAGAAACAACCCTCGTGGAGGATGATGTCGATCTTAAGATCGTGCTCAGACAGGAGCTTTTTGGCAAGTTCCTCATCGAAAGCAAGAGATGCGCCATTCTCACATGTGAGGAGACCGCACAGTTTGATATCGATCTTCTCAGGATCAAACTTCGCTCCGCTGTAACCTGCAGCCGTTATGATCCTTCCGAAATTAGCATCTTCCCCGAATATCATAGTCTTGACCAGAGGTGACCTTGCAACAGACGTTACGACGAGCTTGGCATCATCTGCGCTGGCAGCACCCGTTACGGTGATCTCAACGAACTTTGTGGCGCCTTCACCATCGGATGCGATCATCCTTGCAAGATCCTCGGACAGTCCCGTCAGAGCCTTCTCGAAGAGTTCGTAATCATCTGAATCAAGTGTGATCTCATCGCAGCCGGATGCTCCGTTAGCCATGATGATCACGGAATCGCATACGGACGTATCACCGTCGACGCTTACCCTGTTGAATGTATGTGCGACAGCTGATCTCAAAGCCTTATCAAGAACATCCCTGCCGGCTTTGACGTCGGTAGTGAAGACGGAGATCATCGTAGCGAGGTTTGGATGGATCATTCCTGATCCCTTCGCGATACCTGCGATCGTGACTTCCTTGCCGTCCTTGAGAGTTAATGTGGCAGCGACTTCCTTGGGAAGCGTATCAGTCGTCATCATTGCATATTCGGCATTATGTGCGGCCTCTGCTGAATCAGACAGCCCGCTTACGAGTCCGGGAACAACGGGAAGGATCTTATCCAGAGGGAGCCTCGTGCCGATGACACCGGTTGAAGCTGTCAGAATCTCGTCAGAAGAACAGGGAATAAGTTCAGAGATCGCAGAAGCGATCTGATCTGCATCGCTGACACCTGCCTTACCGACGCAGGCGTTGGCAACCTTGCTGTTGACGGCGATGCCGCGGACCTTTCTGCCAGAATTGATGATGCCGATCGATCTTGTAAGGGAATGACCCTTAACGAGGTTGGATGTGTAGACACCTGCAACATCACAGGGGAGATCGGATACGATCAGATTTACATCGAGATAGGAAGACTTAGGGTCATCCTTGTTGATATTGGCAGGATCAGAGCACTTCATACCGGCAGAAACGCCGTTAGCTTTGAATCCCTTTGGTAATGTAATATAAGCTTCTTCCATGCTGCACCTCTAATTATTATCTGTCAGAATAGTATTATATGCCCACGCGCACGAAAATAAAAGTTGACTTATTACTCTCTTAAAGATAAAATACTTTGGCAACCATGGGTTGGCAATTGCTTTACCAGAATATGGTGGGATTAGTTCAGTCGGTCTAGAGCGCTGGTTTGTGGCACCAGATATCCTGGGTTCGAATCCCAGATCCCACCCCATTTTTTTATTTTCACTGCCTATGGACGCGAGTCACTGGGGTGTAGCCAAGTGGTAAGGCACGGGTCTTTGACTCCCGCACTCGTAGGTTCAAATCCTGCCACCCCAGCCATTATGGTTCACTAGCTCAGTTGGTAGAGC
>DGUI01000034.1:0-33446 GCA_002394605.1 Mageeibacillus sp. UBA4314 | reverse complement strand
TTAATCAAGGGGTCTGGAGTTCGAACCTCCAGTGAGCCACCAATACGATAATTACAGGCTGTCTCTGATGAGACAGCTTTTTTTCGTGTTATAATGTTTAGGTAACCATTGCGTTCAAGGAGATAGATGATGATACATAAGCTAATAAGGGGCAGGATCAGATTATTCTCGGCCGTTCTTTGTACCATCATGTCCATGACGCTTATATTGCCCCAGGCTGTGTTTGCCGAAGATGATCAGGATGAACGTGTAAGAGTAGGTTATTACGAGAACGAAGTCTTCCAGGAAGGTGCACAGGCAGGCGCGGTCAAGACAGGCTATGCATACGAGTATTATCAGAAACTGTCAGAATATACGGGCTGGCGTTATGAGTATGTGTACGGGGATTTCGGCGACCTGTACCAGATGCTCCTTGACGGTGACATTGATTTCCTCGCAGGACTTGCATGGAAAGAGGACAGGCAGTCTCTCATCGGTTACCCTGATGAGGCAATGGGCAATGAGACATACAGCCTTGTAAAGCACGATGTTGATACTGACATAACATTGGATACTTCCACATTGAATGGCAGGAAGATAGGCGTATTGGACAGCGCCATGGTAGAAGTACTGCATAAGTTCTTAACAGAACATTCCATAAATGCAGAGGTCGTTAAGTTCCGTGATTATGAGCCTTTGTTCGAAGCTTTCGATGAGGATGTTCAGAGGTCGCTGCAGGTTGGCATGAATGCGCATCTGTCCAAGCCCGTTGAACCTGACAGGCTCTATCAGACATTGGAAGAATTGATATGGGAATATGATCAGACCGGAGGTGAACCCGGATGAGAAGCTTGGGCAGTAAGAGTACAGTCACGATAGCGGTTATAGGAAGCATCATCTTCCTTCTTGTCATGACGGTAGGAACAGTATTGTCCGGCGTACTTGCGACTAAGGATACTGAGAAGGCAGTAGAGTCAGTCAGCCTTCTGTATCTTGATGAATTGGCAGGAAGAAGAGAGCAGGTCGTATCTGCGAACCTGAACAAGAAGATCGAAGACCTGAAGGTCGCTCTTGAACTCATGGAACCTGAGAACCTGGCTGACATGGAACACCTCCAGGCCTACCAGGCGAGGATGAAGAGAATTTATAAGCTTGAGAAGTTTGCTTTCGTCGATGAAGAAGGGTTGATATACACTTCGCTTGGAACACAGACGAATATCGATGATTACCATTTTGATTACAAGACCATAGCCGGACCTGAGATCTCGATCCTGAATCTCGAGACCACAGAAAAAAAGGTCATCATTGCAGTTCCCGTAAGCGATAAGGATTTGCAGGGCAAACCATTCAAAGCGTGCTTCATGGAGATCGACATGAACGAGATGCTCCAGGGAATATCGATGCAGTCAGAAGATTCTGACACGACATTCTGCAACATCTATGCGAGAGACGGCGTTGCCCTGACAAACGTGTACCTCGGCGGTCTTGCAGTAGAGGATAATCTGCTTGATGCCATGAAGAATGCCAAGTTCAGCACAGGTACTTATGAGGATTTTGCAAATGCTTTTGGAAGCGGAACGAGGGGTGAAGTAACATTTACTTACAATGGCACGACGGAGACTCTCAGTTTTGTTCCCGTATCCGGAACTGACTGGATGCTGACATACCTGATCCGCGAGACTGTCATTGCTGATCAGATCAATCCCGTATCAAGGAGCATAGTAATAAGAAGCCTCATTCAGTCTGTTGTTGGAGCTCTCATACTTGCAGGGATGTTCTTCTTCATCATCGTTCAGATCCGTAAGAATGCACGTCTGTCGATCGAGAAACAGACTTCCGAAGCTGAGAACCGCGTCAAGCAGGAGCAGATGGAAGAGAAGCTCTCTCTGCAGTCAAAGCTCCTTGAGGAAGAGAAGAAAAGGACTGTTCAGGACAGCATGATCACTGCTATGTCTTCCGATTACAGAAGCGTATATTACATCGATCTGGACGCCAATGAAGGCGTCTGCTACAGAGGCGATTCCAAGGATAATGATCAGACGAAGGAAGGGATCAAGTTCCCTTATCGCGAGCGTTTTACCTGGTATGCCGAGCACTCCGTTGAAGACAGTTACCGTGAGGGATTCCTGAACTTCATCGATCCCGATAATATCCGTGAGGGACTTTCCAAGGAGCCGATTCTTGCTTACCGCTATCTGGCAAAGCGCGGCGGCCGTGAATACTATGAGATGATCAGAGTGGCAGGTGTACGCCATCTTGAAGACCGCGAGGATCACCGCGTTCATGCGATAGGTCTCGGCCTGACCGTAATCGATACTGAGATGCGTGAGAACATGGCACAGCAGGAAGCTCTTGGTGATGCTTTAAGGTCAGCTGAGCAGGCCAATAAAGCGAAGACTGCATTCCTGTCCAGCATGAGCCATGAGATAAGAACGCCGATGAATGCGATCATCGGTCTTGATAACATTGCTCTTAACGATCCTGAGACACCTGAGAAGACGAAGGAATATCTGACCAAGATCGGAACGTCAGCTGAGCACCTCCTGAACCTAATTAACGACATCCTCGACATGTCGAGGATCGAATCGGGACGCATGATCCTGAAGAATGAAGAGTTCTCTTTCTCGAAGATGCTCGAATCAATCAACACGATGTTCAGCGGCCAGTGCCTTGAAAAGAGACAGAACTACAGCTGCAACATCATGGGACAGGTTGATGATTACTACATCGGCGATAACATGAAGCTGAGACAGGTGCTCATCAATATCTTGGGCAACGCCGTTAAGTTTACCCCTGAAGGCGGAGACATTTCCCTGACCATCCAGAGGACCGCACAGTTTGACGACAGGACAACGCTGCAGTTCGTCATTAAGGATAACGGCATCGGAATGAGTGAAGAATTCCTACCGCACATCTTCGATACTTTCGCGCAGGAGGATGCGACGGCAACTAATAAGTACGGGTCATCAGGCCTTGGCTTGGCGATCACCAAGAACATCATCGAAATGATGAACGGCTCGATCAGCGTTGACAGCAAGAAGGGCGAAGGAACGACGTTTACAGTTTCCGTTACGCTGACTGATTCTGACCGCAAGGATACTGTTGATGAAGACTTGAATATCCATCCCGGTGACATGTCGGTACTGATCATCGACGATGATCCCGTTGCAGGCGAACATGCAAAGCTTGTTCTCGAGCAGGCCGGCATTGCTGCTGAGGTCGCAACGAGCGGAGAGGAAGGCATCGAGATGGTGAAGCTCCGTCATGTGCGCCATGAACCTTATAATCTCATCCTCGTTGACTGGCAGATGCCTGGGATGGACGGCGTTGAGACGACAAGGAAGATACGTGAGATAGTCGGCAACGAATCAGCCATCATCATCCTTACGGCATATAAGTGGGATGACATATTGGAAGAGGCTGCAGCAGCAGGCGTTGACAGCTTTATTGCAAAGCCTCTGTTCGCGGCAAATGTCATCGAAGAATTCAAGTCTGCATCACTGAAGAAGCAGGCTCCAAAGGGTATTACCAAAGTTGATCTTACAGGTCTACGTGTTCTTGTTGCCGAAGACGTTGAAGTCAATTCCGAGATACTCCAGATGATACTTGAGAGCCGCGAGATCATATCTGATGTTGCTGAGAACGGAAAGATCGCAGTAGATCTTTTTGCAAAGCATCCTGAAGGTTATTATGCAGCGATCCTGATGGATGTGCGCATGCCTGAGATGGACGGTCTTGAAGCAACGAGACACATACGTGCGATGGACAGGAAAGACTGTAAAGACATACCCATCATCGCACTGACTGCGAATGCATTTGACGAGGATGTGCAGAGGTCATTGCAGGCCGGTCTTAATGCGCATCTAACTAAACCGATACAGCCCGAGGTCCTCTTCGATACTTTGGAGAGCCTTATCAAGAATACAGATCACGATGATGGAGGTAGCAATACATGAGACTATCAAGTGGTAAGCGCCGGATACTGGTAGCAGAAGACGAGTATATCAACCGCGAACTTCTGAAGAATATCCTTGATGATGAATACGATATCATCGAAGCAGAAGACGGTGAGACTGCTTATGAACTGATCAGTCAGAACCGCAAGACACTGTCTCTGATCCTGCTCGATCTTAACATGCCTAAGCTCACGGGATTGGAACTTCTGCCGCGAATAAAGGAAGATCCGGATACGAAGGGAATACCGATCATTGTCCTTACTTCTGACCAGGAATCTGAAGTCGAGAGCCTTAACAAGGGTGCGTCTGACTTTATCCCGAAGCCTTATCCCCAGCCTGATGTCATCAAGGCGAGGATCTCGCGTTCTATCGAACTTGCTGAAGACCGTCAGATCATTACAGCGACTGAGCGTGATGCGCTGACCGGGCTTTACACACGCGAGTATTTCTACCGTTACGGTGAACAGTTTGATAAGTATCATCCTTCAACTGACATGGATGCACTCTGCTTTGACGTAGATCATTTCCATGTGTTGAACGAGCGCTTCGGCATGGCCAAGGGTGATGAGATATTGAAGAAGATCGCCTGCTGTCTGACGTCTGTTTTCTCTGATCAGGATTGTGTCGTATGCAGGAAGATCGCTGATACGTTCCTTGTTTATTGTCATCATCATGATGATTATACTGAGATGGTGGAGAAGATCATGGCTTCGTGCTCAGAACTTGCTACGACGATCAAGCTCCGCTTGGGAGTCTACGCATCCTGTGATAAGAAGATCGACATTCAGGTACGCTTTGCGCGTGCCAAGATCGCAGCAGACAAGATACGCAATAATTATTCCGTTTATGTCAGCACTTATGATGAAGAATTGTTGGAGAAGGAACTCTTCAACGAGCAGTTGGTCGATGAGTTCCCCAAGGCTCTTGAAGAGCGGCAGTTCAAGGTGTTCTTCCAGCCCAAATACGATGTCCGCGGGGATAAGCCTGTCTTATCGAGTGCTGAGGCTCTCGTCAGGTGGTTCCATCCCGCTATCGGAATGATCTCTCCGGGCAAGTTTATACCTCTGTTCGAAGAGGATGGCCTGATCGCGCAGCTCGATGAATACATCTGGCGGAGCACGGCTGAGCAGATAGCTGACTGGAAAAAGCGCCTGGGAATCTCCGTTCCGGTATCTGTCAACCTGTCCAGGGCAGAGATGTATGATCCTAACCTGGTCGACACTTTCGAGAGGATCGTAGAGGAATCCGGCATAACAAAGAAAGACATTTATCTTGAGATCACAGAGTCTGCTTATGTAAGCGATGCCGATCAGATCGTAGGAAGGGTAAAGGAACTCCGTGACCACGGGTTCTTCATCGAGATGGATGATTTCGGATCCGGATATTCTTCGCTGAACATGATCTCTGAACTCCCGATTGATGCGCTGAAGCTTGACATGAAGTTCATCAGGAATGCTTTCGACAAGCATAATGATACGAGGATGATCAGCATAGTCATAGATATCGCCGAGTACCTCGGAGTGCCTGTCATTGCAGAGGGTGTTGAGACAGAGGAACAGTATCTGGCACTTAAGAAACTCGGGTGTACCATAATACAGGGTTACTATTTCTCAAAGCCGGTACCGGCTGACGAGTTCATAAAGATCTTAAAGGAGGGTGAGAACTGATGCTGACTATTGATGCACTTAAGCAGTTTGGCGCAAACACCGATGACGGCCTGACACGCTGCATGGGTAATGAAGGGTTTTATTTTAAGCTCATCGGTAAAGTGCTGGAGGATAAGAATTTTGAAACGCTTGAGGAGGCGGTCGCAGCAGGGGATCTTGGTGCAGCATTTGGTGCTGCGCATTCACTCAAGGGCGTACTCGGTAATCTGGCACTTACCCCGATCTATGAGCCTGTCTATGAGATCACGGAACTCCTGCGGAACGGGAGTGATGTTGATTATAAGCCTTATCTTGAGACGATCAGGCAGAAGAAGTCTGAACTTGCCGACCTGATTGGGTAATGATAATATTAAAACGATTTTAGTTTGACGGAGGGTCATCTTATGAAGGGAACAAAAATGATCATCGCATTTGGAATGGCGATCGTGCTGCTCCTGTCGTTTACTGCATGCAGCAAGGGAATGAAGGCATATGACAAAGATGCTCTGATATCTCTTTTGCAGGATAAGCTCAGCATCAGTGAGGGGGATATCCATGTAACCGAGACTGACGGCAGCACAGGAACCCCTGCAGCTACGGTTATCACTGCAAAGTATAATAATGCCAGGATCAATGTCAGCATCTGCAAGGATGCCAAGGATGCAGCTGCCCAGTTCAAGAAGTCATACGATGAGTTCCAGAATAACTTCAATAAGAGTTCCTGGTTCAAAGGCAAGTATATCAGCTTGAATGAACCTGACAGCGGATATATCGTTATCAACGGTGACAGTCCGGAGACTTCCGTTTTCGGTGATAGATTCAGAACGGGAAGTGTATACGGCGGACTTTATTTTACAGGTTCCCAGATCATAATCATCATACCTGAGGGCATGGAATCATCTGATGATGTTGGCAAGATCATCGATGCATTGGGTTATCCCAACGTGTGACCCGGATCAATGCGTAATATCACATTAGGTCGAACAGGTATAACAGTACCTCAGAATGCTTTCGGAGCTCTCCCGATCCAGAGGATCAGCAAAGATGATGCCGTCAGGCTCTTGCGCAGGGCATATGACGGAGGCATGAGGTTCTTTGATACTGCCAGGGCTTATTCCGACAGTGAGGAGAAGGTGGGGGCAGCTTTCGAGGGAATGAGGGACAAGGTCTTTATCTCTTCCAAGACCATGGCTCTTACCAAGGAGAAGTTTTGGGAGGATCTTGATACTTCTCTGAGACTCCTGAAGACAGATTACATCGATATCTATCAGCTTCACTGTGCTGCTGAATGTTATGGCGAAGGAAGTGAACTCTATGAGGCCATGACAGAGGCGAAGAAGGCAGGTAAGATCAGGCACATCGGGATTACCGCACATAAGATCGGTGTGGCGGAGGATATCGTGAAGAGCGGTCTGTATGAGACATTGCAGTTCCCGTTCTCATACCTTGCGTCAGAACGTGACATAAAGCTCGTTGAAGACTGTACAAAGGCCGGCATGGGCTTTATTGCCATGAAGGGCTTATCAGGCGGTCTTCTCACAGATTCTAAGGCTTGTATGGCTTTTATGAGCGAACATGACGCGCTTCCGATATGGGGAGTGCAGAGAGAGACTGAACTTGATGAGTGGCTTGGTTTCTTCGATAAAGATATCAGTATGACTGATGAGATCAGAGCTTTTATAGATAATGACCGCAAACAGCTCCTGGGTGAATTCTGCAGGGGCTGCGGATACTGCATGCCTTGTACTGTTGACATAACGATCAATCAGTGCGCGAGGATGAGCCAGATGATAAGACGTGCTCCTTCCGGAAACTGGCTTACGGATCATTGGAAGGAAGAGATGATGAAGATCGACAACTGCATCGAATGCGGGATCTGTAAGACGAGATGCCCGTATGAACTTGATATTCCTTCACTGCTCAAGAAGAACCTCAAAGACTACAAAGAGATACTCGCAGGTAAAGATATCAGTTGATTGGAGGAAGATCTTAGGTCAGCCCTCCTTATGCGATCCCTTCAGCTTTGCAAAGCGCTTGATCTCATCCACGACTAGCGAATTGATCGACTGGACCATGTCCTTTGCAGGCATCGCCAGATAATATCCCTGAACAAGATCGACGCCCAGAGCCAGTACTGTCCTTAATTCATCACTCGTCTCAACGCCTTCCGCAAGAGCCTTGATCCCGTTATCATGCGAGAATTCGATGATATCCTTCACGAAATGCTGCTTCTGCGGACTGTCTTGGATGCCCGACAGGAGTTCACGGTCGATCTTCACGTAATCAGGGGTATATCTGAGCAGATTGGATATGTTGGAATAACCCGTACCGTAATCATCAACCGCTGTCTCGACACCGATCCTTGCATAGGTCTTCTTCATATGATCGAGCTTGTCATCGGATACCTCAGAACGCTCCGTGAGTTCAACAACGATGGAACCGGGCATCCTGGATACATAATCTTCCAGCATCTTGATGTCATTATCAGACAGGATATATCCGGGAATGGAATTGATGAATACTTTCTTGCCGTCAGCAAGTATCGCCTTATGCGCCTCCATTACACTGATGACATTAGCAAATGTCAGTCTCTCAACGTCGTACAGCCTGTTATAGAATTCAGCGTATCTCAGAATCACCGGCGGCGGGAGATAGGGAGTAACATCAGGTCTCATAAGTGCTTCATATGAGTAGATCTTACCGGTCCTTGCATCAACTATAGGCTGGAAGTGATAAGTCATCTTATTATTGTCGAGAACGAGTAATACGACCTTGGCAACCTGCATCTCTTCATCAGTCAGAGATCTGTTGGATAACGTCAGCGCAAGCGCCTTATTGCTGTTCTTATTACTGATCGCAACATTTACAAGACGCTCGACTTCCTCAGACGAAGAGGGGGTTCCGGTCTCGATCCCGAAATACAGATCTATATCATACTCAGAAGAACTGTTATGCTCTTCTATGATCTTCATCAGCTTCTCCTTCTCTTCGAGAAGCTCATGGTCTCCGGGAGCGCTTGTTATACGGAGGGCAACGATCTCATCATCTCCGGGTCTGAAGCAGATGCAGTTGCGCGAAGAGAAGAGGCTCTCCAGTGCATTGGCAACATATATGATCGCCCGGTCGCCTTCCTGACGGCCATATGTATCATTGATGTGCGCCAGGTTCTTGATGTCTACTGCGAGAGCACCCATGTGGCCGCCGTTGTTGTTCATGAGGTGCAGGAACGTATCAGCCTGTTCGATGAATCCCCTGTAGTTCATCAGACCGGTAAGGATATCTGTCGTGATACCCTTTCGCGCGATCTTGCTGCTCCTGATCAGGGCATCGCTTCTCTTGTAGCACTCGATGCCTCTGCATACGCTCCGGAGCCACGCGCGGTATTCAGGCGATATGGGAACGACCCTGTTGTCAAATCTGACAGCAGTATAACCGAAGATGCTGTCATCATAGAAGAGAGGGAAGAAGTAGAAGACAGAAGGATTCTCCCGCTCTTCGTAAAGTTCCGGAAGCATCAGATCCTTCGTAAAGGATGTGTCGCTTAATATCCTGTCATTATTCTCCTGTTCGTTACCGCACCTGATGACATGCATTATCCTGTCTTCAAAGCACGTATCTGCATCGCCGAGCGACGGATTAAGGCACATGTTGAAACTGTCAAAACCACGGATCATGTGAATGGAACTGAAAATGGACCCTAAAAGCCCGGTAAGGGAAGTCTGCGCGATAAGATCCTCATCCATAGTATTGAAAGGTGAGAAGATCGTGGCAAGCGACAGTTCCGTATCCCATGATGACCTTAAGAAATACGCCGGTTTTGCACTATCACAGCCGCAGCCGCAGGTTCCTCCGATGAACAGCTCAGGAACGGAGTGGATCTCCTTGTATTCTTTGCCCGTAATGAACGAATCTGCCATATGAGCGGTGTTCCTGCCCAATTCTTCAGAAGCGATCGGAACCGAAGTCAGGGGGATCGGCGAATGCCTGCCCTCATTGTTGGAATCACATCCGACTATCGCAATGTCTTCCGGTATGGAATAGCCCGCTGCTGTCATTACCTTCGCAAAACCCAACGCCATGCAGTCATTAGCGCATGCGACCGCTTCGGGAAGCTTATCAGAGCTCTTGATAAGGCTGTCGGCAAGACTCTCGCCGCTCGTGTACCAGAAGTCTCCATAGAATACTCTGTTCTCGTTATACTCTATGCCGTGTTCGGCAAGGGAATCCTTATATGCATTAAGCCTTATTATCGAATGGGGATGCCATGATTTGCCAGTGAGGAAAGCTATGTCCCTCATGCCGTGCTTCTCGATCAGGTGGTCTATGACAGCCTTCTCCGGTGCGTAATTATCTATGTTGATGGAAGGATAATATTTGCTGTCCTGATCGACGAAGATAACCTTGCCATTGTAATTGGCATGAAGGTCCTCTTCGATCTGTTCAGATACGCCCTTGGTCTGGATGGTATCAGCAAGCACAACAATGCAGTCAAACTTATCGTATGATACGAGCTTGAAGATGGATGAATCTCCGAAGGCGCGCGCCTGTGTATTCTGATACTTGATATACATCGAGAAAACAGCGACATCGTAATCAAGTTTAAGTGCTTCCTCAAGAAAACCATTAAGGAAAAGTGTGTGGGAGTATTCTTCCGGGTGTCCGATAAGGACAGCTATCCTCTTACGATTTTTATCATGCATAGTTATATAATATGCTTAAGAAGGTCAAATCGCAATATGCTAAGATCAGTTCCGATGATGTTATAATACAGCCATGGAGGATGGAATGTATGGGAATTATATCTGCTTATATGGTCCCTCATCCGCCGCTTATCGTGCCCGAAGTCGGCAGGGGCGGGGAGGCTAAGATCTCTGATACAACAAACGCCTACGAACGTGTCGGCCGGCATATCGCAGCTAAGGCTCCTGATACGATCGTTATCACAAGCCCTCATACAGTGATGTATTCTGACTATTTCCACATATCACCAGGGAGCACTGCTTCAGGTGACTTCGGTAACTTTGGAGCACCGCAAGTCAGGTTTGACGAATCATATGACACGGAGTTCGTTGATGAACTTACTGCTCTGCTTCATAAGGAAGGGTTTCCCGGCGGAACTGACGGACAGCGAAGCAGGGAATTAGACCACGGTACCATGGTCCCGCTGTACTTTATACGCAAGTATTACAGCGGAGGGAAGATCATAAGGATCGGTCTGTCAGGTCTTACCCTTGCAATGCATTACAGGCTCGGATCTTATATCAGGCAGATCGCCTCAAAGCTTGACCGTAATGTCGTGATCGTTGCGAGCGGTGACCTGTCACACAAACTCAAGGAGAGCGGTCCGTACGGGTTTGATCCTGCAGGTCCCGAATATGACGCCAGGATAATGGAAGCTGCTTCCAAAGCTGATCTTGGGGAGATGCTCAGGTTCGATGAGGATTTCCTCGACCGTGCTGCTGAATGCGGTCACAGGTCGTTTGTCATCATGGCCGGAGCCTTCGACGGAGTCGATGTAAAGGCTGAGGTGTTATCGCATCAGGATGTGACGGGCGTAGGTTACGGAGTGTGTATTTTCGAGCCGGGCGGGGAGAATAAGGACAGGTGTTTCCTTCGGCATCAGGATGAGTCTGCATATGTAAGGCTCGCAAGGGCTGCGATAGAGAAGTATGTTCTGACGAAGGACAGACTTAAGTACCCTGATGATCTGGATGAGGAACTGATCAGGGATCTGCCTGAAGAAGCCCTGACGGAACGTTCAGGCGCATTTGTGTCAGTACATAAGAACGGAATGCTTAGAGGCTGTATCGGAACGATAGGCCCCGTTCAGAGCTCTATAGCTGAAGAGATAATCAGTAATGGTATCAGTGCCGTGTCACGTGACCCGAGGTTTGTCCCTGTAACACCGGATGAACTGGAACAGCTCGACCTAAGCGTTGATATCCTCGGCAAGCCTGAAGATATCAGCGGACCTTCTGAACTTGATGTGAAGCGTTACGGTGTCATCGTGTCCTGCGGCATGAGGAGGGGGCTCCTGCTTCCCGACCTGGAAGGCGTTGATGATGTCCGTGATCAGATAGACATCGCCATGCGTAAGGGCGGGATATCCCCGTCTGACGATTACCGTCTCCAGAGATTTGAAGTCATAAGGTACAAGTGATATGGTACAGTGTAATGTGTGCTTCAGGCATTGCGACATAGCAGAGGGGCATACCGGAGCCTGTAAAGCCAGGACCTGCAGGGACGGTGTTGTGGTGCCTGCCAATTACGGGCGTGTAACTTCCATCGCTCTTGATCCTATCGAGAAGAAGCCTCTGGCAAGGTTTTGCCCCGGCTCGAAAATATTATCTGCCGGCAGCTACGGCTGTAATCTGTTCTGCCCGTTCTGCCAGAATTACGATATATCAAGGTCTGACGGGAAGTTGTTTGATGATGAGATCGCGCCCGAACAGCTGGCAGCGCTGGCTCTCCGTTATGTGGACGTGGGTAATATCGGCATAGCATATACGTATAATGAGCCTTCTGTCGGCTATGAATTTGTCAGGGATACAGCAAGGCTTGTTAAGAAAGAAGGTCTTAAGAATGTGCTGGTCACTAACGGTACTGCTTCCCGGGAGATCCTCGAAGAACTGATCCCATATATCGATGCAATGAACATCGACATCAAGAGTATGTCGGATAAGACATACAGGGATATATTAGGCGGCAATCTTGACAGCGTAAAAGATTTTATTACCGGGAGTTACCGGCGATGCCATGTGGAACTTACAATGCTGATCGTCCCCGGGATGAATGACAGTGAGGAAGAGATGAGGGAGCTTTCGACATGGATCGCTGGTCTTGATGACAGTATCCCTCTTCATGTTACGAGGTTTTACCCCAGGTATAAGATGACTGACAGGGGTCCTACTGATGTCGGACTTGTTTATCATCTTGCAGAAATCGCAAGAGAAAAACTAAGATTTGTCTATACAGGCAATTGCTGACCCTACTCAAAGATACTTAACAGGGTCGAGGTGCACACTATGAAGCGTATATTCACGATAATACTAGTAATCATAGAATCGGTTCTTTTGGCATATATACTGGTAACTAATCTTGCTACTGCATATTCAGGATATACTGTTATGGCAAGGGCAAGAGGGCTCTATCAATTTGAAGGAACATTTACTATGAATACCACAACTGTCTATACAAACAGTGAGGGTGACATATGCGATCTGCCGGAGGGAACTGCCATTGATGTTTTTGGTATAACCGACTCAGGTCAGTTTATGAGTTATAAGCCTCATGATGATGATTCCAGGTGGATTTCGGACAAAAAGATAACTATGGATATGGTTGTTGAGAATGAATCTGTTAAGAAGGAACTTGAGTCATTAAGAAAAACAAAAGAAGACAAGTTATCAAGTTTAAGATTATCGATATGTCTCGCATTTTCGGTGTATCTTATTGCGTCATTAGCACTCTTTGGCATTTTGTCGCATTTTCTCAAAGATTTATGGATCGTTCATGCTGTATTGATCGTGCTTCTTGTTGTTGGAGTTATCTTCTTTGCCCCTGTTTTTCCCGCCAGATAACCCCTCAGTGGTTATCATTATAATCATAGAACATATCATCAAGCAGCTTATCAAGCCCCGAGCGGTTGCCGAACGCCGCCTTCATCAATGTTCCCATGTTCTTGAACATCAGCTTTAAGTAGAGCCAGTCGCCAAGGTCATCATATTTCCTGGTGGAATTGATAAGATGGTTCTTACGAAGCTTCGTATATTTCAGGCCGTTCTTCTTGCCGTATTTCTTTAATAGTTTCGCCGTTGCGACATCTTCCATAGCTTTCTTGTCAACAAAGCCGCCTATCGCATCGAAAGTCTCTTTCTTCGCCCAGAAGATCCCGCAGTAGAGTCCTGTAACAGCGAAAGAGAACCTGCACATTATATCGTTGCACCACAGCGGAAACGAATACCTCTCGAACCTGATCGGCGCACCGCCGCCAATATACTTTCCGGTTCCGATAAGATCGTATATCTCGCTTAATGTGCCTTGCGTCATCCTGTTGTCGGCATCGATCGTTACGATGATCACTCCTTTTGCAGCTCTTATGCCGTCATTACGGACCTTGGCAATGCATCTGTCTTCGTTGTTAAGAACAACAGCACCGTTCTCTTTTGCTATCGCAGAAGTCTTGTCCGTACACCTGTTGCAGACAACGATTATCTCGGTATTACCGCTGAATACACGGTCTGCATCCTTGATCGAATCGATGCAGCGCTTAATGTATTTCTCTTCATTATGTGCAGGTATGATGACTGATATATCTGTTTCCATGGACTAATCTTACCATAATCAGAAGCGATATAAAAATGATCCCCGGCCGAGCCGGGGATCCTGGAAATACTATCTGTCAGAAGATTACGTTCTCAGCGTAATACCATACTTCTCATTGAGGTTATCAAGGATCGTCTTAACGAATCCGTCGATGACCTCAGGTGTGAATTCCTCGTCTTTGGGAGTGAAGACAACGCTGAATGCGAGGCTCTTCTTGTTAAGTCCGAGCTGCAGGCCTTCATAGATATCGAACAGCTCGATCTTTGTGATGTACTCACATGAAGCCTTGATCTCTTTCTCGACTTGGGCGCATGTGATGTCCTTGGACATAACGAAGCAGAAGTCACGCTTCTCCTCGAGGAACTTCGGCAGTGGAGTGAACTTCCTTTCCTTGCCGTAGTACTTTGATAAAGCCCTAAGGTCGATCTCTGCAACATAAGAGGGAACTCTCATGTCGAGGTCGTCGCAGATCTCATAGAGGACCTGGCCGAGATATCCGACTACTTCACCGTTGCAGATGACTTTCGCTGTTCTGCCGGGGTGAAGGAATGTCTTTGTATCTTTCTCGTAATCGAACTCAACATCAAGTGCGTCTGCGATGACGGAAACGAGACCCTTAAGTGAGTAGAAATCCTCATCCTCGCCGAAAACGCCGATGCAGATCGTCTCGCGTTCATCCGGGTATTCCGTAAGAGGGAGGGACTTGGGAAGGAACTTGTTGCCCATCTCATAGATGCGGCCGGAGAGGATGCCTCTCTTCTGGTTCCTTGCCATCGCCGTGATCATCTGAGGTGCAAGAGTCGTACGCATCAGGGACAGATCGATGTTGATCGGATTCATGATCTTGATCGCGAAGCGCTCGGGTGCATCTTCGGGAAGCTTGATCATATCAAGGTCGGAAGGTGAGAAGAAGGAGTAGTGAACGCCTTCGCTCGCGCCTGCTGCACAAAGTGCATTCTTGATCTTGAGCTCTGAGCGCTGCTTCAAGTTATAGCCGCCGCTCGTTACTTTCGCTGTGGGGATGAACGTGGGCGTGATGTGACTGTAGCCGTACATACGGATGACTTCTTCAGCAACGTCCTGGTATGATTCCATGTCAACGCGGTAGCCGGGGATCATGATCGTCAATTCATCTCCGTTAAGCTCAGGTGCAAAGTTGAGGTTAGTAAGGATACGGACAATGTCTTCATCCGGAACTGTGATGCCGAGAACGCCATTGACCTGCTTAACGCTTACCGTCATCTTGCGCGGCTCTATGGAATTGCCTGTATTAATGTCAAATGAAGTCTTGGATACCTTGCCGCAGCCCAGTTCTTCCATGAGGTGAAGGGCACGCTTCATTGCCATGACGGTCGTGTATTCGTCAACGCCCTTGGAGAATCTCATGCTCGAGTCAGATACCTGACCCAATGCCTTGGAACTCTTACGGATATTGTCGTGTGCGAACTTGGCAGCCTCGAACATTACTGCTGTCGTGGTATCGAGGATCTCTGAATTAAGACCGCCCATGATGCCTGCAAGTGCAACGGGCTTCTTGCCGTCACAGATAACGAGGTTCTCGTTTGTGAGAGTGAACTCTTTCTCGTCGAGCGTTACGATCTTCTCGCCTTCATCTGCACGGCGTACGTGGATCTCGCCGCCTTCAAGATAAGAAAAGTCGAAAGCGTGCATCGGCTGACCGAGTTCCTTGAGAACATAGTTTGTGATGTCAACGACATTGGAGATCGCAGAGCATCCGACGAGAGCAAGACGGCGCTTCATCCAGAGAGGTGATTCCCCGATCTTTACGTCAGATACGTAGTGCCCGATATACCTGGGGCAGAGATCCGGAGCTGATACCCTGATATTGAAGGGAACGGTCACGTCAGTCTCCGTGTAGTCCAGGGCAGGTTCCTTAACGGGCTTGCCGAGGACGGCAGCGACTTCACGAGCAATACCAAAGATGCTCTGGCAGTCGGGACGGTTCGCCGTGATCGAGATGTCGAAGATGTAATCGTCGAGACCCAGAATAGGCTTAACATCAGCACCGGGGATGCTGTCGTCCGGGAGGACAAGAAGTCCGTTATATCCTGCGCCGGGGAACATGTCCTCGGTAACGCCGATCTCAACGCCGGAACAGAGCATGCCGAATGAATCGTATCCTCGAAGCTTCCCCTGACCTATTGTCATGAGACCTTCTACTGTCTTGTGGTCCTTTGCCGTAGCGTACACCTGAGCTCCGATAAGAGCGAGAGGGTATTTGCCGCCTGCCTCAACGTTATCGGCACCGCAGCAGATCTGAAGGACACCGTGCTCGCCTGCGTCAACGGAGCAGAGGTGGAGGTGTGTGCCTTCGATGAGCTCGCAGGTCTTGACCTCACCAACAACGACATTCGAGATGTCGTGACCGACCTGGTATTTCTCTTCTACCTCAAAACCGCAGCTGAAGAGCTTGTCTTCCAGCTCGTCGGGGGTAACTTCTATATCAACATAATCTTTAAGCCAACTTAATGGTACTAACATGTTTATGCCTCCTTATCCTTAGTCATCGATCTGTTCGAGCACGCGAAGATCAGATTCAAACAGCATCTTGATGTTGTTGATACCGTACTTCAGCATGGCGATACGGTCGATACCGATACCGAAAGCCAGACCACTGTAGACATTGCTGTCGATCCCGCAGCCCTCGAGGACTTTCCTGTTTACGACTCCTGCACCGAGCACTTCGATCCAGCCTGTGCCTTTGCAGAGCTTGCAGCCCTTGCCGCCGCACTGGAAGCAGCTTACGTCAACTTCTACCGAAGGCTCAGTGAAAGGGAAGTAGGAGGGCCTTAAGCGTGTCCTTGTATCTTCACCGAATATCTTCTTAACGAATACATCGAGCATGCCCTGAAGGTCACAGAGCGTGATGCCCTTATCGACTACGAGTCCTTCCATCTGGGAGAACATGGGGGAGTGGGTAGCATCATCATCCGAACGGAATACTTTGCCGGGCGAGATGATCTTGATCGGGGGCTTCTGTGATTCCATGACATGGATCTGACCTGCAGAAGTCTGAGTGCGCAGAAGGAACTCAGGGCTTAAGTAGAATGTATCCTGCATATCCCTTGCAGGGTGATCCTGAGGGATGTTGAGAGCGGTAAAGTTATAGTAATCAGTCTCGATCTCATTGCCTTCATAGATCTGGAAACCCATGGAACCGAAGATGTCGACGATCTGGTTCTTTACCTGTGTGTTGGGGTGGAGATAGCCCTTCTTGAGCTTCTTTGCAGGCAAAGTAACGTCGATAGCCTCCGCAGCGTAGCGGGCTTTCTGTTCCTGCTCCTTGAACTTTGCGTCAAGTGCGTCGAACTTGGCCTGTGCCCAGTTCCTGATCTCATTTACGCGTTTGCCGTATTCAGCTCTCTGTTCCTTCTGGAGCTTACCCATCTCCTTCATAAGAGAGCCGATCTTGCCTTCCTTCGAGTCCATGACTTTCTTCCTGTACTCGAAGATACCCTTGGAACTTTTGATCTCTGCCAGATTGTTCTCGATCTGAGACTGGATCTGTGCTAACTTCTCATTCAATTCGTTGAGTTCCACTTTGCATTCCTCCTGTAAATTGTTTGCCCGGGCAAATAAAAAGCCCATGGCAACATGTCATTGCCATGGGACGAATTCGCTTGATAATCGCACCTTCGCGGTACCACCCATGTTCGTCGAGCACCAAAACCAAAGCACTCTCCGCTCTTATCCCGCGCCTGTAATGCTGCGCCTGCATCTGCTTAGTCAGGAAAACCCGTTTCCACAGAACGCTCCGGTGTTGAAATTCATCTTGATACCCCGGGACCATGCTCTCAGCCGGTGACACGGTTCTCTTTGCCTGTCATAAAAAGACTACTTACGCACCTTCATTGCTTAACCGATTGTACATATCACGTAATAAAAAGTCAAGGCGGATACTGATCCTTCTTATTGTATAATATTGGAAGTTCAACAATGCGAAAGGGTTTATCACGGTTATGGGTAAGTTGAAGATCATCATGCTCCTTCCGTTCCTGCTCATCGGCATGATGATGTCTGCGGGGTGCGGGAGCGCTAAGGATAAAGGGATCGAGGGAACATGGATCCTCGTTGAGGAATTTGATAAGAACGGAAAGAAGACATCTTCTGATGAACTTGAGAAGATGGGAATATCGGAGAAGTATGAGATCTCCGGCAAAGAGGTTAAGTATACCTGTGAGCTGCCTCTTGCAAAGAAGCCGGTAGAGATCACTTTCGAGCTGGCGGACCTCGGAAACGGTTCATATGAATTCAAGATGCCTAAGGGGTATACCTTTGCTTCAGTAAATCTCGATGGTGATACATTCACATACGAGGTCGGCGATGGTGACAACTACAGCAAGATGGTCTTTGAGAGGCAGTAAGATGAGTGTATATATAGCATATAGGGATCTGGAGCGTTACATTGCTGATAATGCCGTGATGGGAGGCATTCCCGTCAATAACGACATCAGGCTTACGGATTCTGACGCCGGTTCGTATCTGCTGACTTTTGACGGTCTTGATTATGCCGTGTCAACTAAGAGGGCACAGAAGTTCGTTAGTGATGTTCTTGGTCAGTGTACCGGGAAGAAGCGCGGATTCTTTCCATGCGTCAGTGAGTATAACGGCAGGAAGACTGCTGCTGTGGTAGAGATATGCGAGGGATCTGATATCGGATATTATGACATGGATGATGCCCTGCTCCTTAAGATGCTTGAAGATCTCAGGGATGATTCCGGAGAGCCGCTCGATGAACGCGGAGTGATCGATCACTGTTATCCTTATCACAAGCTCCCAGATGGTGACTTTGATCTTAAGTCGGTATGCCATCAGATCTACTATAAGCCCGTAAACACATCTCCTGCCGTGATACTGCCCTTAGAGCAGGACAGGAAGGCCAGTACTCTTGTGATCGAAGACGGCAGGGTAGTAGTAAGTCTGTACGATAATGGCGTTGTAACAGAACACGATATTCCTTATGAGCTTTATCCCGCGATCAAAGAATGGGTAAGAGAGCTCTGTGAGGACCCTGTGGAGGCATACGTGGATGATGGCTCCCTTGAATCATTTGTCACATTCGGAAGTAATGGGGAGAGGATATTCACCGATCCGGACAGAACGATCGGCTTTTTAAGGAAGATCGCCGGTGAAAGACAGGATTAAGATTTCTTATCGTCCAGCTTGGTTACAGTACCGCCCAATGCCGTAACATTCTCTCTGTAGCACTGATCATATTCCTCAAAGCTGTAGGCCATCGCCCAGCCCCAGGCAGCGTCGCTCCTCATGATCGTCTCAGCAGCAAAATCGCTTATTACTCCTCCTGAGGGGTTAACCTTCAGTCCTTCAAAATACACGGCGTCATAGCATGACTTCTTCGTCTTGCCGTTCTGCCATTTGACCTTGTAGATCAGGACAAGCCTGTTGGCTCTGCTTTCCTTCTTATCGGGAATGCCGTTAATGATGTAACCGTCAACATATTCAGCACCCTTTTTGTCATAGTACCTAATAGCGCCATTTTTGTTCTTGACTGCACACTGATCTATCTTCATCTGTGCTTTCTTGCCAACCTCGATGAACTCATCAAGCTGGCCTTTCAAATCATCAGGGGTGATATTGTAATTGGGGGCGGGAGTAGGGATCGCAGAATAGCCTGATCCGCCGGCGGCCTGCCTGGTATCCTTAATATACATCATAAGCTTATAAGCACCGAATGCGATCGCTGCAATAATGGCCATGGAGATAACTGTAGATATCAGTTTCCTTACGCCTGCTTTTATAAACTTCTGGCGTTCACGCTTCTGCTGTCTCTTCTCGGCATCTATCTCAGCCTGACGCTTAAGTTCGTATTCTTTCTCGAGCAGCTCCTTCTCATGGGCGAGGCGCCTCTCTTCACGTTCTGCCTCGCTCTGGAGTTTCTCGTATTCCACATCGGAATCATCATAATCGATCGCGAAAGCTGCTCCGCATGAACTGCATATCAGGTTATCCCCCTCTTTTGTGAGACTGCCGCTGCAGTTGGGGCACTTAAGGTCAACAATCTTCATTTACTGTCCCTCCATCGATGTAAAACACTTGCTGTATGATTATACTTCAAATACTAGACGAATGTTTATACTTTCACAATAAAAAGTTTATGGAACCTGCGGTTAAGGGGGATTATCCGGGTGCTATAATGTAAAAAAACATCAACGGAGGCCAAGGATATGAAGACCGGGATCATCGGATATGGCAGTATGGGCAGGATGATGCTCTGGAAGTTCTCTGAAGCCGGGAATGTCAGCAGGCAGGATCTGTATGTATCTAACAGGACGCCTGATAAAGTTCAGGAAGCCATAGGCATCGCGCAGATCACCACAAATACTGAACTGGCACAAAACGCTGACATGATCTTCGTCTGCGTCAGGCCTGTTGATCTGAAGCATGTCATAGAAGAGATCGCAGATACTGTGTCACAAGACGCGCTCGTGGTATCTCTTAACGGCAGTGTTTCATTTGATTCAATGCACAAGGTAATAGACTGCAGGATGGCAAAGGTCATTCCAAGCTTGACAGCTGAGATAGGCAGGTCGCAGACCCTGGTCTGTTTTGATGAGGGTGTTGAGCAGGATAAGAAGGACGCCCTGACAGAACTCCTCAAATGCATCGGAGACGTTATAGAACTGCCGGAGGATGAGATGGGCATGGGTTCTGAACTTGTAAGCTGCATGCCCGGTTTTATTGCTTCGATATTTGATGTGATCTGCAATTCCGCCGAAGGCCATACAGACATTCCCAGGGATATGATCGTAAAGATGGTGCTCTCCACGATAAGTGCGACGGGCGATCTGATGTTAAGCAAGGACATGACTTTCGATGAGGTCGTGACAAGGGTCGCGACAAAGGGTGGTATCACCGAGGAAGGCACCCGCGTTGTCTATGAGGGATTTCCAAAGACAGCGGATCTCCTGTTCGAGAAGACTCTTGAGAAGAGGCGCCTGACTACGGAGAGGGCAGAGAAGATCTTCAGCGGACAGTAACTATCTGTTCTGCTCTTGCAAGTGCATCGTCAATGTGAGGACAGAAGTTTTCCTCACCGAGCTTTTTGTCAAAACCTGCTTTGGTGATGACGTGCATCGGCTGCTCATTGACATGTGACATAACGAGCTGAACATTCCTTTGACAGCAGTCTTCGTAAAGGAGTTCAAGATTGCGCATGGCAGTTGCGTCAATGGCGCTTACGCTCCTCATACGGAGTACGAGCACCTTTGTTCCTTCCTTGGGTGAGATCTGAAGGATCTTGCCGGCCGTTGCGAAGAACATGGGTCCGTTGATCTCATATACGATCGTATTTTGGGGAAGCACGCGGAGGATGATGCTGTCGGGATCGTTCTCGGGATCGACGTCTTTCCAGCCCTCGACCTGTGTTACTTCGCTCATCCTGTGCATGAACAATACAGCGGCGAGAAGGACGCCGACCTCGATCGCAACGACAAGATCGAAGATGACAGTGAGTACGAAAGTGATAACGAGCACGATGATATCGCTCTTGGGCGAACTCTTCAGCTGCTTGACGAATCTGCGCCAACCGCTCATGTTGTATGCGACCTGGAACAGGATCGCAGCAATGCAGGGCATGGGGATGAGCTTCGCGAAAGGCATAAGGAACACCACAACGATGAGCAGAGTTACGGAGTGTACCATTCCTGCGATGGGAGTACGGACTCCGTTCTTGATGTTTGCTGCCGTTCTGGCGATGGCACCAGTAGCAGGGATGCCTCCGAAGCAAGCAGACGCGATGTTGCCGACGCCCTGAGCGACAAGTTCGGCGTTCGGACGGTGCTTGGATCCGATCATACTGTCAGCCACAACAGCTGAGAGCAGCGATTCAACGCCTGCAAGGAATGCGATCGTGATCGCGTTCGTCAGCTGTTCCCTGATCATCGTGAACGAGAACATAGAAGCGTTTATGCTCAGTCCGGGAAGACCTGCAGTTATATCTGAAAATGATTTCCCGATCGTATTTACATCGAGGTGGAAGATCTCAACTATTGCAGCCGTGACAATGACCGCTATGAATGACCCCGGGATCTTCTTGAAGATCATCGGCCAGATGATAAGTATTGCAAGAGCGAGCAGTCCGATAAGGACACCTGTCCAGTTGATCGTAGATATGTTCTTTATGAGCGCTTCGATCTTCTCTGCAGTCTCGACAGGCTTCTCTCCGTTCTGGTATGTTATGCCGGTGAAATCCTTGATCTGACCGATAAAGAGCGTGACTGCGATACCTGCTGTAAACCCGGTCGTGATCGGGTCAGGAATGTACTTGAGAAGGCTTCCGAACCTGCAAAGGCCCATTATTATCAGGATGATTCCTGCCATGATGGTCGCTACGATAAGTCCCTCCGTGCCATCCTTCATGACGATGCCTGCAACGATCGTTGCAAAAGCAGCCGTAGGACCTGCGATCTGGACGCGGCTTCCGCCAAGGAATGAGACGATGAATCCCGCTACGATGGCCGTGTAGATACCGGCTTCAGGTCCGACACCGGAAGCGATGGCAAGCGCGATCGACAGGGGAAGTGCGATTATGGCAACGATGATGCCTGCGACAATATCCTTTACGAGCTGTGAACCCGTATAATCCTTCATTACCGAGAAGAGTTTTGGCTTAAATTCTTTCATAACATACTCCATGATCAGATTGACCACAGGATTATATAATAGAGTCCGATATTATCAAGGGGTGACAGCCATTTTGAGCACTTTGAACAATTCGTCAAAGTCAGAGGCGCAGTAATCAATGCTATATGCACTCATGGCACTTCTGATATCACCTTGCGGCCTGAACCAGACAGAAGTGAGGGAGGCATTCTTGGCACCTAACATGTCTGAGGTAAGTGAATCACCGATGACGATATAAGAGGCTTCCGGTTCACCTATCTCGCCGGTGACTATGTCGAAGAATTCCTTGTCTGGCTTTGTAACACCCATGGATTCGCTTATGTAGAGCTTCTCCACGTATCTGTCGAGACCGGTCGACTTCATCCTGCCCATGGCATTGATTGTAGCCCCGTTTGAGATTATGTATATCCTGGAATCAGGTATCTCAGACTTGATCTTCTTAACGAATTCCAAGGCTCCGTCCATCAGGACTCCGTTTATGGACATCGTGTAAATGAAATCGTCGTTGACCTTGAGGGGATCGAGCCCTGAATGATCCCCCTCACAGTAGTTAAACAGATCCGTAAACCTTATCGTGAACAGTTCTCTGCGGCTGATGGCACCGGTCTCGAGCTTAAGCCAGAGAGACTTGTTCAATGCCTTGAAATGTTCATATGTATCTTCCGTGAACTTAAGCCCGTTCGCAGTAACGACTATCTCCAGTGCCTTACGCTCTGAAGCGTGAAAATCAAGTAGAGTCTGATCAAGATCAAATAGAAAGCTATGGTGCATAAACTGATTATATCACTCTCTTAAATTGTTCACTCAGGTATTCAATGAGCATATCATGTACATACTGATAGTGATGGCTCTTATAGATCTTTATCTGATATGAACTTACCCCGTGCATATCAAGGCGCTCTTTAAGATGGTTAACGCCTTCAGTGGTTGAATCGTTGTCACCGTAGTATTCTTCGTAATCAGCGTCTTCCTGATCACCGGCTGTTATGAACAATGTCTTGTCATATGAACTGTTCCTCTCCCAGTAACCATATTCGTTCCTATACTCAGCATAGTCGCTGACATCCGTAAAATAAGGCGTCCAGAAGGTTGGACTTGCTATTATGTACTTCCCGAAAGGCCTGTTCTCATATCTGTCATAGTTGAAAGCAGCATAGTGCGTGAAGACTCCGCCCTGGGAGTGTCCGAACAGTGTGGAAGCATCATGATCAAAGTCATACAGATTGTTCAGGTACGGCATCATGTTATCCGTAATGAAGTCCAGAAATTCCTTCTTGTGATCGCACAGGATATTGCCGCGAACTTCATTGTCCCAGCCGTCTATGTCGTATTCGAATCCTATCGTTACAAGATACTGTTTGTCCGCAGTTCCTGCCGCCATCGCATCGTAAAGCGAAGGAACATCGCAAAATCTCCATACTGCATCAGTCATTACAAGCGCAGGATAAGACCTGGTGCTGTCATATGAAGGCGGTGTCGTTACGTGGATGACGAAGCCTGTATCCAGTTCTTCGTCGTATAAATGGTATTCGCTGATGCTGTCCCTGATCCCTGCGACTTCCCTGTCATCCATCTGCCAGTACATGCTGTCCTGGTCATTATTGTTTCCATTATTGGCATAGTAATGATCCATGTATTCACTGATGACACTGTTGTCGATCAGTTCTGCTGTTTTGTTGATGACAGCATCATACAGTTTGATGGTAATGTCATAATTATTGTCAGCAGGAACCTTCGGATAACCTGATGCGATTTCCTTGTCGTAAGCAGCTCTCAGTTTTGCCTTCAGATCTTCGTAATCATCATATCTGATCAGTTCTTCGGACATGTCAGCGTGCAGGAAGACGATGCTTCCGGGACCTCCGTCATAATCGGCCTTTGGAACTGCGTTGAACAGCGGTTCTCCGTAGATCAGAGCCCCATATTCCTTACCGAGATATATCTTGTCCTTAAGATAGTCAAAGCTTGTGTCGGCATTTTTGTTCATATACTGTTCCCAGGGGTGATCCGGGAGAAGGAAGTCTGTTTTCTCAGCCCTTTCGAGTTCTTTTTGTGTCATGTGATCTGTGAGCCGGAAACGCTCATGAGAGGAAGGCTCAGTCCTGGCGTAAGTGCATCCGGTCATGCAAAGCATCATCGTTCCGGTAAGGATCGCTGATAATAATTTAGTGGAAGATCTGTTCATATGTCTGTCTCCTTTGTTGTTGATACCGTGATGTTATCAGATGAACAAGGAGTGCAAAGGGAGGTTTTATGGATTTTATGTGGAGGGAAGGGTCATCGTTGCAAGGACACCGTCATCGCTGTTGACAAGGTCTGCTTCGCCGCCCTGTTTGGTGATGATGAGCTTGGCAAGGTAAAGCCCCAGACCGCTCCCGCCGCTCTTTTTGCTCCTTGAGGAATCAGCCCTGTAGAACGGTTCGAAGAGGTGGGGAAGATCAGCCTCATCAATATGAGAACCCCTGTTAAGGATCTTCGTTACGATCTGTTTATCAATGGACTTTGCGGTTATGTCGATCACGGATCCTTCTGAAGAGTAGAATACGGCATTGCTTATGAACGATCCCACAGCAAGCGAAGTAAGCTCGGCATTGCCTTTGAACATCAATCCTTCACCGGTATCTTTGTTTACTTTTATGTTTCTGATCGTAAATAGTTCTTCAGATGCTTTTACCCTGCCATCGATAACTTCAGCCATGTCAACTTCCGTAGTGACAACGTCATCTGCGGACTGCATCCTGGATACGGTAAGGATCTCATTTATAAGTGATTCCATCTGCTTGACGGTCCTTAGGGACCTTGCCAGGTATTCGTCGTGGTCCTCATATGGACCTATACCATCGATCATGCCCCTTAAGTGCCCTTCCAGTACGGTAACGGGTGTCTTAAGCTCATGCGAGGCCGCTGCGAAAAACATCTCTTTCTGACTCTCAAGTTCCTTGACTCTCGTTATCTCATCCTCAAGCTTACTGATCTTCTGATCAAGTGTTGAAGACATCAGGTTGAGGTCCCTTGCAAGATCGCCGATCTCATCTTTGCGCTTTGTGTCACAATGAGCCGTGAAATCCATCTGTGCCATCTGCCTTGAGACTTTGCTGAGTTTCCTGACAGGACGGGCGAACAGGAATGCGTATATGAGCGAACTGATAAACGCCACACAAACAACAGCTGCGATTATCAGTTTGTAGCTTCCTGCAAGTGCCCTGGGAACCAGATTATGGTTCTCGCCGTTATAGAAATACAGAACGATATACTCAACAGGATCGCCCTTGAACTTTAATCCGAAAGCCCCCATCTTTCCTTTGTCGCCGATCTTCACAAATGCAACGGTCACATCAGCCGGCTTCTTCAAGGTCAGTTCGCCGATATCGTCAACCGGGTCGTTGCGCTTGCCGGCAACATAAGACTCTTCATCAAAGATGGCAAGATCGATGCCGGTTCTCCTGATGAAGTCATCTATCATCTTATCGCCGTCATAATGCTGTGCGCTTTCGAGTGATTCGATCAGATCGTTCAATTCCTCAAGAGGGGAGTAGAGCATCTCCGGGGTCTGTGAATAAAGGATAAAGCATATGAGAAGACCTGATATGACCTGCACGGTAAATGATATCAGGAACACCTTTACTGATAATCTGCGGAATATCTTACTTATCAATCCTGTACCCCCGGCCGCGAACGGTCTCGATGTAGTTCCCGCCGATCTTATGACGGAGGTTCTTTATGTGGCTGTCAACGATCCTCTCATCGACCAGTGAATCGTAATCCCATAGAAGGTCGAGGAGCATCTCGCGGCTGTAGACTCTCCCGGGATTCTTTGCGAGAGTCTGGAGGATGTCAAATTCGCGCGTTGTCAGTTCCACATCACGCCCTGACACCGTCACGCGCATGGTGTCATTGTTTATCATGATGTCACCGCACACGATCGTGTGATCATGGCGGATGTCAGATGAATCCCTGCGCCTCAGAAGAGCATTTATCTTGCGGATAAGCACCGGCATGGAGAACGGCTTCGTCACGTAATCATCAGCCATCAGGTCGTAGCCTTTTATCTGAGATCTATCGTCACTTAGTGCCGACAGGAACATAACAGGTACGTCTGACTGATCCTTAATAACTTCGCATACTCCGAATCCGTCGATCCTGGGTATCATTATGTCAAGGATGACAAGGTCATATTCATTGGCAGTAAACATGGAGATGGCTTCAACGCCATCTTCTGAAAGGCTTACTTCATAGCCTTCATGAGTCAGATAGTTCTTGAGCAGCTCTCTGATCTCGGGTTCATCTTCAACGACCAATAACCTTTTCATGAGGTTATTATAAACCGTTTATGTGGATTTTTTGTGGAGAGTAAAGGGAAAGATAACACCGTTGCCTCATTTTTCACTCTTTTCTTACGCATTTTTGCTGAATATGAGGCAGATGACGGGGTTATAATTGCATCAGCAATCAAGCGAATTTTCTTCATAACACCCTCTAAATTGATACCCGGATCCAAGTGGTCCGGGTTTTCTATCTGCCGTATTTTTTTGAAGTTTTTGGGAAGTGTTATAATGGATCCATGAATACAAAACCTGATCTTTACATCATCACGGGCCCGGCGGGCGTTGGCAAGAGCACTGTCTCAGGGAAGATCGCCGGGAGTCTTTCGCGCTCGGCTCTGATCGAGGGTGATGATATCTATGGCCAGATCACAGGAGGCTATATCCAGCCGTGGGAAGAAGGTAATTATCTCAGTACTTTCTGGAAGATATCCATCAACACGATGAAGATATACCTTGAAGATGGTTTTGATGTCATCTTCAACTATATCGTTCTGCCTGAACAGATCGACAGGATCAGGAAGGAGTTTTCCGGATATACGATCAGGTTTATCGTCCTCATGGTTGATGAGGATACAGTCATCTTAAGAGACAGCCAAAGGCCCGAAGATCTGCAGATGAAGGAACGCAGCATTGTGCTGCTTAATGATTTCAGGAGTTACGGTTACAAGGACTGTCATATCCTTGATACTTCGCATATGACTATAGATGAGGCAGTAACTGTTGCCATGGAAGATGAGAGGTTTATCATTGATGAAGGAAGCGGTGTCCGCTAAGACCGGAACGGGAAGAATATCTCGGCAGCTCTCTTCATGAACATGCCAAATGACTTAGGCCACTGACCACTTATCTCTCCTGTCTGTCCGTTGATGACGATCGTATATAATCTGTTATCGTATGTGAATGAATTGATCCACATCGGAACAAGCAGGTACTTGTACTTTATATTCGCGTATTCTGTGCTTAAGTGCATGTTTTTTTGCATGTAAGCCGATTCGTTCTTCTTGATCGCGTCCTTGAGATAACCGACAACGTCGCATTTGGCTTTATCCCAGGCCTGCGCAAGACCCATGGAGTACTGTTCAGCAGGAAAACCTGCCAGTGCTGAAGGTGTGTACGGCTTAGCTTCTCTTGTCCTGTAGGATGCGGCTGATACGAGAAGTCTGTCTTCAAGCAGTTTCCTGCTCGCTACGACGGGAAAATCGTCGATGAACATACTAAACTGCCCGGCTCTCCTGTGCCAGTTTAAGCCTTCTCCCGCAGTATATCCGAACATACCGTCGAAATCTGTAATACTGTCCGCATCGAAAGTGAAGTACGGCAGATATATACCCGTAAATTCATTGAGGTTGGCATTCCGGCTGAGCTTCTCGGGAGCTAGGAATCTGTTGCCGATCCATTCCCTGAAGATGCTGGTAGCGCGCTTTGTACTGATACTGAAGGGGATCACTCCCATGGGTGCGATAATATCCCCGTTCGTCTCCACGGGAACTACCGTAGTTGAACCGCAGAACGGGCAGCGGCCGGATAACTGGAGCTTATCATTAAGAGTCCTCGCTCCGCATTGGCTGCAGCTTACGATCTGATACTCCATGCCCCAATTACGGCTTGCCACGTTCCGGGCAGGATCAAGATCAGCTTCTGTGATTGATACCTTGGAAACCAGTTCGGGGATCTCTTCCTTGAATCCGCAGAACTGGCAGACAAGTCTGTTCCAGCCGGGATCGAAGACCATTGTGCCGCTGCAAGCGGGACATTTCCTATCATCAGACATAACACGATCCTCCTTCGGTAAAATGATATCATAATATCGTTTGTTAACAGTCTGATATAATAGTGATATGACAGAAACAAAAAAAGACAGATCGTTCATATCGAGGATTACCGCATGATCATCAATACAGGAATGAGGACTGATATTCCTGCATTCTATTCAGAGTGGTTTCAAAACCGCATAGAAGAAGGCTATGTTCTGGTGCGTAATC
Organism: Mageeibacillus sp. UBA4314; assembly: GCA_002394605.1. GTDB lineage: Bacteria > Bacillota > Clostridia > Saccharofermentanales > Saccharofermentanaceae > Saccharofermentans. Next base: position 4,569 of record DGUI01000034.1, on the reverse strand, counting down.
CCTATGACCCGGTCAAGGTGACACGCTACAGACTTGACCCTTCGGTTGTGGATCTTATCGCTTTCTGTACCAAGAACCCTGCTCCCATGCTGCCGCGCATGGATATTCTTAAACCTTATGGTCAGTATTGGTTTGTCACGATCACGCCGTATGGCAAGGACATAGAACCGAACGTCCCGGATAAGGGATCAGTGATGGATAGCTTTTGCAGGTTGTCAGACATTGTAGGCATAGACAGCATAGGCTGGAGATATGATCCGATATTTACTGATGATATACATACTGCACAATGGCATATATCCGTTTTTGAGAATATGGCAAAGAGACTGTCCGGATACACAAAAACATGTGTCATAAGCTTCATCGACATCTATAAGAAGGTCGAACGCAATTTCCCGCAAGCAAGGGAAGTCTATAGTCAGGACAGGCTCAGGATAGGAAGCGCATTGATCGACATCGCCCGTCAGTATGGCATGACCGTAAAGCCATGTGCTGAAGGAAAGGAACTTGAGAAGTACGGTGCTGACTGTTCAGGCTGTATGACAGTCAGAACATTTGAGGAAGCACTTCATGCAAGACTCAGTGTTCCCGGGCATTTAAAGGGTGGCAGGAGTGAATGTGCATGTCTTATTGGCGGTGACATCGGAGAGTACGATACATGCGGGCATCTGTGCAGGTATTGCTATGCGAATACTGATCCGTCACTTGTCAGAACGAACATGAGGCTTCACGATCCCAAGTCGCCGTTCCTCATCGGAGGAAGCCTGCCCGATGACGTGATCCACGAGGCAGAACAGAAGAGCTGGCTCGACCGTCAGCTGAGGCTTGATATATAGACGGCTGAGAGTTACGGGATGCTGTATCCCTGGCTGCTCTGGCATATGGTGTGTGTCACCTGTCTGCCGACATTCACCTGCATGAGGATCGTCTCGCCCGGGTGGAAGAATAAGGATTTATTGTATTTTGACCTCCTGGCTGCAACTACCGTGAGCCCGGGACCCCTGTCAACAAGGTATGTGATGACGACATTGCCCAGAGGCATCTTGATCGGCATCTTCTCTCCGGCCCTGACCTTAAGGTTGGCTGATCTGTCACGTCCCGTTATCAGTTCGACTGAACCGCGCGGATTTGAAGCGTTGCAGTAGATGACGAGCAAAGCCTCATCATTTGCTGCCTTGGGAAGACCGGGGATAGGAGGCATTGTCTGACCGGGTGCAACCGGGATCGCAGCCCCCGGAACAGGCTCGCACGGGAAACCGCACTTGGCACAAAACCTGTCTTCATCTAATAACTGGCAACCACATTGACGGCAGAATTTCATAAGTAATTTCTTCTTTCCTTGTTTTTTTACATTATATCACTGAATGTTATAATCAAGTCACTAAGGTATGCTTTAAGGAGACGTATGATGGGCAGATCCCGGTTGTTCAAGGTATTGGTGATGATACTGTCAGTCCTTCTGACAGTATTGGTCATAACCGTTGCCGTAACATACATATCTCACCGGGTTAAGTCAGGACGGGAAGAGGCAAGACTTAAGGAACTCGGGTACTGTCATCTTGTCAATACCGGTGATCATATGATCAACCTTGCCAAGTTTGGCAGGACTGACGGGAAACATAAGATAGTCTCGATCGCAGGCCTGGGATTGGGCGATATCTCTGTATCACAGAGGAAGATGACATCTGTCCTGGAAGAGGATAACCTTGTGGTCTTTGCTGACAGGGCCGGTCACGGACTGAGCGGTGATACTGATCATGAGATGACTCTGGAATTCATCGTTGAAGATTACCGCACGGCTCTTCGTAATGACGGGATAGAAGGCCCGTACATCCTGATGGCTCATTCCTTAGGCGGCGCTTATGCGACGTACTGGGAGAGCAGGTATCCTGATGAAGTCGAAGCAGTTATCCTGATCGACGGGACTGAACTTTATGACACGGTATGCAGCTATATACCGTATAAGAAGCCTGACCTGGGAGACAAGTGGTTTGCTCTCATGACAAAACTCGGATTTACGAGAGGGAAGATAAGGGAGATGTTTGGCCTTTATCCTTCCGGGTACAGTGCGGAAGATCAGATGTTAGGGGACGCGCTCACATTAAGGACGCTTGATTCCATTGCACCCGTATCTGAGAGCGGCCTTGTTGCGGATAACGCCCAGGGTGCATATAGGAGCATCGTTACTAATGATATCCCCAAGCTTTACATCTGTGCCACGACGGAGAAACATATCGACATAGTTAAGGCATACATGGAAAAGCTCGGCAATGCAAGGATCGTCTATCTTCCGGGAAGCCATATGATATATGAACAGAAGCCTGATGAATGCGGTAAGATCATAGATGAGTTTATAGATGGACTAAGGTGATATGATACGGTCAAGTTTTGTGTTATTATTTGCTCATATCTCATATTAGGAGGGGCTGACAATGATAGACATCAAAGGTAAGTGGGTCCTTGTCACTGGAAGTGCGAGAGGCATCGGAAGGTTAATGTCATTAGAGCTTGCTAAGCGCGGAGCTAATCTCATCCTTCACAGCAGAGACACTTCACACACCAAGACACTTGAGAATGAAGTCAGAGCGCTGGGCTGTGAGTGCGTCAGTGTCGCTTGTGACCTGTCTGACGGCAGTGATGTCTTAAGGATGCTCTCTGAGCTCGAGGAATATGATATCGATATCGTTTATAACAACGCAGGTTACCAGGTTACATACAGAGCAGGCGTCTATGATACTCCTTATGAGGACTATGATCTCTCGTTCAGGATCAATACGACAGCTCCCATGCTCATATGCTACAACCTGTTTCCCAAGATGCTGAAGCGTGGGTTCGGAAGGATCATCAACACGACATCCGGCATAGACAAGGAACCCCAGCAGGGCCCTTACTCCGCAGCGAAAGCGGCACTTGAGAAGGTTACAAGAGACCTTGCGACTCTTATCAAGGATGAGGATATCGTTCTAACTCTTACCGATCCGGGCTGGTGCAGGACAGATCTTGGCGGCCCCAATGCCCCCAATGCGCCTGAATCAGCTGTTGCAGGCTGTATGGCTCCGGGTATCGTATCGAAGATCAGCAGCGGCATGATCGTTCACAGCCAGGATTATCCCGGCAAGACAGCAGAAGAGATCGCTAAGATCCTTGAAGGCTGATGGCATTCTATCCGGTGGCATTTGAGTACAGTGACGAGGTTTTCGCGTTTGAGACGGAAAACCTCCGTCTTGCTGTGCTGAAGAAGAGTGCATACCGGAAGGTTCTTGATTATGTGGTAAGGAACAGGGAATTCCACAAGAAGTTCTCCCAGCCCCATCCGGATTCATATTTCACGGCAGCTTCCCAGAAGTATTACATTGACTGTGAAGTCAGGGACTATAAATACGGCAAGCTGATCCCTCTCTGGATCTCGAGGAAAGATCAAAGGGATGAGATAATCGGAAGAGTGTCATTCTTCAACATAGCCATGGGCGGGATGATGCTCGCCCAGATCGGTTACCACCTTGACGAGAAGTGCCAGGGGCAGGGGATCATGACAGAAGCGGTGAAGGGAGCATGCGAGATAGTATTCGAGAACCTGAACCTTCACAGGATCGAAGCTTTCATACTGCCTGAGAATCAGCGGAGCATCGATCTTATCAGGCGCTGCGGCTTTGTCTATGAAGGAACGAGGTACTCATATATGAATATCGACGGCAAGTTCAGGGATCACGAGACTTTTTATCTCTTAAGGAGGTAAGATTGCACCCTTTGTCACACAAATTACATAAAAATATAATGATAAGTGTGAGATAATGACCATATAAGAGTGAAATTATATCTTCGGAGGTGGATATAGATGAAATCAAATCGTTTGTTAAGAACAGTATCTGTCGCACTGGTCTGCTCATTCCTTTTTGCTCTGTCTGCATGCAGCAAGAAGCCAGCTGAGACCAGCGCAGAATCAACTCCCTCTTCCACATCTGAGACAATAGCTACTGTTACGACTCCTTCAACAACACAGACAACACTGCCTGTCTATTCGGGCCCTCTGGCTACATCTGATACGACTGAGACTTCCTGGAATGAACAGGCTCTTCAGAACGAAGCCACACTGTATGCAACTGTATCTTCCGGTACATTCCTCCGTGTCAGGAAGGGACCCGGCAAGAACTATGATATCGCAGGAACTCTTATCAGAGGACAGGCCGTGACGGTTGTCGCCACTACTTCTGACGGATGGTATAAGACGAAGGACGGCTATTACGTATCAGGTCAATACCTTAAGACAACAGCTCCGTAAGTTGCCGCAAATTTGCTGTGGACAATTACAGATCAATAGTGTAATATTATTTAGCGTTGCAGTGAGCAACGCCATTACGCGGGTGTAGTTCAATGGTAGAACTTCAGCCTCCCAAGCTGACCACGTGGGTTCGATTCCCATCACCCGCTCCATTATAAATGGGTCACTAGCTCAGCTGGATAGAGCAACAGCCTTCTAAGCTGTGGGTCGGAGGTTCGAGTCCCCCGTGGCTCACCAAAAGAAAGTTTTATCCCTTTTGTCTGCTCCTGACCGCAGACAAAGGGGTTTTT
>DGUI01000021.1:37851-38357 GCA_002394605.1 Mageeibacillus sp. UBA4314 | reverse complement strand
ATGAGCAGGATGCCGATGATGATGATACAGATGATGAGATAGCAGAACCTGGATCTGGCAAAGTTGCGTAAGTTGATGTTCGATGTACCGCCCAATGCGAATACGAGGAGAACGATAAAACCGACGACAGGGATCGCGAACAGGATCTCGTAACCGAAGTATCCCCACATGCTGATCGGCTTGTGACTGTCAGGAATATTGCTGTAATTACTCATGTCATTAAACCTCCATATCTTCCCTAAAGTGAGATTATATCACAAAATCGTTTATGCTTTCGTCTTTGTGGGCTTGACCAGGACGAGGCACAGGACGAGAGCCACGGCGTAGAGTATGGTCGTGAATATGAGGACGTTCTGATACCCTATGGGGTTCATGTCAACGCCGTCCTTGGTGATCCATTCACCGGTGTTCTTAACGATGAACGTTGCCACCTGATTGCCCGTAAGCCCCGCGAAAGCCCATGCCGACAGCGTGATGCCGTGGATCGCGGAGATGGAACCCATTCG
>DGUI01000021.1:37429-37767 GCA_002394605.1 Mageeibacillus sp. UBA4314 | reverse complement strand
GGAGCGTGGGAACGTTGGAGAAACCGCCGCCGTAACCCGCATTGACGATGAAGTTCAGTGCGAGAACGAAGAAGATCAGTATGAAGTTGCCCTCTCCGTTCTTGATGCCGTTCGTCAGCACGACGACCAGAGAGAATCCGATGGAGAGGATGAAGATCATCTTGTAGATGGTGTTGCGGTCCTTCATGCTGTCTGCCCATGCAGAGAATCCCAGGCGGCCGCCTGCGTTGAAGATGGCAGATACCGTGGAGATGATACCCGCATAGGCGGCAAGACCGACGCAGCCGACGATCATCTTCTCCTGTGATATTATTGCCAGGCCGCATGTGATGTTGATG
>DGUI01000021.1:0-37371 GCA_002394605.1 Mageeibacillus sp. UBA4314 | reverse complement strand
TGATGTAGAACATGATCCAGATGCCCACGTAGTTGGAGATGGGCTTTGTCTTGAGGATCTGCATGATGGAAGGCTTCTCGCCCTTCTTCTGGGGTTCTACCCAGTCAGAGGGCTTCTTAAGGAGAAGGAATCCTATGAACATCAATACGAAATAAACACCTGCGAGGATATAGAACATCATGTAGACGCCGCCGTTTCCGAGGTGCTTGAGCATCCACTGCATGATGGGGGATGCGATCGCCTTGGCAAGTCCGAATCCTGCAACGGCCAGACCCGTCGCCAGGCCCTTGTGGTCCTTGAACCAGAGCATGAGTGTCTTGACGGGGGACAGATAACCGGTACCCAGACCGATACCCATGATGAATCCGTAGCTTACATAGATACCGATGAGCGATACGAGACTGTGCTGGTGGACGCCGCCGTACCAGATGAAGAAGCCCGTACCGGCCATGCCGAGCGTAAAGCAGATCGTCGAGATCAGTGAAGATTTGTGAATGTCCTTCTCGACTATATTGCCGAGAAAGGCTGCTGACATTCCGAGGAAGAAGATGGCGAAAGAGAACGCCCACTCGATTGATTCCTTGGGCCAGCCGATGTATGCCTCGATCTCCTTGCTGAAGATCGACCAGCAGTAGACAGTGCCGATGCTGCAATGCAGAAGAAGCGCGGGGATAGCCGCGCGAACCCACTTATTCTCCATAACATGAACCCTCCAAACATGTTGATTATATTATTAGTTTAACAATGTTACAAGGTCGCGGGGCGCCGAATGAACAATAGTGGGGGATTTGTGTAAAGTAATGATATTTCGGGGTGATCGGGAGCATAAATATATATATTAATAAGAGGCGTCTTGGTGTATAATATCTCGGTATTTCAAACACAAGAGGTGATATCATGCACAAGAGATTGTACATTCCGGGACCTGTTGAGGTCAGGAGCGATGTTCTGGAGAAGATGGCCACACCCATGATCGGCCACAGGACTAAGGATGCTTCGGCACTGCAGCAGTCCATTTCCGAGAAGATGCAGAAGGTAATGGGAACTAAGAACAGGATCATCCTGTCCACTTCATCAGGAAGCGGACTCATGGAGGGCGCTGTTCGATGTTTTACTGCCAGGAAGGCAGCTGTATTCTCCATCGGCGCTTTCGGCAACAGATGGTACAAGATGTGCACGGCTAACGGTATCGCCGCTGACCTGTTCGAGTCAGAGCTCGGTCAGATCACAACACCTGAGATGATCGACAATGCACTTAAGACAGGTGAGTACGATCTTATCACGATCACACAGAACGAGACTTCCACGGGTATCCACAATCCCATGGCAAGGCTCGCGGAAGTATACAAGAAGTATCCAGACGTCATCGTCTGTGTTGATACGGTATCCTCAATGGGCGGTGACTACATCCCCGTTGATGAGCTCGGCATCGACGTATGCATCACTTCAACACAGAAGTGTCTCGGCCTTCCTCCGGGAATGGCTATCGCATCCGTAACGGACAGGGCTATCGAGAAGGCTAAGACGATCCCTAACAGAGGATTGTACTTCGACTATGTCGAGCTCGTTAAGTTCATCGATGAGAAGCCTTACCAGTATCCTTCAACTCCTTCAGAGTCACACATGTTCGCTCTGGATTACCAGCTTGACAGGATCCTTGAAGAAGGCGTTGAGAACAGATGCAAGAGACACGCTTACCTTGCTGATATCGTCAGGGACTGGGCAAGGGAGAACTGCGAGCTCTATTCAGATCCGGACAACCTGTCCAACACGGTAACATGCATCACGAATACGACGGGGATCCCTTTTGCAGAGCTCAACAAGGCCATGCAGGCTAAGGGATACCTCATCAGCAACGGCTACGGCGCACTGAAGGACAAGACGTTCAGGATCGCGCACATGGCCGATACGACAGAAGAAGAGATCAGGGAACTGCTCAAGGTCTTAGGCGAGACCATCGCAGAACTGAAGGCGTAATAACAGGAGGAATTATAAGATGAAGATCCTTATCACTGAAAGCATCGCGGAAGAATTTGTAACAAGTCTGAGAGATCAGGGTTTTGAGGTTGAGGAATACCTCGGCCATACACAGGAAGAGATCGAAGGACATATCAAGGGTTGTGATGCTCTCATCGTCAGATCAGCTACGAAGGTCAACGAAGCGCTGCTCAGCAATGCGGACTGCCTCAAGGTAGTAGGGCGTGCCGGTACAGGTATCGATAACATCGATGTTCCTGCCTGCACAGAGCATGGCGTCATCGCGCTCAACACTCCCACGGCTAACAACATGGCAGCAGGCGAGCTTGCCGTAGCACATGCTTTCGCAGTGTTCCGCAACCTCTGTGATGCCAACAACGGCGTACACTCCGGCGACTTCAGGAGAGGCAACTGGATCGGTGTCGAGCTCGAAGGCAAGACAGCCGGCGTCATCGGCCTCGGAAGGATCGGTTCCATCGTATCAAGGAAGCTGAAGGGCATCGGCATGAACGTAGTTGCATATGACCCCTATGTACCTTCTGAGAAGTTCGAGAAGCTCGGTGTAACAAGATGTGAGACATTGGATGACCTCCTTAAGGTCGTAGATCTCATTACCATGCACACACCTAAGACGAAAGAGACATACAACATGATCGCCAAGGAGCAGATCTATAAGTGCAAGAGAGGCGTACGCATCGTTAATGCTGCAAGAGGCGGCCTTGTTAACGAGCAGGATCTCGCTGATGCGCTTGCAGAAGGACAGGTTGCAGGAGCTGCGATCGACGTATTCGACGTAGAGCCTTCCTACAACAAGAAGCCCGGTGAGCAGGAATTCGATAACGTGCTCATCCACGCTCCTCACTGCTACATCACTCCTCACCTCGGAGCATCAACCGTAGAGGCTACATATAACGTAGGTTCACAGGTTGCAGACCTCGTTGCAAGAGCACTTAACGGTGAGATGGTCGCAGCACTCAACATGCCTGCCATCGAGGGTGACATCAATGCGATCCGGCCTTACTGCAACCTCGCAGAGAAGATGGGCAAGATGTACTACCAGACAGAGAAGTCTCCCGTCAAGAAGATCGAAGTGAACTATGCAGGCGGCATCGCTTCACAGAGCATGGAGATCGTTACGATGAGCCTTCTCGTCGGCCTCCTCAAGGGCATGGGCGTTGACGGCGTATCCTATGTCAACATCAAGGAGTGCGTTGAGGAGTACGGCATCACGATCAGTGAGACATACGATCAGAAGGTTAAGAAGTACAACAACCTCGTGACGGTTACTTTCCACAATGATGACGGTAAGGATCTCGTTCTCGCAGGAACAGTATTCGAGCCCGATACGGAAGTCCTCGTATCCTTCTACGGATATGAGATGAACTGCACGCTGACAGATACTGTCCTTGCCATCAAGAATGATGATGTTCCCGGTGTTATCGGCAAGATCGCTACCACACTCGGACGTCACAACATCAATATCTCGTCCCTCCACTGGGCACGCAAGGATAAGAAGGACAAGTCTTCTGCACAGGCATTTGTCTCGGTAGAGCAGCCCGTTACGGAGAAGATCCTCAAGGAACTCGCATCATGTGAAGGCGTACGTCTCGTATCGATGATCGATTTCTCCTGATCCCGATATGAAGTGTCACTACCAGATCAGCAAAGGTTGGATGAGTGCCCCCTGCGGCATCAGTTTCTATAAAGGCAGATATCATATCTTTTATCAGTATAACCCTGACGCACCGCGTTGGGGTTATATGCATTGGGGTCACTGTGTGACAACGGATTTCATCACATATGAGGAGAAGCCGATAGCTCTGACTCCCGAGTCCGGGAAGTCGCACATGGGCGGATCGTCTATAGTTGCGGGCGTGAGATTATATCTGTTCTATACATGTGATAATGTCATGAGGTCCGCCGTGTCTGATGATGGCTTCAGCTTTGAAGATACGGGGTTTACCGGACTTGAAGGGGACTATAGTTACTTCATGGATCCCCATGTGTTCAGATATGAGAACAGGTATCTCATGGCTGTCGGAACAGGCCGCCATAATGTGGCAGGGATCGCGCTCTATGAGTCTTCTGATCTGTCTTCCTGGACGTTCGTGTCAGAACTCGTGGATGATCTGAGGTTCGGGTCACATATCGAGTCGCCCAATCTGTTTCCCATAGATGACAAATGGTGCCTGATGTTCACATCCTCAAGACAGCTGCCGTCAAGGAATATCTGTGCGGTCGGGGATTTCGACGGGAGGAACTTTAAGATGGAGGGGGATTACTTCTCTCCGGAATCAGGGCCTGATCTGTATAATGCATACGTGTATCCCCACGATGGCAGGAACATAATGCTCGGCTGGCTCTATGACAGGAAGACGGCTTCGGGCCCTTCGAAAGGGATGCTTACCTGCGCGAGGGAGATATCGCTCAACAAGGCAGGACAGCTCATTATCAACCCGGCATCTGAACTCTATGATAAGAGACTCGTCACTAATGAGAGCAACTACGTGTCGTATGACAACGGGAGGCTTAGGGTCGTATTTGAGAAGAAGACAATATTCGATAAGGCGTACAAGGCGCTGCCGGACATCGTTGCCGTCGAGGAAGGCGGATCATGCGAGGCATTTATTAACGGCGGGATTGATAATATCACGATCTGTTTCTGAAGACACAATTTGGACACATCTGAGCACTATAATGTGATCAGATAATATGCGGGGGTGTGTCTTTATGTCCTTATTGAAGAAATCGTTCTGTTTATTGATATCATTCTCAATCCTTCTTCAGGTCTGCGGATGCAGCCATAAAGAGGAGAGCAAACCGGTTGTTATAGATACTAACTGCGACATGACGTCTGAGGATTATGTCTGCGGAAACGGGGATGTTGAGGATCTGTATTTTAAGTCGGTGAGGTGTACGGTGCCGCAGCAGGTATGCCTTAACACCCATACTGTCTTTAAGTGGGGAGACGGTGCAATGATAATTGTTCCTGCCTCGGAGAATGAAGGAAAAGACAATCAGACAAAAGCATACATTGTTGATTTTGACGGCAGTTTAAGATCATCGATAACTTTTGATGGTGACTGTAATTATTCTGCAATAACGGAAGGTATATTTGCTAACTGGAATGATCAATATGTGATAAGTGCCGCAGAAGGAGACAGCTTCATTATCTATGATCTGTCAGGAAAAGTGGTAGCTCATAGCGGAAGCGAAGACCCGGAATTTGGAGAGACAAGATCAGTTATCGGATATGGTGATACGTTCGTTATAGCAGCAGAAATGGGAATTATACAATATGACAGCAACTATAAGGAGATAGGCAGGATCAAATATAACACCTATATTGCCGATCCGAATCTTGCGGTTCAGAAGGGAAAGATCTATTTAAACGACAAAGGGAATATATTCAATGTTGATTTTAATAGTATGAGCATGGAACGTAAAAGTTCCCTCGGATCAGTTGAGGATCTTGAGACATGGAAAGGCTCTTATACAAAAGTAGTAGGAAACAATTATTACTCGATGATTGAGAGTATGCATGATCCCTCTTATTTCTGGGAAGCAGATCTTGATGCATCGACGATCCACAAGACACTTAAGACTTCAAATATGTTGTTAATTCCTCCAAGATATGATTATGCCTACATGAGTAGCTATGTTGCCCCGGTCGATAAGCTTCACTATATCCTGCTGTACGAATATGATAATCATGATATGGATATTATCCTGATTTCCCCGGATACAGAGAACGATTATGCATCAAGGGAGAAGATCACTCTCAGAGGAAAATACCTTTTCAATGATGATATGATCAAAGCGGCTCAGTATCAGTTCAACACATCTCAGGATAAGTATTATCTTGAGTTACAGAATATGATGCCGCCCGGTGACGATCAGGAGCAATATAGGCTGAATGTTATTAAGGATATTCAGAACGGAGATGCACCGGATATTTTTTACGGAAATGATTTCGACTATGTGTATTGGGGGAATAGCGGCATAGTGCTCGACATGAAACCGTATCTGAAGGCAAACGGAGGATTCGATGAAGGATCGATACTGCCCAACCTTCTTGAACTAATGACGGGAGAAAACGGTGAAGTATATCAGGTATTTCCGAGCATATGTTTATACGGTTACTGGGGAAGGAAGAAGGACTATGGCGGTATCGATCTGACACTTGAGAATATGAAAAATGGAGAAATAACTACCGGTTATTCGAAACCTGCCGCGTCTGAACTCCTGTATGGTATCTTCGGGTATGATCTGGCAAGGATGTACAGGAATGGTGAACTGACTGAAGAAGCGGTCAGGGAAGCTGTTATTATTGCACTTGATAAAGGAACAGGGACGGAAGACTATGAGGCACATGATCAGTCTGATTTAGAATCGGCTACTGACTCTGCTGACATGGTCGAGGAATCTATATACTATGCTAAAAGATATTATGCTCTTGCAAAACTGCTTAAGGATGACCCTGTATATGTCGGGTATCCTTCTTTCGGGAGGACCTTAAAAACTGTCACTCCTTTTACAACTGTAGCAGTTTATTCGGGGTGCAAGCATCCGGAAGCAGCATGTGAGTTTGTATCATATCTGCTCAGTGAGGAGTGCCAGAGGAGCATTGCTGCTTCAAGCGGTGGGATTACCGTGAACAGGAAGATACTTGATGAAGAACTCAAATACCTTCAGGATCCGGACAGCATCCCAGATGATAAAAAAGAAATGTATCAGGATGCTTTGCTGATTGAAAGTGATGATGATATTCATGTATATGTTGTGCCTATGAAGAGAGAAACTGCTGAGTGTTTCAAACAGCAAATAGAATCATGCAACAACCTTTGTATCTATGACTGGGGGATAAAGAATATCATTTCCGAAGAGATTTCTGCATACTACAGTCAGGGCAAGTCAGCAGATGAAGTGGCCGGATCACTTTATTCGAGACTTAAGGTTTATGCATCAGAGAATTACGGGTGAATGTAGTTCACTTTCTATAACAAATATGTTATTATATCTATAACAAATATGTTATAGGCGGTGTTTGCTATGGCTGTCAATATTAATACTGAATATCTTATCGATGAATTCGTGGAATTGCGGAAGAGGAAGAAGATGAGTCAGGCTATGGTTGCAAAGAAGGCTGATCTTCATCAGGCTGCAGTTGGGAGGATCGAGAGTAAGAATATAACTCCTCAGATAGATACAATGATCAAGCTTCTTAATACGATGGGGTATACGTTGGCGATTATGCCTGCTGACGGGAATTATACAAGGCCTGTATTCATAGACATTATGAATGAGATCGACCATTTGAATGGGGCGAATATACAGAAGATCAAGGATTACATCAGGCAACTGGAGGAAGAAGATATGACAGAAGGGCAGAATGCAATCGATAAGATAATGGAACTAAGGAAGGATATCTCGATCGATCCGGGTGAGAGCGGAACATATAAGGAGATACTTCTTGAAGAACAGGATAGGAAGTACAGACATGAGAGTCCTGATGATGCACAGCTTCACTCGTGAAGTGTATATTCCTTATCTTCATCGATAATGGCGAGCATGCATTCGGCGATCTCGGGAAAGAAAACCTGTCCATGAAGCATTTATTGCTCATGAACACAAAGAAAATTGCTTACAGCAGGTATATAAGCGGTATAATTACTTGAGTGATCACATCTGCCATATATTGTACTATCCTTCCCCGTGAACCGGATCTACCTTGAATATATTGAGATTCTCCGAAGAATAAACGATCTCGCCGACCTTCTCCAGTGTGTATGTATTGTCATAATCGTAATGATTATACTCCAAGTTGCCGCAGATGATGTATTCGATATTGTATTTGTTGATCACATACTGGACGGCTTCGGGATCATCCGTCAGATATACGATATCGACGTCGTTGTAGCGCGGGTCAAGATAGATATCCCAGACATCATAATCCGGGTCAGAGATGAGAAGATCAGTGTCTTCATCGACAATGCCGTGGAATCTCCAAAGCCACTCGTGAGTCTGCCAGCCGACAACGGTGGGAAGGCCTGTGTATGCAGAGACGATATTGTAATCGGTATAGCTGTCGCCATAAACTTCGAGCGTGACAGGATTGCCTTCGACATTGTTGTTGAGCCAGTTGATCGCATCAAGGTAGGATTTGAGATTGCCGTCGATGTCTATGTAGGAGTTCTCACTGTTGTACCGTGACAGGTACGCGATGCCGTTAAGGCCTTTGTAGTTGCTCCTGATCGAAGTGTCGCCGCAACGCTGTTCAAGTCCGAGGAGCGTGTAATGGCCCGGAATGATGATCATGCAGAGAGTGAAGACTATGCCGGAGATGAGCGTTACGACTGATCTGCTGTTCCGGGAAGTGGTGATCCAGATCATCCTTATGCATGCATATGATACGGCGATCCCGAGCATTATGAACGCAGCGAAAGTAAACTTGAACATCGTATTGGCCCTTAAGTACCCTGATGTATAGATGTCTCTGACGTAGAATATCTCGGGCGCGATAATGAGCATCAGTGCAACAACTGATAATCCGCAGACAAATACGTCTGCAAGGTTGCGCTGTCCGAAAAACTTCTGGATGGGATTTGTAAACCCGTCAGCAGGCAGATCAAAGATGTTCTGCTTCTCCTTGGCCTTGGATGATTTCCCGAGGTTGTAGTTCTTATATATGATGGTGAATATGATGAATGCGGCAAGTATCAGCAGATGAAGTCCCCAGAGGATAATGAGCTGGAAGACTGATGAAGTGTGCGTTACCTTGCCGAGCTTGTTCGAGATCATGTCGAACCCCGCATTGAAGGGAAGTGCGATAATGAATGCCACGGTGAACATGAAGCTCATGGCAAACGAAGTCCTGGTAAGTGCCGTGGGCTCAAAGCATACGAGCAGGTAAGAGAGGATCAGGAGTACCATCTGGAAGAAGATGTGAAGGAACGGCATATTGCCCGCGTAAAGATAGACGAGCAGGATTCCTGCAACATTGACCGCAAAGCATATGAATGAGGATATGTCACAGAAGACCCTTGAGCTTCTCGTATTGACAAGGAACATTACCATGGTCCCGAATATGAAGTATATCAGGAAGTCCCAGAAATTAGTCATCTGGGCAACTCCGAGGAGGATGGACATGGAAACGAGTTCGATCGTTACCATGCGCTTATACTCAGTCCTGAAGATCTGCTTCTTGACCGATGCGGAGATCCTCTTGGGAACGATATCCATTTCGTAGTGATCAGGATACTTGACCCTGGACAGGAACGCTATTCCGATACCCATGATGAGAAGTACGATCATCATGGAGATCACGTGCGCATGAAGGTCGGATACCAGGAATGAATAGAACGGAAATTCCTCTATGGTGTAGTCACCTTCATCGATGATATTCCCCAGCGCATCCCTGATCGTGGAATCCGGGTTGTAACCGATGAACCTCGTGCTGTCGGGGTAGAAGAAGTCATCAGTCCTGCCGACATCTATCCCGTGATCCCCGAGAAAGTTCAGGAATCTGTTGCCTATGCTCTCCGGGTCGTAGAAGAACGAATGCGAATTGCCGAATATGGTGACGGCAAATCCCGCAAAGAATCCGGTGATGTAACGGAAGATCGTGGAAGCTATTCCCTTTACATGGTTTGTCTTGACCGTCATGAATTCAAAAAGCTCCGTGCCGATGCAGAATGACATTGCAAAGGGGATCGCTATGGAAGATGCCATGGCGATGTTGTAGCCAACCGCGGGATCGATGCCCGTGAGCTTGATGACGAGAGCCCAGATGAACTGGCCGAAATAATAATAGTTGATGCTGTATCCCGACAGCCACATGTCGCTGGCGGGGAGCTTGGGATTCCTGATCATGGACATGATGAAACCGTAATCCATGAACTTCTCCTGGCCGTTGATGTCCGGAGTAAATCCCCTGTAGTAGCAAAGGATAGTCAGGACGGTCATGAAGACTAAGAGCTCAAGGGTCACTTTCTCGATGTAGAAAGGCTTTTTGATCTCCCTGATGAAGTTATCCCTCAAGGGCTTTATGACGTAGCACAGGGAGCCTATTATGGCTATCGCCAGAAATACGAACAGTCTTGTGAACATGTAGCATTTGATGTGCGTCAGTGTCCAGACAAAAAGACTTATGGAAATGATGCCGAGAGTCTGCGTCAGCATGAACCCGCAGCTGCCAAAACCGCGGAAGAGGTAAGTTCCGAGAGGGAGTACCGCAAGTGTGCAGAAGAAGAGATATCCGCACCAGATGAGGACCTGCTTCGTATCGTCTATCCCCATCAGCCACATTCCGAAGAACAGCGTCACAAGGAAAGGGATCGTGAGAAGAAAGACCTTGAGAGGAGCTTCGATTATATTCTTCTCTGACAGGCCTTTATCTGTTTTGTCCATAAAGACTATCCTCCGCGTGCTCACTGTCCTTTATGAGCGGCGTAATTATCTCGGATTTGTCATGCTGAACGGAAGAACGGGCATTGATCTCGTCGCAGATCCTGCTGGCAAGCTCTATGACCCTCTCCATCCTGTTGAGCGGTGTCTCATTCGTTCCGAACCTGGCAATGCCCGAAGCACAAACGTAAAGCCCGGGGCAAGGATTATGCAGATCCGTGCCGGGATATTTCTCGGACTGCGCATATCTCGTCTTCGTCAGTCTCCATCCCTTGACATCAGCCTTGCGGATACCGGGGTAGAGCTTCCTGAACGCATTGAAATAGCTGTCCATGATCTTCGAATCGCTCGCGATCCAGAGGGGATCCGTAACATCCGTATATCCAACGAGATATACGATGCTCCCCCCGTATTCTCTCTGTCCGAAAACATTGCTGTGATTGACTATCTTAGCGAAAGGCTGGTCGTCGAACTCCTGATAATAGACTTCCGTTCCGACTCTCTTCAGGCTCAGCATGATCGTAAACTGCGATCTGTATGTAACGTTCATGAGCGAATCCCTGTCGTCGATCGATATCGGCAGTGAGTGTGAGATGTTGACGAAAGTTCTGCATGATCCCGTGAAGATCACGTAGTCGCTTATCTCTTCATATCTTGAGGAATTACTCAGTACGCATTCTGTCTTATAGGCAATGCTGCCGTCATCTCTTCTGATCTGTGAGATATCAGAAGCCGTGGTGGACAGAAGGATCCTTCCTCCGTTATCGGTTATCTCCTGCATCAGGCCGTTTATGAGCCTTGCAAAACCGCCCTTGAAATATCCTACTTTCTTATGTGCAGCCTTGCCGTGCCACCTCGAATCGCTCCACTCGACGCTCGTATCGAGGCCCAGGCTCTTGACGAGGGATAAGAGATACTTGTCTGTCTTGCGGAGATGGTGGGGAAGGAGCTCTAATGATTCCTTGCCGATCCTTGTCGTGGCAAGGAGTCCGCCTGCATAAGTCATCTCTTCGAGCACGGTAACGTTATAGCCCTTCTTGGCTAGCTTCATCGCGCATGTAAGTCCGGAAAGACCGGCTCCGATTATGCAGACTGACTTAGACATTATAATAAACAGACCTTCCTAATAAAAAGAAATACGCCAACTATTCTATCACGGAAAAATACGAAACGATACGGTTTTTTCCGATTTTCGTATTTTTTCGGAGCTTTTTTGAGCCCCGTTTCTGCTATGCTTCAGCCAGCAGCGCTGCATAAAAACACATATTGGAGGTAACACAAATGAGCACAGTAAAAGATATGTCGGCAGAGTACATGAACGAGGCTTATGAACTCGCACTCTATCTGAGACTTAACAACCACGCGGCACTCGGTGAGAGGATAGTAACGGCCGCCCTGGAGATCTCGACCCTGAGCAATACGACATGGGCGTACTACGGGACCGAGGGCTTTCACGGCAACCTGATCAAGACTCACGAGGTGGCTGACAGACTGATGAGGCTGCTTGATATCGTGAAGTATCTCGAGCTTCCATACAAGGCTCTCGATAAGGTCTATGAGGATACGACAGCCATCTACAAGATGACGAGATCATCAGTAAATACGTTGATCAAGAAGAGCTCGCAAGGCAAAGTCCAGCAGCAGTCTCCTGCAGCTTCGCAGGCGGCCGTGATGGAGGCGGATGAGAGGCCGAGCAGGATGATGAGGCTGGGCAGTAATGCCGCCGAGGAGAAGGAGATCGCCAGGGAAGGGAACGATACGACGCCCAATAGTGAAGGCGGGCTTCCTTTCGAGATCGATCAGACTGCAAAGGAGCCGCCCGAGGACGGTGACAGCGGGCCTGAAGAGGACGATGCGGAGGAAGCGACAGCTTGAAATAATCTGTCGATTGTGTACTATTAAAGGGATAACCCTATGATAGGAGGCACAGGTTCCATGGCTAATTCATCCTTGTCAAAGCTCAAGATACTCTATCTGTATGATTTCTTCCTGCACGAGATGGATCCGGAAGATGAAGAGGGCGTAACGCTCAATGATCTTCTTGCGATGCTGAAGGAGAAGACGGGCGAGACTTTCGAGAGGAAATCGATATATTCCGATATCTCGAAGATCAACGAATACATAACTGATTCGCGCGGATACAGCGGTTCGGAATTCATATTCCGCGAAGGCAACAGGTACAGGAGAGATGAACTGGATGACGAGATCCTTCTGACGGAAGCAAGGCTCATATCCGATTCCCTGAGGACTACCGAGTTCGTTCCGGAACAGATCTACGACAAGTTCGAGTCGATGTTCCCTGCCTTCTTCAAGGCGGATCAGCACGATTCATCAAGGCTCTATTCCAGGTATAAGCAGGATAAGAAGTCTTCTGACAACCAGACCAAGTATCTGCTCGCTTTTCTCCGCGAGAACATCAATAACAAGACGGCGATCAGGATCAAGTACGGATACAAGATCACGACGAGCATCGTTGGAACTGATTTTGTGGTCACGCCGCTCGTTCTTGACTGGACGAACAACCATTATTACTTAGTTGCGATCGACAACATGTCCCTGTTCTCCAGGACCGGCTTTGAGAGAAAGGCAACAGACGACGAGCTCAAGCAGTCAGTCAAGAGATTCAGGCTCGACAGGATCGCCAGGAAGACAGAGAGTCTTTGCAAGGTCAAGGATGCGGCAAAAAGGATCAAGGAACACATGCCCGAGATCTATTCCGCGCTGTTCGAGACGGGAGAGAAGACTACTGCCCAGAGGAGGCATGCCATAGCTGATGAATTCCTGAAGTACCATGATTTCAGCAGTGATGAGAACAAGAGGAGATACATCTCCGAATACCTGTCGAGTTCCTTTGAAGGGTTCGGTTCATCGCATACCGTCAAGACGATAAGGATGACTCTCGAAGCCAGGGACAAGGAGGCTGACGGAGCCTGGAAGAACGTCCTTCAGGCGTTCTCCGTGTTCAAGGATGAATTTACAATAGCGGCCGGTTCCATCGGTGAGCTCGAGAAGGAAAAGAAACTGACTTTTGCCATCGAAGCTCCCGATGTACCGCCTCTTTATAAGTTCCTGTTCAGCATATACACTTTCGACACGGTCGATCTTACGATAGAGAACCTGGAAATCCGCGAAAGATTCAAAAATTATCTCACAAAGGCGCTCGAAGCATTGCATTGACAGCCTCAGTGTTTTATAATTTTTCAGTTATTTTAGTATTAATTTTTAAGGAGATTATATATGCAACCTTTAGGTCTGAACGAGATTAGAGAGAGATATCTGAAGTTTTTTGAGTCCAAGGGACACTTAAGAATGCCTTCATTCTCTCTTGTTCCCAAGAACGACAAGTCGATCCTGCTGATCAATGCGGGTATGACTCCGCTGAAGCCTTATTTTACCGGTGCAGAGACTCCTCCGTGCAGGAGAGTTACGACTTGCCAGAAGTGCATCAGAACACCCGATATCGAGAACGTAGGCCATACGGCCCGTCACGGAACATATTTTGAGATGCTCGGCAACTTCTCTTTCGGCGATTACTTCAAGAAAGAGGTCATCCCGTGGGCATGGGAGTTCCTGACCAAGGATCTCGAGATGGATCCCAACCTCCTCTATCCCTCGGTTTACGAAGAGGATGATGAGGCATTTGAGATCTGGAACAAGGTTATCGGCATCCCCGCTGAGAGGATCACGAGACTCGGCAAGGAAGATAACTTCTGGGAGCACGGCACAGGCCCGTGCGGTCCCTGCTCCGAGATCTATTACGACAGAGGCATCGAGCACGGCTGCGGCAAGCCCGACTGCCGTCCCGGATGTGAGTGCGACAGGTTCGTTGAGATCTGGAACCTTGTATTCTCACAGTTCGACAGACAGGAAGACGGCTCGTATCTGCCTCTGGCTCAGAAGAACATCGATACGGGCGGAGGACTTGAGAGATTTGCATGCGTAATGCAGGGCGTTGAGAACCTGTTCGAAGTAGATACTGTAAGGAAGATCCTTGATACTGTCTGCGAGAAGGCAGGCAAGACATATGGCGCTGACCAGAAGGACGACGTCGCGATCCGTGTCATCACAGACCACATGAGGTCTTCAACGATGATGATCTCTGACGGCGTCATCCCTTCCAACGCAGGTGCCGGATATGTTCTCAGAAGGCTTATGAGAAGAGCTGCAAGATTCGGAAGACTCCTCGGTATCGAGGGCAAGTTCCTTGCAGATATCGCAGATGTCGTCATCGACCAGAATAAGGATGCTTACCCTGAGCTTGTTTCCAAGTACACAATGATCATGACGATCATAAACAAGGAAGAAGACGATTTCCTCAGGACGGTTGAAGCTGGTACTTCCATCCTTAACGACATGATCGCAGATGCGAAGGCTTCCGGTTCTTCCGTACTTGCAGGCACGGATGCATTTAAGCTCCATGATACATACGGTTTCCCGTTAGATCTCACAAAGGAGATCGCTGCCGACAACGGCCTTACCGTTGACGAGGAAGGGTTCGCCGCTGCAATGAAGGAGCAGAAGGAGAGAGCGCGTAAGGCAACGAAGGAGAACGTATCCGATACTGCATGGGGCGGCAACAAGCTCCCTGACGAACTCCTCGAAGACAAGTCTTCAACAGAGTTCCTCGGATATGATTCACTTACATGTGATGCCAAGCTCGTATATCTCCTCAAGGCAGATGACGAGGGCGCGCTCCACATCGTTGATGAAGTGTTCGCAGGTGATAAGGCAGTCGCCATCTTCGATAAGACGACCATGTATGCCACGATGGGCGGCCAGGTAGGAGATTCCGGTAAGATCTATAGCAGCGATTTCGAGGCTGTTGTCGTTGATGTTACGAAGGACAACGCTTCCAAGTATCTCCATACCATCGAGATCAAGTCAGGCTCCATCAAGGCAGGCACATCCGCAAAGATCGAAGTCGATAAGACAACAAGGATGGCTACATGCCGCAACCATACATCAACACATATCCTTCAGGCTGCATTGAGGAGTGTTCTCGGCGATCACGTACAGCAGAAGGGTTCTTATGTTGATCCTGAGAAGCTCAGGTTCGACTTCACTCATTTCGCTGCGTTGAGCGATGAGGAGATAAGTAAGGTCGAATCGATAGTCAATAACGCTATCCTTGAGGACATGCCCGTTGTAACGAGAGTAATGAAGCAGGACGAAGCACGCAAGCTCGGCGCCATGGCTTTCTTCGATGACAAGTACGGCGAAGAGGTAAGAGTAGTAAGCATCGGCGATGATCTTGACAATGCTTTCTCCATCGAGTTCTGCGGCGGTACGCATCTTAAGCACACATCACAGGCAGGCCAGCTCAGGATCATCTCCGAGACAGGTATCGCATCCGGTATCAGAAGGATCGAGGCCGTAACGGGCAAGGCATGCTATGAGATGGCAGTCGAGGACCGCGAGACCATCAGCAAGGTCGCACAGACACTGAAGGTCAACAAGGATCAGATCGTCAAGAAGAGCGAGAATCTCCTGACAGACATCAAGTCGCTCGAGAAGGAGATCGAGAAGATACAGAAGGCGGCAGCAGGAAATGTTGCTGAGGAAGCCGTTAATGCGGCAGTTACCATCGGTTCAACAAAGGTCGTTATCGCCAAGGTGGATGCACCTGATGCACCTTCTTTGAGAGATCTGGCTGACCAGATCAGAGACAGGCTCGACAACGGATTCGTATTCCTCGCATCTGCTGCAGGAGACAAGGTCCTCTTTACGGCAATGGCAACAAAGTCTGCCGTTGATTCAGGCGTACACGCAGGCAACGTCATCCGCGAAGCTGCAAAGGCTGCAGGCGGCGGTGGCGGCGGAAGGCCCGACATGGCTCAGGCAGGCGGTAAGGATGTATCCAAGATCGATGATGCGCTCGCAGCTGCAAAGGCGGCTGTCACGGCTCAGATAGGAGGTTGATCACCATGTGCTTATTCTGTGACATAATCGAAGGCAAGATCCCCTCAACGAAAGTCTATGAGGATGACAAGGTTTTCTGCTTCAACGACATCAATCCTGCAGCACCCGTTCATGTGCTCGTAGTTCCCAAGAAGCACTTTGACGATATCAGGGATATCGCATCTGCTGATGACGGACAGGAGTACCTGGGAGCCGTTGCTAAGGCGATCAATGTCATAGCAGAAGACAAGGGTCTCGGATCAGGATTCAGAGTCATTAACAACTGCGGCGAGGACGGCGGACAGACCGTCATGCATGTCCACTTCCATGTCCTCGGCGGAGTCAAACTGAACGAGAAAATACTCTGAAAATCTGATATAATAAACTATGGCTTACAACTTCTACGGATGGAGAGAGGCTTTGTGTTCTCCGGTCAATGACGAGTTTTCCTGCATTGCGGATCCGCAGATGCTGTATGACATCTTGTCAGACATATGGTGTGAATATACATGTGCCCCGAGATTGAGAGACGGCTGGTCTTCCGCCAATAAGACCCTGGGACAGTGTTCGATCACTGCATTCCTTGTTCAGGATATCTTCGGAGGCAAGGTATACGGAGTATTAAGACCTGGCGGAAACTATCACTGCTACAATGTGATAGACGGCATTAAGTTCGATCTGACAAGCGAGCAGTTCGGTGACGAAGTCCTGAATTATGAAGATAACCCGGAGCAGTCAAGGGAAGTTCATTTCGCGAAGGAAGAGAAGAGGGCGCGTTATGAATATCTGAGATCCGAACTTAAGAAGTATGTGGAAAGGAATGGGCCGTTATGATCGATTTTGATTTCGGAGGGCTTTCCATATCATTCACGACAGCCGCGATGCTCGTATGCATATCGGATCTTGTATTTACGGGTATTCAGAACAGGATGTGGAAGAAGCAGAACGTTCTCTTCGTTATCATCCTTGTCGTAGTGGCACTGAACTCTGCCTGTAATTCCATTACCGCGCTGTTCCATCCGTATGTCAATCTGTCAGATCTTGCCAAGTATCTGTCGGAGACATCAAGATATTTCTACTTTGTAGTCCATACTGCGCTGGCGCCGCTCGTATTCTTCTATGTTGCAAGGGTATGCGGAATATCGCTTAAGATCATACCGCTGAGGCGGTATGCCTTATTGGCGTTGTTTATACTTTCTGAGATCCTGGTCATCATCAACCCGTTCACCAAGTGGGTCTACTACGTTGATGAGAACTATGAATTCCACCGCAATACGGGAGAGATCGTGATCTATGCGGTAGCTGCATTCTTCCTGATACTGTCGCTGGTATTGCTGTTCAATTCCTGGAAGGGAATGAACAGCAAGAGAAGGCTCGGTGTCGTGCTCTTCTCGTCGATCGCCATATCAGGTGTCCTTATCCAGATGCTGTCCAAGGATATCAAGGTCGAGCTCTTTGCTGAAGCGATAGGTCTTACGGGCCTGATGATCATCATCGAGAATGAGGATGACAGGATCGATCCGGTGACAGGCGTATATAACCGTCAGGCACTGGTAACGGACCTCCGCAGCTTTGTCTATAACAGGAATCCGATCCAGATTCTCTGCGTCAGGATCACAACGCCTGATCTGCTGTTCAAGAGGCCGGGTGCTGACAATAATGAGATCGTTGAGGAAGCAGTATCAGCGTATCTCAAGACGGTCGTCAAGAAGTACAATATCTACCGTGTCGGTTCCAAGAATTTCGTTCTGGTGTTCTTCGAACAGGATAATAAGCACGCGATACAGGTTGCCGAGAAGATCAGTTCCAGGTTTGACAAGCCGTGGAAGCTGTCGGATTCGATAGTTCTCCTTACTGTAGCGATACAGGTCACGGGCATTCCCGGAAGGATTAATACCGTTGAGGATGCACTCTACATGTTTGAGAGCAATCCGCCTGCGAATAACAACAAAAGGATCTTTGTTGATGCGGATCTCGACTATCTGTACAGAAGGGTCAAGGTTGAGAATTCAGTAATCCACGCCCTTGCAGAGGGAAGATTTGAAGTCTACTACCAGCCCACATATACGATCAATGACCGTAAGCTCCATGGCGCTGAAGCCCTCATCAGGATGCACGATGACGAGATGGGAATGATCTTCCCCGATGAATTCATTCCGATAGCAGAAGAGACGGGCATCATTGATGCCATCGATGACTTTGTCCTTCTGGAAGTATGCAAGCTTGTCAAGAACGAGAAGCTCGAACACACTTCCATGGACTGCATCAACATCAACCTGTCCATGCTCCAGTGCATGAAGCCTGATTTTGTGGAACATATAAGCGGCATAGTTGAAGAATCGGGCGTGAGCAAGAACTTCATTAATTTCGAGATCACGGAGTCTATCGCAGCGGACAGTTACAATATCCTAAGCAGGGTGGTATCGCAGCTGCGTGATGAAGGGTTCAGGGTCTCGATGGATGACTATGGTACCGGATATTCGAACATGAAGGCGCTCTTCTCCATGGATCTCGATGTCGTTAAGATCGACAAGAGCATCCTGTGGGAAGCTGAGAAGAGCGAGCTCGGAGGCATCATCCTTAGGAACAGCATACAGATGATCCACCAGATGAACCGTGAGATACTTGTGGAAGGCGTTGAGACTGAAGATCATATCAAGCTCCTCGAACCCCTCAAGATCCACTATCTGCAGGGTTATTTCTTCTCTAAGCCCGTGCCGCGTGACAAGTTCCTTGAGATAGTACGCAACAACGGATAAACGCGTGGTTAACTGAATATGACTGAATTGCTGACAAAGCTCTTTATCAAGGATGATGGTGATGCGAATAACAGCAGGCATAAGTACGGCCTGATGGCAGGGATCGTCGGAATATGCTGCAACATACTTCTTGCGGTGGTGAAGGTCATAACGGGTATCCTGACACATTCGGTAACGATCGTCTCAGATGCAGTCAACAATGCTTCCGATTCACTGTCGTCGATAGTTACCCTCATCGGGTTTAAGATAACGGGCAAGCCTGCAGACAAGGAACATCCCTACGGTCACGGGAGGGCAGAATACATTACGGGATTCGTCATCTCTTCTGCGGTCATTGCCATAGCACTTAATCTCTTCAAGGAATCAGTTTCCAATATCTTTGATCCCAAAGAACTCGATGTCAGCATCACTACGATAGTTATCCTGTCCGTATCGATCCTCATAAAGCTCTGGATGTCACTGTTCTATTCCAAGATAGCCAGGAAGATATCATCAGAAGCTATGCGCGCCACTGCAAATGACAGCAGAGCTGACTGCCTGACGACTTCAGTCGCGCTCATCTCCGTTGTTGTAATGCTCATCTGGAACATCAACATCGACGGATACGCAGGTGCGGTCGTATCGCTCATCGTAGTCTATTCAGGCTTCAGATCCGCCCAGGAGACGATCGAACCTCTCCTCGGAAAGGCTCCTGATGAGGGCAAGATCAAGGAGATAGAAGATATATGCGACGGCTTTGAGGAGATAATAGGCGTACATGACATCATGATCCATGAGTACGGACATGACGTGGCAATAGCATCTCTTCACGTCGAAATGCCCTATACATTGTCACTTGTCAAGGCACACGAGATAGTCGACCGTGCCGAGAGACGGATAGTGACCAATGGCATTGCCACAGAGGTTTCCATACATATCGATCCCGTCATGACAGATGATGAGGAGATGATAGAACTGCGCAGAAAGATAGCGGAACTTTATGCGAAGGTGGACAAAAGGATCGAGATCCACGATTTCCACCTGATAAGGTCTGAAGATCACGACAGGATCGTGTTTGAGATAAGTGTTCCCTATGACCTTGAGATGTCGGATGAAGACATCAGGAAAGATATCGGCTCAATAGTAAATGCACGTCCCGTTCCTGTCCGGCTGTCACTCAAGATAGTCAGAAAATGATGATAAATCATCTGTAATAATGGTATAATCTCTATATAAGATCATGTTGGAGGTGTGTTATGGCTGACGAATCAACTAATACCAATTCATCCCTTGCTGATGCTATCCTGGCGGAGACAGCTGATCTCTATGATGAGCCTGCAAAGGAAGAGAAGGAAGTAAAAGAAGTCAAGGAATCCAAGGAAGTAAAAGAGACGAAGCCTGAGCCTGATAACACTTCCAAGACGGACGATATCGACATCGACAAGCTGTTCGATGAACCCGGGAAGAAGGATGAGCCTTATGCTCCCGCAGTTCCTGAGAAGTCGGCTGCAGTCCTGGCCATCGAAGCCAAGGAGAGAGAGAAGTTTGAGAGGAAGGCTGAGCGTGAGGCAAGGCAGAATGCAAAGCGCAATGCAAAGCGCGCGAGACTTCAGGCCCTTATTGACAAGTGCCCCAATGAGTATAAGCCCGTAAGCACATCGACTTATTTCTGGCTCGGCGTATTGTCGTTCCTTCCGTTCATCGGTTTCCCTTCAACGATCCTGCTGTCGATATTCCCGATCAACAAGAACGTCAAGAACTTTGAACGTGCGATCCTTATCTATTACCTGATCTGCATCATCATTACGCTGATCGGTATGATCATCCTGTTCTTCCTGACACCTAATGACAGGAAGAATGAGATACTTGCCGCATTTGATAAGATAGCTCATTCGATCAAGTAATATCAGACGGATAAGATTAAGACAGACGTGGCAGAAGGGGAGGGATCTCATCTGTCACGTTTTTTACAATAAGACATTGTCGCCCTGCGGAGGTTAAGCCATGATCTATGGTGTGAATATAGTTAATTTCGATGTGTTCGATGATGATAAGGCCGGAATACTGATGGATGAGAGCATCGCCGGCAGCAGCGATCTGAGGCTAAGGGGGCTTAATGCCCTGATCGGCCGCAACAACACGGGCAAGACGAGCTTTATCAATGCCCTGTCTTTCCTGAAGGACACGGTGACCGGAAGCGTATCCGAGGCTTCGATAAGCAGGGGGCGCCCCGGCTTCTATAAGATGCTGATCGATACAGACAAGCCTGCAGTATTCAGGGTATTCTTCAAGATATATAACGATGAGAAGAAGGAGAAGGTCTATCTTCAGTATGAACTGACCATCTCAGCAGGCGTGTTCAAGAGCCCCGAGATCACATCAGAGAAGGTCTTGAGGTCCATTGACAGGGACGGACAGAAGGTCGTGGAGACCGTTATGGAGCTTAATGACGGCACAGGTCACGTTGCAGGTCATAATACCAGGATCCAGGATCATCATCTGACAGCTCTCGGAGTATACGGCAATATCGCTGAATATGAGGAGATCAGCCTGATCTATCACGAGATATCAAGGTGGTTCTTCTGCAAGTTCTCAAGTGATGAGCAGAGCACGTTCAGGGACCAGAATTATTATGCGGACGGCAACGCTCCGGGAGGACACAAGCATCTCAACAGTCACGGGACCAATCTCGACAATGTTCTTACATACTTGAAGGCAAAAGATCCCGATTATTACGAGAAGTGCGTTGAGGAGATCAAGTCGAGGATCCCCGTTATGAAAAAGAAGAAGAACCTCCCCGCCACATTGACGGAGAGCCCGGACAGGCTGTTCTTATACCTGCTCCTCTTAAGAGATCCCGATCCCAAGTCTGCGATCTTCATCGAGGCACCCGACAAGGATCTGTATCACGATATGGTCGATGTCCTTGCGACTGAGTTCAGGGAATTCACGATAAGACACAGGTTCAGCCAGATAATATTCTCGACGCATAATCCCTATATAGTCGAGTCGATGAGCCCTAAGGAGATCTGGGTATTCACGAGGTCATATGCGAGGGAAGCAGGCGACGTTCAGATCAGCTGTGCAGCGGAAGACACGCTGGTGCGCGAACTGTTCAGCCAGGGCGTCGGCATGGGTGCCATCTGGTATGGCGGACATCTTGATGAGAAGACGGGATTTGAAGATGAGAATTGAGATCCTGACAGAAGACAAATCCGGCGCAGTAGTCGTTGAGAGGATGACAAAAGCCATCTGTGAAGGCATCGGCTGTGATGCCGATATCAAGGTGAGGCCGCACAGGGGCTGCGGGAGCCTGCCTAAGGATCCTGACGTCAAGCCGGTGCCGTTCGCTTCATCTCTGCTGGAACTTCTGCCGGCCAAATGCAGGGCTTATAATAAGGTTTTCGAGGGGGATAAGTTCGTGCTCGTCGTTGTCATGGATTCCGATGACAAGGATCCTGATGAACTGCGCAGCGAGCTCTACGAATGCACGCACAGGTATGCCCCGTCAATAAGGTCGGTCATAGGACTGTGCACCGAGGAGATCGAGGCGTGGCTGTTAGGTGACAGGAAGGCTGTGATGAGGGCGTATCCGGATCTTGACATACCGAGCTATAACACATATATCCAGGACAGCGTGTGCGGAACATGGGAGAAGCTCTGCCGTGTCATCTGCCCTGATGATTACGAAGAGATAATCGATATCGGATACCCTGCCGTCGGCAACTATAAAGCGAGATGGGCAGAGGACATTTCGCAGTTCATGATACCGGAGGACAACATATCTCCGAGCTTCAAGCTGTTCATGAACGCGCTGCAGGTCGCTGCTGATAATCCCACTCCCGTGAGCCTGCGTTCAGGCGTCAGAAGACGCACTT
Source organism: Mageeibacillus sp. UBA4314 (assembly GCA_002394605.1). Taxonomy (GTDB): domain Bacteria; phylum Bacillota; class Clostridia; order Saccharofermentanales; family Saccharofermentanaceae; genus Saccharofermentans. Next base: position 14,474 of record DGUI01000021.1, on the reverse strand, counting down.
TCTGAGGTCACAGATGGCAAAACATATCTACTGTCATATCCCTTTCTGCGCTTCGAAATGCCCCTACTGCGACTTCTTTTCCGTTCCCGGGATGTCCTGCGGCACTCAGGAGAAGGTGATCGACTCGATGATCCGTGAGATCCGCAGCATAGAAAACGATGACAGTATTTCAACGGTCTACATAGGCGGCGGCACGCCTTCATTTATTCCCGCAGAACTGATAGTCAGGCTGATCGGTGCCATACGGGATCATCTCAATGTGGAGGATGTCGCCGAGATCACGATAGAAGTGAACCCGTCGTCACTTACGCCCGCCAAAGCCTCAATGTACAGGGAGGTAGGGATCAACAGGGTATCAACGGGTGTCCAGTCGCTTCACGACGGCATCCTTAAGACATTGGGAAGGCTGCATGATGCAGATCAGGCTTCAGGCTGTATCGGTATCCTCAAGGATGCGGGATTTACGAATATATCCGCGGATCTAATCATAGCCGTGCCTGGTCAGGAGATAGGCGATGTCATTGAGGATCTTGACAGGCTCTCAGCTCTTGGAGTTAAGCACATCAGCACATATTCGCTGTCGATAGAGGCGGGAACGCCGTTCTACAAGATCTATAACGATGTAATAGAGGACCTCGTTCCTTCGGATAAGGAGAGGGAGATGTACCACACGCTGCGAAGGAAACTTCAGGCCCGTGGCTATGTTCCGTATGAGATATCGAATGCAGCCGTGAGAGGTTATGAGAGCAGGCACAATTCATCGTACTGGGAAGGTGAGGAATACTTTGGCATCGGGCCGGGCAGTCACGGGTATATAGATAGCTGTCGATATAAACACGAAGAAAATATAGATGCATATATCATTGATCCCCTGGATACCATTACTGAAGAGGTGTTAACGGAAGAAGATAAGATGAGGGAATACCCTTTCCTCAAGCTCAGGACTGCTGAAGGTATATCGGTAAAAGCTTTCGCGGAGAGGTTTGGCATAGACTTCCATGATATCTTCGGTGATGCACTCTCACGAAATATAGATGAAGGTTACATTGTTGAAGAGAACGGATACATCCGTCTGACCCCTTCCGGGATCGACTGGAGTAACAAGGTCGCAGCAGATTTTCTGTAGACGGATATTTAACATTTATCTGTATTGTTTTTCTCTCCGAAACTTGTTATAAATTAGCTATCTGACCATTTTGCTGAGGAGGACCGAGCATGGAAAACTTTACATTCTACAGCCCCACTTATTTTGTCTTTGGCAAGAACGAAGAGAACAACGCAGGACACTACGTAAAGCGTTTCGGCGGGAGTAAGGTGCTCATCCATTACGGCGGCGGTTCAGCCGTAAGATCGGGACTCATCGGCAGGGTTGAGGAATCACTTAAGAAGGAAGGGATCTCTTTTGCCCAGCTCCCCGGCGTTAAGCCCAACCCGAGATCAGGACTTGTATATGAGGGTATCGATCTGTGCCGCAGGGAAGGCGTTGACATGATCCTCGCAGTAGGCGGCGGATCTTCCATCGATTCGGCCAAGGCAATAGCGGCAGGCGTTCCGTATGATGGCGATTTCTGGGATTTCTATTCAGGCAAGCCCATCGAGAAGGCACTCCCCGTAGGAACAGTCCTTACGATTGCTGCCGCAGGAAGCGAGGGTTCCGGTGATTCGGTCATCACGAAGGAAGAGGGAATGCTCAAGCGCGGTGCAGGAAGCGAAGCCATAAGGCCCGTGTTCTCCATCCTTAACCCCGAACTGACGCAGACACTGCCTGCTTACCAGACTGCGTGCGGCATTACTGACATCATGGCGCATCTGTTTGAGAGATATTTTACCAACACAAAGGAAGTCGAGACGACTGACAGGATGATCGAAGGTCTCCTTCTTGCCATGATCCATGAGGGACCTGTGGCCGTTAAGGAACCTGATAATTACGGTGCAAGGGCGAACATAATGTGGGCCGGCATGATGGCTCATAACAATTCATGCGGCGTCGGAAGACAGCAGGACTGGGCTTCCCACGAGATCGAACATGAACTGTCCGCCAAGTACGACTGTGCGCACGGTGCTGGTCTTGCAGTGGTATTCCCCGCATGGATGAAGTACAACATGAAGCATGATGTAATGAGATTTGCTCAGGTTGCAACAAGGGTATGGGGATGCAAGATAGATTTTGCCGATCCTGAGAGAACGGCGCTTGAAGGTATCGAGGCGTTCAGGAACTTCCTTAAGGGGATCGGAATGCCGCTTACTTTCGCTGAGCTTGGCGCGAAAGAAGAAGACATCCCTTATATGGCAGGCCTTGCAACGGACGGCGGCAAGCGCACTGTAGGCGGTTTTGTCAGTTTACACAAAGAAGATGTTGAAGCAATATACAGACTTTGTCTTTGATTTTTGCTCTCCGTAATATATTATTGTGACGTAAAGAAGAGGGAGAACTTCGGAGTTAGTTATATATGAGCGTTTTTGATGTATTGTCTTTGCTGGGCGGACTTGCCATGTTCCTTTATGGCATGCGCCTGATGGGTGATTCTCTTAAGGAGAATTCATCGGGTACCATGAAAAGCATCATGGAGAAGGTCACGAACAACCCGGTCAAGGCATTCATCCTGGGCCTTCTTGTTACTGCGCTGATCCAGTCTTCAACGGCTACCATCGTTATCACGTCAGGTCTTGTTGCGGCAGGCATCCTGACGCTCAGGCAGTCCCTTGGAATAATCGTCGGCGCTAACGTAGGTACCACGGTCACGGGTCAGATCATAAGACTCCTCGACCTCGATGCCAATGAAGGCGGAGCAGAGTGGCTTAAGCTCCTGCAGCCTTCTACGCTTGCCCCAATCGCACTTGTCCTCGGAATTGCGCTCATCATGTTCGGTTCGTTCAAGAAGGCGAGGACGATCGGTAACATCGCCATCGGATTCGGTATCCTGTTCTCAGGACTTCTCAATATGTCTGCGGCCGTATCAGCGATCAAGGAGTCGGAATTCATCGATCACCTGTTCTCGAGTCTCGGCACAAATCCCATATTCGGTTATCTGACCGGTGCGGGCATCGCTTTCGTGCTCCAGAGTTCTTCTGCCACGATCGGTATCCTTCAGGCATTCTCCTCAACGGGACTTCTTACCTGGAAGAGCATATATGCGCTGATCGTCGGTGTATATCTCGGTGACTGTGTCACAACGGCCATCGTATGTTCTATCGGCGCCAAGACGGAAGCCAAGAGAGTCGGTATCGTCAACATCCTGTTCAACCTCGGCAAGTCAATTCTCGTACTGGTCTCAGTCCTCCTGATACACCAGTTCGGCTGGATCGACAACCTGTGGGACAGGACCGTCAATTCCGGTATCATCGCCAATACGAACACGATATTCAATCTCGTGAGCGCCGTCCTTCTCCTTCCTCTCATGGGTATCTTTGAGAAGCTCAGCAAGAAGATCGTCAAGGATGAATCACAGAACCGCGGCAAATACGCTGACAGGATCGACGCCCTTAACCCCGTATTCTTCAGTGCTCCGGCACTTGCCCTGAAGAGCTGCTACGATGTTTTGATGACGATGTTCACTGTTGCCAGGAAGAACATCGATACTGCCTATGAGCAGTTTGAGAAATATGATGATGAGGCCATGCCCGAACTCCTCGATGAGGAGGACGAGATCGATAACATGACCGATAAGGTCAGCAGATACATGGTCGAGCTCATGCCTCACCTCCAGAGCCAGGATCACGTTACGATCCTTAACCAGTACTACAAGGTAACAGGTGAGTTCGAGAGGCTTGGCGACCACGCCGTTAACATCATGGAACTTGCTTCGAACTTGCACGATACGAAAACGGTGTTCTCTGAAGTCGCACGCAAAGAGATGGAAGTGCTCTACGAGCTCCTTGATACGATCCTGTCTCAGACGGAGCAGGCTTTCGCGAGGAGAGATGAGGAGGCGACCGAGCAGATAGAGCCGCTTGTCAGAGTCGCGGGCGAGTTCATTGCACAGATGAAGAAGAATCACTTCACGAGAATGAGTACTGGTGAGTGTAATATCATGGCTGACGTTGTGTTCACGAACCTGCTCCAGGAGTGCAAGAGGATCACGGACTCATGTTCCAATATCGGCGTGGCGATTATGGTAAGGATCAGGCCGGAACTTGCAGAGCACGAGCATATGTATTTTGAGAGCCTGCAGAAGGGTATAAACAAGAATTACAACAAGGCGTTCGACAAGGCGCATAAGTATTATTTTGGCAAGCTGGAGTCGGGCAGGAAGTAAGCCTGAGACTTTGTGGCTGCGGGGATTCGGTTAGTATTAGTAGTTGTATGATCGTTCAGACTGGAGGCTGTCTGAGTGATTGTCTGAATGACAATCCTTTCCCGGTACACTTATTGCGACTGGCAGCGCCGGATGCCACCAGGGACACCCTTGATCCCGGTCGCTGGATCAGCTCATTCTATAAAACGCTCTATGTTTTTGCATTACATAGAGCACTACATAGAATACTCTACAAACCACTCTATGTATTTGCATTACATGGAACAATTTATAGAATGAACCTTAAGAAGACCATCATAACAAAAAGCTGCCTCTTCATGAAGCAGCTTTAATTATCACATCGATCTTCGCGAGTATTACTTCGAAGGGATGTAGCCGGCGATCGCCTGTGCAAGACCTGCGATAGGCATTGTCTGGATCCAGATACGGCCGGGGCCTGTTACCTTAGTGTTGAAGAGCCCTTCGCCGCCGAAGAGTACGTTCTTGGCGCCCTTGATCATCTCGACATCCATTGTGACAGTGGAATCCATCATGGCGAGGTAACCTGTATCGATATACATGACCTGGCCGGGTGCAAGATCGTACTGAACATAGTCACCGTCGATCTCTACGAATGCGGTTCCTGAACCGGTGAGCTTCTGCATGATGAAGCCTTCGCCGCCGAAGACGGAAGCGCCAATCTTCTTCTTGTAAGCGATGGACAGTTCAACGCCGGAAGTTGATGCCAGGAAGCCTGACTTCTGAACGATGAAAGATGAACCGGGAGTGATCTCCAACGGGATGATCTTGCCCGCGAAGCTTGAACCGAAAGCTATCTCGCAGCCATTAGTTGTAGCCGTGTAGACATTCTGGAACATCGCCTCGCCTGCGAACATCCTGCCGATCGCCTTGCCGACACCGCCGCCGACTGTCTTCATGTCAAGTCCGGGTGTCATCCATGTCATTGAACCGCGCTCTGTTATCATTGCCTCACCGTTGTCGAGCTTGCAGATTACAACGGGAAATGGTGTGCCCTTGATCTCGTATTGCATAAGAACCTCCTTGAGGATATTTTGAGATACTTAAATAATAGCACAACCTCTGTGTTAAAATGTAAACATGGTACGAATATTTGTTAAGAACAGATTAGAACCCGATACTTCATTTGTCCCTCCCGAAGAAGAGTGCCACTACCTTCTTCAGGTGCTCAGGATGCGCTCCGGAGAGGAGCTTGACGTGGTCGACGTTGATGGCGCGGTCTATAACTGCGTGATCGGTACGGCAGATAAGAAGACGGTATCAGTTGATGTTCTCAAGATGCAGAAGGGTTCACACGAGATGAAGACGAAGATCACCCTGTATCAGTCTGTGTCCAAGGGTGAGAGGATGGATCTGACCATCCAGAAATCAGTCGAGCTCGGAGTCAATAAGATCGTTCCCGTTATCTCGGACAGATGTGTTGTGAAGCTCGACGGCAAGAGCAGCAAATCCGACCGCTGGCAGAAGATCGCACTCGAGGCGGCAAGGCAGTCGGGAAGGGATATCGTACCGGTGGTGACTGAGCCTTTAACTTTCGCGAAGGCTGTGTCATCCTGCAGTGAGAATCTGAAGGTAATACCGTGGGAAGAGGCAAAGGGTGTAACGCTCAAGAATGTGATCTCTTCGCGGCCTGCCAAGAGCATAGCTGTCTTTATCGGACCTGAGGGAGGTTTTACCCCGGCTGAAGCGGATCTTGCCAGGAGCAATGACATAACGCCCGTGACGCTTGGTGAGAGGATACTGAGGACGGAGACGGCAGGGCCTGCCGTTATCGCCATGATCAGTTATGAACTGGAATTGTGATGAGAGATATCAAGGCTTTTGTTTTCGATATGGACGGAGTCATCTTTGATTCCGAGAGGGCAGTTATCGAGTGCTGGAAGAAGGTCGCGCCCGGGTACGGGATAGATGACATAGAGGTTCACTGTCACGCGGCCTGCGGACTGACGGCGGCTGAGACGAGGAAGCTGTTTACTGCCAGGTATGGAGAGGATCTGCCTTACGATGAGATGATCGCCAAAAGGCGTATTCTGATAAGGCAGATGTTTGATGAGGGGAAGGTTGCGGTAAAGCCAGGAGTGAGGGAACTGCTGGGATACCTTAAGGATAACGGATACAAGGTGGCATTAGCTTCATCAACATCGTGGGAATGGGTCATGAGGGAACTGGATCAGGCGGGGCTTACCGGGTTCTTCGATGAGATAGTCTGCGGGGACATGGTAACAAGGAGTAAGCCGGCTCCTGACATCTTTTTGGAAGCATGCAGCAGACTTCATACTGATCCGTCAGAAGCGGCGGCGGTCGAGGATTCGTATAACGGAGTGAGATCGGCCACATCGGCAGGACTATATACGATAATGGTCCCGGATCTGCTCGAGCCGGACGAAGAGATGCTGGATAAGGCTGACCTGATACTGGATTCGCTCGTTCTGGTCCTGGAGAAGATCAGGCAGCACTGACGCCTGATACAAAATAATCATTCACATAATCACCCTTTTGCCTTATAATACTTATTTAGCATATTAATAATAAGGAGTGTACTGCATGAGATACGCAGCACAGAAGGGCACAAGAGACATATTGCCCGCAGAGATATATAAGTGGCACAAGGCGGAGAGAGTATTTGCCGGTGTATGTCACGACTTCGGTTACGAAGAGATAAGGATCCCTACATTTGAACAGACAGACCTGTTCCAGCGCGGCGTCGGCGATACGACTGACGTGGTCACGAAGGAGATGTACACCTTCAATGACAAGGGCGGAAGGAGCATCACATTAAGACCTGAGGGTACGGCAGGCGTCGTAAGGAGCTACATCGAGAATGGCATGGCTTCGCTTCCTTCACCCGTCAGGATGTTCTATAACATCACTGCATTCAGGTATGAGAAGATGCAGAAGGGAAGGATGCGTGAGTTCCACCAGTTCGGACTTGAGGCTTTCGGAAGCGCAGGTCCTGCGATCGATGCTGAGATAATCAGCGTTGTAGATGTCTTCTTCAGGAAGATGGGTCTTACGAATATCGCACTTCATATCAATTCCATCGGGTGTCCTTTGTGCAGGAACAAGTATAATGAGATGCTCAAGGACTACTTCAGGCCTCATGTCGATACGATGTGTGAGGACTGCAGGTCAAGGTTTGAGAAGAATCCTTTGAGGATGATCGACTGTAAGATCGATGGTGAGAAGGATGTGGTGAAGAATGCTCCGAGGCTTATCGACCATCTCTGTGATGAGTGCAGGGAGCATTTCGAAGGGCTCAAGGGAAGGCTCGATGCAGTGGGTATCAGGTACGATATAGATCCCAACATCGTAAGGGGCCTTGATTACTATACGAGAACGGTATTTGAGTTCATATCCGAGAATGTCGGCACGCAGGGAACTATCTGCGGCGGCGGAAGATATGACGGCCTTGTCGAGAACTGCGGCGGCGCGCCCACGCCCGGCATCGGGTTCGCGATGGGTGTGGAGAGGTTCCTGCTCGAGGCGGAAGCACAGGGCATCAGCTTTGAAGAGAATGACAGCGTTAAGATCTATCTGGCAGGCATGAGCGAAGCTGCGAATGAGAAGATCGCGAAGATATGCTACGACCTGAGACTTAACGGCATAGGCTGTGAGACTGATCTCATGAACAGGTCATTCAAGGCGCAGATGAAGTATGCAGGCAAGTCCGGCATTCCTTATCTTGCGGTTATTGGTGATGACGAACTGGCTTCAGGCAAGGTCAACATCAAGAAGATGGAAGATGGAACGGCAGAGCCCGTTGATATTGATAAGATCGCTGATTATCTGACAGCAAAATAAGAACATTGGAGGAATAAATAATGCAGTCGCGTACACATACATGTGGAGAATTGAGGATAGGAGATGCCGGCAAAAAGGTAAAGCTGTCGGGATGGCTCGAGAATTTCCGTGAGGTCGGATCGGAACTCGGATTTGTCGTTATCCGTGACTTCTACGGTACAACCCAGATCGTTGTTGAGACAGCTGAGATGATGAAGACTTTCAAGGCGATCACAAAGGAATCCACGATCTCCGTTGAAGGAACGGTAAGAGAGAGGAGCGCCAAGAACGATAAGCAGGCAACAGGCGATATCGAAGTCGTTCCGGAGAAGGTTACGGTGCTCGGAAGGTGCCGTTATAACGAGCTTCCTTTCGAGGTTAACCACAGCCGTGAGGCAGACGAGACTGCAAGGCTTAAATACAGATATCTCGATATCCGTAATCCTGAGGTCAAGAAGAATCTCATCCTGAGGAGCAACGTTATCGCAGCTCTCCGTGCTTCGATGATCGAGCACAACTTCATGGAGATCACAACGCCTATTCTTACGGTATCTTCTCCTGAGGGCGCAAGGGACTATCTTGTGCCTGCACGAAAGCATCCCGGCAAGTTCTACGCGCTTCCCCAGGCGCCGCAGCAGTTCAAGCAGCTCCTGATGGTATCAGGCATCGACAGATATTTCCAGATCGCTCCCTGCTTCAGGGATGAGGACGCCAGAGGCGACAGGTGTCCCGGTGAGTTCTACCAGCTCGACATGGAGATGGCATTTGCAAGTCAGGAGGATGTCTTCGAGATCATAGAAGACGTACTGCCTCCCGTATTTGCAAAGTATGGCAAGTACAACAGGGCTTCAGGATCACCTTTTATGCGCATTCCATATCTGGAGGCAATGGAGAAGTACGGCACGGATAAGCCGGATCTTCGTATCGACCTTACGGTTACGGATGCTACGGATCTTCTCAGGACTGAGGAGTTTGCTCCTTTTGCCCAGGGCGAGATCAAGGCCGTGGTCATCTCAGATTTCCATGAGAGCCGTAAGTTCATCGACAAGACACTTGCTGACTGCGAGATCCAGTCAGGCAGCAAGGGTTACTGGTTCAGAGTTGACGAGAACGGGGAGATCGTAGGCGGTATCTCCAAGTTTGTGGCACCCAGGAAGGATGAAGTCATATCTGCACTTGGCCTTAAGCCTGATACACTTGTTGTGCTGTCAGCAGGCACAAAGGGTCAGGCACAGAAGATGGCCGGCGTCATGGTCAAGACATTCGGCGCTGCAGTTCCCGGCCACATGGACAAGGAACAGTATGCATTCTGCTGGATCGTTGATTTCCCGATGTATGAGATCGGTGAGGAGTCAGGCGAGCTGGAGTTCTGCCATAATCCTTTCTCAATGCCTTCCGGCGGACTTGATGTCCTTCTTAAGGCAGAGAGCGGCGAGATAGATCCCCTGTCGATCATGGCTGATCAGTACGACCTGGTCGTTAACGGCATCGAGCTCTCTTCGGGTGCAGTCCGTAACCACGATCCTGAGATCATGATCAAGGCTTTCGAGCTGGTAAGGCTCGGTGAGGAAGACGTTAAGAAGAAGTTCCCTGCAATGTACAATGCATTCTGCTATGGCGCACCGCCGCATGCAGGCATCGCTCCCGGCGTGGACCGCATGGTCATGCTCCTCTCCGGTGAAGAGACGATCCGTGAGGTAATCCCGTTCCCCATGAACAAGAATGCCCAGGACATCATGATGGATGCGCCCGGATATGTAACGGACAAGCAGCTTGAAGAACTCGGAATAAGAATAGTAGCGGAAGAAGGGAATACAGAAGGATAAAAAGGTATGAGTGACAACAATTTTGATGAGTTTAACAATGTTACAAACGGCGTAAACATTGAGGAATTGCCCTATAGCGAAGAAGCAGCGGATCTTGCCGTAAGAGAAGCAAGTGAGTCTGCCAGGCTGATCGCTGACATGGAGGAAGAGACCGGAGATCTGCGCGAATCCGAGTTTGAGGAGAGGCGTAAGAAGCATAAGAAGGTCGTCAAGAAGAAGACAGTCGCCGAGGAGATCCTCGACTGGCTGAAGACCATCTGCATCGGCATCATCGCAGGTGTCCTCCTCGTTCTCTTTGTCATACAGAGGGACGATGTCAAGGGCAGATCCATGATGAACACCCTGCAGTCAGGCGACGTAGTCTTTACGCAGAAGATCTCCACTTACTTCAAGTGGTACTCCAGAGGCGATATCGTTGTCCTCGACGGTGAGGGAATGAAGGGCTACGACCACGACGAATACCTGATCAAGAGGATCATCGGCCTTCCCGGCGATTCCGTGAAGATCCAGGGCGGTAATGTATACGTTAAGGAGAAGGGTTCATCCGAGTATTTCATGCTCGAGGAGAATTACCTCGATCCCGGCACGAAGACGACGATCAGAGGCATGGATCCTGAAGAGACTTTCGAGATCACACTCGGTGACGATGAGTATTACTGCATGGGCGATAACCGCCCCGAGAGTAAGGACAGCAGGGCGCTAGGCCCCTTCACATCTAAGAGGATCAAGGGCGTGGCTGTGATCAGGCTGTATCCTTTCAACGCTATCAAATTGCTGTAAGCCGGACAAAGGAACAAATGGAAAGACAAGAACTGATTAGAAACTTCTGCATTATCGCACATATAGACCACGGTAAATCTACTCTTGCCGACCGTCTGATCGAACATACGGGAGTGCTCGAGAAACGCGAAATGACGTCTCAGGTCCTTGATAACATGGATATCGAGCGTGAGCGCGGCATAACCATCAAGTCGCAGGCCGTAAGGATGCACTACAAGGCATCTGACGGCAATACATATACCATGAACCTTATCGATACTCCCGGTCACGTTGACTTCAACTACGAGGTATCAAGGTCGCTGGCAGCCTGTGACGGCGCGATCCTGGTAGTCGATGCCGCTCAGGGCGTTGAGGCCCAGACACTTGCCAATGTCTATCTGGCAGTCGATGCCGATCTTGAAGTATTGCCGGTCATCAATAAGATAGACCTGCCTTCGGCGCGTCCTGAGGAAGTCCGCCAGGAGATCGAGGACGATATAGGCATCGATGCATCATATGCTCCCTGCATATCAGCTAAGAACGACATAAACATCGATGAAGTGCTCGAAGCCGTAGTCAAATATCTGCCCGCTCCTTCTGGAGATACTAATAAGCCGTTAAGAGCGCTCGTATTCGATTCGAAGTACGATCCCTACAAGGGTGTCATCGTATCCTGCAGAGTCGCAGAAGGCAAAGTAAAGATGGGCGATAAAATCCAGATGATGCATACAGGCGCGGAGTTCACGATCACGGAACTGGGTGCATTCTTCCCGGGCGGTTATACGCCCCTCGATGAGCTGCTGGCCGGCGAAGTCGGTTATATCTGCGCATCGATCAAGAATGTCAGGGATACTGCACCGGGTGATACGATCACTCTGGCTGATGAACCTGCAACGGAGCCCCTTATCGGTTACAAGGGTATCCAGCAGATGGTATTCTGCGGATTATATCCCGTTGACGGCGCGAGATATGGCGACCTCAGGGATGCCCTGGAGAAACTGAGGCTTAATGACGCAGCGCTTTCTTTCGAGGCGGAAACATCTGCTGCCCTGGGATTTGGTTTCAGGTGCGGATTTCTGGGACTCCTTCATTATGAAGTCATTCAGGAAAGACTGGAGAGGGAATTCAATCTCGATCTGATATCGACTGCTCCTTCCGTTGTCTATAAGGTATATAAGACTGACGGAACATGTATCGAATGCGACAACCCGACCAATATGCCTGATGTGTCAGAGATCGACTACATGGAGGAACCCATGGTCAAGGCTACGATCATGCTCCCCAAGGACTATGTCGGCAATATCATGGAGCTCTGCCAGGACCGCCGCGGAGAGTATGTGGACATGAAATACCTCGATGAGAAGCGTGTAATGCTCCACTACAGGATGCCTCTAAACGAGATCATATATGATTTCTACGATGCCCTGAAGTCACGAACCAAAGGGTATGCATCACTCGATTACGAGCCTGCAGGTTATGACAGGAGCAAGCTCGTCAAGCTTGATATCCTGCTCAACGGCGACGTTGTTGATGCACTGTCCTTTATCGTTCATACAGATAAGGCATATGCACGCGGAAGAAGGATGTGCGAGAAGCTGAAGGAGAATATCCCGAGACAGCAGTTCGAGGTTCCTGTCCAGGCTGCGATCGGCGGCAAGATCATTGCGCGCGAGACAATAAGAGCATACCGCAAGGACGTTACTGCTAAGTGTTACGGCGGTGATATCTCGCGTAAGAAGAAGCTGCTCGAGAAACAGAAAGAAGGTAAGAAGAGAATGCGTCAGGTAGGTTCCGTTCAGGTGCCGCAGGAGGCGTTCATGAGTGTCCTTAAGCTTGATGAGGATTGATAACTGGTGGATATATTATTTAATTTAGGATTGTTGATAATCTGTTTTATTGTATTGATAAAGGGTGCTGATTTCATGGTCGACGCGGCGTCGTATATTGCTGCTTTCCTGGGCGTTCCTTCGCTTATAATCGGTCTTACCATAGTGGCATTCGGAACATCGTGCCCCGAGGCGGGCGTGTCGATAGTATCATCGATGGCTGGTAATAATTCCCTGTCTATATCGAATGTCGTCGGATCTAATGTGTTCAACCTTCTGGTAGTTGTAGGTCTCACGGCAGTTATAGGAACTGTTGCTGCTCCCAAAGACCTTATGAGATTCGACTTCCCGATCTGTCTCATCTTCAGTGCCATTCTGATAGCAAGTTGCTTGGATCTTAAGTTTACAAGACTTGAAGGGATCATCTATGTTACTTGCATAGTTTTGTACTGCGTATTCCTTGTAATCCGCTCAAAACGGGGTAAAAATGCTGATAATAACGATGAGATCCCCGAACCTTCCAAACCGAGAACGGGGCTCGGAGCTTTGTTACGTGTGTTTATCATCATCGCCGCCGTAGCAGCAATCTATCTCAGCTCTCAGGGAATAGTATCGTCATGTACATTCTTTGCCAAACTGTTCGGGGTTTCAGATACTGTTATAGGGCTTACGATCGTGGCTTTGGGAACTTCACTTCCTGAACTTGTCACTTCGCTTGTAGCCTATAAAAAAGGCGAGAATTCCATCGCTCTTGGCAACATAATCGGATCGAATATCTTCAATATTCTGTTCGTTCTTGGAATAGCAGGTGCTATCTCACCGCTCGATCTCCTGCGCGAAAATGTAACAGATGCGATCATCTGTCTGTCGATAACAGTCATGAGTTTTGTGTTTGCCCTAACCGGCAAGAAGATCAACAGACCCGAGGGTGCTGTTATGCTTCTTGTATATGCAGGGTACATGGTTTTTATATTCCTCAGGGAGTTTAATATTATCGCAATTTGATGTATAATCAGTTGCGTTATGCGGACGTGGTGAAATTGGCAGACACGCCAGATTTAGGTTCTGGTGCCTCCGGTGTGCAGGTTCAAGTCCTGTCGTCCGCACCAATGCTCATAATGGCTTCTCGGAAACCAGTCCTCGACACGTGCCTTCTGCAAAGTGCTAACCGCAAGAAGAGCACAGCGCACGCGGTCTGCGGTAAGGTTTCCGAGAAGCCATTATTCGCTTACAGGAGTTCAAGGATGTATTAGGACATTGCATGAGCAGACCGGCATGTCCGTACGACAACTCCTGTGTCGAGAGTTTCTTTGCAACTCTGAAAAAGGAACAGATTTACAAGAGAAAATACGATACAATGGAAGAGGTACGGCGAGGCATATTTCTATCAGAATCTGTTTAATTGATAAGGAACGGGAAATGAAGTTACGTCACAGACTCTTTGCATCAAAAGATCCATATGACAGCGGAAAAGAAGGGCTGTTCCTCGATGCATGCAAAGAGAACTTTGACCATCTCATTACCCATTGCGACGACTATAAGAAGATCTGCACCGGTCTTAAGATCGGATCGTCAGATGACATAAAAAGTCCGGCTGATCTCCCGGTCCTGCCCACGATGCTCTTCAAGCAGCATGACTTCAAGTCAGGACCTCATTTCGTTACGGCAACGTCCTCAGGAACCTCAGGCGGTCACAAGAGCGTGATAGGGTTTGAGTTCTCATCCCTCATGGAGGCTCTGCGCATGTCTCTCAAGGTCACGAAATACCACGGGGTGATCTCACTTAGACCGTGCAGATACATCATCATGGGCTTTAAGCCAACCAGGACCAACAAGGTAGCAGCAGCAAGGACTGCCTATCTCACTACTTTTCTGGCACCTGCGCTGAGCAGGAAGTTCATCCTGAAACCTGCACAAGATGGCGGCCTTAAGCCTGACTTCGACAGCATAGTCGAGGCTCTGCGCAAATACGAGAAGGGCAAGGCTCCCGTGAGGTTCATGGGCTTCCC
>DGUI01000031.1 GCA_002394605.1 Mageeibacillus sp. UBA4314 | reverse complement strand
AAGGCCGGTAAGATCGAGTACAGACTTGATAAGTCCAACATCATCCACTGCCCGATCGGAAAGGTATCTTTCGGTCAGGAGAAGCTTGAGGAGAACCTCAAGGTCATCATGGAGGCCATCATTAAGGCTAAGCCTTCAGCAGCAAAGGGTCAGTACATCAAGAGCTGCTCGATCGCTTCAACAATGGGCCCCGGCATCAAGGTAAACGCCGCTAAGTTCGGCTGATCCTTGCAGATCTACAATTAAATATCCTTTTCTGCCAGAGACAGCAGGTGAGATAGTTCTCTTAAACAGCTTTATGCGGCCAGCCGAGGAAGATAGTGAAGATTAGATCTTTTCTAACCCTCATGTCTTCAAGGCATGAGGGTTTTTAATAATATTAAGATAAGGAGGAAATGATTTATGCCCAGTGCAAAGATTCTTGCAGAAAAGCAGGAGAGGATCGCTAAGCTGGCTGAGGAGATGAAGGACGCACAGTCATTTGTCTTCGTTGCATCAAGAGGACTTACAGTTGCTCAGGATACAGCTATGCGTAAGGAGCTCCGTGACAATGGCGTAAAGTTCGAAGTAATCAAGAATACTACACTCAAGAGAGTTTTTGAGACTCTTGGAATCGATGGTGTTTCAGATCTCTTCGCAGGTCCTACGGCCGTAGCTTACGCTGATAATGTTACAACTCCCGCCAAGATCCTTGCTAAGTATGCAAAGGAATATGAGCCCCTTGAGATCAAGGGTGGTGTTGTAGCAGGCAAGGCTGCTTCCATCGACGAGATCATGACTCTCGCAGCGATCCCGGATGTGGAGACACTTTACAGCCAGGTTGTTTATGGTTTGCTCTTCCCTTTCACAAAGCTCGCTATGCTCGTTAAGGCTGTAGCTGAGAAGAAGGAAGCAGAAGACGGCACACCTGCAGCAGCTGAGGCTCCCGCAGCTGAAGCTCCCGCTGAGGAAGCACCCGCAGCAGAGGCAGAGCCCGTTGCAGTAGCAGCAGAGGCACCTGCAGCAGAAGAAGCTCCCGCTGAGTAATCTCAGTCGAGAGACAGATCACTAACCAAACAATAATTACTAAAATGGAGGAAAATAATATGGCAAGTGAGAAAGTTACAAGCATTCTTGATGAGATCAAGACATTGTCCGTTGTTGAGCTTTTCGAGCTCGAGAAGGCTATTGAGGAAGAATTCGGCGTATCTGCAGCAGCAGTAGTTGCAGCAGCTCCCGCAGGTGGTGCAGGCGCAGCAGGCGGCGCTGAGCAGACAGAGTTCACAGTTGTTCTTAAGAGCTTCGGTGATTCTAAGATGGGCGTTATCAAGGCTGTTAAGGACGTTATGGGTCTTGGCCTTAAGGAAGCTAAGGAGCTCGTTGAGAAGGCTCCTGTTAACCTCAAGGAAGGCGTTGCTAAGGATGAGGCTGATGAGCTCGTTAAAAAGCTCGCTGATTCCGGCGCTGAGCTCGAGATCAAGTAATTTCAGGATTGCTTAAATCAGACTCCCGCATTGCTTTTATGCTTTGCGGGAGTTTTTCTTGACATTGAGCATTTAAGTTGCTACAATCTTTAAGCGCCCGAGAGGGGCGACTTATATGGCGGCATAGCTCAGTTGGCCAGAGCGTCCGGTTCATACCCGGCAGGTCGCAGGTTCGAATCCCGCTGCCGCTACCACATAAGGCCCGTTGGTCAATCGGTTAAGACGTCGCCCTTTCACGGCGGAGTGACGAGTTCGACTCTCGTACGGGTCACCACCAGGTAACAAGCTGTCTCGTGTAGTACCGGGACAGTTTTTTTATTGCTGTGATATACTGAACTACAGTATAAAGATTAGAGGGTACCGGATGTTGGACAAGATCAGGAACAACAGATCACTTGGCGTGATATTGCTTATTGCCGTAGCCGGGACAGTATTCTCATTTATGCTCTACTGCAATTATCACACAAGCATGCTGGTCGATGATTACGGATATTGCTTTGATTTCAGCACAGGCTGGGACAGTCCCAACCCTGACGGACTGATACCCCCTCCTGCATCAGAGCGGATCAAAAGTGTCTTCTCCATCTTTGGTTCGATGGCAAGCCACAGAGTGTGTCACAGCGGCAGGGTGTTGTCTCATTTTCTCGTGCAGCTGTTCCTGATGCCTCCCAAGGATATATTTAACATCCTGAATTCGATAGTCTTCATCGTACAGGCAGTCTTCATCTATCTTTGCAGTGCGGTCCTTACAGGCAGGAAGTCATTTACCGGGGCGGCTCTATCGATCTTATTTACCTTCATGAGCTTATTCATGTTCCAGCCTGTTTTCGGTGAGATCAATCTGTGGCTCGACGGATCTTTGAATTATCTGTGGACTTCAACATATGTTGTGATATATATCTATTTCTATCTTAAACTCTTTAAAAACGGTAAGTTTACAAGGCATGTGACCGGCGATCTGCTGTTTGTCCTGTTCGGCTTTCCGGTAGGGTTATCGCATGAAGTAGCAGGTGCGTCCATGCTGGTACTGTCTTTCCTTGTAATAGCATATCTGCATCTTGCAAAGAAGATCCATAGTGTGTGGTCCTGTCTGTCATTCGGATCTACTCTTGCAGGATTCCTTTATCTCTTACTGGCACCTAAGGAACTTAATACACAGATGGTCAAGGGATCATTTTCAGATCTGATCGGCAAACTGACAGGTAATCTCCTGGATCTGGTCCAGTTTGCAGCTCTTCTCATGCCTCTGTTCCTGCTGTCGGCGATCCTGCTGGTGATCGCATGGAGGATTGGATCAGACAAAGAAGTCATCAGTTTTTCTGTCATCATGTTCCTGGTCACGGCAGCATCTTTCTTCTCACTGATCTTTGCATCCTACATCGCACCGAGATGTCTGTTCATTACTTCAGTCCTGCTCATACTCTGCTGTACTGTCCTCATGTCTGCACTGCTTCGAAAGAAGGGGAAGCACAGATATCTTATTTGCGCGTTTTATGTGTTCATGCTGATCGTAACGCCCTATTTCGCCGTGAAGGGGATAAGGGATGTTAGCAGGACATATGAATTTACCAGGCATAACGAAGAATATATCATCGAGTGCAGACAGAACGGGATAATGGATGTAAAGATCCCCGAACTGGCCAGGTACGATCTGAGCGAATGCTGTGCGGTAAAGTATATCAAGTACATTGACGGGTATAACAACAAAACGTGGCCCAATATCTACATGGCCAAATATTATGGCGTAGATTCAGTCTCTTTCAGCGGCGAGATCATAGATGTGAACGCCTGAACAGCGGTTTTCTCTTGACATATCACGGATTAGTATTATTATATTGTTCGTGAACAAAGGAGAATCGTTAATTCGTGAACAGATATGAAGCAGATGTCCTGACGGCACTTATCGATGCCGGAACAGCTAACCAGCGTACACTGTCAGCAAAGACAGGCTATTCGCTGGGTGTGATCAACCGCTCCCTTAAGAATCTCAGGGACGAAGGTCTGATCGGACTGGATAACGGCATTACTTCCAAGGCAGCAGATCTGATAGGATCTTCAAGGCCTGAGCACGCCATTATACTAGCAGCCGGTTACGGAATGAGGATGGTCCCCATAAACATGGAGATGCCCAAAGGACTTCTCAAGGTGAAAGGGCAGCGCCTCATCGAGCGTACCATTGAGCAGCTGCATGAGGCAGGGATAACTTCGATAAGCGTTGTCGTAGGTTTTCTTATGGAACAGTATGAATACCTGATCGATAAATATGGCGTAGAGCTTATCTATAATTCAGAATACTCCGTCAGGAATAATCTACATTCTCTACGGCACGCTTCAAAGGAACTGTCCAACTCATATGTCATTCCGTGTGACGTATGGTGTGAGGAGAATCCGTACAGCAAGACCGAATTCTATTCATGGTACATGGTGTCGGATAAGCAGATCCCGAATTCCGATGTGCGCATTACAAGGGACCTTCAGATCACAAGGAGTGATGACGGCAATGGTGCGAGGATGATTGGCATCGCCTATATCAATAGCGATCTGGCGCCGAAACTCAAGGAAAGGCTCGAAGAGATGTCAGCCATCCCGGCGTATGACAATTCATTCTGGGAAGCAGCCCTGTTCGCTCTTAAGGAGAAGGTCTGCGCCAGGATAGTCAGGGATGACGCTGCCGTTGAGATCAATACTTATGAGCAGCTCCGTGAATTCGACAGCAATTCAAACCACCTGCAGTCAGAGGCGATTGCCACCATTGCTGATGTCCTTGATGCAGATCCCTGTGACATTACTGATATCGAGATCCTTAAGAAGGGAATGACAAACAGATCATTCATCTTCACCTGCAGGAACAGAAGGTACATCATGAGGATACCGGGCGAAGGAACGGATCTTCTGATAGACAGATATCATGAGGCAGACGTATACAAGGCAATATCCGGCAGGGGGTTCTGCGATGACCCTGTATATCTTGAACCTTCGAAAGGATACAAGATCATCAGGTATCTCGATAATGTAAGGTCACTGGATCCGGAATCAGGATTCGATCTCATCAGGGGAATGGCTCTCCTGAAGAAGTTCCACGACAGCAGGATAAAGGTTGGCCATAAGTTCGATATCTTCGGTCAGATCGAATACTATGAGAAGCTGTGGGACGGCAGGAGTTCCTGCTACGGTGATTATCAGACGACAAAGGAGAACGTCTTCTCACTGAAGGATTTTATAGAAGAGAACAGTGGAGAATATTGTCTTACACACATTGATGCCGTTCCGGACAATTTCCTTTTCTACAGTTCAGAAAGCGGTGAGGAGAAGCTCCAGCTGACCGACTGGGAGTATTCAGGAATGCAGGATCCTCATGTCGACCTTGCAATGTTCTCCATTTATTCGTTCTATTCCAAAAGCCAGGTGGATGACCTTATCGAGATCTATTTCCTGGGCAAATGTCCTGACATGACAAGGATAAAGATATACTGCTATGTTGCAGCATGCGGACTTCTCTGGAGCAACTGGTGCGAGTTCAAAAGATCCCTGGGAGTTGATTTCGGAGAGTATTCATTAAGGCAGTACAGGTATGCGAAGGACTTTTACCGTATAGCAATGAAGGAAAGTGAGAGGCTCGGAATATGCATAAAGTAACAAGAGCCATCATCATGGCTGCCGGTAAGGGAGAGAGGATGAAGCCTGCAACGCTTACAACTCCAAAACCCATGATCAGGGTCAGGGGAGTAAGGATGATAGGGTCGGTAATAGAAGCACTCCATAAGAACGGGATCACTGATATCAATATCGTTACCGGTTATCTCGGAAGAGAGTTTGATGTACTGAAGAAAGAATACGAAGGGCTCAGCTTTATCGATAATCCGCTGTACGATACATGCAACAACATCTCATCGCTCTACGCGGCAAGGCACCTTCTTGACCGCGACGTGATCATCACGGATGCAGACCAGATTATATATAACCCGGATATCCTCGGTGCCGATTTTGAGATCTCAGGTTATAACGCCACAGAAGTTACCGCACATACAGATGAATGGGTGATGACCGTAGAGGATAAGATCGTCACGAAGTGTTCCAGGGATGGCGGAGATAAGGGATGGCAGCTGTACAGTATCTCAAGATGGTGCAGGGAAGATGCATTAAAGCTCCGTGAGCTTGTTGAATATGAATTTGATGTCAGGAAGAACAGGGATATCTACTGGGACGATATCCCGATGATACTGCACCTTGACAGGTTCAGGCTCGGCATTAGGAAGATGAGCCCTGATGACATAGTAGAGATAGACAGTTATGAAGAACTGATGAAGATAAACAATAACGTGTTATGAAGGAGAAAAAGATGGCAAACAACACAGTTACAAAACGCAAAATAGATCCGTTTACGACATTTGTGCCATTCGCATGCATTCTGGTGCTCTGTGCATATTTTGTCTTTATGCCCGAGAGTTCCACGAATGCTCTGGAAGTTATAAGGAGCTTCCTGGGAGACACCATGGGATCATACTATCTGGTAATAGGTCTCGGAGTATTCCTGTTGTCATTATGGCTCGCTTATTCGGATATCGGAAAGATCACCATCGGCAAGCCGGGTGAGAAGCCCAAGTTCGGTTTCTTCTCATGGGGTGCCATGGTATTCACATGCGGTCTGGCATCGGATATCATCTTCTACTCATTCTGTGAGTGGATCTACTATGCTGAGGATCCTCATGTTTTAGGCTTCGGAACGATGGAGGAATGGGCACCTACATTCCCCCTGTATCACTGGAGCCTCATCCCGTGGAGTTTCTATGCGGTCCTTGCAGCCTGCTTCGGATTCATGCTCCATGTCAGAGGATGCCACAAGCAGAAGTATTCAGAGGCATGCCGTCCGATCCTCGGAAAGCATACGGACGGAGTTCTTGGCAAGATCATAGACGTTCTTGCCGTAGTGGCGCTCATTGCCGGTACTGCGACAACGTTCTCCATTGCAACGCCTCTTATGTCAAGCCTCCTTACCGACCTGTTCGGACTTGCAGGATCAAAGTATGTATCGATCGGCATCCTGGTAGTTGTATGCGCTATCTACACTACATCAGTCATGCACGGGCTCAAGGGCATCAATATGCTCTCCAAGATCTGTATGTTCCTATTTGCTTCTGTTCTCCTTTATATATTCATCTTCGGCGGTGAGGCAAGATTTTCCGTGGAGACCGGTATCACATCTCTCGGAAATATGGTCCAGAACTTCATAGGCCTGAGCACATGGACAGATGCGGCAAGGACAGAGGCCGGATTTGCACAGAACTGGACGATATTCTACTGGGCATACTGGATGGTATGGTGTGTTGCCGCACCGTTCTTCATGGGTGCCGTAAGCCGCGGCAGGACGGTAAAGCAGGTTATCATGGGTTCTTACATCTTTGGTACGGCAAGCACGCTGATCTCGTTCATCGTTATAGGTAACTTCGGCCTCGGCCTCAAGGTTCACGGCAAGTTCGATGCGATCGCACAGTATCATGCCAACGGCGACGACCTCTATCAGACGATCATCGATATAATCCACCAGCTCCCCTGGTCATGGATATTCCTCATCATCCTGATGTTCACGATGTTTGCCTTCTATGCAACGTCATTTGACAGCATCACGATGGTCGCTTCCAATTACAGCTATAAGAACATCGAAAGCGATGAGACGGCAAGCCCCAGGATGAAGCTCTTCTGGGCGATCTTCCTGATCCTCCTTCCAATAGCTCTCATCTTCTCTGAGGGAACGATGAACAATCTTCAGACGGTATCGATCATCGCAGCTTTCCCGATCGGAATAGTCATCATCCTCATAATCGCAAGTTTCATAAAAGACGCCAAAAAATATCTGGCTACTCTTGATAAAAAGTAAGGTTTTACTGGGCTTTCTTGACACCCTCCCTCTATTGTGGAATAATTCTCACGATAAGAAAGGGAGGGTGTTTTGATGTCTATTCTGGATGTTTTGTTCACGGTCTTCATAAGGCCGCTTGAACTGATGTTCGAACTGATATTTGCCGTGGCAAACAAGATCGACCCGAACCCCGCGATGAACCTCATAGTTATGAGCCTTGCGATCAACTTTATCGTCCTCCCGCTCTACAGACGTGCAGATGTTATCCAGCAGGAGGCAAGAGACACAGAGAACAGGCTCCGCCCCGTAATGGATCACATAAAAAAGAGCTTTAAGGGCGACGAGAGGGTCATGATGCTGCAGACATTCTACAGGCAGCAGAACTATAGTCCCTTATCTTCAATGAAGAGCATTATCTCCCTTGTCCTTCAGATCCCGTTCTTCATTGCCGCATACCAGTTCCTGTCACACCTGCCTTTGCTGGAAGGCCAGACGCTGGGACCCATCAAGGACCTCCTGGCACCTGACGGACTCCTCACGGCAGGCGGGGTCACCATAAATGTATTGCCTATCCTGATGACTGTCATCAACATCATATCTTCCGAGATATACATGAAGGGACAGCCGTTCAAGTCCAAGATCATCTTATACCTGTCAGCTCTGATATTCCTTGTCCTTTTGTACACATCACCTGCAGGCCTCGTCTTCTACTGGACTTTCAATAATGTATTCTCTCTTGTTAAGAATATCTTCTACAGACTTAAGAACCCCGGGTTCATCTTCAAGATACTTTGTGCACTGACCGGCATTGCAGGGATGGTCTGGGC
This sequence comes from Mageeibacillus sp. UBA4314, assembly GCA_002394605.1. Lineage (GTDB taxonomy): Bacteria > Bacillota > Clostridia > Saccharofermentanales > Saccharofermentanaceae > Saccharofermentans. The sequence continues at coordinate 54,976 of DGUI01000031.1, read as the reverse complement.
ATTCATGAAGAAGTCTTCCATAACCGGCAGACAGTTCTGGTTCCTGATCGTATTCTTCGGTGCGCTCATGATCCCGCTTGCGCTCCACTTCATCTTCAGGAACAGGAAAAAGAAAGAGATCAGGCCGCTTAATGTTCACGAGAAACTGGTGTTTGTTTTAGGAGTCTTATTTCTTGCCGTATTCTCAGGCCTGTACATTCCCTCGGTGGTGGTCGAATCCTGCCCTGAGGATTTCGTATACATATCCGAACTTTCCAATCCGGCCCACTATGTGTGGTATTCGTTCTTTGTTGCATGCGGCGTGTCAGTCGTGTGGATGAGTGTTTATTATCTTCTGGCAGATGTCAGAGGGAAGAGGATATTCGCCCTGGCAACATTCATCATGTCGGTCGGTGCAGTCATCAACCATTTCGCGTTCGGTATGAATGACAGCACGTTGTCGGCTGAGATGGAGTTCGAGAACGATCCCAAGTTCAAAGCTAAGGCAATGATCATAAACGGTCTGGTACTGCTTTGCGCTGCAGCCATATGCTGGGTGATATTCCGCTTCAAGCCCGTCATCGCGAAATACCTTCTCGTGACAGGACTTGTGGTCGGAGTTGCGATCGGCGGTTATAACATCTACAGTACTACAAGGGAGTATAACGATATCAAGTCCAAGTGCGTCTTTGACGAGCCCGTCATAACCCTGAGCAAGAACGGAAAGAACGTAATAGTATTCATGCTCGACAGGGCGATTGGGGGACTTGTGCCATACCTGTTCAACGAGAAGCAGGAACTCTATGACATGTACGACGGCTTTACGTATTATCCGAACACCATTTCCTACGGCATCAGGACTCTTAACGGTTCAGCACCGCTCTTCGGAGGTTATGAGTATACTCCCGAGAAGATGAACGAGAGATCTGACATGCTCCTCATCGATAAGCAGAATGAAGCACTGACCGTAATGCCCAGGATATTCAGTGAGGCAGGGTTCTATACGACGGTCATTGATCCCCCATACGGCAACTATACTTATTTTGACATATCTTTCTATGATAAATACAAGGACATCCACGCCTACAAGGCTGAACAGCTGATGAATCCATATTCACATGAACTTAACGAACAGTCTGATGTGACAAGGAAACACCATATACCTCTGTACTGCCTGTTCCGCGTCATGCCGACAGTGATACAGCCGTCGATCTATGATGACTGCAACTATCTGTCGCTGGCTGTTGATTATGCGGATTACGATGATTCCGTACCGAAGATCCCGCAGATCAGGGACGGCGTCTCCAAGGGTACCGGGCAGAAGATGGCATACCTGAACTATGCATGTGTCCTCGAGAACCTGATCAACATGACGGTCATTACTGAGGAGCAGGATAACTGTTTCCTCATGATGGAAAGCTGTGCAACTCATGAACCGATGATCCTCAAGGAACCTGAATACATCCCGGTCAACAAGGTCGACAACTCGATGTATGATGTATCGCACATGACAAGGACGATGGTCAACGGCAGGAAGATCAATCTTGACGTACCTAACCAGATGGCACACTACCATGTCAATATGGCTTCTCTTCTTAATCTTGGAAGATGGTTTGACTATCTCAAGAAGAACGGTCTCTGGGATAACACGAAGATAATCATCGTTGCTGATCACGGAAGAAATGCAGGACACTTCAATGAACTGATCAACGACAAGTTTAAGCTCGATGCGGAATACTTCAATCCGCTGCTCCTCGTTAAGGATTTCGGTTCGACCGGATTTAAGACTGATAATGAGTTCATGACTCACGCTGACGTGCCGGCGATCGCGCTGTCCGGCATCATCGACAACCCGGTCAATCCCTTTACGGGCAATCCGATCAACAGTGATGCGAAGTATGAAGGACCTCAGCATGTCTTCTCCACGAACAAGTGGAGGCCTGACAAGACCGCGTATACCTTCCCCAAGGGAAAGTGGTATTCTATACACGACGACATATATGTAAAATCCAACTGGGAATATCTGGGAGAATACTAAGATGAATGAACTGGTAAATCTGTACATCGACCCCGGTACGGGAAGCATGCTCTTTACGGTGCTCATAAGCATCGTAGGTTTCCTCGTATACTTTTTCAGGGTATTGTGGGTCAAGGTCAAATTCGTGATAACGAGGGGCAAGATGGATAAGATGGATAAGAGCAAGATCCCGCTCCTGATCTTTGCTGAGGCGAAGAGGTACTGGGAGGTCTTCGAACCCATCGTTGCCGAACTCGATAAGCGCGGCGTTGACATGCTCTACTGGACAACATCCCCTGACGATCCCGCTTTGGATCAGAAGAAGTACGAACACCTTAAGGTTGAATTCGTAGGTGAAGGCAACAAGGCATATGCCAAGCTCAACATGGTTAATGCGGCAGTCGTCGTTGCTTCGACTCCGGGACTTGACGTATACCAGTGGAAGAGATCAAAGTTTGTGGATCACTATGTGCATGTCCAGCATGCGGCAAATGACATCGCAGGCTACAGGATGTTCGGTGTCGATTACTTTGATTCCATCCTTCTGTCAGGCCAGTACCAGATCGATGAGGTCAGGGAACTTGAGAAGAAAAGAAATCTCCCTGCAAAGGAACTCGAACTCGTCGGAATCCCTTACATGGATTCCATGAGGCAGAAGATCAAGGATGCTCCCAAGGCGGAAAACAGCAACAGGACTGTTCTTCTTGCACCTTCATGGGGACCTAACAGCATCTTCAACAAGTTCGGGACAAGGATCCTGGATGAACTGATCAAGACGGGGTACGACATCATCGTAAGACCCCATCCCCAGTCATTTATCGCTGATACGGACATGATGAACGGCATCATCTCAAAGTATCCGGAGAATGAGCACCTTAAGTGGGACAGGAACAGCGACAATTTCGAGTCGCTCAACAAGGCAGATATCATGATATCCGATTTCTCGGGGATCATCTTCGATTTTACGCTGGCGTTTGACAAGCCGATATTGTATGCGGACACGGAATTTAATCCGGACTGCTACGATTACTGGTGGCTCGACCGCAAGCCCTGGACATTTGAGATCCTGGACAGTCTGGGATTAAAGCTCTCTGAAGAGAATATCGGTGACATAAAGTCGCTGATCGACAGATGCCTTACCGAGACAAGGTTCAAAGAGGGAAGGGATAAGGCAAGATCTGAGACCTGGGTACACATGGATGAGGGTGCCGCAAGGACTGCAGATTTCATCCTGGCTAAATACAAAGAAGTTTCCGGGAAAACTCACGGGGAGAAGGTGACCGGGTAAGCCGTGGGCATTTTTGATGTTATCTATACGATCCTGATCAAGCCGCTCGAACTGCTGTTTGAAGCGGTATTCTCCTTAAGTTACGGTATCTACGAGAACCCTACGGTATGTCTCATTATAATGAGCCTTGCCATAAACATCATCGTACTTCCTCTTTACAGAAGGGCAGACATAATCCAGCAGAATGCCCGTAAGAAAGAGAACGAGATGCGTCCCCTGACAGATCACATTAAGAAGGCATTCAAGGGTGATGAACGCATCATGATGCTGCAGACTCTGTACAGACAGCAGGACTACAGCACGCTGTCTTCGTTGAAGAGCCTGATATCTCTCGTTCTTCAGATCCCTTTCTTCATCGCTGCATATAAGTTCCTGTCAGAACTTGCAGTGCTTGACGGTGCCAAGATGGGACCTATCAGGGACCTGGCCAAGCCTGATGCACTACTTACGATAGGCGGCATTACCATAAATGTGCTTCCCGTCGCGATGACTGTCATCAACATCATATCTTCCGAGATATATACTAAGGGACAGCCGTTCAAGGATAAGATCGTTCTATACCTGTCTGCACTGATCTTCCTGGTGCTCCTCTATGATTCACCGTCAGGTCTCGTATTCTACTGGACGTTCAACAACGTGTTCTCGCTCGTGAAGAACATTTTCTATAAGCTCAGGGATCCCGGGCTTGTGTTCAAGGTGATCTGCGCTCTTGCAGGGATAACGGGTGCGGTATTCCTCATCATATACAGCAAAAAACTCGGCTACAGCAAAGTATCGTTGCTTATGCTGATCTGTGTTGCCGCGATCCTGCCGCTTTCTGCTCTGATCCTGCGTGGAAAAAAAGCAAAAAAAGAAGTAAAGATCACTTCCGCGGATAAGATCTTATATCTGTTCTGCAGCCTGTACCTGTCAGTCCTTTTGGGAATGCACATCCCTTCTGCGGTCATCAATTCCTCCGCGGAGGACTTCATGTACATATCCAAGATGTTCGATCCCTCCGTCTATGTCTGGTATTCCCTCCAGATAAGCTTCGGAGTGTTCTTCTGCTGGATGGGGGTCTTCTACCTTCTTGCTTCTGACAGCGGCAGGAAGCTCTTTACAAACGTGCTCCTTGCCTATGCGGTCATCGCCACGGCTGACTATATGTTCTTTGGCATGACTCTGGGCACGATGTCCCCCGAGCTCGGCCTCGACAGCGCTTTGAAATATACATTGGGTGATAACTTCCTGAATGTATCGGTACTTTTGTTCATCGTTATCATCGCTCTTATCATCAGGCGGTTCCTGCCGAAGGTCATGAACAGCATTGCCATAGCAGTGACGATAGTTGCCGTTGCTACCGGAGCATATAATATCGTAAACATCAACAAGGCGTACAATGAAGCACTTGCCAAGACCAGGGACGGACAGATGCCGAAGATAACTATGACGAGGACAGGTAAGAATGTCATGGTCCTCATGATAGACAGGGCGATCGGCTGTCTTGTTCCGTATATGTTTGACGAGAAGCCGGAACTCTACGAAATGTTCGACGGATTTACTTATTACCCGAACACGATCTCTTTTGGCGGACACACGAATTTCGGCGCCCCGGCGCTGTTCGGAGGCTATGAATATACCCCGGCGAACATGAACAGGAGGGATGACGTCCTTCTCAAGGACAAGCACAATGAGGCACTCCTCCTGATGCCGCTGCTGTTCCGTGACAACGGTTATCACATCACGGTCATGGATCCGCCGTATGCTAACTACAGCGAGATGACTGACCTGTCCATCTTCGAAAAGTATGACGGGATGGATGCCTATGCTGCAGAAGGCAGGATGAACTACTACTCTGACGAGATCCTTTATCAGTCAGACAAGGCAAGATACCGCAACTTCTTCTGTTACAGTGTCTTTAAGACATCTCCGCTGCCTTTCCAGGATGCCCTGTATAACAACGGCAAATATAATTCACTGCCCAAAAAGACAATGACGGGTCCTGATCCCACATTCCACTATCCGCAGTCTGTCTCAACACCTTCCAAGACACTCGGCATCAGGGGCTCGTTCATGGACAGTTATTCCGTGCTCGAGAACCTTTCGGTCATCACGGAAGTAACAGATGACTCCAAGGACCAGTTCTTCTACATGGACAATAATACCGCGCATATGATCGCCGTATTGAAGGAGCCGGAGTTCATCCCTTATGACCGTGTGGACAACACTGAATATGACAGGCAGCATTTCGTAAGAGAGCATAACGGCAGGAAGCTCAATTGCAGCACATATGATGAAGTGGCTCACTATCATGTTAATATGGCTGCCTTCCTGAAGCTCGGCGAATGGTTTAGATACATGAAGTTGAACGGGGTCTGGGATAATACCAGGATCATAGTCGTCGCGGATCACGGATTCTGTGCAGGACACCTTGACACAATGAAACACAAGGATCTTGCAATAGATGCGGAATACGTAAATCCCGTGCTGATGATCAAGGATTTCGGAAGCAAGGGATTCAATACAAACTATGATTTCATGACCAATGCGGATGTTCCGACCATGGCAATGGATGGTATTATCACCAATCCTGTTAACCCATTTACGGGAAATCCTGTGAATAATCTTGAGAAATTTAAGGAAAGACAGTGTATAATATATTCCGAAAAATGGAAGGTAACCGATAATGACGGGTATAGATTCCTGCCCGGAAGGTGGTTTACCGTGCATGATGATATCTACGAGAGATCAAATTGGGAGTACTTAGGAGAATACTAAAATGAACGAACTTATCGGACTTTATATCGATCCCGGTACGGGCAGCATGCTCTTCACCGTGCTTATCGGTATAATCGGCTTCTTAATATACATCGCGAAGGTTTCCATCGTAAAACTCAAGTTCTTCTTCACAAGAGGAAAGATAGACAAGACCGAGTCAGAGAAGATCCCTTATCTTATCTTTGCTGAGGATAAGAGATACTGGCAGCAGTTCAAGCCCGTATGTGACGAGTTTGAGAAGAGAGGCATCGATGTGGAGTATTGGACAACTAATGCTGACGACCCGGTGCTCGACCTCAAGTATGAGCACGTCAAGTTCGTTTTTGCAGGTGAGGGCAATAAGGCTTTTGCCAAGCTCAACATGGTAAATGCTTCCATCGTACTCTCGACAACACCCGGTCTTGAGGTTTACCAGTGGAAGAAGTCCAAGTTCGTTGATTACTACGTTCATATGTATCATTCACTCGGATGCGGCGGATACAGGCTCTTCGGCATGGATTACTACGATGCCATCCTGACATCAGGCCAGTATCAGATCGATATCATCAGGGAGCTCGAAGCAAAGAGACATCTCCCTGCAAAGGAATTGAAGCTCGTAGGTATGCCTTACTTTGATGCAATGAAGGAGAGGCTCGATAATACAGAGCGCGTTCACAATGAGAAGCCTGTAGTACTTCTTGCACCCTCATGGGGTGAGAGCAGCATCCTCAACAGACTCGGCGAGTCTGTGATCGATGAACTTCTCAAGACTGATTATGATATCATCATCAGACCTCATCCCCAGTCATTTATCGCTGATGCGAAGCTGATGGATGATCTCAAGGCCAAGTACCCTGACAGTGACAGGCTCACATGGGACAGAAGCCCTAACAATTTTGACGTTCTCAATAAGGCAGACATCCTCATATCGGATTATTCCGGTGTATTCTATGATTTTGCACTTATCTTCGATAAGCCGATCATGTACATGGATACTAACCACGATAACGGATGGTATGACTATTACAGCCTTGATGACCAGACTCCGTGGGTTATGTCCAACCTTCCCAAGATGGGTATGGAGATCAACAAGGATAACCTCAAGGATATCGGCAAGCTCATCGACGAGTGCCTTCACAGTGAAGAACTGTCCGAGGTCCGTGACCAGATCAGAGCTGATGCATGGGTCAATATCGGAGAAGGTGCTTCAAGGACTGTCGATTATCTGACAGATAAGTACAAGGAACTGGCTGAGAAGAAAAAGCAGCAGCTTCAGCCCTCTTCATCCAAGAAGGAGAAGAAGAACAAGACTGCAACTACAGCAACGGCAAACGCATAATATCCGGGAGGGTTTATGTCGTTCCTTGATGTTCTCTTTGCGATTATCATAAGGCCGCTTGAACTCCTGTTTGAGTTTGTGTTCTCGCTGGCCAATGCTGTGTCAGGGAGTCCTTCTGTCAGCCTGATCATCATGAGCATTGCGATCAATTTCCTCGTGCTGCCCCTGTATAGGCGAGCTGACGTGATCCAGCAGCAGACAAGGGAGAAAGAGAACTCCTTAAGGCCGATGGCTGATCACATCAAGAAGTATTTCAAGGGCGATGAGAGAGTCATGCTCCTGCAGACATATTACAGGCAGGAGGATTACAGTCCCCTGTCATCTCTGAAGAGTCTTACATCGCTCCTTTTGCAGATCCCTTTCTTCATCGCTGCATACCGTTTCCTGTCACATCTTCCGATGCTTGGCGGAGTTAAGCTTGGTCCGGTGAACGACCTTATGGCACCGGATGCCCTGCTTACGGTCGGTGGGATTACCATAAATGTGCTCCCTGTCATAATGACGGTGATCAACATAATCTCATCTGAGATCTATGCGAAAGGACAGCCATTCAAGTCCAAGATCGTAATGTATGTCACAGCCTTGGTATTCCTTGTACTTCTTTACAATTCACCGTCAGGACTCGTATTCTACTGGACACTTAACAACCTGTTTTCGCTCATAAAGAACACCTTCTACAAGCTCAAGCATTCAGGACTTATCCTGGAGATACTGTTTGCCGTATGCGGTATGGCAGGCATCGCTTCGATCTTTGTATTCTATGACAAGCTCGGGAAACTGAAGTTCGGATTCCTGATGATACTGTTCGTTATCATGGTATTCCCGCTGGCATTCCGGTTCCTTCCCCTGAAGAAAAAGGAAGAGGGGGATATCAGACCTCTTACAAAAGGAGATAAGATACTGTATCTGTGCGGAAGCGTGCTGCTCTGTCTTATCACGGGCCTTCTGATCCCTTCATCAGTTGTAGCTTCATCTCCCGGAGATTTCATGTTTGTTGCCAGACTTGAGAATCCCAACCAGTATGTATGGTATACGTTTTTTGTATCAGCAGGCGTATTTATCATCTGGCTGGGGATCTTCTATCTGCTTGCATCCGATAAGGGGAAGAAGATATTTGCTTATGCGGTTACGGTTCTGTCCGGCATCGCAGTAACTGATTACCTTTTCTTCGGGACGGGCTTTGGCACTTTGTCAGCTGAACTTGAATATGATGACGGTGTCAGCTATGCCAGAGAGACGATTCTGATCAATCTTGCAGTAGTAGGAGTAGTTACGGTGGCACTCCTTCTGGCAGTAAGGTTCCTGCCTACGGTCACAAGGTTCATTGTCATGGCGGCGGCCATCGCTGCTCTTGGAATGGGAATGGTCAACGTATTCAAGACTCATGCGGAATACAGGGATTACTGCAGCAGGGTGAAGACTTCAGATGCCCCTGTCATCACATTATCCAAAAACGGAAAGAATGTCGTCGTGTTCATGCTCGACCGTGCGATAGGATGTCTTGTTCCTTATATCTTCCAGGAAAACCCCAAGCTGGCAAAACAGTTTGACGGTTTTGTATATTATCCGAATACCATTTCTTTCGGCGGGCATACTAATTTCGGTGCGCCTGCACTATTTGGCGGATACGAGTATACTCCTGAAGAAATGAACAAGCGCAGCAATGAGCTGCTCAAGGACAAACATAACGAGGCGCTTCTTGTCATGCCCCGCCTGTTCAGTGAGAACGGCTTCCACACGACAGTCATAGATCCCCCTTATGTCAACTACAGTGAACTTAGGGAACTGTCGATCTATGATCAGTATAAGGACATAAATGCTTACCTGGCTAACGGCGTGATGAATCCGTATACGGATGAGATACTTATCCAGACCAACAGTGTCAGGGACCGTAATTTCTTCTTCTACAGCTTATTTAAAGTGGCTCCTGTCATACTCCAGCAGTCGCTCTATGACGGCGGAAGATACAGATCCCTTAATGTTAAGTACTATTCTGAGGAAGACATGTCATTCCATTATCCGCAGACCAGACAGAACATGTCCAAGTCTACCGGTATCAGGCCACAGTTCATGAATGCATATACTGTCCTGGACGGGCTTAGCGGCATCACTTCGATAACGGATTCTGACATGAACTGTTTCCTCAGCATTGATAATGATACGGCACATTCGCCCAATCTCCTTCAGTCTCCTGACTTTGTACCGCAGGAGCATGTCGATAACACCACATACGACATGATCCACTCGATAAAGGTGTGGGATGACGAGCCTCTCAGGATGCTCAAGTATAACCAGGTTGCTGATTATCAGGTAAACATGGCTGCTTATGTCAGGCTCGGCAAGTGGTTCGACTATCTGCGCGAGAATGAGGTATGGGATAATACGAGGATCATTATCGTTGCAGATCACGGGTTCAATCTCGAGCACCTGGACAGCCTGGTCAACAAGGATCTCGGCATAGATGCGGAATACACGAATCCGGTACTGATGGTGAAGGATTTCGATTGTTCGGGATTCACGGTATCGTATGATTTCATGACGAATGCGGATGTACCGGCACTGGCAACGGCAAACGTCATCGATAACCCGGTCAATCCGTTTACGGGCAAAGCGATCAATGATGATGCAAAGGATCTTGGTCCCATGCATATCCTTTTCTCGGAGGATTGGAAGGTCAGCGAGAATAACGGTACGGCTTTCCTGCCCGGATCATGGTACTCCGTTCACGATGATATCTTCGAAAGGTCCAACTGGGAGTATTTGGGAGAATACTGATATCATCCAAGCGAGAACGGCTCGATGAATATGTGTGATTCCTTCTCACTGTCTTCCGGTATCCTGCCGTAATCCCCATAGAGAGTTGTCAGATACTGATCTATGTTGTTCGGACATGCATACGTTTTGCCTTCGAATTCACGGTATGAGGGCGGGAAGAAGACACTCCTTTTGCGTTTCTCTCCCCAAAAGTGTCTGCGTCCTGCGGGGACCGTAACAAACACTGAATCATCATCAGAGCATCTGCCGTTCCATCTGTCTGCTTTGTAAGTGATCCTGTCAGGGTTACCGCGAGCAAACAGGGTGGCAAAAAAGATCCTTCTCCTGATGGTCTTAAGGAGCCTTACATCCCCTGTGGACTCTGCGAAAGGAACGAGGAACTCCCTGTCACGGCGGAACTTGGCTGCGGACACCTTAAATCCGTAATACTGGCATCCGATCCCGTGGAAGAACCTCCTAACGGGACTGTTATAAGTATTCTCGATGATGAACAGGTCGATACATACGCCGCACTTGCTGTTATTAAAGTCATCCCTTGTCCTTACGCTTGTTCCGTTGAGCCTTATCTGAGGGAAGAGGAGCATATATCCCGGTGTCACGCCCGGTATGAGATAACTGTATTTATCCGGATAGTCTTTCTCCATTGCTTCCATAAGGCGGAAGCATTCCTTCCTGGTGATATTGATATCTATGTCGTCGTCCCACGGAATAAAACCCTTGTGTCTTACTGCGCCCAGGACAGAACCGCCGCCGAGCTGGTACTCTATGCCGTTCTTTTTGGCAGTGCTGTCGATATCAGTAAGCATCATCAGAAGGAGCTTTCTGAGGGATGCAAGCTTATCTTCAGTCATGATCACACAGCCTGAAGGATGGGCTTTGCGGATGGCATCTGAAGTGGAGTACGCCATCGGTATCAGCCCCCGTTCTCCCATCGGGAGATCAGATCCCTGAACATATCCTCGAGCGTGTAGCATGGTGACCATCCGAGCTTTGACAGCTTTGCTGATGAGAGCCTCATCTTCGTGTCAGGAGCATAGCCGTACCGGTTATCTTCAGGGATATCAAAAACAACGCCGGTCTTTCCTTCTGAGAGCTTTGCGGCACACATCTGTGCCATGTCGCGGATGGTGAGCGTATTTGCTTCGTTTACGACATTATAAGCTTCGCCTCCCGCACCCGTGGTCAGAAGGCACAGTATCGCTGATGCAGTATCTCTTATGTCGCAGTAATTGCCTACGGAATTGCCTTCGGTATGAAGGACGATGTCGCGGCCTTCCATTATGCTCTTTGCAAATTGCGAGTATATCCTTCCGTCAGATCTGTCAACGCCCGGACCGAAAGTCTGAGCGAGCCTTGCCGTAACGACAGGTACGCCATATTCACGATAGTAAGAGTATGCCAGGAGTTCACAGATCCTCTTGCTCTCCTGATACGAACTCCTTACATTGGACAGCGATACAAAACCGAGCTTGTCTTCCGTTATGGGGTTCATTGAACTGTCGGTTATCCCGTATACTTCCATGGAAGAAAGATATACAACACCTTTCGATCCGGACCGCCTTGCAAGCTCGAGGATCTTCTTTGTCCCGGTGTATGCGAGATCTATCGTTCCTACCGGATCCGTGACCATAGTTTGCGAAGAAGTAACCGATGCACCGTGGATGATATAATCGTATCTGCCGGGTATGTAACGGGATGATGCAAGATCCATAACGATCATCTCCGGCATAGAAGAACTGTTGCCATAGATCTTCTCTGCCTTCGCCTGATCCCTGACAGGGAGGGTAACGGAGATATCCGTACCAAACACTCTGTTATGTTCCAGGATCGCTTTTGTGAGCGTCGATCCGATCAGACCGGTACCTCCTGTTATGAGGACTGATGAACCTGACAGTTTATCCCACCTGATGCATCTGTCATTGATTATGCGGTCAAACATCTCCATATATTCAGATCTCTCCATTCTCGCGTGCCTTTGCCATAGCCTTGAAGACTATATAGTCCATCGGCGTCGTTATCTTTATGTTCTCCATGGGGCCTTCAACTGTATGAAGTATGGCGCCATAGTGACGCATGAGCATTGCAGAATCTATTATGTAATCAGTCCCGTCTTCAAGTGACCTTCTGTGTGCAGCAAGGATGTCTGACAGGATGAAGCTCTGCGGAGCCCTTGCAAGCCTGTAGCAGCTCCTGTCAGCGACCTTGAAGATGTCTCCGTCGTCATCGATCTCGATAACGGTCTCGATGGACGGAACCACGGTGATCGCATTGCCGTATTCCTTCACGCAGTTTATGTTGTCAGTTATAACCTTTTCGTTTATCAGCGGACGGACTCCGTCGTGTATAAGGACGGTCACTTCCTCAGGTGATACCGGTGACAGCCTCTCTATCTCAAACAGGCCGTTCCTTATGGATTCCTGGCCCGTACTTCCTCCCGGGACGACTGAGATGACCTTGGTGATGCCAAACTCTTCTATCATGTCATTAAACCTGCCGATCCAGTCCTCCACCATGACCACGACGATCGAATCTATCATGGGGTGCTTCTCAAAGTGTTCGACCGTATGAATGATGACAGGCTTGCCGTCAAGTTCCAGGAACTGCTTTGGAACATTCCCGCTGTTCATCCTCCTTCCGACTCCGCCTGCAAAGATAAGTGCTGTATTCATGACTCTTCACCTCTGATGATCTTAAGGATAAGATCCGCCGACCTGGATGCTGCCCTGCCTTCCTCGTAGCAGCCCTTGTCCTCAAGGAACTTCGCCACGTTTTCCTTATACGCGGCCTCATCAAATCCGTTTATCTGCCTGATCATCTCATCCTGATCCTTTGAGATGGGGAAGGGTGTGGATTCTATTGGGTAGTAGAAACCTCTGCCACCCTCATAATATTCGAGGTCAGGACAATACAGGAACAAGGGACGTCCCGTCAGGATAAAGTCATATGCCCAGCTGGAATAATCCGTCATGCCGATATCTGCTGCGGCCATGAGCTGCTGCATGTCAGGATATCCTCCGCCGTTCTTTATGTGATCGCCAAACATTATCTGTCCGGCCTTGATCCTGTCCTTGAAGTGGAGCCTGACGATGATCGCCCACTCGCCGCCAAATCGTCCTGACAGGCACTGCCTGATCTCTTCGAAATCAACGTTGAAGAAACCGCCCCTTCCGTCATCCCTGAACGTGGGCGCATAAAGGAAGATCTTAGTTTCTTCCGGAAGGTCGTACTTATCGAGAACGGCTTTCTTTGCTTCTGCTATCCTCTCATCATCAAAGAAGATGTCATTTCTTGCATGACCGTACTTGAGGAACTCCACATCAGGCCAGAACTCCGTCCTGAATACTTCCTCTTCGAAAGTGCTGTTCGTGATGCAGTAGTCTGTCAGCCTGTTGCATCTGGCAGCCCTCCGCCGCCATTTGAAGTTTCCGTTCAGCCGTTTTATCCCCATGCTGCCGTGCCAGGTGTTGATGTAGACCTGCTGTTTTTTCTTGGGGAGGCCGTACCATACGCAGTTCAGCGCATTGTCGATCCAGATACCGGCGCTTGCCTGCTCTTCGAACATCTCCATGGTTCCGCGGTCTACAGTGCGCACGCCCCTGGGGAAATTGTATTTGAACTTAGTCTTCTTTACGGGTATCGCCCAGACTATGTCAAGGTCCTGATCCCTTCTGAGAAGCTCCTCAACTATGTATTTGGGATTGCACGTGTAGGAATTCTCGAAAGTCATTACGAATATCTTATTGGGAACCACCTCGCCTTTGCCGTAGATCATCTTGCGTATAGAAAGGGCGATAGCATTATCGATACCCTTGCGGATACCTTTGAATGTCTTGGAGATCCTGTTGTTGATGTGGTAGAAGAATGTTCCCTGTATCAGAAATCTCTTTACCTTGCCCATGACAAAAGCGTTCCTCCTGTTTTTATCCTGATTATAGATTATATTACAAGCATTTACGGGCGATTTCAATTTAGTGGAGGCAAATCTTGACAAACCACTTCTGATTTAGCATAATATTACGGCAACGGTACCATAGCCAAGTGGTAAGGCAGAAGTCTGCAAAACTTCCATTCCCCGGTTCAAATCCGGGTGGTACCTCCAAAAACAGTAAGACCGTCTCATTAAGAGGCGGTCTTATCTTGTTGCTCATGCATTTGCAGATTGACCTTTGGGTGTTTAACATTTACTATAAAATACTAGTAAGTCTTGATATAAGGGAGCTATGGAAATGAGAGAAGAGATAGTATCTGCCCTCAAACGTTATGATGAGCTGTCCAAGCTCATCCTCGAGCAGACGATAGATCAGTATTCCGATGAACTGGAAGGCAGAGCAGCCCCGGATTCCGAGGAGGACATTGAGCAGAGGCTTCAGGCAATGGCAGCCGAGGCAACTGACAATGCCACGAGCGAACTTGAGAATGAGCCTGATGAGAAGCTCGGGGGCAAGAGTCTTAGGAGCGTTTTCGAGGAGATGGGTTTTGATGAACTGGCGGAGACGATGGAATATGCTGCCCTTAACCTCGACAGAGGAGTTCCCCAGAGCCTTACGGAGAGCATGGCTACGTGGTCTGACAGAGAGCGTGTCATTGAGTATTGCGGCAATGTCATTGGGGACGCAGCCTGGACGGAAGAGGAGCTTAAGGATGAGGATTCCGTCTTTGAGATCGAGTTCCAGAAGGTAAGGGCAGCACTCGATGTCCTGTGCAAGATGGAGGAGCCGGTCTACATAAAAGCTATACTTGACAGGTTTATGAGCTATCCCAAGGTCAGGGACTTCGTTGCGGAATCGATCTCCGAATACATTGAAGCTTTCCCACAGGTATCCGTTCCGATGCTGATCGAAGAGCTTGAGATGCATACGGAAGACGGTATGACGGGGCCTTGTGAAGACCTGGTCATCATGCTCGCGGCGATCGGCAAGGAATATAAGAGCGACGAGATCTACGATGAGTTAAGAAGGGCGTTCCGCTTTATGGAGAACAAGCTCTATGCCGTCATCTGCCTCGCTGATTACGGTGATGACAGGGCAGTGAAGATGTTCAAGAATTACATTAACCGCAATCAGGACAATATCAGCCGTGAACTCTTCTACGAGATGATGTCGGCGATCCAGAAGCTCGGCGGTGACATAACAGACATCAACGATCCGTTCGGGGATTTTCAGAAGAAGTACAACAAATAGAAGGAAGTGAGATGTATGCTTGATATCCTCAGATCCAACATGGACAGATCCTGTGTATTGCTCGGGCACCAGAATGCAGGGCACATAGGCGTGGGTATCACAAAACATGACGGCACGGAGTCGGATGTGAGCATCCTTACGGGCAGGATGCCTGCAGTAGTCGGTATCGACACACTGAGCTTCTTAGGCTATGAGGGAAGGATGACTGACCTCATCAAGATCGTTAAGAATCTCAATAAGGAGGGCGTCATAATAACCCTGTCCTCACACATGCCGAATTTCTCGCTTGGCGGTCCGGATACATATTATGATTATTCTCCCAACAACACTTCAGGTGAATGCGGAAGAAGGATAATGCCCGGCGGGGACCTCAATGCGAAATATACGGGATTCCTTGACATGATCGCAGATTTCGCCGGGAGCTGCATAGACATATCCGGCAACCCGGTGCCGATGATATTCAGGCCTTTCCATGAATGCAACGGAGACTGGTTCTGGTGGGGGAGATCCTGCCTTACGGATGAGGAGTATGTCGCTCTGTTCAGGTATACTGCAGAGTATCTGAAGGATAAGGGCGTAACGAATCTCTCATACTGCTATTCCCCCAACGGGCCGTTGACTGATGAGGAGAGCTTTATGTCAAGATATCCCGGTGATGATCTTATCGATCTCATCGGCATCGATTTTTATCATGACAAGCCTGAATCTGATGATGAGTTCTTCGGTCTGCTCGACGATTCACTGACGAAGCTCTGTGATATCGCACAGAAACACGGTCTGATCCCGGCTCTTACTGAGATAGGATTAAGGACTCTTGATTCCGGGATAGATTACTACGAGGGACTTGCGCCCTCCGGTAACCCCCCGGCATGGTTTACCGATCTGGGTGAGGTGGTCCTTAAGCATAAGATCGCATATATGCTGTTCTGGGCGAACTTTTCAGACATCCAGCACTGGATACCTTATGTCCGCGGAAATGAACGCCATGAGATGTGTGACAACTTCCTGAAGTTTGTCTCGGAAGAACGCATTAGGCTCGCTCCCGTATTTGACAACTGTGGTCAGATGATTTAATATTTTTTCCAGGTCTGCGGGATTAACTCAGTTGGTAGAGTGTCAGCTTCCCAAGCTGAATGTCGCGAGTTCGAGCCTCGTATCCCGCTCCATAATATAGTTTATCCCCCGTACCATCGAGGTGCGGGGGATTTTGATCGTGTGATGTGATACAATAGAAAGCCAGTAAATGTGATGGAGGCTCAAGATGGGATTCATAATCGGACTTGATGTCGGTGGCAGCACGACGAAGATAGTCAGCATGGCGGACGGCAAGATCCTGGCCAAGACTGTTGTTAAGGCGACCGATCCTGTAACATCAGCATTTGGAGCCGTAGGCAAACTCATAAATGATAATTCACTCAGACTTGAAGATATCGAACGCATTAACATAACAGGCGTCGGCTCGAGCTTCTCCGGAGGTTCGATACTGGGTATCAGGACCGTGCTGATCGAAGAGTTCGATGCTACGGGATTAGGCGGGCTTTTCCTCAGCGGCCTTGATCATGCAGTGGTCGTTAGCATGGGAACGGGAACTGCATATCTTGATGCGACCAAAGACTGCATAAAGCATATAATCGGTTCAGGCGTAGGCGGCGGCACCATCGTCGGTCTGTGCAACAGCATCCTCGGAATGGACGATGCGCTGAAACTGTCAGACATGGCAGATCACGGCGATCTTAATGCGGTCGACCTTACGATCGGAGATATAACCAAGGCTGATATCCCGGGGCTTCCGAGCAGCGCCACTGCATCTAATTTCGGCAAGGCGGCTGATGACTTGAGCCGTGAGGATAAGGCAGCAGGGATCTTCAATCTCGTTTTCCAGTCTATAGGAACGATGTCCGTACTCTCTTCGAGGATCGCCGGGATCAAGGATATCGTATTTACCGGACAGCTTGCTGAATTCAAACAATGCGGGCAGGTATTGGATACTTTTACCGATCTTTATCATGTTAACTTTATCGTGCCTGATGATGCGGTATTCGGCACTGCGATCGGTGCATGCCTTGCGGGGCTCGCCGGTATGGAGAAGAAGAGGTAGATGAGCAGGAAGAGTGACAAGAGAGCGTATGAGCTCGATACCCTCCGCGGTATTGCCATGATCTTCGTGATCTTCATGCATGTCTCGTGGGATCTGAGATATCTGGTCGGGCTTGCAGAGTGCAAATACCTTGATGCACCGTGGTTTGAGGGACTGATGCATCCGTTTTTCCTGGTTGTATTCGTCAGTGTCTCGGGGGTCTGCTGTACTTTCTCAAGAAGCAATCTTAAGAGGGGCATAAAGCTCATCCTGGTTGCACTTGCGCTTAGCGCAGGTACTGCAGTGGCAACCTACTGTTTTGGCATGGATTGTCTGATCATATTCAATGTGCTCCATCTCCTGAGCCTCGGCATATTCATCTATGCCCTGGTGGAATTCCTGGAGAAGAAGACGGGGACATCCCCAAGGCTTACAAATGCCCTTCTCGGGTTTATGGGAATACTTATCATTATCCTGGGAATGACCATAAGGCAGTTTGATCTTACGGTCAACTCCGTTCTTCTGATCCCTACCGGGATAATAATGAAATGCACTCCCTCAATGGCTGACTACATGCCGGTGTTTCCCTGGCTCGGCGTCTTTCTGACAGGCGCTCTCGTCGGCCGTGTGTGCTATAAGGACAAGACGACGGTCGTGCCTCCAAGACATGATGTTACACGCAGGATAACTGCTCCTTTTGAGTTCATAGGAAGGCATTCGCTTTTGATCTATCTTGCCCATCAGCCCATAGTAATCGGGATCTGCTATCTTTTTGCAATGGTGCTCAAATGAAGCGTTATTATAAGGATTCCCGTATCTTCAGATATCTCGTTGTGATCCCCGTATCACTGATCCTGATCGCCGTGTTCATGATCGTTCCGTATCTGCTGCCCATATCTTCAATAGATCTGTACTGTTCGAAAGTGTTTCCGAAGATCGCTGTCTTTGCGAACGTATTCAACAGTTGCTTCCATATGTCGCTGACCGAGAACATTGTTGTCATGATTGCAGTATTCATGATACCGGCTGTCATCATCTTTATCGTAATGATGATAAGGAGACTGCTGGGCAATGGCTCTGCAGTAAGACTGTTCCTGAAGACGCTGAGTGTCCTGCTCGTCCTGTCGGCAGTTCTTACGCTCGTGTTCCAGCTGATGCATGGCCTGAACTACAGGAGAACGCCCGTGAGCAGAAAGCTCGGGATATCGGCTGCAGGTGAGTGCACGATCGATGACTACAGGGAGGCTCTCAGGTGGGCATACGTCAATATGATCCGGGCAAGATCACAGCTCGGCGAGGATCATAACGGAGTGGCTCACCCGGGAATGAGTTTCGAGGTGACGGCAGGATATGCGAATAATCTCGTTGACGCTTTCGGGAAGGAATATGATCTCGGAATGTCAACCAATTTTGTCAGGGGCAAGCCGGTAAGTCTCAGTAAGTACTGGAGCCTGACGCATATCGTAGGAATGTATGATCCTTTTCTGGGTGAGGCAAACATCAATACGGGATACATGGACATCACTTCATTTGGAATGACGGTGTGTCACGAGCTCTGTCACGCCAAGGGATATGCTTCAGAGACTGACTGCAACATAATAGGGGCTCTGGCATGCATAAGATCCAATAAGCCTGAATTCAGATATGCGGGATTCTATTATATCTTCTGGAATCTGTTCGATGTGGTCTACAAGGATTCCGTGCATAACGGGAATAAGTTCCCGGAGTTCATAACTGCCGCGGAGATGGCTCCCATATACCGCGATATGCAGGCATCCAAGGATTACTGGAAGAAGATCGACGACATGTTCTTTGCCAAGAAGATCACGAAAGTATCGGAATCTGCAAACAATGCATTCCTTAAGGTCAACGGCAACGGCGGAGTATCGGCTTACAAGGTCCCCGGGAATGTCTACCTCAACTTCTATCTGAAGTATGTGAAGCCTGTGCAGGAGTGAGAAGATGCTCGAGATCATTCTTAAGGGACATGACAACTATTATGGCATTGCGGATGTAGTAAGGTCTTTTTATATCCATCCGGTCGAAGATAAGGACCATGGGAGGGTCTTCTGTGAAGATGCCCCCGATGTCAGGCTTATCTCCTCCATAGCTGACGGAAGGACCTTATGCTATAGCAGTGACGGGAAGATAGATATTGTGTTGGAGCCGGTTACGGAACCGTTTGCGCCCGGCAGGGAAGTCAAGAGATCCGTCTATCTTGCGCTGTCGCAGATCGCTGACAGGAAAATGCCCTGGGGATGTCTTACGGGGATCAGGCCGACATTGGTTGCAGGTGAGGAGGATGACTGGAATGCCCTTGCCTCTAAATACTTTGTCAGGGAAGATAAAGCAAGACTGGCAGTTGAGACATATCACAGGGAACAGGAAATCCTTGATATGATCCCCAAAGAGGATCTTAATGTCTATGTCGGGATACCATTCTGCCCGTCCAGGTGTGAATACTGCTCCTTTGTGTCTTCGGACATAAGCCATCACATGGGAAGACTTGGATCATACCTTGATGCCCTCGAAGAAGAGTTGAAGACTGCAGGTCCCGCGATAGACCGGAAGATCAGGACCCTGTATCTTGGAGGGGGCACTCCGACAGTGTTCTGCGATGATGATCATGACAGACTGATGGATATCATCTTCAGCAACCTGGATATATGTCCTGATACGGAGATAACGGTCGAAGCCGGGCGTCCTGATACGATAACGGAACATAAGCTGATGGCGATGAAGGAGAGGGGCATAAGACGCATCTGCATCAATCCGCAGACGATGAATTCCGCGACACTTATGAGGCTCAACAGGCGTCACTCTGCGGAGGATACAAGGAGAGTCTATCAGATGGCAAGAGACATCGGATTTGATGTCATAAACATGGATCTTATCGCAGGCCTCAAATATGAGAGCGCCGGAGAACTGATAAACTCGCTTGAGGAATTGACTGGTATGGGACCTGAGAACATCACCATCCATACGCTGTATAAGAAGCGCAGGGCTTCCATATCAGTAGGTGAGGTAATGTCTCTCGGGACTGACGACGTTGATGAGGCAGTAAGCAGGGGATATGAGATCCTGAAGAATGCAGGTTACCGTCCCTACTACATGTACCGCCAGAAAGACACGGGACACGGACTGGAGAATACCGGATTTGCAAGACCCGGAACGGAATGCCTGTATAACGTTGCAATGATGACAGATGCAAGAGACGTATTGTCTTTCGGAGCCGGTGGCATGAGCAAGCGTGTGTTTGAACAGACCGGACACAAATACCGGGTGGAGAGATGCCCCTGTATCAAGGATGTGATCGGGTATATCGGCAAGAGCCGGGAGATGGCCGAGCGCAAAATGAGATTCTTTGGTATAATGTAGTGCAGTTTTTGGCGGGAGATGATAAGAATTGAAGTGTCCGAGATGTAAGACAGAGAATGGTACGAGAACGGTCTGCAGTAAGTGCGGATACTTTATGTATCACCCCGATGTGGCCAACCGGGCTCATATGACGAAGGGACAGCAGGCCGTTGAGGATACAAAGATCGTCGGCAAGAAAGTCGGCAAGGTATTCAAATATGCATGGATGATACTGACCCTGATCGTAATGAGCTTCTGGCTTGTCGCCCTCATGGTCTGGGTCATGGGCATGATCGTCGATTGAGTATGGCCTCGGCTATGCTTATGTCTTCCGGCGTAGTGATCTTGATGTTCGTATAGCTTCCGTTACATACCTTAACTTCGTAACCGAGCAGCTCTGCTATGGATGAATCATCCGTAACCGCGATATCGTGGGTAGCCGCATATTCATAGCATTCCGACAGCAGTCTGAACCTGAAGCATTGCGGTGTCTGAACCTCGACCAGATCATTCCTGTTAGGTGTTGATACCACGGATGGGATGTCTCCTTCGATCCTTCTTATTATCTTTGTTGTATTCCTGGCAAGCACGGCAGCGATGCAGGCCTGATTTGTCTCCATCGTACTGATGCAGTCAGATATCACATCGTCTTCTATGAGACATCTTGCACCGTCATGGATGAATACCAGAGCATCATCCGGGATCCCCGATGAACGGAGATATTCAACGCCGTATCCTACTGACTTTGTCCTGGTCTCACCGCCTTCGATAACGGCATCAACGCATCTGATCCTGTACTGTTCTATAAGATCCCTGACATCGTCGAGAAGGGTGCTTCCGGTAACGACTACTACCTTCATCTCCACATCCTTATCCTTGTAACCGTCAAAGGCCATAAGAGTCCTTATGATGACCGGAATGCCTGACACCTCCATGAGTATCTTGGGCGTGGCGCTTCCCATGCGTATGCTCTTGCCTGCTGCAGGGATGATCACGTATACCGTCTTATCAGCCATCTTACACCTCACGCGAAAACGATATCCACAGCCTCGTGGATGTTATCTGCAAAGATGAATTCCAGACCAAAACCGGAATAGTTATCCTTATTCTTCTCGATGTCCTTTGCCATTGAACCGGGAAGCACGACGTTGGTAACTCCAAGCGCAGATGCCTCAATGATCCTCTTCATGATGTTGGCCACGGGCCTGATCTCTCCGGACAGTCCGATCTCTCCGAGGATCAGTGTGTTTGCCTTTACAGGCAGATCCTTAACGGATGAGATGATCGCGCAGGCCAGCGCCAGATCCGTTGCGGGATCCGAGATCTTAAGACCGCTTATGACATTAACAAAGATATCTTTATCAGACAGACCGAGCCTGAAGTTCTTCTCGCACACTGCGATGATCATGTTCGTCCTCATCCTGTCGGGACCGTATGTCATCCTTTGCGGATTAGGGTAGCAGCTGTCAGTGACTAGTGCCTGTATCTCGATCGGGATCGCGCTGCTGCCTTCTATAGCTGATGTCAGGACTGAACCTGCAGCATTGAGCGGCCTTCCTGATATAAGGAGGGCAGAAGTGTTCGGGACCGGCACGAGCCCGCTGTTCTGCATCTCAAAGAATGCAAGTTCCCCGCTCCTTCCAAACCTGTTCTTGATGACTCTCAGGATCCTGTATCCGCCTGAACTGTCACCCTCGAAATCAAGCACCGTATCGACCATGTGCTCAAGGATCTTGGGACCTGCAATGGATCCCTCCTTTGTAATGTGGCCGACGAGGATCATCGAGATGTTATTTTCCTTGGCCATCCTGACAAGACCTGAAGTTACCTCCCTGGCCTGTGTAACGCTCCCGGGCGTTCCCGATACGTTCTCTGAGTAGAGTGTCTGTATGGAATCAATGATCACAAGTGAGGGATGCCTGTCCGATATCTCCCCGGCGATCGTCTCGAACTTGGTATGGGCGCATATCAGAAGATCTTTTCTGACCTTAAGCCTTACTGCCCTCATCTTGATCTGGGTGGGGGATTCCTCACCCGATACGTAGAGCACTTCCCCGTCACCGGAATCATATTGATCCGCAAGTTTGAGAAGAAGCGTTGATTTGCCTATGCCGGGCTCGCCTGCGACAAGGGTGACGGAACCGTCTGTGATCCCGCCGCCAAAAAGCTCGTCAAGCTCCTTTAAGCCTGTACTGTGCCTCTTGTATACTTCCTTCCCGCATTCGGAAAGCTTGAGAGTGGCTTCGGAATTAGTCCAGGAATAAGAGGAAGCTTTAAGCGATGGGGAAGACGTGTTCGCTTTCGCAGGGCCCTTCTTCTCCTGTTCCTCATCGGGAGCTTCGACAAGGGAATTGAAACTTCCGCAGCCGGGACACTTGCCAAGCCACCCTATTGATTCATAACCGCATTCCTTGCAGAAAAACTTCTTATTCTTACCAGCCATAATAGAAACCGCCATAGTTTTCATTCGTTTTACTAAGTATAACAAAAGATTATGGTGTATAATATGCCGAGTTTTAAGTAAATAAGGGATAACATTTCATTTCGGAGGTATCGGTAATGAAGAGATTTTCAAAACGGTTGGTTGCAATGGTGCTGGCACTCGTGATGACGCTGTCTCTTGCGTCATGCAGCCTGCTGGACATAACACGTGTAAAGATAAACGGGAGTGACATCTACGATGATGAGGAGACAAGTGCAAGTTCTTCTGACACCCAAGATACCACTAAGGCTTCGACTGAGAGAACGGAGAAGCCCGAGCCTTCATCGGGCAGCAGTGCAGGTAGTGACGATATCGTTTATCCCGATCATGTGCCGACTATAAAGGAGATCCATCCGGGCAATTACAACGGTACGGTTGACGGCAAAGCTGCCGAAGACCTGATCAGGACAGTTGAGAGTGATCTCATTAAGCACTATGTCAACAATTATGCTGATGCCGTTATCTGCTTTGAGCATCCTGAGAATTTCGGGATCGATGTCAGCAATGTCACATGGGGAGATGTCTTTACCGATGATGATGCCGAGATGAGTTTTGTCGTGGAGCAGCTCGATAAGCTCAAGACCGTAAAGCGCGATTCTCTGAACAGGGACGATAAGATCGCATATGACAAGATGCTCTGGGATCTTGAATCAGAGCAATACAGTCTTCAGTATTCGGCGTTCGATTATTATGAGGCGGTATTTAAGCCCTTGACAGGTCCCCAGTGCGAGATCCTCTTCGTTCTTGATGCCATCCCGGTCACGACGAAGGAAGAGGCTGAGAACTATATCACTCTCACCAAGGATCTGGACAGGTACTATGATGATATCTGCAAGTTCGAGGAGGAGAGGGCACAGTACGGATTCGCCTCTTCGGATGATCTGTACGAGCAGGTGGCGGTGACCTTTGATAATCTTGTCAAGGTGAAAGACACATGTTTCCTTTATGATTCGTTCAAGACAAAGCTCGATGCGGTGTCAGGACTCTCAGCTTCTGACAAGTCAGACCTCGCAAAGCGTTTTGAGGACACGATGAAGAATGATGTGTTCCCGGAATTTGAAGAATGCGCACAGAGGATCAGAGCACTCAAGGGCAGCGGCGGAAAGCATGAGGGATTGTGCAATAAGCAGGGCGGAGATGCCTTTTACACATTGTCGTGTTTTGCCCAGTCCAACAGCAGTCTTACTCCGGATGAACTGAAAGCTGATATCGACGATCTCGTTGATTCGCTCATAACTACGCTCGTCAGCGTCGTAAGGAACAACAAGTTCAATAACAACACTTATACTTACCATGATTACACTGCCGGAAGCGTCACCGAGAACCTTGACTTCCTCAAGGATAAGGTCTCAGCTGATTTCCCGGCGCTCCATGATCACAGCTATAAGCTCTATGAGGTCCCCAAGGATCTTGAGGAAGACTTCAGTCCTGCGGCTTACCTCGGATTCCATCTCGATAACTTCTACTCGAATCAGATAATCGTAAATAACGGCAAGAACGATACTGATCTTGGGGTAACCTGTGCGCATGAAGGATATCCCGGACACATGTTCCAGTCAGTTTATACGAGGAGTGTCACCAAGCACCCCTATATGTACGTGTTCGGCTCGATCGGATATAAAGAGGGATGGGCTAACTATGCCGAGACATATTCGATGAAGTACTATGACAGTGACAAGTATGTCAGGACCGTAGTCCAGATCTTCGATGAACTCAATGTCCTTATGGCTGCAAGATGTGATATCGGCATCCATCATGAGGGCTGGGATCTTAACGCCTGCACAGACTATTTCAACAAGGTGTTCTATCCCGTGTACAACACTAATGCATACCGTGCATCCGGGCTTGCCAAGACATATGATCTTCTCATCTCTGACCCTTGCTACGCAGTCAAGTACGGTTCAGGCTTTATCAATACCGGCAAGATTATCCAGGCCGCTCACGACCAGTTCCCGGACAAGTCTGACAAGGAGATCCATACGGCATATCTGAATGCGCTTACGGGAACCTTTGAGCAGATCAAGGAGTACATGTTTGAGGAGCTTCAGTGATAAAAAATACAGGATCGTTTATTAAATTTACCTCCGTAATGTAACAACTGCGTTAAAAAGCGCGAAAAATACTTGTGATAAAAAAGCTTGTGTTATAATTAACCTGAATAAATATACGGAGGATTGGTAAATGGCCACTCTAACTCGTCTTGCAAGTACGCTGACGGCAAAATTCTCGCCTTCACAGACACTTACTGACGCATTTTATATTGACGGAAGACTGTGCGGCAAACGCGAGACCCGCCAGGCAGATATCACTATCGAGAAAGAAGAGAGAGGATACTTCTTCTCTGTCTTCACTCATCCTACTATCGAAGGCTTTGAACCCGGCATGCTGCCTCCGTTCGAACCCCAGTTCAGATCACTTTGCAACGATGTGAAGTTCGGTCACAAGGAGATCGATTCCCTTATCGAGAAGTTCCTGTCGACGGCTGTGGATGTTACGGGCAAGATGAGGCTTACTGATAACGAGATGAGAAGTCCCTACTTCTCCGGCATCATCGTTAAGGATGCTGAGGCATTTGCCGTAACGATCGGCAACGGACTGGCTTTCCTCTATCGTGACGATACCCTGTTCCCGCTTACGGATGCGGGCATCCCCATGGAAGCGATCGATGCTTTTGACAACAGGGTCGGCGATTTCATGTACTATTGTGCATCCAAGACAGCCAACGCATTGTGGTCCAATTATTTCACACTGTCACCTGATGACTGCATCATCCTCTGTAACAAGGCAGTCTATGACGCTCTCGGCCAGAGAGAGATCCTCAGGATCTTAAATGAAGCCGAGGACCAGTGTGATGCTGCAGGTGTCGTTATCACACAGGCTTCTGCAAGGATGCCTAATGTACCCATGCAGTTCTCCATCTCTTTCGTAGAGAATGTAACCAATACAGATAAGCGCGGCATCTTCGGCTTCAAGAAGAAGTCCAAGGATGAAGGCGAAGAGAATAACGTTGAATCAGTAGTGGAGGGCGGCGTTGTAGGCGCTGCTGCCGAGGCTGTAAGTGACGCAGGATTTGTTGCACTCGCAGCAGGCGAGGCAGCAGGTGCGTTTGCCGATGCCCAGAAGACTGCTGACAGCCTAGCATTCGGTGAGAAGGCTCCCGATGCCGTCGAAGCTCCCAAGGTAAACCAGGAAGCTGCAGGTGACAACGGCATTGAAGTCGACAGCAACATTGAGGAGCCTTCGGAGAAGATCGAATTCCTCGATGATTCTGTATCAGTAAAGCCCGCAGAGGTTACTCCTGAGGATATGCTCAAGAACAGCCTTAACGAGATGAAGGAAGCTGCCAGGGAAGAGCCTGAGATGGAGACTATCTCCGTATCGGAATTCAATCCCGAGACTCCTACTGATGATGAGCCGACGAAGCCCGTCGGCAACCTTGATGCATCCATCTTTGCCGGACTTAAGGAAGGCTCTGTACTCGGACAGGCTATCAAGGATATGTCTGATAATGAAGAGAAGCAGGAAGAGCCTGCCATCATTTTCGAAGAGGAGAAGCCTGAAGAACCGGTCGTAGAGACGGTTGAGGAGAAGGCAGAAGAGAAGCCCGAAGCTCCCGAGATCGTTAATAAGGCTGAAGAGATCGTTTTCAATACGGTAGATGACGGCAACAAGTTCTTCGATGTTCCTACTGAAGAGAGCTTCAACCCCTATAGTGCAGGCGATCCTGAAGAAATGAAGAATGCAGCACCGCTGGTATTCGGTGACGATGCTTCCGTTAAGCCTGAAGATGTCAAGGCCGAGGAGCCTGCAGATGAAGTTAATGCCATCCCCGTTCCCGAGTTTGAGATCGACAATCCCAAGCCTGAGATCAAGGAAGAAGATAAGCTCAACGTGGATTTCCCCGAGACGGTCAAGGAAGAGGAAGTCAAGGAAGAGCAGGAAAAGGATAAGGAGAGTGAAGAGTTCAAGCTCCCGTTTGCAAACGACGTTGAGACTGTAGGCGCGCCTGAGGCCATTGAGGCTGTTCCGGCAATGCCCGAGTATGATGCGAATGTATATGATACTCCTGTCAATGCAGTTAATTCCGAAGAACCGATCGATGCTACACCTGAGGATGCATATGCATATGGTGAGTATGAAGAGCCCGTGGCAGCTCCTGCTGACAATGCGTTCTTCGCTGCTTCAACGGTTCAGGATGACGCACCTTATCAGCCTTACGGCAGTGAAGTATTTGCTGCTGAGGACCAGAACCAGTACCGTGCTGACGATACGCAGCAGGTCCGGACAGATTCTTATTCCGGATATGAGCAGCCTGATAACGGCGGTTACGCTGATCAGACACCCGCTTCATCTTCATCATCTTCAGGTTCCACGGAGGATGCTTGGATCATGGATCTTCTCGGCGTTGATGAAGGCGATTACTCAAGAGACGAGATACCTGATGCTTCTTCTGAGTTTGTAGCTGACGGTGCACAGGGAAGATCTCCAGTTGTTAATGAGAGAGGTGAATCCTACGGTGCCGGCGGTGCAGGACCCAACGGAGGCGGCAGCCAGGCTCCTGCAAGGAAAGCTTCTTCCGGCAGCAGGACAGGCGGCGGTAACGGCAATTCCGGCGGCAATAAGCGCAAGGTCCATCTCAACCGCAACGGATATATCTTCATTGCTTTTGTTGCACTTCTCATCATCTGCCTGATCATCATGATCTCGCTGATCGTCAAGGCTTGCAGCAACAAGGGAACAGAAGAATCCAAGGCAACGCAGCAGTCCGGCGGTGATGCAGTTATCATCAATCCTACGGATGAGACCGGTGACACGTCTGCTCAGCCCGATCAAAGTGACCCCGGACAGTCACCTGCCGACGCTACAACTGAAGCTACTGCCAATACTGATAACACAGATAATACGGCAGCTCCGCAGGGCAACCCTGACGGTGATCCTTCTGCGCCGATCGCAAGCTTCCAGTTCTCTGATTACATCGGATACAGAACATGGTGGGATCTGTTCAACTATGTATACAATATCCAGTTGTCAGACCTCAGCGATAAGAGGATCCAGACGATCAAGGAATACAACAGGTTCCCTTCAGACTACACACCTAATTCCGGTGATGTCGTACTCCTGCCTCCTCCGGGTGTCCTGGATGGTTCCATCCCGAACACATTTATCCCCGGTGAGGCTCAGCCCGTAACATCTGATGCGCCGGCGGAGACTCAGGCTGACCAAGCCAACAACACTGTGACCGGCGAGCCCGCACTGATAACGGCTACACCGTAAACACAAAAAGCAGATGACCGAAGGAGCTGTCTCAAGGAGGCAGCTCCTTTTTCTTGATACTTAAGGGCCACAACGCCCGAAAGTGGTGTATAATGTAGTTTGGTTTCACAAGGGAGGATATCATGAGGTTTAAGTACAGGCGTCTGTATAATTGTATTCTTGCGTTCATCCTGACTCTCGCAATAATGCTCGGCGTATGTTTCTTCTGCAAGTTGGCACCTTTTGGACAAAAGGCGTTGGCTTCGTCTTCCGAGTATGATATCAGCACATACATAAATGCCGTTCTGAGCAGCAAGGAGAACATCTTCTATACTTTTTCCGGAAGTGTGGGTGAGGGGGTATTCTACCGCTTAAGCGAGAGCATTCTCTCTCCTTCCAGGCTCATCATCTCTGCCAACATCGATTCGTTCAGGGATCTTTATGATCTGGGCATCATCCTGAAGATATCGCTGGCGGCATGTTTCATGGCAGCTTACGTGAACTGGATGATGAAGAAGGATGATAATGCTGCTCACAGGGGAGATCTGTTCAGGAATCTCACATGCATCGTCATATCAAGCGCATATGCACTTTCCTCCGTAGTGTTAACTGACGGGCTGTCCGTAACTGACGGCATACTGTTCTTTCCTCTGATCATTCTTGGCATAGATAAGATAGCATCAGACAAGGGCGCGCAGACTTTGGTGATATCCCTGGTCTTAAACCTTGCATTCAACTGGTATACCGGTTTTATCAATTTCGGCATTGCCATCATCTGGCTCATATTTGAGATCGTAATGCAGATCACCGGAAGCAAGGGATTCGTCAAGAGAGGTGACATCAAGACGATACTGGCAAGGCTATTCAGATTTATCGTATCAGTCGTTTTTGCCGTTGCTTCGACAACATTCCTCTGGTACACGGCTTATAAGTTGATGCCGAACAAAGAAGTGGTTTCCACGGGTACTCTGATGACATGCGTCCCTGACATCGCGATCCTTGCGATGGGAGGAATGGCGCTGATCATATTCATGATCTTCAACGACTGCAAGGTTCAGCTTAAGATAGCTGTCGGCTTCTTCACGGGCGTTTTCACGGCGCTTATGATGCTGCTACCTAAGCTGTCCGGACTGGCGCGCGTGGATATCGGCACAAGACCGGTCAGATATGTTCTGGCTTTCCTGATGGTATTCATCTTTGCGAAAATGTTCCTCACGAACAACATCTTTACAAGAAGGGACCTTGTAATACAGTCTGCTCTGGCAGTATCAGTTGTCGTCCTTATCATTCAGCTGATCACAGGACTCATAACACCTGTAAACAAGCTTGCAGATACAGAGGATTATGAGAACAGGAACCGGACGGTAAAGACTCTGGTCGCTGCCGTGCATGATCTCGACAAAGGCACATACAGGATAGGATTTGTCAGTGATGACTGTAAGAAGGTCACACTGATATCCTCTGACAACGAGCTCATCTATTTCTATGATGAGAGCAAGAAGATCAATACGAATGATGACCTTGCGGGTGCATTGTATCCTTATGCGGTCAAGTATCTGATCAGCAAGGCTGATCTTGCGGATATAACAGGCAACAGTGCGCCGCTGGGAGAGATGGGCGGTTATAAAGTATATGCTAATCCTTTCCATATCCCGATGGCTTTCCTGTTCGACGGAGAATATTTCGACGGTGTTTTCAGGAATGCAGATGAGACTGAACGCCTTGAGATGGCAAAGGCCAGCTGTGAGCATATTCCCAAAGGTTATACGATCGAGTCCGGGGACATCAAGTTCACGCTGGATGCTGCAAAAGACGAGCAGCTCTTCGTGTCGATCGGCTCAGACCCTTATCTTCAGACTACTCTGAACGGTTCCCCCGTGATCCCGAAGATATTCATGGGAACCTTCTATTCCATACCACTCAAGGAGGGAACAAACGATATCAGTATCTCTTATCAACCTGATTTCATGACAAATGCGGCCATTATCTCCTTCGTGTCAATAATTGCCCTTATGCTGTTTGTTTTTACCGAGAATTTCTATGATATGCACTACCCACATCAGTAAAAGGGTAGTATAATTCATTACCGATATTATATAGAGAACAGGAGATATTAGAATGAAGGAACTCTCAGCTCTCATGGGTTACCGTGAATCTATCAAGGTTCTTGATGCCACACTTCGTGACGGCGGTCTCTGCAATGATTTTTTCTTTACGGACGAGTTTGTAAAGGCGCTCTATAAAGCTAACATAAGGGCCGGCGTTGACTATATGGAAGTTGGTTACCGTGCCGATAAGACCATGTTTGATACTGATAAGTTCGGCAGGTGGAAGTTCTCGAGTGATGAGGATATCCTGTCTGTTCTTGGAGACAACAAGGAGACAGGTCTGAAGTTGTCCATTATGACGGACGTTGGAAGATGTAATTACAAGGAAGACATCAGGAACAAGTCTGAGAGCCCCGTTGATCTCATCAGAGTCGCAACTTATGTTCATACTATCCCTGAATGCTGCGCCATGATAGATTATGCCAAGAACAAGGGTTACGAAGTATCCTGCAACATCATGGCAGTCTCAAATGCCGGTGAGAAGGATATCAGGTGCGCACTCGACATGATCTTCAGGACAGACGTTGACTGCATCTATATCGTGGACAGTTTTGGTTCTCTCTATCCTGAGCAGATCCAAAGGATCTCGGATGTATATACCGAATATGCGAATAAGTATGGCAAGAGCGTAGGCATCCATGCCCACAATAACCAGCAGATGGCTTTCGCCAATACGATCGAGGCAGTAGGTGACGGCATTGACTGGATCGATGCCACATATCTCGGAATGGGAAGAGGCGCAGGCAACTGCCCGATCGAGAATGTCATCGGCTTCCTCAGGAATCCCAAGTATAATATCTATCCGGTAATAAAGTTCATTGAAGAATACATGGAACCTCTCAGGGCAGGCGGCGTGAAGTGGGGTTACGATATCCAGTACCTGCTGTCAGGACTGTTCAATCTCCATCCCAGGGATGCGATCAGGTATTCAAAAGAAGGAAGAACGGACATTACCAATTTCTACAAAGAAATCACAAGTAATGATAACTGATAACTTAAGTCGTATAGTATAATCGAAGGTACTGCAGATACTGCAGTACCTTTTTTATGCGAGGCGTCAATGGGATTTAAGAACATGATCACAAGATATAACAGCATCCCGGTCAGGAAGGCCGGTACTGTGATACTGCTGGTCTACAGCATATTTCTTATCGTTATGCTGTACCTTCATGTTCCGACGCTGGATGAGGCACAGTCCTGGCTGATCGCGAGAGATGCTTCTTACAGGGATATCTTTTTCTATCTGCCGCACTATGAATCGCATCCGCCGTTCTGGCATCTTCTGCTGTCCCTGCCGGCAAAGCTCGGAGTGTCATATGAGCTGGGGCTCAAGAGTATCGAGTTTGCTTCGGCATTCCTGATGATATCTTTCTTCGTATTCCTGTCCCCGTTTAATAATCTGATCAAGACTTTCGTGCCGTTTACATACTTCATGTTCTACCAGTACGGCGTTATGTCCAGACCTTATGCATTCCTTGTATCGGGGATCTTTCTGTGCGCCCACTTCATCGGGACGAGGAGGGAGAATCCGCTTAGGCTCATCGCCGCCCTGGCTTACCTGTGCCTGTGGTCTGCCTACGGTATAGCGGTCGCCGGAGGCATAGCGGCCGTATGGACGGCAGAGACAGTATTCGAAGCTGTCATGGGTGGGATGGATCCTGTTAAGTTTCTTCTCTCCGACAGGAAAAGGATCATGGGGCTTATCGCTCTTTTGGTCTTTGCAGCCGCTCTGATCTATGAGATAAGCCCCGCTTCTGACAATTATGTTGCGATATCAACGAATGAAGGCACAGTATCTTATCTTACAGACTACTGCAGGCTGTTCTTCATGCTCCCTTCAGAAGCATTCTTCACCAATCTTGCAGGGGAAGGGGCCGGCAAGGCTGATATCGTGACGGTGATCATAACCGGTCTTATCAGTGTGATCCTGCTTGCCGTGACCTTCTGTTTCTGCAAAGCTGCAAGGATGGTAAGATACATGGTATTTCCGCTCCTTTGCTTCTATGTCATAGCTGCAAGGTATATATCCGTTCATCACTATGGGCTTGCAGGCATCCTTTTGATCTTTGCCCTGTGGGTCTCTCATGATTCCGTCGTAAAGGGCGGGGAGACGATCACGACTGAAGGTGTCTTCAAGGTGATAAGACCCGTAAGCATCGTGCTTGTAACAGGAATGATCCTGATAGGCATGTACTGGAGCGTTATTGCGTCCCTTAATGAGAATACATACCCCGTAGCGAGCGGAAGAAGACTCGCACAGACTGCCCGTGAACTTGGCATCGGCAAAGGCGAGGTCACCGCAAATGCCGCATGGTACATAAAGAAGGATGATGACGGGAATATCCTCAGGATCTATTATGGCGAGGGCACCAATGTGTTTGTTCCTGCTGCACCGTACTTTAAGCACAATGTGATATCCGGTCTTTATCCTGATAATACGTACTGCGTGACTAAGGTCGCATCTGACAGTGAGAGCAGTCTCCTCTTGGGATCCATCAGGGAAAGACCTGATCCGGACTACATATTCTCCAATTCAGAACAGACAATGGAAGACTATCTTGAATACACAGGGATCAAGAGTGACTACACTAAGATCGATGTGATACCTTCCGGTAATTGCTACAAGGACAGCGGGATAAACTTCATCGGCACGTACGTTTATGCGAGAAATGCCCAATAGTGTTATAATTATCCTGTGAGATTATGTTTGGAAGAGGAGTAGTATATTATGCATCCCGATGATAACCGAAGCGGAAGCAAGATATCATTGCCAAAATGGCTTACTGACAAGTGTGTTTTTCAGCAGAATATAGCTTTCGAGATTTCCGGTATCGCCCCCGCGATGGCGACGGTGACTTTTGAGATAGTCAAGTATCCGACTGACGGAAGAAGGATCTCAAAACTCGATACTGATTATGGTATCATCTTGAGCCGCGAGACCACCTCAGGTTCGAAGGGTGAATTTAAGTTTACGGTACCGGCTTACAAGGCATCAGCAGATGCTTATACATTTATATTCAAATGCATGTCTGAGGAGGTTGCCATAACCGATATCAGATGCGGCGATGTCTGGATCTTCTTAGGTTCGGAATTCCTGTCTATCCCCATGAAGGACGCAAATGCCCCTTCAGCCCCCCTAAAGAGAAGAGTAATGAGCTATCTGAGATTCTACCATCCGGATTATCCGGACTGGATCAAGATAACGGATACCAAGGCACTGTCTGATGTGTCTTCGGCAGCTTTCTCCTTTGCGTATTCGCTGGCTAATCAGATCTCATATCCGGTGGGCGTGGTAGATCTTGCAAGAGAAGGTTCAACGATCGTTAACTGGATATCCCAGGAGACAGCTGACGGAATGGTCGCAGTAAAAGACTACCTGACAGATCTCGGATTATATCTTGATGAGGAAAGATTTGATGCCCTGATGGCTCAGGATAAGAAGAAGAGCGATACAAAGCAGCTTGAGGAGGACATTGAAGAAGGGAAGGAACTGCTGGATTTTGACCTGGAGAAGGACAAGGAACTCAAGGATCTTAAGGGCGAAGTCAGTGATGATGAAGTCATCAAGGAAGCAGCTTCCCTCGATTTCCCTACGACCGAGGACAGTTCACTCAAGAATTCGGAAGAGGGTGGATCCAGCCTGAGGGCAAGTGCTGCCAAGATGCTTGATTTTGACATGATCCCCAAGGCGGCACATAAACGCGAAGAGGAGAAGATCGAAGAGGCGGCAGATGAGTACATAGAGAAGGATCTCAGGATGTCTTTGCTCTATAATGAACTTCTCGAACCTCTTAAGGGCGTTCCCGTGAGGGGATTCTGTTTCTCTCCAGACAAGAAGGAATTGAGGTTTGACAGATATGACCTGCTCCTCATGGGACTTCTCACATCACTGGCATTCACGTTCGAACCTTCCGAGGTATATGATGATTCGTTGATGCCTTCGATCATATTCGTGGCAATGCACCCGAGGAATGTCGATTTTGAGGAACCGTATTCAGTCCTCGAGTTCAATGAGGTATTCCAGGCGTTCATGCGCAAGCTCGATATGAAGGCCGGACTTATATCGGCTCACGATCTTCTGCTCCCCGACAAGACGGTAAGCTTCGTGATCGGTCAGAGGATGGCCGTGGCTGCTCTTGGAACCCACTTCTCACCTAAGCTCCCGACTTCCTGTCCGCAGCTCACGGGTGTCGAGAAGGCCGGCAACAAGCTTATACTGAAGTTCGATAATCTAGCTGACGGTCTCAGGATCTCAGACAGCACGGGTGAACTCCTGGGGTTTGCAGTCTGCGGACATGACAGGGTATTCTATCCTGCAAGCGCAAGGATACTTCACGGTGTAAGGGTAATGGTATGGTCTGATGAGATCGAGGATCCTGTAAGCGTTACTTACGGATTCAGTCCCTTCCCTCACGATGCGACTTTCCGCAACCTTGCTGATCTTCCGGTACTTCCGTTCAGGTTTGATAAGAGGGCGGCATATTATTGCCCGGATATCTCATTTACCACCTGCGATAAGCTTCAGTTTATCGGCAAGAAGGAGAAGGACAGCGATTTCGAGATGATCGATATCTACCGTACATATAAGGGCAACGGAGTTATTACGACGGAGCCGATGAACAAGACGAAGGGAGCAGGTTCTCTTCATATCAGGTATGAGACGGACAATTCGCTCTATGGCTTTGAACCTGTACTAAGCTATGCTTCCCTTTTTGCTCCGCTGGAGATCAGGGGACGCAATGAGATGCTCGTTGATGTCTTCAATCCCGAGCAGCGCCGCAAGAAGCTCAAGGTGGAGAACTTTGGCGAGTGTGAGATCAGGCAGGATCTTACCTGGCAGACGTTGAAGTTCAGGTACACAGGCAAGGATCATATATCCCTTGAGAGCCTGAAGTTCCTTCTGACCGATACCGAGAGATCGGGTGAGATATACATAGACAATATAAGGTTTGTCAACAACGGGGGATAATATGTTCAATAATCTTCTGATCGCCATTGAGAACGGTATACTCAATTCTTCCGGAGCCCTTCCGGTCGTATTCGAAGGCATAGAACATG
This sequence comes from Mageeibacillus sp. UBA4314, assembly GCA_002394605.1. GTDB lineage: Bacteria > Bacillota > Clostridia > Saccharofermentanales > Saccharofermentanaceae > Saccharofermentans. Next base: position 19,327 of record DGUI01000031.1, on the reverse strand, counting down.
TCTTTGAGAAGACGGGCAAGTCTGCTGGCGAGAGCATGCACGATACTCATGAACTCCTGTACATGCGCGACGGCGAATCGGAACTAAGCATCGAAGGGAAGAACCTGCAGCTGCGCAAGGGTGATATCCTCATCATCAGGCCTCATATGGTCCATGCGCTCCTGTCCACGTCAAAGAAGGCTGAGATCCTGTCGCTCTACTTTGGATTCATCCCTTCAAATTCAGATATCACTTTGTCCGGCATCGCAGGTGTTTCCGGCAGCAGGAAAACATCGAAAGTCAACAAGACCGGACCTACCCTGCCTCTTCCAAAGCTTGCGCAGACCTCCCTCGAGAGTTTTATGCAGTTTGCGACGGAAGGTGAGGAGGACTTGTCCAAGGATCCGTACTTTGTCGTATCCGGAAGCTATAAGCATGATGTGGCCGACATATCTGAGCGGATCATATCTGAGATGGGGGAAGACAAGCAGTCAAAGGATCTTATGCTCCAGCTCTTAACGGTCGAACTCATGATAGTCCTGTCAAGGACGATGAGAAGTGAGTGGGAGGAGTCCCTCAGGGTCAAGACGGGGAAAGCAAAAGAACTCGTCTTTATCGCGAAGAATTTTATCGATACGAATTATGACCGCGGCATCACGGTCACGGATGCCGCATCCTATGTATTCCTGAGCCAGGGCTATTTTACGAGGGCTTTCAAGGATGAGATAGGCGTAAGCCCGATGAGCTATCTGATGAACGTCAGGATCGCAAAGGCCTGCGAACTCCTGAACAACAGGGATATCAAAGTGTCAGCGATCGCTACTTCGGTAGGGTTTGCGAGCGCACAGAGGTTCAATGTGGCATTCAAGAAATATATGGGGCTTACCCCGATGGATTACCGCAAAAAGTCGGCTAACAAGTCCGAAAGGAGTTAATTGATATAATCATGTACGATTACGATAATGATATGCAGCTGCCCATCGAGAGCAGAAAGAATATGGACCTTCCCAAGATAGAGGAAGCCGTCAGGATGATCCTTGAGGCGATAGGAGAGGACACCGGAAGGGAGGGGCTTCAGGAGACACCGAAGCGTGTTGCAAGGATGTATGCGGAGATCTTCTCAGGCATCCACAGGGACATAAGCGAGGACGTGAAGACCTTTACCGAGCCCGGCAACGATGAGATGATCCTCATAGGAGACATTCCTTTCTATTCAATGTGCGAACACCATCTCCTCCCGTTCCACGGCAAGGCACATGTTGTATATATCCCTAACAACGGCAAGATCCTCGGATTATCGAAGGTGGCGAGGATGGTGGATACATTGTCGCGCAAGCCTCAGGTCCAGGAGCGCCTTACATCTGAGATCGCAGATCAGATCATCAAGGCGGTCGATGCAAAATCAGTGTGCGTCGTGATCGAGGCGGAACACCTCTGCATGACGATGAGAGGTATCAGGAAGCCCGGTTCGAAGACCGTTACATCCGCAATGAGGGGCGGATGCAGGACTGATGCAAGGACAAGGAACGAGGCACTCGCCCTGATCAACAGGCAGCGTATCGGAGGATAAATGGACATTCTCGGAAGAAGGCCCGGTGAAGGCAGAACGCTCATTATGGGAATACTGAATTGTACTCCCGATTCGTTCTCCGACGGCGGTCTTTATCTTGACAGCAAGGCTGCAGCAGATCATGCGCTTGCGTTGATCAGTCAGGGGGCTGACATCATAGATATCGGCGGAGAGTCAACAAGGCCCGGTTTTACTCCGGTGGACAAAGACGAGGAACTCAAAAGGGTAATCCCCGTGATCACGTCGCTAAGAGATACGGGTGTTATCATGTCGGTCGATACGACGAAGATGGAAGTCGCAAAGGCAGCAGTAGAAGCAGGTGCCCGCGTGATCAATGATATCAGCGGTCATCTCGACGGAAATGTGATAACGGATATTGCCGCTCTAAATGATTCATATCTCGTGATCATGTTCAATTGCAGGATAAACGGCGCATCTGAAGGAAGCATCACTGAAAGGGCGATCGGTGAGATAGGACAGAACATAGACATTGCCTTGTCCAAAGGCATAAAGGAAAGCCGGATACTCATAGATCCGGGGATCGGATTCGGTACATCAAGACAGCAGGATATCGAGCTTACGAGAGAGATCGGAAGGTTCTCCATGGGGGGAAGGTTTAAAGTCCTGTATGCTGCTTCAAGGAAGAGGATGATCAGGGAACTGATTGCTCCTCTTGACGAGGAATATGACATAGATGATGTCACGGATACCGTTAACCTCTACGCAGCTTCGCACGGCGCAGACATAATAAGAACACACAGGGTTGCGGGATTAAGGGACAGGCTTTATGTCTCTGACAGACTTACGGGGAAGGTATGATCATGGATACAATAAGGATGAAGGAAATGGAGTTTTACGGCCACACCGGCTGTCTGCCGGAGGAGAAGGCAAACGGGCAGAGGTTCGTTGTGACTTGTGAGATCATCTTTGATTCCATAAGGGGCAAGATCACTGATGATCTCAACGATACCTGCGATTATTCGATGCTCTACGGCAGGATAAAGGAGATCGTTGAGAATGACAGGAGTGATCTGATCGAGCATCTTGCGTACAAGATAGCTGATGATGTCCTGAAGAACACAAGGAATCCTTCTATGGTAAGGGTCAAGGTGTCCAAGCCGGACTGTCCCATAGACGGAGTGTTCGATACCATGGAGGTTGAGATAGAACGTGCTGGAGAATAACGGAACGGACGTGATCCTGAGTATCGGAAGCAATATCGGGGACCGGAAGGATAACATTGAGGAAGCCGTAAGAAGGATCAATGGTCTTAAAGGAACAAAGGTCCTTAAGATATCGGGAATGTATGAGACAGAGCCGGTGGGATACGAGGACCAGCCGTATTTTCTTAATATCTGCGTGCTCATCAACACAACTCAAAGTCCCATGGAGCTCCTTGATTCCATTCATGAGATCGAGGATCAGCTCAAGAGGAAGAGGGTGATAAGGTGGGGACCGAGGACTATCGACATCGACATCATCATTTACGGTGACCTTAATATCGACACCGAAGAACTCCAGATCCCCCATCCCAGGTACCGCCAGAGAGCCTTTGTGCTCAGGCCGATGGCTGACATAACCGGATATGAAGGGGAGATCCCCGGCGGTAGATCGGTGGTCCGGGTCCCCTGGGAGTTTGAAGTTTGACAGATAATTATTTATAATACAAATCCAAGCCGTATCGTGGGAGGGTTCTTATGTCTGAGAATGTAAGCAACAACAATAACAACAATAGCAACAACAGCAATAATGCCGGCAGGAAGAACGGCGGCAGGAATAATAACTATCGTAACAGGAAGCGCAACAATAACCGCAATAATTACGATAAGAACCGCAAGAAGGGTGAGGGTAAGCCCGCTGAAGGCGAGCAGAATAACCAGGCGCCCAAGAATAATCAGAATCAGAATAATCAGAACAACCAGAATAATCAGAACAAGAAGTTCGATAATAAGAACGACGGCGGCAAGTCATTCAACAAGAAGAAGAATGACAGGGACAAGAGGCAGTTCAGCAAGAAGAAGGATAACTATAATTCAACTTCTGCCAAGCCGATCAAGGTCGAAGAGACTGTTGATGATATCAGGAGCGATAACGCAAGGATAACAAAAGAGATCTATCTTGAGATCGCTGATATCAAGAACATCAAGATAGGGTGAGTATGTCGGACGGATTGTTTATTACTTTCGAGGGGATAGACGGGTGCGGCAAGAGTACCCAGATAGCTAAGCTGTCGGAGTTTATCAAGGAGAACTCCGGAGATCTCATCCTTGTCAGGGAACCGGGCGGAACAGCCGTGGGAGAGAAGATCAGAGGCGTGCTTCTCGATAAGAAGAACGACGGCATGGATCCGGTATGTGAACTCCTGCTCTTCGAAGCTGCAAGGGCGCAGATCGTGAGCGAAATCATCAGGCCGGCTCTTGCTGAAGGCAGGATCGTTATAAGCGACAGGTTCTTCGATTCAACTTTTGCTTATCAGGGATATGCCAGGGAATTGGGCGAAGATATGGTGGAGATGCTGAACAGCACCGCTACATCAGGCCTTGAGCCGGATATCACTTTCCTTCTTGATATAGATCCCAAAGAGGCTCTTGTCAGGAGAGGCCAAAGAGGCGGGGAGACTGACAGGATGGAAGCTTTGGGCACTTCGTTCCAGGCGAAGGTAAGGGACGGTTATCTCAAGCTCGCAGCAAAGTCAGACAGAGTCGTGAGGATCGATGCTTCAAGAGACAGGGATGTCATCTTCGAACAGATCAGGGGAATAGTGACTGACGAATTGAAGAAGAGAGGAATGCAAGGCTAAGGTGGGATTTGACAGGATCATCGGTCAGGATTTGCTCAAGTCAAGGATGGCTTCGGAGGTAGTGTCCAGGAGGGGCAGTACCTATATCGTGTCCGGGCCTTCGGGTTCAGGCAAGACCTATATCTCGAACGAACTGGGCAAAGCCTTCCTGTGCGAATCCCCGGTGCAGAACGGAGCCTGCGGCAAATGCAGGTGCTGCCTGTATTCCGAGAACGGGACAAATCCCGATATCATAAGGGTCGAACCTGAGAAAGAAGGTTCCAACATATCGGTTGACAGGATAAGAGAGACAGTCGTCGGGGATTACGAGACTGCCCCGAGGTTCTCACCAAACAAGGTCTATATCATAAACGGCGACGCTTTAGGCAAGGAATCGCAGAATGCCCTGCTGAAGTCCATAGAGGAACCCCCGTCAGATGTTATATTCATCTTCGAGGTTACAAATACGGATACACTGCTCCCGACTATCCTGTCGAGAGCGGCCGAGTATAAGATCAGACCGTATGAGACATCGGAAGTTAAGCAGATAATATCGGGGATCAGACCTGATCTGTCTGAAGAGGATCTTGATATGCTGTCTGAATTCGCAGACGGTATACCGGGAAGAGGCATAAGGCTCTCTGAAGATGAATCCTTTTCGGAACTCAAGGATAAGCTGATGGAACTTGTCCTCACGATGCCGGAGAAGAAACTCCATGAGGTGATAATGGATTCGGAGGAGATATTCGGTGAATACCAGAGCAATTATCTCGAACCCACTATCCTTCTCATGTGGCTCTGCGGCGATATCATGAGGCTTGTATCGGACATAGACTGCGAATCGATCAGGTTCGGTTCTGACAGGACAAGGATCGAGAAGTTTACGGTGGCGCACCCGCAGATCAGGCAGAAGGAGATCGGGAGAGCGATCGAAGCCATCGATAAGTTTGTATCGGACAGGAAGGTCAATGTGAATTACGATGGAAGTGTTACGGCGATGATGCTCAAGATATATAAGGAGTTTAGCAGATGACAAAAGTTGTTAATTGCAGGTTCAGGGAAGCTGGCAAAGTATACAGGTTCAGATGTGACGGACTAAGCCTTAAGATAGGCGATAAGGTCATGGTCAATACAAATCTCGGCGAGGACATGGCTCATGTCATAGAGTCGCCTTATGTGATCCCGGAAGGACATGAGGGGGATGCTCTGATTCCCGTACTGAGAGTTGCGACTCCTCAGGAGATCAAGATATATGAAGAGAAGCTCGTTAAGGAAGCTGATGCCTTCGTTAAGTGCAATGAGTTTATCGACGAGCTCGGTCTTGATATGAATCTCTGCGATACCGTGTTTGCTTTCGACGGTAAGAAGGTCGTGTTCTATTTTACAGCTGATAACAGGGTTGATTTCAGGGAATTGGTCAAGCTCCTGGCAGCAGCGTTCAGGGTGAGGATAGAGCTCAGACAGATCGGTTCAAGGGATGAAGCGAAGCTTGTCGGAGGCATAGGTATCTGCGGAAGGGAGATGTGCTGCTGTACGTTCCTGAATCATTTCGCGCCTGTTACTCTCCGCATGGCAAGAGACCAGGGCGTGGCTCTTAATCCCAGCAAGCTCAACGGTGCATGCGGAAGGCTGATGTGCTGTCTCCAGTTTGAGAAGGAAGTCTATGAGGATTCATTAAGGCGCCTTCCCAAGGCAGGCAAGCGGGTAAGGACCCCGTTAGGAGTGGGTATCGTAAGTGATGTCGAACTCGTGTCCGAAGTCATATCGGTCAAGTTCACCAATGAGGAATCCACAGAGATCCAGAAGTATAAGTGGGAAGAGATCGAGAAGCTCAATCCGGATATCGGAGAGAAGCCCTGTGATAAGTGCCCTGCAAAGAATCAGGGGAACAGCGGGCCTGTTGCTTCAAGAGAGAATGATTTTGTAAAAAAGAACAATGATCAATGAGAATGATCTGACTTTCGATCATATCGGGCGGAGGGATTTCGTCCTGTATCAGCAGAAGAAGGGATTCAGGTTCGGGACGGACAGCGTTCTCCTGGCGTGGTTTGCCGCGTCGTTTGCAAGGCGCTCCGGGGATGGTTCATATAAGCCTGCTTCGTATCTGGAACTCGGTTCCGGGAGCGGAGGCTCTTCGATGTGTGTCGCGGCAAGGCTCCCCAACTGCACCATCGACTGTCTCGAGATCATGGGATCATCATGTGAGGTCCTTACAAAGAACATACGCGCAAATCATATAGAAGACAGGGTCAGGGCTTTTAACTGCGACATCAGGGAACTGCCTGATGAGATAAGACGGAAGCAGTACGACATAGTCTTTTCCAATCCCCCTTTCTTCAGCGGGGACAAGGGCATCAGGACCGATGCTTCGGCATCGTCGGATGAGAAGCTCGCTGCGAGATTTGAAGAGAACGGAACGGCAGAAGATTTCCTCAGGGTATCAAAGTCAAGGGTGATACCATCGACCGGTCACATCATCATGGTGATGAAGGCGGACAGGCTCTCTGAGATAATGGATCTCATGGGAAAGTACCGCATCAGCCCCGCGAAATTACTGAACATCCATCCGTTTGCTGACCGCAAGGCCTCCTCTTTCCTCATTGCCGGAAGGATAGGCGGTTCGAATATCAGGATGGAAATTTTGCCGCCTTTGATATTAAATGAAGAGAGAGACGGTAAGATCGTACCGACTGACAGGATCAAAGAGATATACGAAGGGGAACACAAGGATTGCTTTATCTGGTAGGGACACCGATCGGTAACATGGGAGACATATCCCAGAGGGCGCGCGAAGTACTTGCTTCGGCAGATCTTATCGCATGCGAAGATACGAGAAGGACCGGGATACTGCTCAAGAACCTCGGCATAACGAACAAGCTCTTTGCCTATCATGAACACAATAAGGCTGCCAAGGGTCCCGTGCTGATATCCAGGCTCAAACAGGGAGAGACCGTGTGTCTGGTCTCGGATGCAGGAATGCCTTCGATCAGTGATCCGGGTGAGGATCTGGTCAAGCTTTGCATAGAGGAGGGAGTCGATGTGTCGGCCGTGCCGGGTCCCGTTGCCGCTATCACTGCGCTGGTCCTGAGCGGCCTTGATACAAGACGGTACCATTATGAGGGATTCCTTCCGTCAGAGAACAGTGAACGCAAAAAGCGGCTGGAGGCTCTGAAGGACATAAGGGAGACCATGATCATCTATGAAGCTCCGCACAGGCTCATTAAACTGATAGATGAGCTGATACTTAACGGATTCGGGTCTTCCGGGGCTGCGTTCTGCAGGGAACTGACCAAGAGATATGAACAGGTGATAAGGTGCACCGTGTCTGAGGCAAAGGAATACTTCACCGGGACTGAGCCCAAAGGGGAGTTTGTCGTATGTCTTCAGCCTCTCCCTGAAGAGTCAGGAGATATCGATGTTGAAGCCCTCATAGGCCGTTTTTTGGACGAGGGACTGTCCACTAAGGAAACTGCTTCCAGAGTTTCCGGGATGACAGGGATCAGCAAAAAAGATGTTTACGAACGCGTCATCAAATATCGCGCAGATGGAAACTAATCTACTTAATTTTGTCACATTTATCTGTTAGAATAGAACGAGATATCTTTTTTAGGAGTCTGACAGATGGCAGAGCAAGGTCTTGATTTATTTGCGAGCAGAGATGATATGCTCAGGATCTACGGTAAGACAAAGCTGGAAGAGTTTATGAGCCCTCTTTCGCGCTCTGTTCTGTGTGGATTTATCTACAATCCCAAGGAAAAGAGACTCTATTTCACGGACGGAATGAAGAAGATAATGGGTCAGGCCGTCTCGGAAGGCGTTAACCTCGAGACGTTCCTTCAGTATGTGACTGACAGGGACAGATCCAATGTAAGGTCTCTCTTCGAGATCGCGTTCAAGGATCTTGTTAACGGAGCCGAAGAAGTCAGCGAATTTGATTTTGACTTAAGGTTTGACGAGTATACGACGGACCATGTCTATGTCTCTATGCACCTTGTTAATGATGAGGGCAACAAATACATTGCCGGAGTTGTCATATTTGAGAACCTGAGCGAACTTGAGAAGTGTGCAAGACAGCTTTTTGCCGGTACGCTTAACGAGTACTTCTTCATGCTCGATTTTGCAAAGAATATCCTCTATGTCAATGACAAACTGAAGAATGACTTTGCGCTTCCTTCGTGGAAGATGGAGAATTTCACGGATAAGATATCGGATTATATGATGCCTGAGGAGTATGATAAGCTCCATAACATTTTCGAGAGGTTCATGCATGACCATGTGTTCACGAGCGATACGATGATCGCCGTATTGTCTCCTGCGAGGGGCAAGATATACCTCAAGTGCAACGGTCTGTCAGATTCCGATACGACGATCAATCCTGAGACGGCAGATCCTTCAAGGCCGGAAGAGAAGACATATGACAGGAGATACCTGTCCGGTTCCTTTACCGAGGTCACGGAATTCGTCAGGAAGGAACAGTTCAGGCGCAACATAATCGACGGTACGGATGCCATTACTTTCCAGTATGACATCAAGAGGAAGATACTTACATTCTCTGAGAACATCCGCAGTTTCTTTGCGACAGCCCAGCTCGAATACAGGGATGACTGTGTCGAACCGATCGCTGCCAAGGTCGTAAGTTCGGACAAGGCACGTTTTATCGCTGTCGTGAATCAGGTGTTCGACGGCAATCTCGACAGGTTCTCGTTCGAGGTCAGGATCAGGAACCAGGACGACAAGGTCATGTGGATAGCCTGCAGAGGCAAAAAATACACGGATGAGGGCACACATGATGCATATTGTGCCGGAACCCTGTTCGATATGACGTCGATGAACGAGACGAGAGAGAATGTCGAGAAGACAGACTCGCTCAACGAACTGACGGGTCTTCCGATGCGTTCGAGGCTCCTCATGGATGCCAAGGAGATGATCCGCAATAAGGATCTTCTCTCCGCTGCCATCGTGATGTGCGACGTCAACGGATTCCACAGCTTCAATGACAGGTATGGGCGTTCTGCAGGCAACGAGATCCTCCTGGGTCTTGCGGGTATACTTAGTGCGAACCTTCCGGAAGGAGCCAAGCTCTATCACAGCAGTGTTGACATATTCGTCATAATGTGGCCGCATGCCACCAGAAGGACAGTAAGCGATTACATGGATCTTCTCCAGGAGATAACGTCTGAACCGATCGATACCGGATTCGGCTCGTTCTTCGTAAGCCTCGGACTGTCAGCTTCGATCTATCCATACAGCGGATCGACGATCGATGAACTCCTCGTCAATGCGGAGATCGCACTGCATAAGGTCAAGAAGGATAAGGGTACGAAGTATGCCATCTACTCTCCGACCGATAAGCGCGAACTCAAGGAGAGGCTTGATTTTGAGCACCAGATCCTTCAGTCGATACGTAACAACATGGAGAGTTTCCAGCTCCATTACCAGCCGCTCATACATGCCAAGACCGGCAAGCTTGACGGCGCTGAGGCATTGCTCAGATGGGTATCTGATGCAGGCGAGATCGTTAACCCTGAGAAGGTCGTAGGCGCTCTCGAGTCGACTGACCAGATGGAGATCGTTGGTGCATGGATCCTTGAACAGGCCATTGCCCAGTGTTCTAACTGGATCAACAACGGTGCCCCGAAGTCATTCTACGTGCACATCAATGTTACTGCTGATGACCTGGTCAAGAGAGACTTCGCGGATAATGTCCTGAAGATGCTCAAGAAATACGATCTGCCGGCGGCCAACATACTCGTTGAGATCACGGAGACTTCCCTCATGAAGAATCTGGCGATGAGCAAGCGTAATCTCATCAAGCTGAGGAGTGAGAATGTCAGGGTCGCTCTGGATGATTTCGGAACGGGATACTCTTCCTTCAACTATCTCAAGGAACTTCCCGTCGATGAGATCAAGATCGATAAGACTTTCGTTGACGATGTTGAGACAGATGAATTTAACCAGTCATTCATATCAGCTATCACAACCCTTGTCCATTCACTCCGCAAAAAGGTCGTTGTCGAGGGAGTCGAGAACGAGAACCAGGTGAACATGATCAGGAACATGGGAGCTGATATCTTCCAGGGATACTATTTCAGCAGGCCGCTGACGGTATTCAATTTTGAGAACAGATATTTCAAGGAAAGATCTTAAGATCATGCATAAACGTGTAACGCACGAATTCAGGACGGACTCCCCTGCTATGACGGAGGATCTTGCAGCGGGGCTTGCAGGAATGCTCAAGGCAGGCGACCTGATCACCCTTGACGGTGATCTGGGCGCAGGCAAGACATGCTTTACCAGGGGACTGGTACGCGGCATGGGCTCTGATGATCCTGTATCATCCCCGACATTTACCATAGTAAACGAGTATGAAGGCGGCAGGCTTGGAGTCTTCCATTTCGACACATACAGGCTGACAGGAGAGGATGACTTCCTTGATTCGGGTCTTGATGAATACTTCTACAGGGGAGGAGTATGCGTGATCGAATGGAGTGACGTGATAGGAGGCCTTATCCCTGATGGTGCCATAAGGATCAAGATAATTGGTACGGGTGATCTCAGATCGTTTAATATGAGCCTGCCTGATGAGGACAGGTTCAGGGGGATCCCTGCTCTTATTGAGGAGATATGCAGATGATACTGGTTTGTGATACATCTAATTCAACATGCTGTGCAGGCGTATACGACGGGATCAAGGCTGTTGCTTACGAGATCTCAATGGATACGAGGACTCATTCGGAGACGTTCATGCCCCTGGTCGACAGGGTCATGAAGGCGGCTGGCGTGACATATGACGACCTGTTTGCGATCGCGGTTACGGTCGGACCGGGTTCATTTACAGGCATAAGGATAGGGCTTGCGGCAGTCAAGGGAATGGCACTGGCATCAGGCAGGAAAGTGATACCCGTGTCATCGACACTTGCCCTGTCGATGTCGTGTGAGATATGTGACGATTATGGCCGCGAAACTCTTTTTATCCCATGCTTTGATGCACGTAATGACAGGGTGTTTGCCCAGATCACTGATGCAAGGACTCATGAGACCATAGTAAGTGAGGATGCATATCACGCGTCTGAACTTGTTAAGCAGCTCAAGCGCAAGATAGGCATTACTAAGCCGAGGATCATCGTTATCGGCAATGGTGCGGACACGGTGAAGGGTTATATGGAAGAAGGCGGGATAAGAGCCGAATATGCCCCCGGCTGCGTGATAAGCCCGCAGGGGATAGCACTGGCGGCAGCTTTTAACCCCGTGCTTACAGATCCTGCCAAGGTCGAGGCATGTTACTGTGCAGCTTCCAGGGCACAGCGCTACCAGAACGGCTGAGGTGCATCTTGAGAGCCGGTCTGAGATTTGGTGTTCCGGAAGATAAAGACTTCATAATGGCGCTGGAGAAGGACGCCTTGAGGCATCCGTGGTCAGAGGAGGCAGTCAGCGGGCTTCTCAGCCATGATACAGAGACCGGCAATTCCCGTAAGTTTGCCGTCATCGCTGAAGACGCCGGTTACATAGGCTTAAGCGCAGTCCTTGATGAAGCGGAAGTGGGCAACATCGTCGTTGCTCCTTCAAAGCGCAACAAGGGTATCGGAAGGGACCTTATCGAAGCTGCCTGTGAAGAACTCAAAGCAGGCGGCGTTACGGTCCTGTACCTTGAGGTCGAGTCCGGAAATGCTCCTGCAGTCCACCTGTATGAGAAGATGGGGTTTACTGTCTACAACACCCGCAAAGACTACTATGGACAGGGATTTGACGCCCTTCTCATGAGGAAGCTCCTGTGACCTGCTTGTGATCAGATAGTGAATTTGAACAAAATAATCACACTCATTTTTGATATTTAAGCCATAAAGCCGAAATTGATATCGAGGACCTTATTTTTGTTGACTTAACCCCCGTACAAAAATATACTTATCAACGATTTGATTATTCAGGTGGAGGGTCACATGGCCGAGGAGAAAGTAATATTCAATTGTGAAGATACACTTGCGATGAAGGCAGTAGCTACGCTCATCCAGAAGGCATCTTCATTCAGGAGTACGATCTACTTTATAAGAGGAGGAAGACGTGCTAATTCCAAGAGTCTTCTTGGTGTAATGTCGCTCGGTATCGAGAACGGTGCTGAGATCGAGATCACTGCTGAAGGTGATGATGCCCAGGAGGCAGTTGATTGTTTGGCGGATTTCTTGAGAAATCCTCAGGTATGACAGAGAAGAATTTTGACGCAAGGTTAGATACTGTACCACAGGATCCCGGAGTTTACCTGATGAAGGACTCTTCGGGATGTATTATTTATGTGGGCAAGGCCAAAAAACTCCGCAACAGGCTTAAGAGCTACTTTGCATCAGGAACGATCTCACATCCCAAAGTAAGGGCAATGGTCAGCCATGTGGCTGATTTTGAATATACGGTCGTCGCATCCGAGACGGAAGCACTCCTGCTCGAAGCGAACCTCATCAAGAGATATCAGCCTAAGTACAACATCCTCCTGAGGGATGACAAGGGATATCCATACATCTGCATAACATTGAACGAAGAGTATCCGAGAGTGTTCAAGTCATTCAGGATCGATGACAGGATGCGCAGGGCAGGTGCAGTGTACTATGGCCCATATATGAATTCCGATCTGTTCGAAGTCCTGAAGACGATAGAATACCTCTTCCCCCTGAAGCGCTGCAGAAAGGTGCTCCCCAGGGATATCGGCAAGGAACGCCCCTGTCTCAACTACCATATCGGGAAGTGCATGGCGCCGTGCTCGGGCGAGGTATCCAAGTCTGATTACCGCGCGATGATATCGCGTATCGTTCTGTTCTTTGAGGGCAATTACGAAGGCCTCGAGAAAGCGATGACCGAAGAGATGCAGAAGTGTTCTGAAGAACTGCAATTTGAGAAGGCCTCGGTATTCAGAGACAGGCTCTCCGCACTGCGCAATATAAAGAAGAACCAGCGTGTTTTCATGGACATCAGGCGCGATGTCGATGCGATCGGATTATACTCTGATGCAGGTGAGACGTGTGTAAGAAAACTCGAAGTCAGGGACGGAAGGGTCGTCGGATCGTCGACTTATTTCGTGACGGGCGGAGAGGAAGAATCATCTGACATACTGAAGGGTTTTATCACGCAGTATTACGAAAACGCACCGAAGATACCTCCCACGGTCGTAATACCTTCCGGCATCCTCGATAACGGGGCAGAGGACGAGCTTTCCTCATATCTGACGGGACTTGCTTCCCGCAAGGTAACCATCCACATTCCTCAACGCGGGGAGCTTAATGACCTGGCAAAAATGGCAATGCTCAATGCCCGCGAGATGATGGTAAGAAGGATCCTCCGCGGAGGCGGGGCAGGTTCTGATCCCAAGGCTCCGCTGCGCTATCTCGAGAGTCTCATGGATGCTCCTGATGGGAGTATCGGAAGGGTCGAATCATACGATATCTCAAACCTCGGAAATGATGACATATGTGCCGGAATGGTCGTGTTCAGGGACGGCAAGCCGGATAAGCAGTCATACAGGCTGTTCAAGCTCAAGAGCGTTACGACACAGGATGATTTTGCTTCGATGAGAGAGGTGCTCTCAAGAAGGTTTGCACACAGTAGCAAAGACGGATTCGCATATCCTGATCTGATCCTGGCTGACGGCGGCAAAGGCCAGTTGTCCGCGATCGCGGGGATCGTCAGATCCATCCCCGGGACGGATGGGATCCTAATAGCCGGCATGGTCAAGGATGACCGTCACAGAACGCGCGGGATAGTGTTCGAGGACGGACGCATGATCGACCTCAAGCGTAATGACTTATCTGACGAGGAAGTATCTCTCTTCAGATTCCTTACGGCTGTGCAGAACGAGGTCCACCGCTTCGCCATAACATACCAGCGCAAACTGTCAGGAAAGCGCAATATCAGATACCGCCTCGAAAACATCCCCGGCATAGGACCTGCAAAACGCAAGATTTTGCTGGCTCATTTTGGTACAATCAAGAATATCGAGAATGCTTCGGAAGAAGAACTGTCATCCGTCAAGGGGATAACGAAAGCTGATGCATCATCGATCAGGTCTTATTTCGACAGCGAGGGATAAATGGCAATATTTGCACTATCAGATCTTCACCTGTCTCTCAGTAATCCCGAGAAGAGCATGACCGTGTTCGGACCCAAATGGGACAACTACATTGAGCGGATAAAGGAATCGTGGATATCTTCCGTTACGGAGGAAGATACTGTTCTGGTGTCCGGAGATATCTCATGGGCAACGAAGATCGCTGATGCCACAGAAGATTTTGAGTTCATCTCGGACCTTCCGGGCACCAAGCTCCTGTCACGCGGAAACCATGATTACTGGTGGACGACGATAAGCAAGATGGATGAGTTCTTTGCAGGTCAACACTATCACGGAATAAAGATCGTCAGGACTAATGTGATAGAAGCAGAAGGGTGCCTGATCTCAGGAACAAGGGGGTGGATGCTCCCGACTGACTCGGAATTCAAAGAGCAGGATAAGAAGATCTATGAGAGGGAGCAGGCAAGGCTTAAGCTCTGTTTTGACGAGATGGACAGGAAGGACCCGGACAGGACAAAAAAGAGGATCATCATGCTCCACTATCCGCCGGTAACCAGGTTCAACCACCCGACTGCCTTTACGGAACTGATCAGGGAAGGCGGTGCAGACATCTGCGTCTACGGACATCTTCACGGCAGAGCGCATGAGATCGTATATTCGGAAGAGTATTTTGAGAACTGCAGATATCTGTGCACTTCAGGGGATTACCTGGGATTTGCTCCCCTCAAAGTCTTGTAATTTTAGCTTAAGCATATTATAATATTTGAAGTTTGAAGGCCTCTTGTGGAGAATAAGTCTCTGCAGCAGGCTTTTTCCATCTAATAGAGGATTTTGTCCGGAGGTTCTATGGCATACAGTATGACGGGCTACGGCCGCGGTGAGAGGATATTCGAATCAAGAAGATACACGGTTGAGATCAAGTCCGTTAACAGCAGGTATTGCGATATCAATCTCAGGATCCCCAGGATCTTCAATTATGCTGACGCAAAGATCAGGAAGATGGTGTCAGACCGTCTTCTCAGGGGCAAGATCGATATGTTCATCAACTACGAGGATAACAACAGTGAAGGAACTGAGGTCATCATCAATGAGGGTCTTGCACTTGAGTATTCCAAGGCAGTAAGAAGGATCGCCGAAGTATCGGGCAGGGAAGATGATGTCGGAGCTGCAAGGCTGTCACTTTACCAGGACATCATTACCGTCAGACAGTCAGAACTTGATGAGGACAGCCTCTATTCAGAACTCGAGCAGGCAGTATCAGATGCCATTGACGGCATGATCGAGATGAGACATACGGAGGGTGAGAACCTCGCAGCAGACATTATCGGCAAGGTATCTTCACTTGAGACATTGAGAGACGAGATCGCGGAGTATTCTCCCTCGGTGGTAGCTGATTACAGACAGCGTTTGAGCGAC
Source organism: Mageeibacillus sp. UBA4314 (assembly GCA_002394605.1). GTDB lineage: Bacteria > Bacillota > Clostridia > Saccharofermentanales > Saccharofermentanaceae > Saccharofermentans. The sequence goes on along the minus strand of DGUI01000031.1, from coordinate 3,535 downwards.
AGGATCGACGTTATCCTCGCAGAGGACAAGAAGGATTTCTACGATGAGAGCAGACTGGCGGCAGAGGTTGCCATATTTGCAGATAAGTGCTGCATCGACGAGGAGATGAAGAGACTCGTAAGCCATTTCGCACAGGCAAGGAAGATCCTCTCTTCCGACGGATCGATCGGCAAGAAGATGGATTTCCTCATCCAGGAGATCAACAGGGAGATCAACACGACAGGGTCCAAGGCAAACGACATCGAGATAACAAACAGGGTCCTCAAGATGAAGAATCTTGTGGAAGAGATGAGGGAACAGGTCCAGAACCTGGTATGAGGAGCATCGGAATGGATTTTATAGACATCGGATTCGGCAATCTTATAGCATCAGGAAGGATACTTTGCGTGGTATCAGCCGATTCGTCGCCTTCCAGAAGGATGATCCAGGATTCGAAGGACAGGGCAATGTGCATCGACTGCTGCGCCGGCAAGAAGTGCAAGGCAGTCATCGTTACCGATAGCGACCACATCGTCTTGAGTTCCAAGACAGTTGAAGAGATAAAGGAGATCCTGTGATATGGCAGAACGTAAAGGAATGATCGTATGTATATCCGGTCCGTCAGGCGCAGGCAAGGGCACGGTGCTCGGCAAGGTCTCAGAGAGATTTCCCGGTATGGGAAGCTCGGTCTCCGTGACAACAAGGGCGCCCCGGGGGACTGAGCAGGAAGGTGTCGAGTATTATTTCAGGACACCGCAGCAGTTCGAACAGATGATAAAGGACAATGAGATCATCGAATATGATACGTATGCCGGCAACTACTACGGAACCCCGAGAGAACACATAAGCAGGCAGTGTGAGGAAGGGATCGACTGCCTGGTAGACCTCACAGTGGCAGGAAGTGTCGCACTGAAGGAGATATTCGGTGATAATGCGTTGACCATATTCCTGATGCCGCCCTCAATGGAAGTCCTCGAAGAGAGGCTGAGGGGCAGGGGCACCGAGACGGATGAGAAGATAAGACTCAGACTCTCACAGGCATCATCCGAGATGCAGAGGAAGGATGAATTCGATCATGTCGTCGTAAATGACGATCTCCAGACCGCAGTTGACGAGGTCATAGCCCTTATAACGGCGAAGAGGGAAGAACTCAATAAGCTTACAAAATAAAGTGCATATAAAGCAAAGAAAGAGGTAAAAGGAAATGTTGGTAGAACCGTCAATCGAGAAGATCAAGAAGCAGGCAAACTGCCCTTTCGAGGCAGCTATCCTTGTAAGCCAGAGAGCAAGGCAGCTTACTGAAGGCGCACAGCCCATGGTACCTGACACAGCTGCAAACAACGTATCACTTGCATGCTGCGAAGTAGCTGAAGGCAAGGTCGTTGCAGTTCCCGGCACAAAGGATCCGGTAGTTCCGATCACACGTGAGGAGCGCATCAGAAGAGAAGAAGAGAAGCGCAAGAGAGAGCAGCAGCTCGAGGAAGAGAAGGCTTCCAGGATCGGTTCCGGCATCGATGGCCTTCTTGAGGCGCTCAGCAGCGAAGATGCATCAGCAGATGCAGCTGAAGAGGCTGATGAAGGATTTGTTGAGGAAGAAGAATAATCGGAGGAACATGACATATGGCTGTTGAGAAATCAATGGAAAAGATCGTATCTCTTGCAAAGGTAAGAGGATTCGTCTATCCGGGTTCTGATATCTACGGCGGACTTGCCAATTCATGGGATTACGGCCCTCTGGGTGTTCAGCTCAAGAACAATGTAAAAGCAGCATGGTGGAAGAAGTTCGTTCAGGAGAGTCCGTATAATGTCGGTCTCGACGCAGCTATCATCATGAACCCCAAGACATGGGTAGCTTCAGGTCACGTCGGAGGATTCTCCGATCCCCTTATCGACTGTAAGCAGTGTAAGGCAAGACACAGAGCTGACAATCTCGTTGAGGACTGGAACAAGGAGAACGGGATCGAGAATGTTCCCGTGGAAGGCATGAGCCCTGAGGATATGGTTCAGTACATCAGGGACAATAACATTCCCTGTCCTACATGCGGCGGACATAATTTCACTGATATCCGTAAGTTCAACCTCATGTTCAAGACATTCATCGGCGTAACTGAGGATGCAACGAGCGAGGTATACCTGAGACCTGAGACAGCTCAGGGTATCTTCGTTAACTTCAGCAATGTCCAGCGTTCCGCACGTAAGAAGATCCCCTTCGGTATCTGCCAGATCGGTAAGAGCTTCAGGAACGAGATCACTCCCGGCAACTTCATCTTCCGTACGAGAGAGTTCGAACAGATGGAGCTTGAATTCTTCTGCGAACCCGGAACGGATCTGGAGTGGTTTGATTACTGGAAGACTTTCTGCCATGACTGGCTCATCAACCTCGGCATTAAGGAGGAGGAGCTCCGCACAAGAGACCATGCAAAGGAAGAACTGGCATTCTATTCCAGAGCTACTACTGACTTCGAGTTTGCTTTCCCCTTCACTGACTGGGGTGAGCTCTGGGGCATCGCCGACCGTACAGACTATGACCTGAAGCAGCATATGGAATTCTCCAAGCAGGATCTCACATATTTTGATCCCGCTAAGAACGAGAAGTATGTTCCTTATGTTATCGAACCTTCACTCGGTGCGGACCGTGTTACGCTCGCATTCCTCTGCTCCGCTTATGATGAGGAGGAACTCGAGGGAGGAGATGTCAGGACCGTTATGCATTTCCATCCTTTCCTGGCTCCGGTCAAGATCGGCGTGCTTCCTCTGTCAGCCAAGCTCACGGACAAGGCCCAGCCCATCTATGAGAAACTGTCGAAGAAGTACATGTGCGAACTTGATGACAGACAGAGCATCGGCAAGCGCTACAGAAGACAGGACGAGATCGGCACTCCTTACTGCGTCGTATACGATTTCGATTCGGAGAATGACGGATGCGTAACGATCAGGGAGAGAGATTCCATGAAGAACGTGGAATACGAGCCCGGCAACATAAGATTCCCCATCGACAAGCTCAAAGAATTTTTTGAGGGAAAATTTGATTTTTGAATTTATAAGGCGTCAACTTCGTGTTACACTTATTAATTATGACAACAACATAAAAACGAAAGGCGGAAAAAGCAATGGCAACAAAGTATGTTTATCTGTTTACCGAAGGTAACGGAAAAATGCGCGAACTCCTTGGCGGTAAGGGTGCAAACCTCGCTGAGATGACCAATATCGGTCTTCCTGTTCCCCAGGGTTTCACGATCACAACAGAGGCATGTACGAAGTATTACGAGGATGGCAGGAAGATCAATGATGAGATCTTTGGTCAGATCCTTGAGTACGTAGGCAAGATGGAAGAGATCACCGGCAAGAAGTTCGGAGATCTTGAGAACCCGCTGCTCGTATCCGTTAGAAGCGGTGCAAGAGCATCAATGCCCGGTATGATGGACACTATCCTCAACCTGGGTCTTAACGAAGAAGTAGTTAATGTCATTGCTGAGAAGTCCGGTAATCCCCGTTGGGCATGGGATTGCTACAGAAGATTCATCCAGATGTACTCTGACGTTGTTATGGAAGTCGG
>DGUI01000006.1 GCA_002394605.1 Mageeibacillus sp. UBA4314 | reverse complement strand
TATGGCTATATGACCAACAAAGAGAGCTTTACGGGAGATAGAGAAGGGTTTACCTTCGAGGAGTACAGGGAATATATAGAAGAAGCATGTAAGGGTATTGACCCAATCAGTATCGGAAATACGAGAGAGGATTATTTCAGATTCCTGTTCTCATCGATGCATGATTATTTTATTCCTAATGACAGCAGTATAAATGTTGATAACCCTGAGTTCAGGGAGCTTGTAGATTATATGTGTAATAATGTATCTGAGAGTGGCTCTCCCAGTAAGACTATATCAGCATTCTCACAGTGGACAGTACTTGCAAATATGTATGATGACCTGCTTACAGGTGCGTGTGTCAATCCTGATTGGGATATATATGGAGGTCCCTCGTTTGATGGCAGAGGACCGATGTTCTCAAATTTCAATACGGTAGCTATCCCGATAAATGGCACTAATCCTGATGCTTGTTGGCGTTTTGTTAAGACAATGTTGTCGGAGCCTGTTCAATCTGCATATACCGGCATAGAGACTCCGATCAATCTTAATGCATATGATGCCTATGCAAAGATGGTTGTTGCAGATATTAATACCGAACTTAAGGATCAGGGCAAGAACTATGAACTGGGTGAATCTGACATACTGCGCTATAAGCAGATGCTTCAGAAAGCAAAAGTCAGTGCTGTTGTTGATTCACAACTGTATCAGATAATCCTAGAAGAACTTCGTCCGGTCTTTGCCGGAGAGAAAAGCATAGAAGATGCTATCCCAGTTATTACCAACAGATGCAATACTTTGATAAAGGAGCGGCTGGTGTAATGTGTTGTCTGAAGCAACTTCGAATCCCAAACAGACTAACATAGAAGAAACTGACCACTAAGCTATTTGTATCGAGAACTACTGTGTCCAAGTGGGAACTCGGAATGTCTTATCCGTCAAGGATATATATACAATGTGTAATACAGGTAAAAATAACCTGAAAAAGAATATAAAGGTAAATAACGTGGACAGCATCAGAACACTGGATTGGGGTGTGTTCAATATTATCTATGAAGAGATAGCAGGTTATGAGTATCAGGATAAAACTGTTGAAGAGATAGCACAGGCTATTTGTTCCAGGTTGGAAGTTTATGTTAATGAGAACTACGGATAGACATCATTTTCCTTGTTCAACAACAACTTTAAAAAGAGCCCCCATTCTTGACCACGGAAAACTGAAAAAATGAGAAATTCTCAAAATTGATTCAAAAATAGGCCGTTTTGTTCAATATTTTTACAAAAAAAAACGGGAGGGTGGGTGATAATATAAAAAACGAAGGAGGTATTGTTCAATGCTCGGATCAAAAATAAAGGAGCTGAGGAAGGAACGTCATCTGTCTCAGGACAGGTTAGCACAGATGCTGAATGTATCAAGACCGACCTTATCCAGATGGGAAAGAAATGAAGCAGTACCTGACTCAGATCAGTTGACCCGTATAGCAAATACCTTTCAAGTAAATGTAAGGTATTTGATCGATGATGAGATGTCTTATGAAGACATAGGTAAAAATGACAGTGACATAGGAAATGAAGAGATCGTTGAACAGCTTGTCAGGATAAATGACAATTTTGCTGAAGAATTAGCAAGACGAAGAGATACGATCAAACGCATTACTTTGATCATCCTGATCATCGTTTTTGCAGTATCGATGATGTTTGCGATACTGATTGTTACGAATATGCATTCTCCCGGGGATGGATTCGGCAAAGATACTATTATTTACTATGTCTCTGAAACAAGGTGAATAGAGATGCTACAAAGATTTCAGATTTTTTTTGTTCTGTTATTGGCGCTTGTATTATTGACGGCCTGTAGTAAAGGTTCGTTTGGACCTCTTTCAGAACAGATTACGCCTGAGTTTGCTGAATTTCGCAATGGTAAGATCCGTTATGAATACGAAGGGAGAATCTACAGTCCGTCTGATTACTATGCCAGCAAAGACGGCAAGAACTATATTGCGGTAAATATCTATGAACCCGATGATAAGAACTATTCACTGTCTATGTCTGAATTTCAAGCCCTGAAAAAAGGTGACAGGATAGTTGTTGACAGAGACACTATTGTAAATGTTGATTACATTGAGACTATAGATGACTGGGAAGATCCATATTGTTCTTGCGAGGGGACCAGAGACGATAACTGCATCGAAGGTCGAGACAAAGGTTTATATTATATCAGTGATTCATACTGTTTCATTCATCCCCAGTGGAGTCTGTATGATGACGGCAGATTAATAATTGAAGGGGACGATAAAGATAAGTTATTGCTTTGCAGATACTATTCAAAGATAAAGATGCAAATGTATGACGCGTATGATTTAGTTGTATCACGTTCGAATCTGAAATGGGTCGCATGTGATGAGCTGAAGGAAATAACGTTTTATCCGGCATCTGCAGATAATAATACATCAGGTGAGAGTATCGCTCTTTATGATCTTCCTGCTTATTTAAGCAACCATTCGTCTTCTCAGAATGAATACTACCATGTGACCCTCTATTCGGAAAACGGGAAAATAACAAAAATGGACATTAATCAACATGAATAGAAAACAGTTTGTTTTGCTTTCAGCCTTGTTTGTACTTCTGATCATGTGTTTTGGTTGCTCAAAAGAATCACAGCATGATGATTCTTTTGCTGTCGGAAATGCTGATGCAGAAACTCTGTGCTACAAAGGTAGTAATCTGTTAATCCATTATGGAGAAGACGGAGAAAATGCGACAATTTGTAACGTTATCAAGACCGGCGACAGGTATTGTGTCGTTGTTGAGGCAGAGAATGATCTTTCTTCCAGATATGGCTTTGCGATAATAGATATTCAGGATAAAGATAGTGAGATTGTTATTAATGATCTGCATTTTGATGACATGATCTATCACTCTTCCTGTTATCTCGATGATGATCATATTGTTTTTGCTGCTGATGATTCATGTTATATAGTTGATATCAACAATGCCACATCAATTCAAGCTGATATCAGTTACGATATAAATGATGTGTATACATCTGTTAATACCCGGGAAAGCGGGTTTGTTTTGGTTAATTCAGATCATATTTATCTGATAGGTAATGATGGAGCAGTCAAGGAAGACTTTCAGTACGATATTGAAGGTTGCCCTGTCCGAACAAATACTTATTTCAGTCAGAATGGTTATGAATACCTTGTAATGTCAAACGAATTAGGGAGCATTGTTGATTTTTATGAGATAGATTGGGATATGGGGATACTTGGTCAAAAAAAATCTGCGGATGATCTGGGGATTGATCCTTTTTCTCTTTACGGATATGGTGATTTTGCTTATGACCGTTATCATGGAGAGATCTATCAGGTTAACATTAATAACGGTACAAAATCCCCTGCTGCATATGTTAAGAATATGCTTCTCAAACCGGCTGAAGCAGAAATGACAGAGTTCTTCATTCTGGATAGTCTTCACTTTGTCCAAGTAGGTATGTATACGAATACGGATTATGAGATCACTATAATAGAGGCGGACAGATCGCTTGATCTGAACTCAAGGGAGATGATCCGGATCAAAGGGGATTATGCCACAGAGGATAAATCTTTGGCAATGGCAGCCTATTTGTATAATATGTCTCAGAACGATTTCTTTGTCACTATCGAGAGTTGGGGCGAAGATATGGATTGGGATGATTCCGATCAGGGAGAGAAGCGTAATCTGAAACTCATAAAATCGTTCCAAGAGGATGAAGCGCCGGATATTATGTACGGTTATACACTTGATTATGATTACCTTGGTAAGATTGGCGTTGTTATTGATCTGATGACATACATTGACCATAGTGATCGAATCAATAAGGAAGTGTTAGATGATAGTTTATACGAATTGATGACATCAAATAATAAGTGTTACTATCTTTTAAATGGTTATTCGCTGGCAGGACTGACATCCGGGGGTGAATTGATCAGAGATAAGAGTATTGATGTATCTTTGTACGAAGATAAGGCTTTTGTTGATAGTTATAAAGGGCAGTACAGGTCTTCTGATGTGTTGTATAATCTTATCGGAAGGCCGTTTTATTGGTTAGCGGAAAAGGGGATCCCAAGTGAAGAAGATATAGAAAGAGCACTGTCGATATCCATCAATATTGGTGTTTCTCCGAATGATTGGAATAACGGAGTTAGTATACGTAATAATAACAGCGAGGTTCAGAACAGCTGGATTGACTCGATTGCTTTTTTTACAAATGCAACAAAGGAAAAAGGAGATACGATAAAGTATATTGGATATCCGACTTTCGGAGGTTCGTGTTACATGGTCAGTTCGAAAGGGCATATAGCAATATCAGCAGGAAGCCGTCATCCTGATGAATGCTTTAGATTCCTTGAGTATCTTTATTCAGATGAGGTTCAGAAGATCGTTGTTTCAGAAAAAAAGATCCCAATTACCGATAAAGCAAAAGAGTCTTATATAAGGTATATGACTGATCCTGCTTCTATACCGGATAATGAGACCGGCATAAAAAGGGTTGCTTCTGAATTGCTGACCGTTGATTGGGAGAAAAAAGAATCAGCATATAAAAAGATATCTCCAGAAATCTTGGAAGAGTTTAATCGCTCGATCGAAGCTGTTAATTCTGTAGATAAATTAGATTTTGGTTTGTACAACATTATTGTTGAAGAACTGAATTCTTACTATGATCAACAAAAACCACTTAATGAAATAGCACAATCGCTAAGATCCAGGTTGTACATTTATGCTCAAGAGAACCAAATGCTATAGATGTATATCATTTTCCTTGTTCAACAACAACTGTAAATAGCAAGCAAATAAAGGGGGTTTGAGCTTTGCTCAGCTTGAACATGTTCTGAACGGTCCATCTCCGTAGTATGACTGACATGTTTTGACTACAATTGTGGGAGAAGATGACACAAAACTGCGAAAGGGGTGATGGTATATGTCGCGTAAGTTATTGTCAATATTGCTTATGATCTGCCTTTTGATGTCTATGGCATCATGTGACAATTCCGGCAGTTCTGAAAGCCCGGCGGAAAGCAATATGGATCCCGTGTCTGAAACAACTCCGTTTTCTGCAGCCGGAGAAACGGAGCCTGAAAAGCCCCGTTATTCTACAAAGCTGATCACTCTGCCCGTTTGCTCTAAATCTGTGCACGCCTTTACTGCCGGTGGATCCCCTTGCTTTATTTCGGAGTATTATGACTTTGACAGTGATAATGAACCGCATTTCAAGAACACATTGTTTATCTGCAACTATGAAGGTGATATTACATCATCTTGTGAACTGGAAGATTGTGACAGATTTGGTATTCAGGATGTATGCGGATTAGGTAACGGCGGGTTTGTTGCAGTAGGGTTCGATGCTGAACATAAGACGATATGCCGCATATATGATCTTGACGGAAAACTGATCAAGCAAACGGATGACAAATCAAATCCGATATTGGATTTTAAAGCGTCTGTCGGCAAGACAGAAGACGGTTTTGTCGTCAGCTTCGGAGATAAGGTGGTCAGATACGACTCGGATGGTAATAAGACAGATGAGATCATAATGGAACCTGCCGATCAGCGTGATTATTCGCTCAATTGTGTTTTTGAGCAGAATGGAAAGTGTTATGGCTGCGGGCTTACGGAAATTGACGAAGGCCTTACCATGATGTATTACACGATCGATTTTGAGATTGGTGCAATAGAACTGTATTTCCGTCCGAGTGTTGCAGCAACTTATGATATTTATTATGATTACTCCGATTATCACAGAGGCACATGCGGGATGGATGCTGATGAGAGGATCGTTAAGATAAACATGGAAGAACAGAATTCTGTGATACTTGCTGAGGTAAATGATATGCAGATCTGTCCTCCGACATATGAAGACGAGGAATTCTATGAGGTGCTTGCTCTTGATGAGGAACACTACTTTATACCGTACCTTTATATCGGTAAAGACCTTGATATAACTGAGATCGCCCTTCTTGTGCGTGATGACAGTTCTAATTTTGACCAAAGGATCCCTATAGTCATACAGGGCGCGGGTATATCAAACGAAACTGTTCTTAAGAATGCTGCTTACTACTACAACACATCGCAGGATAAGTACGCTATAAAGATCGACGAACTTGCAACAAGGTATGATCTTAACTCTCCTGAGAGTATGAAACGCAATAAACTGAATATTATGACACAGTATATGAACGGCAATACTCCGGATATATTCTGCGGTAATTTCTTCGATTACAACTACTTTGGTGATAACAACCTGGTAACTGATATAAGTTCCTATTTTGCGGATGATCCGGTATTGAAGAACATGATCAGAAAAGACGGTAAGCTTTACCAGGTCTATGCAGGATATACATTGGAAGGATTCTGGGGCAGGGCTTCAGATTATTCTGGCAACACCGATATCATGGCAATGCCTGCACTCAAGAGCGGACAGGTCCGTTTTGCCGGAGGATTCTATTCTCCTGATGTATTCTATCGTGCAGTAGGAAATGATCTGGCTGATATCTATCATGACGGAAAGCTCACCAAGGAAAACGTCTTTTCTGTTGCCCAAAAAGCCGTAGAAGAAGGCGGTGAACCGGATTACGATAATCCTGATGGCAATGTTTTTGAGGCAGAAGATGTCAGGAAAGGAAAAGTCTCCCTATACATTAATTCCATCGGCAGTCCGGCAGCTTTTGTGCAGTTGCAGAATGATTTCGGTGATCAGCCTGAATATGTAGGATATCCGTCGATCGGCGGATCAGTACACCCGATCCGTCCGATCTGCCTTATGGCTGTGTCAGAATCGACAGATCATAAGGATGTATGCATCGACTTCATCAAGACCGTCATGACTCTGGAAGTTCAGCGCAAGATCTGTGCATCCGGTTCCATACCTGTAAATAGGGATGTGCTTCTCGAAATGATCGAAGTGCTCAAGGATCCTGACAATGCGACAGCCGATCAGACGAGGATGTATAAAGATCAGTTTATACATGATGATTCGCAGCGTGGAAAGCATCCTGTTGTACCGCTGACTCAGGAACAGGCCGATAAGTTCCTTGAAGCAGTAAACCTGGCAGACAATATTGAAGTTTACGACTGGGGTCTCTGGATCATGGCAAGGGACGAGATCAAAGCGTATTACTCACAGGGCAAGAGTATCGATCAGATCGCGGATACGCTTTATTCAAAGTATCTGCTGTACGCTCAGGAGAATTATTGAGAGATCAATCCGCAATATACATCCGCAATATATCGAACCTGTTTTGGCATATTGCGGAACGTATTGCGGATGTGTATAATAATCTTAGATAAAGACCTGTTTTAATGCGGATAAGGGAGTAGCGGATATGAAGAGTTGCAGGGATAAAGCCGTTGAATGGGGAGTGTCTGAGAGGACAGTCAATCATCTGTGCCAGACGGGCAGGATAGATGGTGCTTTCAAAGAAGGCGGTGTTTGGAAGATCCCCGACGAAGCAGGTAAACCTGCTGATTCCCGTGTGTCATCCTCAAAGTATGTGAAGCGTGATCCTGCAGACGTTAAGAAGCCTCTTCCGATCGGTCTGTCGGAATATGTCAGGGCACAGTCTGAATACTACTATATTGACAAGACCAGGCTCATTAAGGAGTTCCTTGACAGTAAGCCGCTGGTATCTCTCTTTACAAGACCGAGGAGATTCGGTAAGACATTGAACATGGATATGCTGAGGGTCTTCTTTGAGATCTCTGATGAGGATACGAGTGTCTATTTTCGTGATAAGGAGATATGGAAATACGGTGAATCCTACACAAAACACCAGGGCAGATATCCGGTTATCTTTTTGTCTTTCAAAGATGTTAAGTTCGATACATGGAATGCGACGGTAACGAAGTTATCCGGTGTGCTCCAGGCAGAGTTTGAGAGACACTCTGAATTACGCCATAGTGAGAGGCTGTCTTCTTTTGAGAGGTCGTACTATGAACTGATACTCCGGGGGACTAAGGACAAAGTCCTGCTGTCAGCCTCTCTTGAGAACCTTTCGAGGATGCTGTCAGCACATTATGGTGTGGATCCCGTCATCATTATCGATGAATATGATACGCCCATACAGGAAGGATACTCCCGTGATTACTATAACGAGATAATCACTTTTATGAGAGTGTTCTTCTCGTCAGCCTTTAAAGATAACAAGCACCTGACATACGGGTTCCTGACGGGTATCTTAAGGATATCGCAGGAGAGTATATTCAGCGGGCTTAACAATCTTACGGTCAATTCGGTTTTTGACAGAGAATTCGATGACTGTTTTGGTTTTACCGAATCTGAAGTTCAGAAGATGATGGAATACTACGGGTGTCTTAACAGATATGATGAATTGAAAGAATGGTATGACGGATATCTGTTTGGTGACGAGGAGATCTATAACCCATGGTCTGTTATCAACTATATAGCCAAAGGATGTGTTCCGCAGGCTTATTGGGCAAATACGGGCAGAAATGAGATCCTTGAGGACGTCCTCCGGAATGCAACAGACGATATAATCGAACGCCTTCATAAACTGATGGACGGAGATACCATAGTTGCACGGATCAATCAGAATGTCATTTACAGATCACTATCCGAAGAGCCTGAGAACATCTATAGTCTTCTTCTGGTTGCGGGATATCTTACTGCAACAAGGAAAGACCTGATGGCTGACGGATCGTACATGTGCGAGGTTGCACTTCCGAACAAGGAGATAGCAGCTGTATATAAGAGTGAGATACTGTCGGTCATGATGAAGACCGGAGCGATCGGGCGGACGACAGCTGACAGGATCGCAGAAAGTATTTATTCAGCCGATACCGTTGGCCTTCAGGCAGCGGTAAAAGGATATCTTACTGATAGTATAAGCTATTATGATTCCGGCACAGAAGGGTTCTATCACGGGCTGCTTCTCGGTCTGATTGCCCTGATGGATGATCATTACATGATAAAGTCCAACAGGGAATCCGGAGAGGGAAGATATGATATCTGTATGTTTCCACGGGAGAGAAGGTATCCCGGGATAATCATGGAATTGAAATGGAAGAGGGATCTTGATCCTGATTCTCTGGAAAAGCTTGCCCAGGGAGCCCTCGATCAGATAACAGGCAGGAAATATGAGACCGAGATGACCTGTTACGGGGTTTCTGAGATCTGCAGATTTGGTGTCGCATTTTCAGGGAAAGATGTAAGGATCAAGATCGGGTGATGGAATTGTTTATGATGACGGAACGGTAACGACCGACCGCTTCATAGTATTCTTATCCATTATCATCCAATAGCACCCCCATTCTTGACCGCCAAAACAGCAAAAATTCAAAATTCTCAAAATTGATTCAAAAATAGGCCGTTTTGTTCAATATTTTTACAAAAAAATCGGGAGGGTGGGTGATAATATAAAAAACGAAGGAGGTATTGTTCAATGCTCGGATCAAAAATAAAGCAGCTGAGGAAGGAACGTCATCTGTCTCAGGACAGGTTAGCACAGATGCTGAATGTATCAAGACCGACCTTATCCAGATGGGAAAGAAATGAAGCAGTACCTGACTCAGATCAGTTGACCCGTATAGCAAATACCTTTCAGGTAAATGTAAGGTATTTGATCGATGATGATATGTCTTATGAAGACATAGGTAAAAATGACAGTGACATAGGAAATGAAGAGATCGTTGAACAGCTTGTCAGGATAAATGACATTTTTGCTGAAGAATTAGCAAGACGAAGAGATACGATCAAACGTATTACACTGATCATCCTGATCATCGTTTTTGCAGTATCGATGATGTTTGCAATACTGATTGTCACGAATATGCATTCTCCCGGGGATGGATTCGGCAAAGATACTATTATTTACTATGTCTCTGGAACAAATTGAAAGGAGATAATCTATGTTCAAAAAACTGCTCAGTTTGATGTGTATTGCAGGAATCATTATTGCCGGAATTCCCGCCATATGCTCTTATCAAGTGGATGCAAGTGGAAATACTAACTATCTTATGAGTGTCAATGCAATTGAAACAGAGGAAGAATGGAAAGACTTCGCTGAAGAAAACGGAATAGAACGAGATAGATCCTTTGATGATTGTTGCGTCGTTGATTTTTCGATTGCTGTAGATTCAGCTAATGGAACATTTGATGTAGATACAGTCTATTTAACAGATAATAGATCCACAACTACATCAGGTTCCGCTACCCATTCTGTTTACTCAAACTCTGGAACTCTATTGTTTACACTTACAGTTGAGGGAACCTTTACCAGAATATCGGGATTGTCCTGTACATGTACATCAGCTACTGGATCGTTCACACATCCGGTTGCAAGTCTTTGGAGGAGCACGCCTTCGTATCTGAAGGGGAGAAAGAGTGCAACCAAGGCATATGCAAAGATGTATGGAACTGCTACAAAAACCATCGGTTCAGGTAGTATTACGTATCAGTTCTTCCTGTACTGCAATGCCGAGGGAGTATTAACAAGTGCATATTCGGAATCATAAAATGAACAGCCATCTGTGAGATCTTGGCGGACCAACAGATGACTGCGAAGAAAGGAGCAGATTAATTGGAAGGTGTTACCTTGATCAAAATGCTCAGATTAAATATAGCATAGAATTGATCTTGGTAACAGGGAATGCACGATCTGACATTGAATAAATATACTGATCAATAGTGTTTGCGCTGTTCAAGATTAATGATAGAAACCCCGAAGATACGGGGGATATGAGGTGTATGCAGCCTGAACGTGTTCGGAATAGTCTTATTCTGTTGATTGAATATTTTGAAAATGATTAGATTGTGGAAAAGAAAGATAAAGAGGTAAATAACAATGAAGAAGAGAATAATCAAGAGATTGATTGCTGTTACTATGATGGTTTCCTGCTTGACGGGATTGGCTTTTGAAGCCGATGCCGCAATGAGGACAAATGTTCATGTTTATACAAGTGATGGAAACTACTCTTACAATACGAACAATTATGCTGTCAATGCAGGCGATCACACCTGCAAATTCCGCACAAAAGATTTTTCTTTTTCCGGATTGCCGGCAAATTCATTTCCTTCTGGCAAATACTTGTGGATTGAGTTTAAAAACTCCTCAGTTACCCGCAAATACTCTTCTCCTGCCACAAGTTATGCTCAAAAAGTATATTCATTGTCGTCCCAAACGAATCTTTATGCTGGTATAAGATCAAATTATACCAATGGAGTTTCAGCGAATGTTGACTGGGACCCCGTATATTACTGATCACTCAGGAGAGCATATGGGAATTAATAAAGAATTAGTCATCGCTGTCATATTGACGTCGTGCTTGGTCGTTACATCATGTAATGATGCGACTGATTCTATTTCTCTCCCCGAATCGCTGACGATAAGTCAGCGATCGGAGGAGACATCCGAAGTTGATGTTACTACATCCGAATCTGAGACAGCGATAACAGAAGAAAAAATAAAAGATGTTGATTGGTACATTGATCCGGATACAGGTAACTACTGTGCTGCTGCCGGTAATATTACATATGATATAAAGATCCTTAACTCTGTGGAGAAGGCGTCCGTTTACAGCCTGAAACTGGATCTTGATAACAACATTCCTGATGGATGCAAACAGATACCGGATGGTTTTGTAGAATTCGCAAATAATTATATGTCGTTTTACCATGGTTACAGTTGGAGTTTGGTGGAAGGTGTGCCGGAGGAGTATGTTGACAGAGAAATCTTCAATCAGGTAACAGATTCGTTTGATTATATGAACCCTGATGATCTACCTCAAGCTCTTCAGAAATACATTGAGGATAATTCCTTGTGCTCAAATGTTATAACTGAAGAAACACCTGATACTGAGATGGGAACAAAACTGTTTGAAAACGGATTAGGTACTCTCTCGAAGGTTGAGGTTAAATATCCTGTATCAAACTATTATCTCAGACAACAGCTGGATGGTATTCCGATACTGTCATATTGTGGTTATGCAATTGATTCGCGTTTAAGCTATGGTGACTTGATTCCGGAAGGAAATGCTTGGACAGCTGATTTCACCGGTTTTGTAGGTTTTACCGACGGGAGATGTATTGTTGATGTTAATCCTGTATTCATAACAGATAATGTAAAGAACATCAAGACTTTGTGTAAGAATGATCCTGTCATTCCGTTTGATGAGATCTTGCCTATGATCCCTGCTGCGGTAGAAGATTCTGTTAAGTATCATTCTCATTTCATTGGATCGGGGCAACCCGGAATAAAGGATATCATAGTTATTGCAGCAGAACTCTGTTATGTAGTTATCGGTGATGATCTTGACTATGCTAACTGTAAAAACTATTATCTTGCACCCTATTGGACTATATATTACTGTTGCGGAGAGAAGGATGGCGCAATGCTTAGAAATGCGGCTTTTATTCCTGCAACGAAGATTGCGTATGAGAGTCAAAAATGAGAGGATAATGATGAAAGGAAGAATAATAATCGCATTGCTGATGATCGCAGTATGTCTGGCTTGTATCAGTTCTTGTAACAAGGATCATGTTACAAACTTGGAGAGAGTTGAAGGAAAACACGGATACAGGCATGTTTCTGTCTCTTTGTCTGACGATCCTTCATACAGTAATCAGATAATAATGGCGAATAGAGTCGAGAACACTAATTATGCTCTGGAAGTATCGGACAGGGCTATTAATGCAAGTGAGATGGAAAGGATCCTCACACTTTATAGTTTTGACGATGAGGGAAATGTCCTTCAGAAAACCCTCATAGATACTGATCTCTCATTCTTTGGAAACATAGCAGCTATGAGAGGCAAGGAGCTTGTTATCCCATTATCTGACGGTACGATAGTTCTCATAGATTCTGTTTCCGGTAAAGAGATTACCAGAACTAGCCCGGACGGTATGGACGATTTAGTTTGGGGAGTAGTCCCGGTATCTGAAGGGATCGTGGTGATACGTGAAGGAAGAATGACACTATATAATGATGATCTTGAACAGATGAGAGAGATCAGGGATTCAAATATTACCTGGCTTAACAATAATTCGTTCTTTGAGGAAGACGGAAAATACTATGCCGTGTTGGATGGTAATTACTATAGCGCAGATTTCACAAAGGGATCTGTAGAAAAGGTGATGAGTATTGATGATCTTCCAATTACATATCCTGAGCCTTATGGTAAGAATGCGGTCGGCACTGAAGGACTCTTTGAAGTTAGCATAGGCGGGAATCAGATCAAGACGCTTGCAGATTTCAATTATGTTGATATCAAGCCGGAGAGCAGAGTCTCAGAGCACAATTTCTTCTGCTTAGATGAAACTCATTTTGTAAAAACATACAGCTATATCAGCGGGGGTGCCGAACTGGATCTGTATATCTACGATAATTCGATCGATAATTCAAGCAAAGAACAGATCGTTATTGGAGGATACGGTGTTCAAAACGACCTGATCATTAAGCAGATCGTATACAGATTTAATACTTCGCATGATGATTACAGGATAATACTTGAAGATTATTCCAAGGAATATGGATGGAATAACGGAGAAGAGGCGCAGGCTTCGCTCCTTAAACTCATGCAATACTTCAACAGTGGTCATACGCCGGACATCTTCTATGGCGATGCTTTTGATTATGAATATTTCGGAAGAAACAGTATGGTGTGTGATATAATGCCATATCTGAATAATTCCGGTTTGTTGAAGGATATTTACCCTTCAATCGCTTCAACGGTTACAAGCAAGGATCATTGTTATTCGCTTTTTGCCTGTTACCAGATGGATGGGTACTGGGGACTTCGCGAAAATCTAAGTGATCCTAAGACTTCTTTTGAGGATCTGATATCCCTGTCAAGATCAAAGGGAATAAAGCCTTTTAACAGCAAAATGGCATATGATATAGCTGATTCTGCTATAAGATATCCTCTTGATCTTTATATCGACAGAATGACAGAAGAGAATGTCCTCAGTTCATCAGACCTCAAGCTGATCATTGATACATCAATCGAATACGGTGCCGGAACTTTTGAAGAACTGCAGAATTCTTCGCCGCTTTCAATGACGGAAGGCGAAGTAATGACAGAGAGATCATTTATAGCTAATATTTACACATATTATGGATATTCACTGGGAGAGAGACATAAACCTCTCCGGTTTTTGGGATTTCCTGCCATAGGAGGCAGTGTCCATGGAATACAGGTAGATGGCCTTTGTGCCATTGCAGAGTCTTCGGATAAAAAAGACATATGCTGGGAAGTAATCCAATCGATGTTCAATGATGAAATACAGGAAAATGCAGTTTCTAATGGCTATATTCCTGTTTGTGTTGATGTCCTTGATAAAGCCCTCGGGTATGCGTCGGATCCGGAAAGCATTCCTGACAATGAAGTGCTGTATAGAGAATTCATTGGAGTTCAAGGGGACAACAAGCCCGTTCCTTCAGAAGTAATAAGCGAATACAAAGAAGCTCTGGATCAGATCGATACAGTAATCTCTTACGATTGGGGAATATTCAATATCGTTCATGACGAGGTCTGCTCCCACTACACACAGAATAAATCTTCCGGTGATATAGTTACATCATTGGGATCAAGGTTAGATCTTTACGTTAAGGAGAATTACCGGTGACTTCTTTGTAACCGGATGTAGACAATTTGTATACATCTTAAGAGTACAATAATACCAGAGAACGGTAAACACGTTAATGGAGCATAAGAACAGTGAGGGACGGAAAAAAAAAGAAGCGGAATAAGACTTTATATAAACTGCTCAGGAGAACGAAGGATTGGGGGATATCGACAGGATTCCTCCTGCCTTCGTTTGCCGGCGTTTTGCTGTTTTTTATCATACCTTTTATCATGCTCATCAAGATGTCGTTCCAGAAGTCTGCAACAAACAGCAGCTTTGTCGGATTTGATAACTATACGAAGGTCATAAGTAACGATGCTTTCAAGGAGGCTCTCGGCAATACGGCGCTGCTGTCGGCTCTCGTAGTTCCCCTTGGAGTCATCCTGTCTTTGCTGCTCGCACTCATGCTCAATGCCAGGATCCCGGGAAGGAGTATGTTCAGGAGCATCCTCTTAACCCCGATGATGGTCCCTGTTGCATCGGTAGTCCTCATCTGGCAGGTATTCTTCAGCTATAACGGCGTGCTGAACGGGTGGCTGGCTGAATGGTTTTCGATCGACAGGGTGGACTGGATGAAGGATTCATCGGGGCAGATCATCATAGTATTCCTGTTCCTGTGGAAAAATCTGGGACTCAACATAATACTGTTCCTGTCAGCCCTTAACAACATCCCGAAGGAAGTAATAGAATCCTCCATGATGGACGGTGCGGGCGCAGTGAAGAGGTTCTTCTCGATCAGGCTCTACTACCTGGGTCCCACGGTGTTCTTTGTGGCCATTATGTCGCTTATCAATTCGTTCAAGATCTTCCGTGAAGTATATCTTCTCACGGGAGATTACCCGTACGATAAGCTCTATACGCTGCAGCATTTCATGAACAATAAGTTCTCGCACCTCGATTATTCACAGCTGTCAACGGGAGCCGTGATAATGAGCGTCGCGATGATCGTTATTGTCGGCATACTTTTTATCGTCGAATCGAAGCTCGATTCGGGAACGGAGGAATGATATGGACAGTGACCTCCGCAGGATAAGACGATTGCAGGCAACAAAGGCCAGAAGGAACGTTTACCGCGAGACTCCTGAGGCTCAGTCCTACGTGTCTTCGCTAAGCCCGGACAAACGGATAAAGTTCATGTCGGAAGCAAGAGCGGCAAACGCAAGATCTCTCAGGTCCAGGGAGATAAAGTCCAAGATATTCACAGTGCTGGGAGTCATGATAATATCTGTGGCAGCGATCCTGGCGCTCATCCCGATCTTCTTTACGTTCCTGGATTCGTTCATGTCATCATCGGAGATAACGGGTAATTACGGAGTCATCTTCCAGAGTCTTCCCGGCGGTTCATCGGGCGCGGCACAGTTCATATCCAGAAGACCTCAGCTCCAGTTCATACCGCAGGAAGTATCTGTGGAGCAGTATAAGAACCTGCTGTTCATGACGCCATCTTATCTGTTCAAATACTGGAATTCCATCCTTCTTACTGTGCCGATCGTTGCGGGCCAGCTGATAGTGGCGTGCCTTGCGTCCTACAGCTTCACGAGGTACAGACGGAAGAGGAGGGAAGTACTGTTCTTCTTCTACATCATCCTCATGCTGATGCCTTTCCAGGTAACGCTTGTTCCCAACTACCTCATATCGGACAAACTGGGGATAATAGATACCCCGTGGTCCATAATACTGCCAGGCGTGTTCTCCACGTTCTCCATATATCTCCTCACGAAATATATGAGGAGGATCCCGACGGCTTACATCGATGCCGCGAGGATAGACGGAGCGGGAGAGTGGCAGATCTTCGCGAGGATAATAATGCCTAACTGCAGGAGTGCCGTTGTCGCAATGGCGATACTGCTGTTTATAGATTACTGGAACATGGTCGAGCAGCCCTTGATCATGCTGTCAGACGAGTCGGCAAGACCTCTGTCGGTATTCCTGGCACAGGTCAATACGGATGAGATAGGAATGGCTTTCGCGGCGTGTGCGCTTTATATGCTGCCGCCGCTTTTGGTATTTCTCAGGGGCGAGGAACAGCTCGTCGAGGGAATTTCGCAATCGGGCATAAAATAGGAGGCAAGATATGGCAGAGACAACAAAGAAACGCAAATGGGTAACGAGGGCGATAATAATATTCGTGGCAGGTCTTTTGCTCCTGACGTTCTTCTCGAACACGATAATGAACCTCATGATCCCGAAGGTCATGGGAAAGCGTGCGGCAAGGGGCAATCTTGCATATACGAATAATGCCTCTGCACAGGTCGATCCTGTCGTAAGTTACCGCGTCAGGTCAGTTGAGGGGAGATCCGTCGATCAGGTCAAGGTATCTGATTACGATGAGGTCAAGAAAGGTGATGTCCTTATGACCTTAAACCCCGTTGATGACATGTCCGGTCTTGATGAGCTTAAGTCTTCTCTCAAGGAACTGGAGAGGGAGGAGGAATACGCGAAGAGGACTCCGTCAGAAACGGATTATGCACAGCTTAAGATCTCTGTCACACAGGCTAAGGCGGCTCTTACTGATGCGAAAGCAACGCTTGCTGCTGCGAAGAAAAAGAAGAGTACAGTAGATGCAGCTAAGAAGACGATAAAGAAGAATAAACCCCTGGCGTTGAAGTATGCTGCAGAGGTTGAATCTGCATCGGGTTCGGTAGAGACGATAAGCGGGCAGATCGATGATATCAAGGGTGATACCCCTGCTGATAAGGCTAAGAAGGCAGCCCTGAAGAGCAAGCTCAAGAAGGCCCAGAAGAGGCTTACCAAAGCTTCGAAGAAACTGGCAGAATGCAATACCGCGATCGAGAAAGCTCAGGGCAAGATAGAGGAAGCGAAGAATCTGCCTTCCGTATCCGATGCAAAACTGGCCGTACAGTCCGCTCAGGCAACACTCGATTCCGCGAAGAAGCAGCTGAAGAATGCAAAGATAAATGACGGTATCAATTCCGACAAGGCCAAGGATGAATCAACCGACAGGAAGACCAAGATATCTGCTCTGAAGACAAAGATCGCCGCTATGGAAGAAGGATATAACATGACGGAGCTTGTAGCTCCTGCTGACGGAAGAGTATATGGACTGACCATAGGTGAAGGCGACACCATGGAGAAGGATCAGACGGTGCTTACCATAGTTCCTGAGGATACATCATTTACGGCGACGTTCAGGTTTGACAGTGAATCCATCAAAGGACTCCAGCCCGGAATGGATCTGAAGTCTGATGAATACTGGCTCGATTCATGTACCGTCGAGACGATAAAGCCCGATCCTGAGAACCCCAGAGAGAGCAAGCTTGTTAAGTGTTCTTTGGCGGCTGAATACATACTGCCGGGAGAGTCAGTCACGGTAACAGCAGGCAGGTCTAATTCAGAATACGATCACTGCATCGCCTCATCTGCCGTGAACCGCGATAATTCAGGCGAGTTCGTATATCTGATCGAAGAAGTGAGGTCGCCGTTCGGGAACAGGTATACGGTTAAGAGGGTCGATGTAAGCGTGGAAGCAACGGATGGCTCTGTCTCTGCAATATCAGGCGAGGGACTTGATCAGGGAATGATCGTCATAAGAAGTGAGAAAGCCCTGGAAGACGGAGACCGCGTAAGGCTCGAGGACTATTCGGGTAAATAAGATGAAGATCTTTAAGACCATAAGAGATAAGATTGCCGGTTTTGTCCGTGCGGTGAAGAAGGGAGCAGTATCCTTTGTTAAGAATGCTCCTGCGGTGATCCTTGTCATCGCGGCGGCAGTTACTGTTACGGGTGTTTGCAATTACGCGATGCTTCGAAGGAGCCGCCCGGAACTTAGGACTTCCGAAGTATGGAGCCAGGGAAGTGATGTAAGCTTCAGACATGTTGCCGTGTATCCCAAGAGGGATTTCGGGAGAGGTGATGTCGATTCCGTCAGAAAGTCTCTGCAGGGCATTGTCGACACTTCAGCCGGAATAAGGCGTAAGAAGAGCGACAAGGCGATAGATCCTGAAGGCTGGGTTGATTGTTATTGTGCTTTTGCGGCGGCTTCTTTGTCTGTTGAGCATAATGGCCAAGACATGGACGGGGAGGCTGATGTCTATGCAGTCGGAGGTGATTTTAAAGCCTTCCATCCGATGGAGTTCCTCGCAGGAGGATTTCTTCCCGTAAAGGCCGTGGATAAGTATCAGATCGTGTTAAATGACGAACTCTGCTGGAAGTTCTTCAGCTCATACGATGTCATCGGCGCGAAAGTAACCCTGCTCGATAAAGAGTACACGGTAACAGGTGTCGTCAGGGAGCATGACGACCTGAAGTTCCGTGCGTATGTTTATTACGACAGCCTTAATGAGCCCGGTTCTATCAGGAGCTATGAAGCGATGATCCCCGAGCAGATAAAAGGTGCTGCGATGATGGATGTCAGGAATTCGCTTCCCGGTTATGATATGTCATCGCCGGAGCATTATGTGGTGAGCGTAACAGGCAGATACGGCATCGGATCCGTCATAGATAATATGCTGCCGCCCGGTGAGACATCAGCGATGCTGTCAGACTACGATCTGCCGTTCTGGGAGATGTCGGCGCAGAAGGTGACGTCGGAGATGTTCATGTGGGTTGTGATTACTGGGGTGGGATGTATAATTATCCTGGTTACATCGATAGTTTTATTGAGAGGTATTCCGGTAAAGAAAAATGGCAGGATTTGATGTTGCAAAGATGAGGATCGATCACGGTATTTCGCAGAGTGAATTTGCGAAAAGGCTTGATATGAGCAGATCCCAGGTCTCCAGGATCGAGAATGACAAGTTGGAAGTGGATGATTACACCCTGGAGAAAATGTGTGATGTATTCTCGGTGAGTAAAGAAGTCATGAAAGGCGTAATTGACCGTCCAAAGAATACATCCGGCAATGTCAACATTGATGAGAAGATCGATTCCAAGATAGACGAGGCCAGTTCCAAGCTCTATGAGAAGATCCGTGAACTGGAGGAGAGAGATCTTGTTCAGGAGAGAAGGCTTAAACTGATAATAACCGGTGTTGTCATAGTCTTTGTATTGTTGACGAGCATCTTAGCGGCGATCGTGCTCGATAGAAAGACAGATAATAAAGGGTTTGCCAAGACGGAAAACTGTCAGACTGATTTTGATCATGGGAAGTCTTTTGGATATGAACACGGCAGGATATACTGTGATGCCTCTTACTACAAGACGGTAGATGGCAAGAGTTATATTGCCGTGAGTGTGCAGGATATGAATTATCATATTGGAGATAGAGCTGATCACGTGGATTATTTCATTAAACTTACAGATGCGCAGGTTAATAACCTTAAGGAAGGCGATCAGATCACACTCGATAGAGATACGACCATTACTGTAGGGAATATTGTTACTTATGATGAATGGGAAGACCCACAGTTGAGATATGATGTTGATTTTACGGAAGATGGAAACAAGGTTGATTACCGCAGGAAGGGCGGTCTTGTCAGTCTTGGTAACGGATACTATCTGGCTCATCCAAATATTGATGGCCGTTATTGGACCGATGATAGTAATCTGGATCTTTGGGTTGTATATACTGCTGACAGCATAAACAGGGCATTATGGGGAGTTCTCGATATCTATAAACCTTATAACAGACACGATTGGGTTCAGGTGGCCGACGATGCTGAGATCGTCGTGGAAGAACCAACAATTGAACTTGATGGTTTTGTAGAGAAAGAAAGGGCAAGTATTTATGATGCTCCGGCTATCCTGAGAAAGTATCTGCCTGAAGACAGGCAATACTGTGAAGTGTATTTTGAGTTTATATCAGGCAGGATCGTCACCGTAAATGTGCTCTTGCATAGTTTGGACAGTAATTATTAATGATTAGTAAAGCACGCCGTTAAAACTTTCCTATTCTATAAACTATTACACATCCTTGTGACAACTTCGACACATCTCATTGCTACCATAGTAACAGCAATATATAACGGGAGATGATCACATGAAGAAAATCAAGAGCATTACTGCATCATTACTTATGGTGTCGCTTGTACTGTCAGCATGCAGCAGTGGAACTGGTGAGACAGGGATGACGGGAGAGACAGTTCCTACAGATATATCCATAACGGAAGATACGTCAGATGTTGTTCCTGATGATACAGATAGTACGGAAGACCTTGGACCTTACTATACTTCGAAGCTCGTAACGATCCCGCAAGGGGGAACGTGGGTCTATCCTTTCGCGAAAGGCAGTGATGAAGCTGTCTTTGTCGTGGGCCTCATGGGGGAGAGGTCGGAGAAGGTTCAGGGAAAAGATAAGTGGACAGCGTATGTGTGCGGTTATGACGGTGAGATCAAGTCGCATTTTGATCTGCCTTTCGGGGAGGGAATAAGCCCGGAGATGTGTGTGGATCTCGGCAACGGGACATTCGTGGCAAGATGTTCCGGATGTGATTATATGATCATCGATTATGAGGGGAAGATCGTTAAGAAAGGCGATACGGTAAAGTTGTCGATGGACGACGACCGTATTTCACATGGTGCCGTTTGCCGTATAGAAGGCGGATTTGCGCTCCTTACCGGCGATGCATTGCTGATCTGTGACGCTGAAGGAAATGAGAAGGACAAGATCGACTTAAGTCAATATATCGGGGAGTTCTTCATAGACAATATGTTTGTGCAGAATAATGAGATCTATGCTTTAGTAGAGGAAGATTTTTTTTCGTTCTACAGATTTGACCTGGGAAAGGGTACTCTGGAGAAATGCTTTAGTGTTACAGACGTCAAGAGCATGAGTAATAATCTTCCGATGTTCGAACATAATTACAAGACAGAATATAGCGGCGCCATTGCGGATTTACAGGGTGTGGGAGTTATTAAGATAGATATGGCGAATAAGGCTTTTGTCAAGATTGCCGATAAGAACAGGATGCAGATCATTCCTCCGACAACCGGTGAATATGATGATGATGATGTTATAGCTCTGGATGAAGAGCATTTCATGCTGATAAGAACACAGAGCTTTAATGCAGCAGAGAATGCTTATGATAATGACGGTATCATTGAGGTGGCACTGATCTCCAAAGAGGAGAATGCGGACTATGACAGCTGCAAAAAGATCGTCATCCAGGGTGTCGGGGTATCATCGGACAGTGAGCTTGCGACGGCGGTCTATTATTTCAATAATGAGCAGGATAAGTATTATATCGAGCTTGATGATCTGGCGGATAAGCTCGACTGGTCGTCCATCAAGACGATGAAGAATACGACGCTCAGGCTCCTGACGGATTACATGAACGGGAATACGCCGGATATATTCTACGGGAACTATTTTGATTATCTTTATTTCGGGCAGAGCGGAATGGTAGAAGACATGCGTCCGTACCTGGAGAAGACAGGGATGTTTGATGCTTCGTCCATAACGCCTGAGATCTATAAGCTCATGACAGGTGAGAACGGCGAGATCTACCAGGTCTTTGCAGGATACGCTCTCAAAGGATTCTGGGGCGGACAGTCGCAGTATTCCGGCAGCGAGACACTTGCATCTCTGCCTGCGCTCAAGTCTGATCAGAAAAGGTTCAGAACGACACCTGCAGCCGACCTTCTTTACGACATGATCGGAGCGGATCTGAGGGGCATTTATAAGCGCGGAGAGTTAGACCGCGACACGGTCCTTGCAGCAGTTAAGTGTGCGTTAGAAAACGGCACCGAGCGCCCGGAGACTTACGAAGGCTACCCTGTCTATACAACAGAAGATGTCGGGAAAGGAAAGATATCACTGTTTGAGACGACGGTTGCTAATGCGAATACCTATTATTCGCTAAGCCGCAGCTTCAAGGATACGCCGGTGTTTGAAGGATATCCGTCAGCGAAGTCCTCGTCTCATCTCGTTGTGCCGGTAGGTCTCATGGCACTGTCTTCGTCTGCATCAGACCCTCAGGGATGCTGTGATTTCATCGCGTATTTCATGTCGGAGAAAGTCCAGCAGAAGATCTGTTCAAACGGGTCTTTCCCTGTCAACGACAGTATGCTCCATAAGTATCTTGAAGTGTTGAAACACCCTGATTCTGCAAGTGATGAGGAGAAGAAGATATATTCTTCCCAGTTCATCAATGACATGGATAATAATACGGGTAAAGGCAAGGTTGTAAACCTGACCGATGCGATGGCAAGTTCGCTCCTCGAGCAGATAAAAAAGTGCGATCATATTGAGGTCTTCGACTGGGGCATCTGCAAGATATTGGACGATGAGATCGGAGTTTATTATTCGCAGAATAAGACAGCCGAAGAGTGCGCAGATACGATACTGTCGAAGCTGGAGCTGTACGCGAAAGAGAATTACGGGTGATTAAACGGCAAAAGTACGCCCGATTGCGACGCCCTGTGCGTCGCTCTGAGGCGTATTTCTGCTCAAAAAACGGCAAAAGTACGCCCGGTTGCGACGCCCCGTGCGTCGCTCTGTGGCGTATTTCTGCTCAAAAAACAGTAAAAGTACGCCCAATTGCGACGCCCTGTGCGTCGCTCTGTGGCGTATTTCTGCTCAAAAAACGGCAAAAGTACGCCCGATTGCGACGCCCCGTGCGTCGCTCCTTGGCGTACTTTTTAGAATTACAACTTCCTAACTACCTCTTCCACCGACATCCCATTCTCTATGGCGATCCTGGCGACGTCCTCGTACTCCGCTTTCGAGCGGGTGACGCCGTAGCCGGTGGAGACTTTGTAGCGGACATCGCCGAATTCTGTGGCGCGCGTCTCGATAGAGCGGGCCAGGATGTGGCGCGTGTAGCTTCGCTCGCGGATGCCGATCGTCGATGTGTGCTTGAAGAAGCAGTTTACAACAGACTCCTTTTGGGCGACCGGACAGATGGCGGTGATGAGTGTGCCGGGGCGCGATTTCTTCATCGTAACGGGTGTTGTAAACACTTCGACGGCGCCTGCCGTAAACAGCCTGTCCATGGCAAATGATATCTGCTCGGCCGTCATGTCGTCGATGTTTGCTGCCAGCTCGATTACCTTGTCGGTCAGATCCTCTGACGCGGATTCGCCAAGAAATGCGCGCACGAAATTCCCGTTCTTAAACTCTTTCGTACCGACGCCGTAGCCGGTCTTGCAGATCGTCATCTCAGGCATGGACGAATATTCCGATGCGAAATGTTTGATGAGAGCAGCTCCTGTCGGAGTAAGTCTCTCGCCCTCTTCGGATCCGCCGAAGGCAGGGAGTCCCTCTATTATGTTTGCCGTCGCAGGAGCAGGGACGGGGAGGATCCCGTGTGCGCAGTGAACGGTACCGTAACCGGTGCAAAGCCTCGATGCAACGATACGGTCGGGTGCGATATCACGGATGAGCTTACAAACTGCAACGATATCAGCGACCGCGTCCTTTGTTCCGACCTCATGAAAGTGAATGTCAGTTACGGGGACACCGTGTGCTTTGGACTCCGCATCTGCGATGATCTTATATACCTCTATGGCATCCTGCTTAACCGTATCAGATACGTTCAGATGTCCTATCATATGTTCGATATCATGCATTGAACTGTGATGATGATGGTGGTGATGCTCATGATCATGCTCATGATGTTCGTGCTGATCATGGTGCTCGTGGATGTGCTCTTCCGTTACCCCGTGTACGCTTACGTTCATGTGTGTGCCTGTAATACCGCAGCTTGCCTTGGCTTCAGCCTCATATATAACATCCGGTATCCCGATATCGTTGAGTTCGGCTATCTTGGCTGCGCGGTCCTCAAAAAGCTCAAGCAGTGAAGCTGTCAGCATGTCGCCTGCAGCACCCATTGTGACATCGAGATATAGTATCTTCATGATCTGACCTCCATATGATTGATCATAGCGGCAGAGTAACCTGCCCCGAATCCGTTATCAATATTGACGACTGTAACTCCTGACGCACAGGAATTGAGCATGGACAGCAGTGCGGATATACCCTCGTAGGAAGCTCCGTAACCGACACTGGTCGGAACTGCGATAACGGGGCAGTCGGCAAGCCCGCCGATGACACTTGCAAGTGCGCCCTCCATGCCTGCCACGGCAACGATGACAGAAGCATTCATTATCTCATCCATATGCGACAGCAGGCGGTGAAGACCGGATACTCCCACGTCGTATAACCTGACTACTTCATTGCCGAGAAACTCCGCCGTAAGTGCGGCTTCTTCCGCAACGGGAATATCAGAAGTTCCGCCTGTAGCAACGATTATCCTGCCGATGCCGTCAGGTGAGGGAATACCGCCGATTATGCCGGTCTTCGCATCTTTGTCATAGCTTATGTCAACAGTCCTGCTGACATAGTCATAAGCTTCACTGCTCATCCTGGTAATGAGTATCCTTTGCTGGCCGGATGAGAGCATCTTCTGAACTATCCCTTCGATCTGCTCGGGCGTCTTGGATGCTCCGTAGATGACTTCGGCAAATCCCTGCCTGATATGACGGTGCATGTCGATCTTGGCATATCCGAGTTCCTCGTAGGGAGCTTTCTTCAATTCCAAAACGGCGTCATCGATCGAGATGACGCCGGACTTGACATTATTGAGCAGTTTCCTGATATCGCTGTTCATTTATGACTTACCTGCGAGCTTTGCCTTGATGACGCCCTTGGGATCCTTGATGAGAAGTATTACCACCCAGATCACCATTCCGAAAGCAACTGCCGACAGACCGAGGAAAGCATCGTTGATCATGTCTGCTGCTGCCGGACTGAAAAACTCAGGTCCAAGTTCAGCATATTCATATATGGCATCTACGAGCCACATAAGTGAAGCGCCCCAGTACAGATAGCAAAGTACAGAGATCTTCATCTTGTCACCGGGCTGGTTCTTATACCAGAGTGCCGTGGAGATAACTGCTGCAAATACAGTGATGAGTAATGTCATTTGGATGCCTCCCCGGCAGCTTCCCCGGATCTCTTTGCCATCCGGTGCGTTACGGCAACGCCGATGCCCCAGACAGCCGTGATGACCAGTGCCATGGTAACTCCTACAGTCGCCATCTCATGGAACATCTCAGCTCTGTCAGCTGCATCGACAGCGTTCGTAAGGAAAGGGAATGTAGGGATGATCTCACCATGCCATGCATGCTCAAAAGCAAGAAGTGCTGAACCTCCCCATAGTGTGTTAGTCAATACCTTGACCTTCCTGATCATGCCGTCAGACTTAACGCCCTTAGCTTCTGCGATCTTTGTTACTACGGTAACGACAGCTGCTTCAGCTGCGGGAACGAGAAAACATGCCATAAACAGATCCTCCTTTAAAACGGGTTTTCTTTGATTTTTAGATTATAACATAGAATGATATGTTGTGACGGTCGCTATTTAATGATAAATTGCGTGTCCCAGTTGATGAGATGCTTCCTGTGGCGCAGATAGAACCTGTAATCAGGCCTGATGTCATGTATCAGGAGCGGGAGCCTATATATGTCTTCGCTCCTGTGATAACAGGCGACATGAAGCACAGGCCCATACTGCTTTATTGTCCTGGAAGATCCCGTAAGCGCCTTGTATTCATTCCCTTCGACATCGTATTTGATAAGGTCGGCCCGGGCGCCTGAAAGGATGCTGTCAACTGTTACGGAGTCGATATATGTTCCTTTGTCCTGCTCATGGACACCGCGTCCTTTGCCAAGATTAATCTGAGCCGTTCCGCATGTGTCCGAGATGAGCGCATTGATCAGGGTGGCATCCTTGACATTCTCTGACAGTTTACGGAAGTTCTTGGCATCCGGCTCCACAGCGATCACCCGGGATATGGAAGGAAAGACCGACCTGTATCCGGCAACCGTATCACCCGTGTATGCGCCAAGGTCTACGTAGACCGCATCTGAAGGCAGCTTTGTCAGACCGTATTCCTCTTCCTCTCTAGTCTCGCATGCAGTAAGCAGCTTGATATCTCCGGTCAGGTAATAACTGATAGTGTTATCAAAAGTCAGGAGCGACAGTTCGTCGGCCATAAGTTCCCTGGCAGCATTGATCTCATCCATATGCCTCTCAAAGTAAGCCGCATCGAAAACATCATCCCCGTAAACAGGGACTGCCGGCGCATAGAGTTCGTTCTCAGATGCAACTTTATCAACAAAGTTCATGACTTCCGGCAGGGAAGAACCGAAACAGAGTAAGACGATCATGTTCCTGTTCTGATCCCGGACTTCTTCATAAGAACGCACCTTGATACCGTGGAAAGACCTGTCGCGCACAAAACCGGGACTTGCAAAGATGCCGGCGATCTTACGGTCGGTTCCGTCTGCTGCAAGTCTGGCGATAATCTTATCCGCTCCGTTCCCGGTTCCGTATAAGACGATCGGTCTTGTTGTCTCCTTAAGATATGTCCACAGGTCTGTCATGCGTATATATTACCACAATGGAACGGGGCGTCTCATCATGAGACGCCCCAGCCCAAGAATATGAATAAGAGTGAGATTAATCGGTACAGTTTGTCTGTGCCTTCATCTATCATCTTTAGTATATGGTTAATTTGTGAACTAAAATACCATTTCAGGCGGTCAACTATAACGAAACTAATATTAAACTGTGAATGAATTATGACAAGGACGTGCATTTCACCGTTTGTTCATAGCTTGTTAATATTGGCAGGATAGTGTTTAATTAAGTTCAGGGTATAAAGGACAAAGGATAATAACGTGAAGAAAACGATCTCTATAGACAACTATATCTTTTACTACGAGTTCGAACGCAAGAAGATAAGGAACATCAACATGAGGATCCGTCCTGACGGGTCGATCTATGTGTCATCGCCGATGAAGGTGAGCGACAAGGCTGTTGAGAAGTTCATGATAAGCAAGAAGGATTTCATCATCAAGTCTTTGAATAAAGTGAACGACCGCCTGGCGAACAACTTCAGACCGGTTATTTTCGAGGATGGGACCAGGGTCAAGGTCTTCGGTGAGATCAAGACCATCGAGATAAGGAAGGCTTCCCGCAATTCCGTACTTGTGGAAGGAGATAGAGTAATCATCAATTCACGCAATCCCGAAGACCAAGATTCGGTCGCCAGGGTATATAATAAGTGGAGGGGCATGATGCTCAGGGCGAAAGTGGAGGAGATCTCCTGTGAGGTCTGTCCGCAGTTCGTAGCTATGGGTGCGAAGGCTCCTACTGCCATTAAGTTCAGGACGATGAAGTCGAGGTGGGGTTCCTGTAAGCCCCGCGAGAGGGTGTTGACCTTCAACTACAACCTCTTCGAGACTCCTGAAGAGTGTGTCAGGTATGTAGTGGTACATGAGTATGCCCACCTTCTGGTGGCAGATCATTCCGCGCGTTTTTACAGATATGTTGAGAGAATAATGCCGGATTGGCGTGAGCAAAGGAGACGACTTAATGAATACTGAGACTCTTGATCAGAATATGAATGCTGAAGCTAATGTAATGACTGACGCCAAGATCGATCAGTGGGAGAGGAAGCTCCTTGACTTAAGCCTCCGCAACGGGCTTCTCAATATGAGGCTGAAGGGGAATATGATCCCTTTGTTTGCACATTCTCCGGCCCTGCTGGAGGATAAGCTGGCAGAAGATATCGATTTCACGATCAAGCCCAGGACAGAGGAGAAGCCTGCAAAGACCGAAGAAGAGAAGAAGGAAGAACCTATAGCAGAGGAGACAGCACCTGCTGAAGAAGTTACACCTTCGGAGGAGGCTGCCTCTGTGCCGGAGGAAACAGCACCTGCTCCTGAGACCCCCAAGGAGGAAACAAAGCAGACGATCCCTGTCAGGGAATATGACTTCGAGAATATATCTGATATTACAGGTTTTGACAAGCTGATAACTGAAGGATTTGACAAGAAGATCCTGTATTCATCCCAGACGAAGGCAGAACTTAGCGAGTCGATAAAGAAGCTCTACAGAAGTGCCAAGGTGTCTCTGGAAGAGAATGGCGCCAATACCCTTTATATCGCTCTGGGCGTCATGAAGTGGTTTGATAAGGACTCTTCAGTTCCTCATTATGCACCGCTCATCCTTATCCCTGTAGATCTCGTGCGCAAGTCCATCATCCTGGGTTATGTCGTAAGAAGACGCGATGAAGAGCCGATAATCAACATTACGCTACTTGAGAAACTGAAGCAGGATTTCGGGATCGTGTCTGATCCCAAGGAGATCTTTGTAAGTGATGATTCCGGCATCGATGTTGATAAGGTCATTGAGAATTTCAGGATGCTGATGACAGGTCAGGACAACTGGGAGATCTATAACTCATGCGTTATCGGGATGTTCTCGTTCACAAATTTCGTGATGTGGAATGATCTGCATGCGAGACGTGATCAGATCGGTGAGAATAAGATCGTTAAGAGCCTTCTGGAAGGAAGAGTATGCTGGGATGCTCACGACATGGTGGTCCCTGATAAGCTTGACGAATCCGACTGCCTGCTTCCGATCACTGCGGACAGTTCGCAGCTCTATGCGATCAAGTGTGCGACTGGCGGCGAGAGCTTTGTCCTTCACGGCCCTCCGGGAACCGGCAAATCACAGACGATCACATCCATGATCGCTGACATGCTCGCACATGGGAAGACAGTCCTTTTTGCTGCTGAGAAGAAGGCTGCTCTGGACGTCGTTTATTCGAGGCTTGATAAGATCGGATTAGGTCCATTCTGTCTCGAACTCCATTCCAACAAGGCAAAGAAATCAGCTTTCCTGGATAAGCTCAAGGAGGCTGTTGAACTGCGCAAGAAGACTGGTGACGGCGACTACGACAAGGCGCTCAAGGAACTTGCTGACAGAAGACATGAACTGGATAAGTACTGTGCAGCACTCCATAATGTTCAGAAGTGCGGTAATTCATTATATGAGCTCATCAATATCTATGAGGTGAACTCTGCTGCGCCTGATGTGGCGGATTTTGATGAGCATTTCATGGATGTTGTAGACGGTGACACGATGAAGGTCTGTGAGAACAGTCTGGAGTCTGTGATATCAGCCGGCAACGCTTTGGGTGATGTATCTTATCTCGCATCCGTCAGGACTTCCGAGTATTCACAGCAGCTGCGCAACGACCTTCCCGGATATGCGCAGGAACTTAAGACAGCAACGCAATCCCTTGAGAGATCAGTCGCTGATGCCAGGGCTGCTCTGTCAGGTTCAGGTGTTACTATTCCCGGAATTGACGAAGACACATTCCTGTCTGTTCGGAAGATCGTGGAACTTGCCCATGCGCTCCTTGATACGAATGACATTCCTGCCAAGATATGTGCATCTGAAGACCCTGACATCATCATCAGGGAGATCAATGGTTATCAGGCTGAGAAGAAGAACTGCACGGAACTTGAGAATAAGCTCTTTGAGTTCTATAAGCCTGAGATCCTGAAGGCTGACATTGTATCTCTCACCTCTGAACTCCAGGAAGCGAATTCCAAGACGCTGTTCAAGTCGATGGCGGTCAATAAAGTGTTCAGGAAGGTGGAGTCCTACCGTCTGCCGGCTGCAAAGGCTGATGACATGATGGAGCATTTCGGACTGGCAAGAGATATCAATGAGAAGCGTGGAAACTGTGACAGGATGTATAGCGACAGGCTGGTCAGTTACTTTGACAGGGCAATGCTGGATGACGGAGCCGGGATCGGCGCGCTGACGGCGAAGATGACGGAAGCTTTCGGAAGGCTCGGTGAGTTCGACAGGACGGGAAGCCTGAGGAAGATGTTCGCGGGCAATCCCACGTATATGAACACATGGCAGAACGTGTCTGACACATATGCCGTTTTTGATGATAAGCACGATGTCCTTGAGGAATCTATCGGTATCAAGGCGGTGCATGATTCTGAGACATTTGGAAGCATATACGGGATGTGTGATGACCTTGTCAATAATATCGATCACTTAAGAGACAGGGTAATGCTCAACCAGGCATTGGGCGTAGCAAGGTCACATGGTCTTGTCAATGTTGTCAATGCATATATGGCAGGTGAACTGGCGGGTGCTGACGTTACAAGATCATTCCGCAAGGCATATAGCAAACTCCTCATCGGCAAGACGATCGATTCCGATGAGACACTTAGGAACTTCAGCGGCAAGATCTTCGAAGACCGCGTTGAGCAGTATAAGAAGCTCAACGATGATTTCATGGCGCTGACAAGACAGGAGATCTACCTGAGGGTTGCTTCATCGCTTCCGGATCTTGCAAAAGAGGCTCAGAAGGACTCCGCGCTTGGCATCCTCCAGCGTGCCATCAAGAACGGAGGCAGGGGAGTGTCTATCAGGACATTATTCTCCAAGATACCGCACCTCATCTCGAAATTATGTCCCTGCATGCTCATGAGCCCGATATCAGTTGCTCAGTATCTGGAGCCCGGTGTTCTCAAGTATGACATGGTGCTCTTTGATGAGGCCAGCCAGCTTCCTACATGTAAGGCAGTAGGCGTTATCGCCCGTGCTGAGAATGCCATCATCGTCGGTGACCCCAACCAGATGCCGCCGACTTCTTTCTTCCAGTCTTCCAACTATGACGAGGAGAATTATGAGATCGAAGATCTTGAGAGCATCCTTGACGATTGTCTTGCGCTCTCCATGCCCGGCACGCATCTGCTCTGGCACTACAGAAGCAAGCATGAGAGTCTTATCACATACAGCAACAGGGCTTTCTACGATAACCGTCTTTATACTTTCCCTTCGAGCAATGACCTGGAGAGGAAGGTAACGTTTGTCAGCGTTGACGGTGTCTTCGACAGGGGACGTACGAGAACGAACAAGGCAGAAGCTGAGAAGGTTGTTGATGAGATCATAAGAAGGATCACATCCGATCCCAACAAGAGCATCGGCGTTGTAACGTTCAACATCTCACAGCAGAACCTCATTGATGATATGCTCGCTGAGCGTCTCAAGAGTTCACCTGAGATCGAAGAGGCACTGTACGGATCAGAGGAACCGATCTTCATCAAGAACCTTGAGAATGTTCAGGGCGATGAACGTGATGTCATCCTGTTCTCGGTTGGTTACGGTACTGACGAAGAAGGTAAGGTGTATATGAACTTCGGACCTTTGAG
Source organism: Mageeibacillus sp. UBA4314 (assembly GCA_002394605.1). Classification (GTDB taxonomy): domain Bacteria; phylum Bacillota; class Clostridia; order Saccharofermentanales; family Saccharofermentanaceae; genus Saccharofermentans. The sequence goes on along the minus strand of DGUI01000006.1, from coordinate 15,830 downwards.
CCAGGACGGCGGATGGAGAAGGCTTAACGTTGCCGTCACGAGATCCAGGTATGAGATGATGGTATTCTCATCCTTGCAGCCTGAGCAGATCAAGGTCACATCAGATACGGCAAGAGGTGTTGCTGCATTCAGGAGTTTCCTGGAGTATGCTCAGGGAAGAGCCGTATGGGAGAATTCCGCATCACCTGTGTCGACGGATGCACCGGTCATCGACAGATTCAGCCACTATACAGGTGTTGTCGATGGAATCTGCGCTGCATTAGTTGCAGAAGGATTTAAGACGACAAAGGGTGTAGGAAGTTCTGAATACAAGATCGATATCGGTGTAATAGATCCCGAAGATGAGAATAGATACTGTCTTGGTATTCTCATGGACGGCAAGTTCTATCTGGAGAATAAGACGACCAGCGGCCGTGAGATCTATCAGCGTAATGTTCTGTCAGGACTCGGCTGGAACACCATGCGTGTCTGGACACTTGACTGGTGGGAGAATAAGGACAGGGTAATAGAGTCAATAATTGCAAAGATCAATGAGATCCTGGAAGCAAGGAAGAAGGCTTTGGAAGAACACGAGGAAGAAGCACCGGAGGTAGCAGAACCTCTGGAAGCTTCCACGCCCGGAACAGATGATGCTGTTCCTGACGAACAAACGTCAGAACAGTCTGTAGAGCAATCTGAAGTGACAGAACCTGCAATAGAGGTAGACGAGACAAAAAAATCCAACCCGCAGGAGGCCCCTGCGGGAGAGAATACGTAAAGGCTGAACTTCCACAAAGTGTGATGACCGAGGAGGAGTTTCTCAACAAATCCACGCAAGCGACAGCATATCTCGTGGCCATGGCAAATAAAGTCATCCTTGAGGAATCGCCCGTCAGTGCCAATACGATCGGAATTCGGATCATGGAGGCTTGCGGCATTGCCAAGAGCAATCAGAAGATCCGTGACAGGATCGAGTACATTATCCGCGCAACGAGGGTCAAGCCGGCACCTGAAGGAGGCACGCTGTTCTTCTGGAAGAGCGGCGACGACCCCATGGCATATGATTTCTACAGGGTCTCTCCTGAAGGCGAGGTCAGAAGTCCTGAAGACATCCATCCGTCTGAAGCAGCCTGCGCCATGCTCGAAGCGATAAAGGAGCAGTTCGGTATCCCGCGTGACGCGGCTCTCGTAGCAGGCGCACATAAGCTCGGACTTACCCGTATGACTCCTTCTGCCAAGACTCTCATGGAGACCGGCATGGAGATCCTCGAAAATGAAAATGCCGTTACATTAGACAGCAACGGAATGTTGCAAGTTAAAAATATGATATAATCATTTTATGAGTTCAAATGATCGTTACAGAGGAAACCGCGAATACCGCGACCTTACAGTCCAGACTCACTATGGTAAGTCCGGAAGGTCTCCTCGCGTTCAGACTAAGCATCCTTTCGATGCGGATATGAAGTTTTCGCAGGATTCAGCTGATTTCAGGCGTCCTTATGAGGACCGTGAGTTCGTTGACAGGAGCAGGGCGAATATGGCAGGACAGCAGCAGAGAAGGCAGCAGCCCCGCCAGCCTCAGCAGCAACAGCAGCCGCTCCCTTATCAGGTTGATCCAAGGCAGTATTATGACCGCCAGATCCAGAGGAACCAGGGGCAGAGACCGTCTCAGCCGCAGACGCAGCACTATCAGCAGCCTTATCAGCCTCAGCAGGCTTCGCGTCAGGCAGCAGCAGCTCCTGCTCCGAGGAAGGCTGTTAAGCAGGATGCTAACGATATGCGCAGGATGAAGAGTGATTATGTCGTTGATAACGAGACTATCGCTCTTAACATGAAGCCCAAGGTCGGGAAGGAGCAGGTGCTCCAGATCGACATGATCTTCAAGATCTGCATCATGGTCTGGGCGGCAGTAGCACTCGTAACGGTTATTGTTTTGTTGACTTGATGAGATGAGTTAGTGATTATTATGAGGCTGTCGCGGGAGCGGCAGTCTTTTTTGATTTTGTAGATTTTGAGAGCAGAATCAGACACACACACCATACCCGGGGTATGGACTCTGTGTCGGACATCCGCAATATTCACCCCGAGAGGTCCCCCCCGGGGGATACCCGTTGGGCGTAATTCCAGCCATAAAATGGCTCTTCACGGAATCCGTGGGACAGAAGGGACAGGGTCGTTAGAAGTTGATGATCGCCAGAAGAAAAGCCATTCTACAAATCGCTGATATGTAATGGTCACTACTTATAGAGTGTTATATAGAATGACCTGCTCATTCAGACTTCCTGGAAGGCAAACGGCACTTAGCCCTACTGTTGGTCTGAATAGTCAGACTAAGTGTCAGACTAACGGCACTTAGCCCTACTGTTGGTCTGAATAGTCAGACTAAGTGTCAGACTAACGGCACTTAGCCCTACAGATAGTCTGAATGGATCGTACAAACAATCAAACAAACCACCGAGGACATGGCAATATCATGCTTATGAATGTTCCTTATCATTGTAAGGAAAACAGCCCAATTATGATTCTCCTATTCCTGCACGATAACCTCTTCCGGGCACATAAAAGAACTGCCCCTCTGTGACTTAGTCACAAAGAGGCAGTTCCGTTTAACTCTGCTTAAAAACTGTCCTTACTTGAACAAGCTCAGGATCCAGTCGAGTACGTTGTACTTGCTGAATACTGCAACAGCAACGAGTGAGATCGTGCTCATGATCTTGATAAGGATATCGAGTGAAGGTCCTACTGTGTCCTTGAGAGGATCACCTACCGTGTCACCGACGACTGCAGCGTCGTGAGCGGGTGAACCCTTGCCGTGGCCCTTGATGGCGCCTGTCTCGATGTACTTCTTGCCGTTGTCCCATGCACCGCCTGCGTTACCAGTGAAGATAGCAAGCATGATGGATGAGATTGTTGCACCGAGGAGCACACCGCCGACGAACTCAGCGCCGAAGACGAATCCTGCAAGTACAGGGAAGATAAGAGCCGTGAGAGCAGGAACTCTCATTTCCTTCAGGGCACCCTGAGAGGAGATGGAGATACAAGCCTTTGTATCAGGGAGAACCTTACCTTCGAGGAGACCCTTGATCTCCTTGAACTGACGGCGGACTTCTTCAACCATCTGCTCAGCTGCCTTTGCAACGGCTTCGATGAGCATTCCTGAGAAGAAGAAGGGGAGAGCGGCACCGACAATGGCGCCTGCGAGTGTCAGAGGGTTCAAGATGTTCAGCGCGATGTCATCAGCGAGAACATTCGAAGGTGTGTAGGAATAGAGGTAGGAGTTCATCATGGCGAGTGTAGCAAATGCTGCAGAGCCGATGGCGAATCCCTTACCGATAGCTGCCGTTGTGTTACCAACGGAGTCAAGAGTATCTGTGATCTTACGTACTTCCTCATCGAGGTAGCTCATCTCGGCGATACCGCCTGCATTGTCTGAGATAGGTCCGTATGTGTCAACGGAAACTGTCGTAGCAACGAATGAGAGCATTCCGATAGCGGCGCAGGAGATACCGTACAGACCGCCAATGACGTATGAACCGTAGATAGCTGCGCCGAGTACGAATACGGGAGCCATACAGGACTTCATGCCGAGTGCCAGGCCCTGTGTGATCGTGAGGGCAGCACCGTCGACTGATGCTTTCGCCAGGATCTTTGTGGGCTTGTAGTCGTAAGATGTGTAGTATTCAGCGATGGCGCCGATGATGATGCCGGCAGCAACGCCAAGGACAGCTGCGATCCAGGGGGAGATCCATCCTAACTTGAATGCCGTGTAGCCGTCGTTGGAATTATATCCGAAGAAATAGTAAGCCAGACCCAATCCGAAGAGGGCCGTAACGCCTGCAGATACCCAGGTGGAGACGTTGAGCTCCATGTGGGGGTTGTCGGAGAGCTTGCGCTTCAGGAGCGTGGAAGCGATACCGATGATACAAGCGATAAGTCCGCACGCTGCGAAAGCAACGGGGAATATCAGGAGCTTCTCGAGGAAAGGCGAATCGAAAGCAGCGCCTGCAGCAGTCTTCCTGGAGAAGAGCTCGCATGCGAGGATCGCAGCTGACATGATAGCGCCGACATAAGACTCGAGGAGGTCAGCACCGAGACCGGCAACGTCACCTACGTTGTCACCAACGTTGTCAGCGATCGTAGCAGGGTTCCTCGGGTCATCCTCAGGGAGGTGAGCCTCTGTCTTACCGACGAGGTCAGCACCCATATCTGCAGCCTTCGTGTAGATACCGCCGCCGACACGGTTGAACATGGCGATAACGGAACAGCCCAATGCGTAGCAGGAGATAGTCATTGAGAAAGGAGCCTCAAGACCTAAGAAGTTCTCTGCGATGATGCCGTTCCTGAAGTCAGCGATCTGTCCGAGTCCGTATCCGAAGATAAGGTATACGAGGAAGATACCGAGAAGAGCAAAGCCTGCAACGCACAGACCCATTACTGATCCGCCCTTGTAAGCTACCTTCAGGGTATCGCTCAGTTTCTTTGTTGTGCGGGCCGTGTTGGTAACCCTGACGTTGGAATATGTAGCGATCTTCATGCCGACGTAACCTGCTGAAGCACTCATTATCGCACCGATAATGAACGCACAGGCACCCTGCCATGAGATTACTACTCCGAGTACGATCGCGATGATCACACCGATGATGGCTACGATCTTGTACTCATAATTGATGAATGTGTTTGCACCCAGACGGATCTCTTTGGCGATCTCCTTCATCCTGTCTGTGCCTTCTTCGAGTTTCTTGACAGAATAGAAGTTGATGGCAGCGTAAGCCAGTGCCAGAAGTGCCGCAAGGATGACAAGTCCTAAGAAAAGTTCCATAATTGTCTCCTTTACAATAAAATTACACCAAAAGTGATTATACATTATATTTTTTAAATGTTAATCTGTAATCTCTATGAAATTTTTAATGAGTTTATTAAGTGCTACAATAATACTGAGCTATTATCGACAAATACGGAGGGAATATGGATTTTAAGAACTCAAACGAAGGCTTTTGGCCATATGAATCCTTTGATTTTATATTTTCCGGCAAGGAACAGCCGGAGTTCGGTCTTGTTGGATCACCTTATGTTAAGGCACTTACGACATGGCGTTTTTACATGGCGGGCAATGAGAATGAGCTGCCGTTCGGATTCGAGTCGCTCTCTTTCGACGATTCCGAGTGGGACCTGATCAACTGCCCTTCAACATGGCAGACAGAAGGCTATGGCCTTCCGAACTACCTGCTTTATAACTATCCCGAGAAGCTCGAGAGAGATGGGGAGAAGCATATCGACAACATGGCTGACAAGTTTCTGCTCAAGTCGAGCACGGGAGATGAGGACTCTGTTGGCATCTACAGGACGACTCTCGTCTTCACGCCTGAAGACATCGACAGGGCTCTGTATCTGGAGACATCCGGTATCTGCGGCAGGTTTGCAGTCTATCTCAACAGCCAGATCTTAGCTGAGTCTCATGCGGTCAATACATGCAAGAGGATCCTTCTGTCAGACAATGCCAAGGAAGGCGTGAACCAGCTGGCCATCGTCGTCTACAGATATGACAGGAGCACGGCGAACGGGCATATAATCAACGATTACATGAATTTCGGATTCTCGGGGATATTTAGACCCGTGTATCTCATCAAGGAATCCCTTGTTGAGATGAGCAATCTCCGCATCACGCTCGAGAGCCTTCCCGAGGCATACGTTACGGAGATCGCTAACGTGAACCTGCCGGTTGCCAAGGATGCTTCAAGGAAGCTCCAGCACGGCAATTACATGATCAATCTTGATTTCGAGCTGATAAACCATACTGATATCTACATGCCGTACACGGTCAAGGTGTCGCTCCTCGAGGCAAAGCGTGAATATGATCTTTACAATCTGCCATACGTCAAGCTCAGAGAGCAGACAGGCCCCATGACAGGCGTAATAGAATCCAACTCGAAGAGGAGGGTGACGGGCGAACTGATGGCTGTCGACGTTGGACTCTGGTCTGACATGACGCCCATCCAGTATGATGTCGTGATCGAGCTTCTCGACTCGGAAGATGCGGTGATCTGCACGAAGAGGAGGAGGATCGGTTTCAGGAGCGTCAATGTCGTCAACGACAAGATAGATATCAACGACAGGCGCGTTAACTTAAGGACTGTCAGGTATTTTGAATTCGACAGCAAAGGCGGCATCTGTGTGCCCCGCAACGAGATGAGACACGACCTGATCCTCATGAAGAGGGCAGGAATAAACTGCTTATATTGCTCCGGACTGCCGGCCGGTGATGAACTGCTGAATCTTACCGACCAATATGGAATGTATGTCATTGTGTCGGGAACGGGCAGGGTCATCCTTGACTGCGTTGAGTCTCTGATGGCTCATCCTTCAGTTATCATGTGGGGCTTTGCGGATTATCATTTCAATCCGCAGGAGGCAGCAAGGATCAAGGCCGAAGCGAAGAAACTGGACAATACAAGGCCGTGGTACTGTAATATCGATTACGACAAGATCGTCTCAGATATCCTTCCGTTCGACGGTGAGGCTGGCGCCATCTTCGGTCCCTGGCAGGATCTGTGTCTCGACAGGAAAGAGATCTTTGCCAAGAACAAGACGGACCGTAATCTCTTCGAATTGATCCCCGGAAGAACGAGGTTCAGGGATGACGGCGCTGAGTACAAGTGGATCCACCACGCTGACCTCGTCGGCGGTAAGCTCCGTGCTGACAGCAGCATCGGTCAGGGTATCGTAGACGTTCTCCGTAATCCCCACCCGATCTACCTCGACATCAAGCAGCAGTGCAGGGATCTTCAGATCTTCTCAAATGAGGGGGACCCCACAAATCTCACACTTCGAAATACAAATCCTTTTGCTTATACAGACGAGCTTGACCTGGAGTGGAGAGTGCTTTTAGGCGGCAAGAAGCTCATGGGCGGCCATGGCGGTATCACCGAGATCGAGCCTGAGGGAACAAGGACGTTGAGGTTCCCGATCGATTTCGATCAGTTCAGGACGCCGGGCTGGGCCAAGGGCAAACAGGACATGATCGATACCTACATGAATGCGTTGTCCCACGAATTGGTATTTGACATCTCTTTAAGGCTGGAGAAAGACAACTACTACGCCAACAGAGGATTCGAGATGACTTTCTATCAGGAGATCATAAATCCCGAAGTAGCCTCGCCGGTAGGCCCGGATGAGGGGAAGAAGAGGGCTCCTGTGATCGCTGACAGAAAGACCGGCGATGTCAAGGCTTTGCCTGCCCCGGATGCCGAAGCTAACGGTAATACTGTGGAGGACGGGGTTACGGTCCGCATGACTGACATCGAGGAGGAGATTATCGTTCCGGATGTGGCATCCAATCTTCCCGCTCAAGGTGAGATTGCCGTGGAGACTAATGTTGAAGCTCTTGCCGTGCCTGCTGCCGTATCTGCGGTACCGACCGAGATCTTTGTCGGCAACTCCAAATACAGGATCGGTTTCTCCAGGAAGAAAGGTGCTGTCAACGCCATTGTCATCGACGGTTTCAATTTCCTTAACGGATCGTTCATGCCAAGCTTCTACAGATGTCCTTCCAACATCGACAGGACGGACAGGAATTTCGTTCTGGCCAAGACCGTATTCTCCAAAGAGAGCGACTACGAGGAAATCCAGAATTCCCTTGAGTTTAAAAAATGCGAATACAGCATGAAAAACGGTGTGTTCGGATTTGTATCATATTACTCATCGTTTGCTATGAAAGGCGATGTTATTCTCTACTACGAGGTTCCCAAGCCTGGTAAACTCAACGTCACCCTGGACTTCACCCCGAAATACGACATGATCAGATACGGAATACGTTTCCCGTTAGTCAAGGATGAGACAGTATGTACCTGGTACGGCAGAGGTCCCGGAGAATCCTACTTTGACCGTAAGAACGCAAGTAAACTGGGTCTGTTTGCAGCCGAGACGGATAAGATGTACCATCCGTACGCCAGACCGGCAGAGAACAGCGCCCACAGCGACACGAGCGTCGTGAAGATCTCGAATACAACGGGTGATGGGATCCTGCTGCGCCGCGCCGGAGGACAGAAATACGATTTTACCGTACTTCCGTTTACTCCTGAGCAGATGAATGAGTATCTTCACGAAGAGCAGCTCATGCGTAACGATTTCTGCGAATTCTTCGCCGATTTCTGTTCCAAAGAGATCGAGCGTACAGTCGATAATATTTCTGCACTCCCGCTGAAGAAAAACGTTCACTACCGGGATACTTTCGAATTCGAGCTGAAGGGGAAAGACGAGTGAGATATAAACTTGTTATATTTGATCTGGACGGCACGCTTCTTGACACAGGCGAGGATCTTGCAGGCGCTCTTAATATGACACTTGCATCCCGGGGCATCAGAACTTTAGGTTCTGATGTTATTGGCGGATATGTGGGTAATGGTGCTGCCAAGCTGGTCGAAAGGGTTCTGGCCGGAACCGGACATGAGAATGAAGCAGAGTCAGTATTAAGTGATTATAAGCGCAACTACTTTGATAACTGCACGATTAAGACCTGCCCGTTTGACGGGATAGTCAGGCTTCTGGAGGATCTTCATTCCGCCGGTCTTTATGTTGCTGTGAATACGAACAAGCCGCAGGATACGGCAGATAAGGTAATAGATCATCTGATTCCGGGACTTGTTGATCTTGTTGCAGGGAAGAGGGGAGATGTCCCGTGCAAGCCCGAACCTGACGGGGTTTTTGCGTGCATGTCGCATTTTGGAGTTGAGAATAAAGAATGCCTCTACGTTGGTGATTCCGAAGTCGATGTCGCCACTGGCCATAATGCCGGAGTTGATGTCATCAGCGTCGACTGGGGATTTAAGAGCCGGGAGTTCCTGATGGAACACGGTGCAGAAGTCATATGTTCTTCGGCTGAGGAACTGAGGCAGAAGATATTGGGGTGAGTGCGGGTTTTGCCTGCGATACACCGCAGCCCTCACACCCGGGGTGTGATATCCGTGTGTGATTCCCTTGAACGAACGGAAATTGCCCTGTACAGTGACACCCGGGGTGCACCCACCGTGGGTAATCTCGCCTTGAATAAACGGAAACTGTCCTGCTGAGCGCCTCCGTCCACATCCCTAACCCCTGCAAAACACAAAAAAGGAGCCGTCCTGTCAGACGACTCCTTCGTTAACTTATGGTGGGCGATACTGGACTCGAACCAGCGACCCCCTGCATGTCAAGCAGATACTCTAACCAGCTGAGCTAACCGCCCATATGCAACGTGACCTATTATACATAATCACGGTTGCATTGGCAAGACCAAACAGTTCAATATTACAGCAGGTGAGCTCTCAGGTCGTAATCGCTTACGGGTGAGAGGAGCTTGGGTGCGATATCGAATACGGTCTTGCATCCGCAGTCTCCTGCTTCGTGGAGACGGTAGATAGCTCTTGCGTAAGCTACGAGAACGCTTCCCGTGAACTCGGGGTTGGAATCGAGCTTGAGGCTGTATTCGATGATGTGCCTGTTGTCCTTATCAAATCCCGTAACGCCTGTCCTGAAGACGAATCCGCCGTGGCTCATACCGGAATGATCCCGCTCGAAGATCTCCTCCGTGATGAAGTTTACTGTCGTATCATAATCAGCGAAATAGTTCGGCATCGTCTTGATCTCGTTCTCGATCGCTGCAAGATCAGCATCTTCCTCAGGAACGACATAGCATACTCTCTTATGCTTCTGTCGTGTTGTGAGATCGGGACCCTTGCCTGATCTTACTGCCTCGAGGGCGCTGTCGATCGGGATCGTGTACTGCTTGCCGTTCTTAACGCCGGGGATCCTTCTGATAGCATCTGAGTGCCCCTGTGATACACCCTTGCCCCAGAATGTGTAATCCTTACCTTCGGGAAGGATCGCATTGGCGTAGAGTCTCTGGATGGAGAACATTCCGGGATCCCAGCCTGCTGAGATGAGGGAAGTGGTGTGGTTTGCAAGACAGACTTCGTTGACCGCCTCGAAATGCTGAGGGATATTTGCATGAGTATCAAAACTGTCGATACAGTTGAAATCACGTGAATAGACCGGAGTCATCTCAGGAAGGTCTGTTGCTGAACCTGCGCAGATGATCATGACATCAATCTGATCCTTGAACTTGAGGACATCGTTAACGCTATAGACACTGACTCCAGGTGTCTTGATCTTAACTTGTGAAGGGAATCTCCTTGTAAATACTGCTGCGAGCTTTGTATCCGGATTCTGTGCGATCGCAGATTCAACACCCCTGGCAAGATTACCGTATCCCATGATACCGATTCTTATTGTCATACTATGCCTCCTAATGAAAAATCTAAACGAATTATATACAAATATTTTTTACCGGTAAATATTTTGTTTGCATTCCGGACAAAAATAACTATAATCCGATTGTAAAGCGATTTTCGAGAGGGTTTACAATATGAACAAGAGTACGACATATAACCTTATACTGTCTGCGTTGGGGGCGGCTTTGATAACGGTGGGAGCATTCATATCACTGACTGTGATGGCGGTTCCTTTCACGCTCCAGACGCTAATGATCTTTGCGGTCCTGATGACTATCGGTGGCAAGCGGGGGCTGATCTCCATCGTGTGCTACATACTCCTTGGAGCCGTCGGTCTTCCGGTATTCTCGGGGTTCAAGGGCGGCTTTTCCGTTCTCATGGGACCTACGGGCGGATTTATCATCGGGTTTATCGTGATGGGGATCGTGTATCTTCTTCTGGCCGATAAGGTTTTCGCTGCGGATTCAAAGGAGCGGGGGAAGAGGATCGTCTTTAAGGTGATCGCGTGCGTTATATCTCTCGTGGTGCTGTATGCTTTTGGGACTGTGTGGTTCATGACAGTCTATGCGTCACAGACAGGTCCCGTGGGCGTCTGGGCGGCACTTACGATGTGTGTCATCCCGTTCATCATACCTGACCTTGTCAAGCTCGCTGCGGCAGTTGCCGTGAGTGAAGCATGCCGCGGGGTGATTAAAAGATAAAAAATGTTATAATATCTGCTAGGACCTAATAAGGGGGAGAGCAGATGGACATGAAGGGCATCAGGGAATCGTTCAGGTTCGGCAGGACGGACATCATCCGTATCGCCGTGTTCTTTGCCGTTGCCCTCGTGGAATTCATCCTCATCCTGCCGCGTTACAGCGAGGCATCGTGGGGGATCGTCATGTTCTTCCTTCTTATCATCCCGTCGTTTAAGGTGACGGGCAAGTTCAGGTTTGTTTTAGACATCATCCTGCCTTTGTATGCGGCACTGTTCATTATGTATTATTTCCAGCTCGGTTGTCTCTACGGTCACGCCATGACAAACGAGCTGTTCTCGTTCTGGGGGTATCTCCTGATCCAGAACAGGGTGTTCTACGAGGCCGTCTTCGTCTTTGTGGTCTACTATCTGTTCAGGCTGTTCTTCATGTCGCCTAAGGTTGCCGTCATAGCGACTCCCGTGCCGTTCATGCTGATCGCCATCATCAATTATTATGTGTACCAGTTCAGGGGACATGAGCTCGTATTCCTTGACTTCACTTCGGTCAATACCGCAACGAAAGTAATGGGCAGCTACAGCTACGATCTCATTGTTCCTGCCGTATTCATGGTAATCCCTTACGTTCTCTTCATCATGTCCTTTGTGCACATGAATGTGGAGAAGAGCAGGATCCATATCGCGATAAGAGAAGTGATCTTTGCGGTCCTTGTGGCACTTACTTCGTTCCTCAGCGTACTTTCGGTCAAGGGCTGGTTTGCTGACGGTAATCACATCTTCCGTGAATGGGGAGACATGATGTCCGTTGCAAACGGTTACTACATGTCTTTTGCAGAGTCCGTAAGGTCGGTGATCATAACGCCGCCTGAGGGCTATTCGGCTGACACCCTTAACAGTCTGCTCGCACCGTACGAGAGTGAGTATCCGAGTGTTCTGACGTCAGACAAAGATACGGCGAACATCATCGTAATAATGAACGAATCGTATTCTGATCTCAGCATCTATCAGGACAAGACCGGCAAGACGGAAAACCCTGATCCTTACTGGGACAGCCTCAAGGAGAATACCATCAGGGGATATGCGATGTCTTCAGTATTCGGAGGCAATACGGCAAATACGGAATTCGAATTCCTTACAGGTCTTTCCATGGCAAACCTGCCGTCAAGTTCCATCGCTTACCATTCTTTCATCAAGGACAACATGTACTCCGTAACGAGGGCCCTGGCCGATGCCGGGTATGATACTTTCGTGATGCATCCGTACTTCGCAGACGGCTGGAACCGTCCTGCTGTGTACCCGAGGCTGGGCTTCGGCAAGATGTTCTTCATCGATGATTTCAGCTACACCCAGAATGACATCGTCTGCGGCAAGGTAAAGGACAGCTGTGCTTACGAGAATATGATGAGGATCCTGGACGAGCACGATAAGACGAGTGAGAAGAAGACATTCACATATCTGATCACTATCCAGAATCACGGCGGGTACTATTTCGATGAGTATACGCCCGATGTCTATACGGACAAGTTCGACGACTACACGAACAGATGCTTCAACACGTTCATGAGCCTGACGCGCGAAAGCGATAAGGCCCTTGAGATGCTCCTCACCGAGCTTAAGACCAGGGATGAGAAGTACGTGGTCCTTGTCTTCGGCGACCATCAGCCGGAACTCGGTCTCACTGATCCCGCGGACTTTATGCCGGGAGGCAGGGCATGGGTAGTACCCTACATCATCTGGACGAATTACGAACTGACTGAGGAGGAGAAGGCAGCGGTCAGGAGTCCTTCGCAGTTTACGAGCATCAACTATCTGGCAAATGACGTCCTCAAGGCTGCAGGGTTCAAGCTCAACGCCTATTACGGCGCGATAGAATCTGTCAGGGCAGAACTCCCGTTCATCAACAGTGCGGGATTCATGACTTCCGACGGCACCGTCCATCTTGCAACTGACGAACTGACGGGAAAACCGGGTGATATGCTTAAGTTTTACAGGTTTTTGCAATATAATATCGTCTCAGACGGCAACAATAGTTCACTATTTGAAAATTATGTGTATAATTAACAAGAATTTTAATTGACTATAAACAGAGGTGGAAGAATGCTTTTTAGTGTCAAACAGGGATTGAAGGATATACCGCGACTGGTCGTTGCCTTTGCTCTTGCATTGGTTCCGGCCATCTTCTCGTGGACAAGGCTTAACGATGCTCTTTTCTGGTATGCAGGATTGTTCCTGCTCACTTTCTTAACGATCAGAGGCAGGTCAGACGGCAAGAATAAGTGGACATGGTTCGTACTGGAAGCGGTACTTCCTTTGTTCGTATCGGCATTTACGATCTACTTTATGCAGTACATCAACCTTGTCGATCACAATAGGATCTCAACGGTCGAGACGAGCTCGCTCTATGTCGTAATGTACGGTTCAGAGACCATGAGGTGGCTCTACGAATTCCCGATCATCATCGGCTTTTATTTCTTCCTCCGTATGCTCACGGTATCAAGAAGATTTGCTGCGGCATTCACTCCGCTGCCGTTCATGCTCATCTCGCTGATCAACTATTTCACGTATCAGGCAAGGGGACATGAGGTCCTCATGAGTGATATCTATTCGATCAAGACGGCTATGAACGTAGCGAGTACATTTGAGTTCCCTCTGCTGTACCCGATCATCTTCGTAGCTATGCCTTATGCATTGTTCTTCATCGTTTGTCTCAGGATCAAGGATGAACCCAAGATCCTGCCCTGGTTTGCGAAGATCGCGATAAGCCTCGTTCTCTGCGTCGGCTTTGAAGCAACATTCGTATTCCTCCTCGATAAGTGGAGCCTCACGAATTCCCCGCAAGCCTGGAACGATAAGGGTTCCATCTATAATGGACTTCTCATGAACATAGCGCTGTCGGCACACTCGCTCCACCAGAAGAAGCCGGAAGGCTACACGGATGATTATGTCGATCAGCTCGCCAAGCAGCTCAATGTCGATCCGAACTATCCGGGTGCCGTTACGGATGACTCTGCCAACGTCATCGTCATCCTCAGCGAGTCTTACATGCAGCTTCGTGACTACCTGCCCATGATGGGCGTGTTTGAGGATCCTTCTCCTTACTGGAACTCACTTAAGGACAATACGATCCACGGTTATATCACATCTTCCGTTTACGGAGGCAACACTCCTAACTCTGAGTTCGAATTCTTCACGGGTATCACCACGAGCTACATGCCTACGGGTTCGATACCTTATACGATGTTCATCAAGAAGGATACATATTCTCTCGTATGGGCGCTTGATAACCTCGGTTACAAGTCGACTGCAATGCACTGCTATCTGTCTTCAGGCTGGCAGCGTCCGAGAGTATATCCTCTCCTCGGTTTTGAGAACATGATGTTCATCGATGATTTCGAGAAGACAAAGGATGATTACATCAGAAATTACCTGTCCGACCAGAAGGCTTACGAGAACCTCGTTAATGTCGCTACATCGGGCAACGGTCAGAAGACGCTGACGTTCCTTGCAACGATGCAGAACCACGGCGGATATCAGGATGCTTTCGATAACTTCCCTGTCAAGGAGTACGTTACAAGGGCATTCACTGGCGAGACATTCCCCGTCAACAACTACATCAACCTTGTCAAAGAGTCCGATAAGGCTCTGAAGTGGCTCCTCGAAAGACTCAGCCAGGAAGACGAGAAGTACTGCGTAGTCATCTTTGGTGACCACCAGCCGCCGATCAGCGGATTCACGAACAACATGGCGCCCGGCAAGAACTCCAGCTGGTGCGTACCTTACATCATCTGGACGAACTACGAAATGGATCCCGAGCTCATACAGGCCCAGGAGAACAGCATGGGTTACACATCCCTCAACTACCTGGCTCTTGATGTAATGAAGGCTGCACATATCGATTATCCTGCATACTTCCAGCTCATCAACAGCACGAGGGAAGAGATCCCCTGCATCAATGCGGCCGGCTACTATTCATCAGAACTCGGTAAGTTCCTCACGGCAGACAACATCGAGACTGAGAAGGATAAGGAGACGATCTCCGTCATCCGCAAGGTTCAGTACTCGTTCATGTTTGACAAGAACTCCAACCAGTTCGAGGATGCGCTCACAAATACGATCAACAGCGTGAAGAGCAATAACATGCAAGGTTAAGATAAGGAGGCCGGTACTATGGCAGTCAAGATCATCACTATCAGCAGACAGTTTGGAAGCGGAGGAAGGACGCTCGGTAAGCTCCTTGCGAAAGATCTCGGCTTCGAATACTACGACAGGGAGATCATTGACAGGGTCGCAGGGGAGACAGGCTTCTCCAGAGACTATGTCGCTGCCAACGGCGAGTATGCCCCCGGCAACTCCATCATATCCTACAGCTTCGAGGCAGCAGGAACACCCGGCATCATGAACGGCATGACGACGACGGATTACATCTACTCGATCCAGCGCAAGAAGATCATCGAGATCGCCAATGCCGGCAAGCCCTGCATCATCGTAGGCCGCTGCGCAGATTACATCCTCAAGGAATTCGACGGTGTCCTCAACGTCTTCCTCTATGCAGACCTGGATTACCGTGCCAAGAGAGTCGTCGCGACTTACGGAGAGAGCGACACGAAGCCTGAGAAGCGCATCACTGACAAGGATAAGAAGAGAGCCGCAAACTACAAGCACTTTACCGACCGTGAGTGGGGCAGGCCCAACAACTATGATGTCTGCCTTAACAGCGGATACTTGGGTGTGGAGAAGTGTGCGGCGATCATCGAGGATATTGTCAGGAGCAGTAATTAAGTATATATTCTCTGTATCAGCTTCCCTCATGGGGAAGCGGTTATGGGGCATTAGCTCAGCTGGGAGAGCGCTACGCTGGCAGCGTAGAGGTCACGGGTTCGAGCCCCGTA